>JBHAEI010000032.1:0-37929 GCA_041855505.1 Prevotella sp.
ATGTCATATTAGAGTTTTGCTTGTTTTCTTTTTGCAACACTAAGATAAGTGAAAATTCTGACATGGCAAAATCCTGGGCAACTTTTTGTTGCTCAGGAACTTATAAATAAAGTTAAATTATAGTGTTGCGGAATTAAGGACGAAATTAAGACATCTTTCGTTCTCAATGTTGAAATAATTTGGTATCTTTGCATGCAGAGAATAAAGAGATAATTCACGTAATATTTTAACTTAATAAACAAAAAAGTAAAATGGTAAATGTAGCAATTAACGGCTTTGGCCGTATTGGTCGTCTTGCATTCCGTCAGATGTTCGAGGCTGATGGTTATGAAGTAGTAGCAATCAACGACTTGACAAGTCCTAAGATGCTTGCTCATCTATTGAAGTACGATACAGCACAGGGTGGCTTCGCCGGTAAGTTCGGCGAGGGTAAGCACACTGTAGAGGCAACAGAGGACTCTATCATCGTAGATGGTAAGGAGATCAAAATCTCTGCCGAGAAGGATGCTGCTAACTGCCCATGGGCTGCTAATAAGGTTGATGTTGTTCTTGAGTGTACAGGTTTCTACACATCTAAGGAGAAGGCTTCTGCCCACCTTGCAGCAGGCGCTAAGAAGGTAGTTATCTCTGCTCCTGCAGGTAACGATCTTCCAACTATCGTTTTCAACACAAACCACAAGACTTTAACTGCAGCTGACACTGTTATCTCTGCAGCTTCTTGTACAACAAACTGCTTGGCTCCTATGGCTGCAGCTTTGAACGCTTACGCTCCTATCCAGAGCGGTATCATGTCAACCATCCACGCTTACACCGGCGACCAGATGCCTCTTGACGGTCCTCAGCGTAAGGGCAACCTTCGTCGTTCACGTGCTGCTGCTTGCAACATCGTACCTAACTCTACAGGTGCTGCCAAGGCTATCGGTCTTGTAATTCCTGAGTTGAACGGTAAGTTGATCGGTTCAGCACAGCGTGTTCCTACTCCAACAGGTTCTACAACAATCCTTATCGCCGTTGTTAAGGGTAAGGACGTTACTGTAGAGGGTATCAACGCTGCCATGAAGGCTGCTACAACAGAGAGCTTCGGCTATACAGAGGATCAGATCGTTTCTTCTGATATCATCGGTATGCGCTTCGGTTCTTTGTTCGATGCTACTCAGACTATGGTATCTAAGATCAGTGACGACTGCTATCAGGTACAGGTAGTTTCTTGGTACGACAATGAGAACTCTTACACTTCTCAGATGGTACGTACTATCAAGTACTTCGCAGAGTTGAAGTAATACGACCCGGGATAGCCTATCGAACAGTGTTCGAGAAGCTAAGCTAAGAATAAACGGCCGTCCGCAAAGCAATTTGTGGGCGGCTTTTTTTATTTAATAACGAATGGATAGGCCTGTGCCGACAGCAAGTTTTTCTGTTCACGGATTTGTAAATGCCGGCTTCATTCATTATCTTTGCCACAAACAGTGAATTCCCTTATCGCAGCTTTAGGCAACCATTACAAATAAGGAGGCAGAATTATGAAACACATTCAAGGAATAGACGATAACATGACAGCCAATAATCTTGAGCCGTTTGAACCTACTCATCCGGGCGAAGTTATTAAAGACGAGTTGGAATACAGGGGTATTTCTCAAAAACAACTTGCTCAAAAGATTGGTGTGTCGGGGTCGCTGCTGAACGAGGTGTTAAACGGTAAACGTTCGTTGAATACCCATTTGGCACTGTTGATAGCCGCAGCCCTCGACATTGATGCCGAGCCCCTGCTAAGTTTGCAGACCAAATACGACATGATAATGGCCAAAAGAAGCCAATCTTTCATGCAACGCATCAATAGTATTCGGAAGATAGCAGCCGCATTATAAAACAATCATTCAAGACTTCAGGTTACCGCTATTTCGAAAACAAAATAAAAGCCATATCCGTGAGAGATATGGCTTTATTCATCAGAGGACGATTGTCCCAGTATTTGTAAGGCGTACGCCTTCGATTTCTGTCCGTTCGGCCGAACGGCTTACTCCCATTCGATGGTCGAAGGCGGTTTTGAGGAGATGTCGTAGCACACACGGTTTACCCCCTTTACGTTCCGCACGATGGTATTCGACACATCGGCAAGGAAGTCGTAAGGCAGATGCGCCCAGTCGGCCGTCATGGCATCCATCGATGTTACGGCACGCAAAGCCACGGGATGCTCATAGGTACGCTCGTCGCCCATCACGCCCACCGAGCGGATAGTAGATAACAGAACGGTACCTGCCTGCCACACATGGTCGTAAAGGCTCGAGCCATCTTCCATCTTGTAGTCGTGCATCTTCTCGATATAAATATCATCTGCATCCTGAAGAATGCGCACTTTTTCCTTTGTTATATCGCCTAATATGCGCACTGCAAGTCCCGGACCGGGGAAGGGATGGCGCTTGATAAGGCGTTCGGGCATGCCCATCGAGTAGCCCACACGGCGCACTTCGTCCTTGAAGAGCCATTGCAACGGCTCGCACAGCTTCAGTTTCATCTCCTTTGGCAGGCCTCCTACATTGTGATGGCTCTTGATAACCATGCCCGTAATGCTCAGGCTCTCTATCCTATCGGGGTAAATGGTACCCTGCGCAAGCCATTTTGCATCGGTAATTTTCTTGGCTTCGGCATTGAACACCTCGACAAAATCCCTGCCGATAATCTTTCTTTTCTGCTCCGGGTCGGTAACTCCTTCCAAGTCCTTGAAGAACTTTTCCGACGCATCGACGCCAATCACGTTCAGTCCCAAGCCCTTGTAGGCCTCCATTACCTTGGCAAACTCGTTCTTGCGCAGCATGCCATGATCCACAAAGATACAGGTAAGGTTCTTGCCTATCGCCTTGTTCAGCAAGGTGGCGCAGACAGAAGAATCTACTCCGCCCGACAAGCCAAGGATAACACGGTCGTTGCCCAGCTGTTCTTTCAGCTCCTGAACGGTGCTCTCTACGAACGAGGCTGCGCTCCACTCCTGCCTGCTTCCGCAAATATCCACCACGAAGTTCCGCAACAGTTCGAAGCCCTGTGTGCTGTGGAACACCTCGGGATGGAACTGAACAGCCCACAGCGGTTGGGTCGTAGAGGCATAAGCAGCGTACTTCACGTCATGGGTAGAGGCGATAACCTCGCAATCTTCCGGGATGGCCGTTATCGTATCGCCGTGCGACATCCATACTTGCGAATGCTGGTCGAAGCCCTTAAAGAGGGGATTCTCGGTATTCACCGCCGCCAGATTGGCACGACCATACTCACGTGTACCCGTCCGTTCCACCTTTCCGCCGCCCGAATAGGCAATGAACTGGGCGCCATAGCATATTCCCAGCACGGGAATTTTCCCCACGAACTGACTCAAATCCACCTTAAAGGCTTCCTTGTCGTGCACCGAAAAGGGTGAGCCCGACAGGATAACACCAATCACAGAGGGGTCGTCCTTAGGAAATTTGTTGTAAGGCAGAATCTCGCAGAAGGTGTCCAGCTCGCGTACACGACGGCCTATCAGCTGTGTGGTTTGCGATCCAAAGTCAAGAATGATAATCTTCTGTTGCATTTAATATAAGATATTAAGCTCCTCCCTCTCGCTCCCCACAGGGGGAAAGAACGGGCAACGCCCATCAGGAGAGGACAAATTAATAATGATTCTTCAAACATAAGTTGTGCTGCTGCCGCACTGCATCGGCTTTTCAAAGGCTCTCCTTTGCAGGAGAAACGGAGAGAGAGGCGGCAAACTGCTCGGCTTCGTGCAGCGTATCGAGCTTGCCTACGTCGATTAAACGGAGGTTTTTCGCCAGCTCGCCGTGTATGTTCAGTCTGCCACAGTGGCGCAGGTAGAAGTCCATTATGGGAAACTTCTCCGGCTCTTCCACCATTGTATCGAACACTTTCTGCCCTACCGCATGAATGCCGGCAAAGGCATAAAGGTGGTAACCATGCTGCAGGGCGTCGGGAGCTTCGGCTGTCGGCGCATGGAAAGCGAGCTGCCGCAATGCCTCATCGGGCGATTTCACCTCGCCCGTAGCCACATTCGTCCATCCCACGAGGCGCATTTCCTCGTTAAAGATAAGGTAACGTTGCGTTATCCGGGCGCTTACCAACAGCACCGCGTCTATCTTTCCCGCGCTGTTTTCCTCGCCCGCCTTGGCATAGAAAGCCGCCAAATCCACATTGCTCAGTATATCCACATTGTGGATAAGCACGGGAACGGAGGTATCAAACAGCGAAGCAGCTCGCTTAATACCGCCACCGGTATCAAGGAGCTGCTCCGTTTCGTCGCTTACATCGATAGTCATTCCGAAGTCATGACACTGTAAATACTCTTTTATCTGTTCTGAAAAGTGGTGCACATTTACCACAACATGGTTGCATCCCGCACCTTTCAGTTTCTCGATTACATGTTCCAGCAGTGGGCGCTCGGCCACTTTCACCAATGCTTTTGGCATTGTGTCGGTAAGAGGTTTTAACCTTGTACCCAGTCCGGCTGCAAATATCATTGCTTGCATCATACTGCAAAATTAACGATTAATTTATGAACAGCAAAAGGATAAAGTAACTTTTACACTGTAAATTAGCCTCAAAAAAACGGAATTTCACCTTAATAAGATTAGACAAATACCCTCCTTACATCCGTTTCTTGGGGTAAAACCACCGTTCAGTGAGTCGAATATTGTTTCAACAAGTCCCTTCTTACATCTACTTCCGGGTATAAAACCGCATACTTTTCCTATACTATATCACTTATTTTTTTACGCAATGCCCCTACTCTTTGGTGCACTATCATCCGCTTTTTAATATGGTATCGGACCAAAAGTAGCATTATTTTCCTACTTTTTAGCCCCATCATGGGCCGATTATCGGCAAATTTTCCTTGCTTTAGAGCCGATTAAAGGGCTACGAGGAAATACTTCCGCCCCTCTCTACACTCTTGCTTCCAGCACTTGCCTTACCCCTTGCTCGCGATGACAGATGTGAACTTCGATGCCAAACTTCTGGTTTAGGTGCTCGGCAAGGTGTTGTGCGCTGTAAACAGAGCGGTGTTGTCCGCCCGTACAACCGAAACTAAACATTAAATCTGTAAATCCTCGCTGCAAATAACGCATCACATGATGGTCGGCCAGCGCATAAACAGGCTTTAAAAACTCCAATATTTCGCCATCATCTTCTAAGAAGCGGATAACCGGTTCGGTAAGTCCGTTAATCTTTTTATACGGCTCATAACGACCGGGATTGTGCGTACTGCGACAGTCGAACACATATCCTCCGCCATTCCCCGATGTATCTTCGGGTATTCCTTTCTTGAAAGAGAAGCTGAATACACGCACAACGAGCGGTCCTTTCCCGTCGTATTTCGAGAAAGTGGCAGGGCCATCCTGCACGTTTCCTTTATAAATATCGGTTTTGGCTATCTTAAATCCGTCTTCTCTCGGCTTCATTACGGGTATTACAGGAGCAAATTGCGGCAGCTCGGTGAGGCGTTTCAGCATCTCCATCATATAAGGATAATGAAAGTGGCTGCCCTCCATTTGCAGAATATCACGAAGATTTTGAATAGCGTTTGGAATGGAATCGAGAAAGTGTTGCTTGCGTTCAAAGTAGCCCCGGAAGCCATACGCGCCCAGAACCTGTAATGTACGGAAGAGCACAAAGAGCGAAAGACGATTGACAAAGTGGCGGTGCGAAGGTACTTCGGTGTATTGTTTCAGGCTCTCGTAATACTCCTTTACCAGCATACGTCGCACCTTATATGGATAATTGGCGCTTGCCTGCCACAGGAACGAGGCAAGGTCGTAGTAGTAAGGCCCTTTCCTGCCGCCCTGAAAATCTATGAAACAAGGGTTGCCTTCCTCGTCAATCATCACGTTACGTGCCTGAAAATCACGGTAAAGGAAGGCGTCCATCTGCTCGGAAGTGAGGTCTTTGGCAAACATACGGAAGTTAGCTTCGAGCTTTAACTCATGGAAATCGAGCCCTGTAGATTTCAGAAAACAATACTTAAAGTAGTTCAAATCGAAAAGAACACTCTCCTGATCGAACTCCGGTTGTGGGTAACAATGGTTGAAATCGAGCCCAAGAGCACCGCGAATTTGTATGTTTGGCAGCTCCCGAATGGTTTTTTTCAGCAGTTCTTGTTCTTGAAGGTTATAGCGTCCGCCTGCAACACGTCCGCCTTTCAATGCCTCGAAGAGGGAGGTATTGCCCAAATCGGTTTGCAAATAGCGCATCTCGTCATCGCTAACAGCCAGTACTTTCGGCACGGGGAGGCGCCGTTGTGTAAAATGATTAGCCAGATAAATAAACGCTTTGTTCTCGTCACGGCTTGTACCTACCACACCTATCACGGTTTTTCCGTCCTCATTGCTAAGACGATAGTACTGCCGGTTGCTGCCCGCGCCGGCAAGTTTCTCTACATTGGCAGCCTTTTTGCCGGCCCATGTCTCGTATAATGCTTTTAGTTTCTCCATTGTGTTTTGGTTATGCAGCCGTGCTTTGCGTTCTGCCGACTGCCTTTTCCCGACGCTTACTCCTCTGCCTTATCGGCTTCTTCCGTCCGGTTAATCTTATCCTGTATATCCTTCAGCTGCTTCTCAGCCTTCTTTTTGTTGTCGTATTCCCGCAGGAAACCATCGACAAGCAACAGCAATACCATTATTCCTGCCGTAACCAGCCAAGAGCGGGTGATGTAATACAGCCCGCCAATCACCACAAAAAAAATGAGGAAGTATTTCCAATTCAGTTTTATCTTCATACCGACAAAGGTAAGGAAAATCCTTGAAAGCAGACTGAAAAGTAGGCAATAAAAACGCTGCTCGCCATCGTCTTGCCCCGAAAAAGCAGGCTTGTCCCTGTCCCTACCGGCCAAAAAACAGCGGCACTGAATACAGCTACCACCTGTCCAACGTTCGACATGGACCCCAAAACGGCCACCGAAGCCAGACTGCGTATCCTGAAATACGCGCGCGAACATCGCCTTACCACGTATGGCATGCACCTGCCTGCCTCCGGGTTTATAAAATAACACGGCCGGGGAAAAGGATAACTATGGTATAAACCAACTGCACTATACGGTAGCAGTACCCTTTTTATCCTGCAAATATTGCTTTGGCGACATACCAAAATACGCTTTGAACTGACGGCTGAAATGCTGAGGATAGTCAAAGCCTAAGGCAAAAGAAGTTTCTGTTACCGTACTGCCGTTGGCCAACAGAGCCTGTGCCCGCTGCATAACAAACCGCCGGATGGTACGGATAGCCGTATCACCCGTGAGCCGGTGGATAACGTCGCCAAAGTAATTTGGAGAAAGAAAGAGTTCCTGTGCACAGTATTTCACGGTCGGAATGCCGTATTTCCGTTGTCGGTCTTCCTTATAATATAGGTGAAGCAACTTGTTAAATCGTTTCAGAAGGTCATTATCCCCATTCAAAACTTCCGTATGAAACTGTCGTTCATAAAAGCGATAGCAGTATTCCAGCACTAATTGCAGATATGCCACAAGAATATTTCGCCGGCGGGGAGCTGTCGCATGGGCCTGCAGTTCGTACCGAATCATTTTCATACACGTTACCAATGTATGCCATTCATTGGGCAGCATGCGCAAGGCCTCACTCTGATAATAGGCAAAGAAGTGATAGTTCTCTATTGCTTGTTCGAGTAATGTACCGGCTATAAGCTGTGGAGAGAAAAGAAGTACCCATCCCTTCAGCCGGATTTCCTCGCCCGTATCCGAAACTCCCCCCATCTGTCCCGGTGCCACACAGAGCAAGGAATGGCTGCCGGCCTTATAAACGCCTTGCCCATAAGCCAACCGATAAGGACTTTCTTCCATTAAAAAGAGTCCATATACACCGTAATTGTTCAAACTATGCCTGCAGTGTTCCAGCTCATCGTAATGGATAACGCTGATAAGCGGATGTAAAACTTCCGCCCCGACATAGCGTGTATAATCATTTACCGAATTGACATTCAAGACCTGTTTCATACCATTTCATAAACCTTAAATGGTAGTAAAGATACTCTTTTTACCACAAATAACCATGATTTTGGTAGATTATTCCGTAATTTATTTAGCCACCAAAGAATGGAATAAGAGTACCTTTGCGGCAGAAAACTGTATTTACAGTGAAACGCTCTATCAACATTCATTTTATTAACAAGAAAATAAAGCAAAACAAACAATGATGAAGACAACAAAAATAGCATTGGGAACATGGGCTTGGGGCGCTGGAGCCTTTGGTGGAGACAGCGTGTTTGGCAACAAGACCGATGAGGAAACACTCCGCCCCGTATTCCAGGCAGCCATGAAAGCCGGCCTTAACCTTTGGGACACGGCTACCGTGTATGGCATGGGAGAGTCGGAACGCATTCTCGGAACATTTATAAAAAGCCGGAAGCGTGAGGATGTTCTCGTATCCACAAAGTTTACGCCACAGATAGCGGAAATGTATGGTAACAGCGTCGAGAAGATGGCCGAGGCATCGATGGAACGCATGGCGCTCGACTATATCGACATTTATTGGATTCATAACCCAATGGATGTGGAACGTTGGACGCCCGAGCTGATTCCGCTCTTGAAGGCGGGAAAGGTAAAGCATGTCGGCGTTTCCAATCATAATCTCAGCGAGATAAGCCGTGCCAATGCCATCCTTGCCAAGGAAGGCTTTAAGATTTCGGCCGTACAAAACCATTTTTCATTGCTGTACCGCTCATCCGAAAAGGGTGGTATTCTTGATTATTGCAAGCGGAATGGCATACAGTTCTGGGCTTACATGGTGCTGGAACAAGGTGCTTTGTCCGGCAAATACAATAAGGAAAACCCGCTTCCGGCAGAGAGCGATCGAGGCAAACGCTACAATCCCGTACTTGACAAACTGGAGGCACTTACCAACGGTATGAAGGCTATCGGCGAGCGCCACGACATTTCTTGTTCGCAGGTAGGGATAGCATGGGCTATCGCCAAGGGGGCACTGCCACTGATTGGAGCAACCAAAGAGCGCCATGTACTGGAGGCCGCCAAGGCTGCTGAAGTGGTATTGTCGCAACAAGAGGTAGAACAACTGGAACAGCTTGCCGATGCTACGGGGGTAGATACCCGTGGAGATTGGGAGCACACAATGGAGTAAAAGGTAATGAAAACATTCATTCTGACAAGTATCATAGCCATGTTTTCCTTCAGTTCAAAGGCACAGACAGAAATAGTACGCATAGCCGATATCGAGGTTTATCCTCAATATCTGGAGGAGTACATAAAAGCGGGAAGGGAGATTGCCGCAACCAGCATAAAAGAAGAAAGCGGTGTTATCTGCCTTTTTCCATGCCGGTTGAAAGAGAACGGTGTTCATTTCCGTATTTTGGAGATATACGCTTCGCCCGAAGCCTACCGGCACCACATCCATACTAAGCATTTCCTGCGCTACAAGCAGGAAACTGCCAAGATGGTAAAGTCGCTGAAACTGAACGACCTTAACCCCTTGGATGTAGGCAACATGACAAGGCTTTTCGAACGAATGGCGAACAATACCCCTCAAAATACCCCCAATCCTGCCATGAAACAAGAATGAAAAAGCTGCTCCTTGCCTTCCTGCTGACAATATCTTCCATTTATAATATCTCGGCACAAATGGTCATAGACGTACACTCACATATCATTCCACAATCCTACTTAACAGTTCTTACCCGGCATAATGCCCTGCTGGACGAAGGTTTTCCTCTCCCCAAATGGGATATAATGAGCCAGTTAAGATGGATGGATGAGGCGGGTGTACGAACTTCCGTACTTACCTTGGCCGCGCCGCAACCTTATTTTGGAGATGTTCGGGAGAGTAAAAAAGTAATCCGACACCTCAATGAAGAGGCTGCCCGCATCAAGACAGAGTATCCCGGCCGGTTCCTTTGGTGCGCCACCTTACCTCTGCCCGACGTAACAGCGGCCATAGAAGAGGCTAAATATGCCCTCGATACGCTGCATGCCGATGGCATAAAACTGGCCACCAACGTATGCGGGCAGTATCTCGGCACACCCGAGTTAGACCCATTGATGGCTTTCTTGAGCGAACGCCATGCCGTGGTTATCCTCCATCCGCACAAGCCCGAGCCCACAAATACGCAGGTAATGGCACAAACGCCACTGGCCATGCAGGAATATCTTTCCGAAACGACACGTGCCGTTGCCAACATGATTAGCCGTAACGTACTGGCACGATACCCCAACATGAAGGTCATCGTGCCTCATTGTGGGGCCTATCTGCCCATTGCCATTCCCCGGATGAGGTCGCTCACCCCTGTGATGCAGCAAACGAAGCTCGTGGGCGAAATCGATTGGGAGCGAAACCTATCTGCTCTTTACTACGACTTGGCCGGCTCTCACTCTCCCGAAGCTGTCCGATTGTTACTCGCCATCACTTCTCCTTCCCATCTGCTCTATGGCTCCGATTATCCTTACGTGGCTCCACAACTGCTCACAGGAAGCCTTAAACGGATGGAAACCTACCTATCGGAGGAGCCCGACCTACGACCTTATAAGGAGATGATACTTTGGAAAAACGCCCGACAATTGTTTGCAAACAAGTCTCAACCATAGGGAAATAGTCGGTTTCGCCGAAAAGAAAGCAGGCGGCCTGTCCCCAACCATTTACATGAATAACAGCATATCGGGAAACAACCGTCATCCTGTTCGTCCGTTATAGCTACTCTTTTGCAGGATAAAAAGGGCCGGATTATACCGTGAGTTGATGCCGAACACATGAGGAGTTAGTACAGAACACATGAGGAGTTGGCACAAAGCACACAGTAAAAAGAGCACCTATAACACAGCAAAAGGGCATGTTTTACTCACGAAAACATGCCCTTTTGCTATATATAATATTGCTCCGATAAAGCTATCTGCCCAATTCTCTACGCTCCGCATAACGCTTATAGCGCAGGCGAGGCAGCCCAAAGGCCATCAGCGCCTGTACTTTCTGCCTTACTCCGAATACTTCTTTTACACGCTCCGGGTCGGCAAGCTGTGAGGCTGTATAGGCAAAACCCAGATAAACCTGACTTATTCCAAGGCTCTGAGCCATTAAGGAAGCATTCTGATAGGCCAAGTTACAGTCGATTGTTCCGAAATTATAGTCGGACGCAAAGGCCATCACGTAGGGAGCATTGCGCAGAATAGGGTCGAAACCATTCTCATATGCACGGCGAGCACTACGTATAATAGGAACATATTTGGGTCCTAACACATCTGTTTTTGCCTCAAGTGTCTCGATAGTAAAACGAATTACTTCATCAATCCGGGCTGAATCACAGATAACATTCATCTCTAACATGCGGTTATTAGCAGCAGATGGAGCATAAAGAGCAGCTTCACGCATCATGTCGATATGCTCGGCAGGTATTTCCTTGTTAAGGAAAGTGCGATTAGAACGGCGCGAATGAATAAGATTCATAAGCTGTTGAGGCGACGGCATATTGCTATAATCGATGTCATGAAGGGTTTCCGACGGGAAAAATTCATGCTTAATAGAGTTGGTAGGACATACATCTACACAGTGTCCACACTTGATACAAGTCTCCGGACGTGCTATATCGATGGGAGTTTTGGGCTCTTTTTGACGAAAGATGAGTGCAGGACATACCGCTACACAGTTACCGCACTTGATGCAAGTGTCGGTATTTATTCCTATTTGCATAATGTTTTTGTTTGTTATTATCTTGAAAACCAACTGCAAAAGTACAATAAAAATACGAAATAAGCACCTTCTATACCCCTTGGAATATAAAAGATGCTTACCTGTGTTTCGGTAAATAAGCCGAAAAAATCTTTACCTCAATGCCTTGGATGGGTCCTGATTATAGGTGTTGTCGTAATATACAGAGATGCCATAACCCTCTGACCCCTTGTAGATTGTAAACCAAACCGGCTTGTTTTTATATTTCTCGATCTGGTTATGCGGGTTGTCTGCAACAGACTTTTGGAAGAAAATAGCCTGATATTGCTTGTCGCCGGCTTCAAGATGGTTTAACACTTCGGTAGAGGCTGTGAGCTTCTGATTGAAAGGAAGGCTCACATACTGCGGGTCGTTGGCAAACTTATCGCACAAGGAGTTATAGTTGGCAATGGCCGTTTCGGCATTGGTCTGGTTTTGATCGATTACGCAAATACGATATACCTTATCGTTATTGGTAAGCACTTCCACAAAAACATCGCGGTTATTCACCCTGCCCAGCAAGTCGGTATTCACCGAAGCGTCCTCGGTAAAGCCCTTTGCTTTCAGTTGATTTATCATCGACTGCTTGGTGCCATCCACCTTAATTCCCTCAAACTTGGTTATATCGCTCTGGGCAAACATGCCTGCCGAGAGCGCCAGCATTGCTAAAACTGAAAATAGTTTCTTCATCTTTTTACTAATTAATTCGGTTGCAAAGATAGCTGTTTTAATGTTTCCCTCCCCCCTTTCATGGCTTTTATTGAAAAAGATTAACCTAAAGTAACGGGGAAAAACGACTGCAGAATACATACAACATCCCATTCTTTTTCATGTTTTTTCTTGCATGCTTTGAATAAAAAAGTTACTTTTGCCTTATCATTAACATTTAAATTCTATCAAAATGAAATCTTTTCCTATAAAAAAGTTTCTTCTATTGCTACTTGCCATATGCTCGCTTTCTGCGCACGCGCAGACCGACGATGCCTTAAACGACCGCCGGAGAGCTGTTTATGGCGAGCTGCTTGGCCCGTCGATTGGTATAAATGCCAGTTACGATGCACGTTTCAGTAAAGGTAATCATCTGGGATATCGCGTAGGATTAGGCATTACCGTTTCCCAAACGGATAACCTTTTCGACAGTGATACCGACGTTGCTTTTACCATTCCGGCCGAAATAAACTACCTTGTCGGCAAACGCCGTAACTATCTGGAAGTTGGTCTTGGAGCCTCTTTCCTCATCTATAAGGCAAGAGTTTATGAAGATAACGGATTACCCGGAAACGATTATCACGAGCAAACCAACCTCGGGTTGCTGGGATATGCCAATATAGGTTATCGTCATGTATCGAAAAAAGGATTTCTTTTCCGTGCAGGTATCACACCGCTTATTCCTGTTTCGGCAGACTTATCGAACAATCGCAATAACTACGAAACCGACCATACCCTCCACGTTATCCCTTACATCGGCTTCGGATATTCCTTCTAAAACCCCGTTCAACATAAAAAAAGGTATCAAACACACTGCTCCCGCAATGTAGTTTGATACCTTCTTATCATGACACAGGCGCTGTTTGCAGCCTGCTATATCATTCTTTTTGCCTTACCACTCTACCTGTTCCTGAAGGATATCGCCATCGGCAGCATCGTCGGCTGTGAATGTTCCGCCACGATATTGCACACAAAGCATAACAAGGGGTGTGTCGCCAATGTTGCGAACAGTGCGCTTTCCTGCCGGCGCAACACGTACCACAGAGCCTTCTTCTACGGGGAATGTTTCGCCATCTACCTGATATTCGCCCTTGCCGGAAAGGAAAAAGTAAAGCTCCTCGTGATGCTTATGGGTGTGGTAGAAGCCCGTTTCCTGACCGGGTTGGAACACTTGATAGGAAAATTCGCCACCATCGGCTTTCACAGCCTGACCTCCGAACACCTTACCCTTCAGCTCTACGCCCGGACCTAATGGCATAACATACTCGTTCAGTTCGCTCAACTTACCGAAATTTACCGCTGTGAAGTTCTTTGCTTCTGCTAATTTCTTAATTTCTTTCATAATAGTTTTTGTTTAATTATTTTAGATAGCAGCCACTGTAAAGCGTTTCTTGGCATGCTGCTGTTTTTCGATTTCATCGACAATGGCTACAGCCAAATCGGCTACAGATATGTTGGCCGGTGCTCCGTTGGCATCGAAAAGAACATCATTACCGCCTAAACGATATTTGCCGCTACGCTCAAAGCTTATCTCTCCACTGGCAAAAGCAGCCGGAGGGCAAATCATCGACCAGTTTAAAGACTTCTCTTCCTCGAGAGTTTTCAGCAGGTTACGTGCCTCATTTGCGCTCGGGAAGATGGCAGCGGGGAACTCCGGAGTATCTACCAGTTGCTTTCCGGCACCAACATACAGGCTGCCGGCACCGCCAACAAAGAGAATAAACTTAGGATTCACCTGCTTTACTGCCTCCAGAATACTGTCGGCGCCTTTTTTCCAGGCCTCACCATCGCTGTAGCCATTGCCATTAAAGGCTGATACTATCGCATCGGCGCCCTCAAGCTTCTTTTCAAAGCCGGCTTCGTTCACATCGCCTTGAACAGCTGTTACAAGACTATCCTTGAATACTTTATCAACATTACGTGCAATAGCCTTTACCAAATGGCCACGAGAAGCCAATTCCTTTACGACTGCCGCACCTACAAGTCCTGTGCCTCCGATTACTGTTACTTTCATATTCTATCTCCTTTTATATCTTGTTATTTTTGTTATTACAATTGCAAAGGTACGCAGAAATCATCTAATTTACAAGAGCTTACGAAACAGTTAGATAGTTACTCCGAAGTAGGAAATGAATAAACAGGGCACTCTGATTTTTGTTTTTAACTTACTTTAAGTGCCAACTCTCCATCGGAGAGTAACTTTCTTATGGATATTTGGTATCTTTGCAAAAACAAAATAGGGAAAAGCCATTCTCATACCCTTTCCCTTACAAGTATTAAATGCAATGGAAAATACTATTTTGATGGGGCAAGAAACTTATGGAGGGAACTGTCCCATCCGACAAGTACTAAGCAAATTCACCGACAAATGGTCGATGCTCATCCTCGTTACACTCAATCAGAAGGCTGAAACAACGCTCCGCTACAATGAGCTAAAGAAACTAATACCCGACTGCTCGCAGAAGATGCTGTCGCAAACGCTCCGCCATTTGGAGGAAGCCCACCTCATTGTTCGCACGGCTTATCCCGAAGTTCCGCCACGTGTGGAGTACTGTCTGAGCACGCTGGGCAGGTCATTGATGCCCCACCTTACCGCGCTTACACAGTGGGCAATGGACAATTTCGATAAGGTGGTGCGACAATAACAACCTCAATTCTCGATAAAACTTTATAGTGAGACCATGCATTGCGTGGTAACATGCCATCATTTACCCGACTATATGTCATCATTTACTAAACTATATGCCACCTTTTACCGTGCAAAAGGCCACATTTAACACTGTAAAAGGGCACATATTACGGTGTAAAAGGCGGCATATAGCACATTCTTATGAACTATATACCTTTGGCGATAAATGAAAAAACACTTAGATAAGCTACCCCTTACCTTATCTTCTTTATGAATATCAAGCCCGAACAGTCGTTGCCCTGCACTCCCATCGCCTGCAAATGAAGGTAGAAAGGTGTACCTGCCTCGAAGTTTTTAAGGGTGAGGGTAAAGGTGGCTGTAGGTGTTTTATCATCCAATACGGTGGCCTTCTCGTCCGAAGCTCTCTTTATGGCAGCCTCGGCACACACCTCCTCGCGCTTCAGCAGCTGCAGTTTCGATAGTTGCAGGGCGTTGCTTCCCTTGCCATGAATGTAGGTTACCTCGTAAGTACCATTGCCATCTATCTTACCCGTAGCCTCGGTTTTCAGCACAAACGGAACGGTTTGCACCTGCAGTGGGTTCCATTCGCCGGTAAAAGTGCCGAACTTCTCGTAGGCCGAGTAGTCGGGCGCAAAGTAAATGGGCAATGAATACCGCCTGCTGTTGATATAGGTAATGGCATGGAAGTCGCTCTTGCTGCTTACTTCCACAGGCGCAGTGTATTCCTTTGCATGAGAATCGGGATATTCGCCATTGGTGGTATAGAGGATTTTGGAGCCCGGTACGGACGGCGCAAGGGTGAACACATAATTGCCGTTCGCCTTTTTCTCCTCCCTCACAATAGTGGGCTGTGGCAAACGATAATAACATTCCTTGTTGTCGAGACGGGCGTAATGCTGCGCCAGTCGTTTGGTAAAATCGTCGAAATTGCGGGTACCGGGCTTTCTCCAACCCACCTCCGACACTGCCAGCAAGCGCGGGAACACGAGGTATTCGGCATACCGCTCCGACCGGTTTTCGTCCAACAGCGGTATTTCCTGCAACTTTGTACCATGAATAAACTGGTCGCCCCAGAAACATCCCTGCACTCCTATCACGGTAGAGCCTTCCGAATAGTCGTTCAGCGGCATGCTATAGCAGTCGTAAAGGGAAACAGGAGGCAGCCAGGTAGCCGCCTTTACCTCTCCGGGGATACCTTCTTCGGGAAAGTCAAAATACATATTCTTGGCAGGAGTAAGCACCGCCTTATGCCCGGTTTGCGTGGCAATAATCGAGTCGGCCTCGTTCCTCCATACCAAAGCTACCACCGGATTTCTCACCTTGCCCCGTCGTATAATCTCTTCCCAGCCCACTACCTGACGGTTTTTCTTCTTCATCATATCAGAAACAACGTTCACCAAGTAGCCCTGAAGTTCGGAAACATCCTTCAATCCTTCCCTTTTCATCAGCGCCTGACAGTCGGGACACTCCTTCCAGCGGTCATATACAGCCTCATCGCCACCTATGTTTATATAATGCGAGGGGAACAGATTCACCATTTCGTCGAGCACATCGGAAAGGAATTGTATGGAAGTAGGCTTGCCGGCACACAGCAAATCGCGGCTGATGAAGTGCTGTGTAGGCAGCTCATGCTGCTGTCCCGTACATGAAAGCCACGGGTAAGCCACCACGGCCGACAGGATATGCGCGGGGAATTCCACCTCGGGGATAACATCTACATTGCGTAACGCGGCATAGGCAAGGATTTCCTTCATCTCGTCCTGCGTATAATAGCCTCCCGTTCTATTTCCCTTCGTCCCCGAATAGGCTCCCACTTCGGTAAGCCGGGGGTACTTCTTTATCTCTATTCGCCAGCCTGAATCGTCGATAAGATGGAACTGCAGCTTGTTCAACTTGTACATCGCCATCATATCGATGAACTTCTTCACAAACTCTTTGTCGTAGAAATACCTTGCAACATCGAGCATCATGCCTCGCCACGGGCGGTCGGGCGCATCGGTTATCACCACATTGGTGGCTTTCCATACCACATTCGGCTTGGGATGCGCACTGTAAATATCGGCGGGAAACAGCTGTAAGAGCGACTGCACACCATAGAACGCGCCTGCACGAGTGGCTGCCGTAACGCGTACCTGCTTACTGTTCACCTCCAGTCTGTAGCCCTCCTCTGCCTTTACGGCGGTCTTGTCGAGCGTAAGCAGGAGCGAAGCCTTTCCCTTTCCTTCCGCTATCGGCAGCTGCCAACCGGTAGATTGTCCCAATACCCCTTGCAGATATTGCGCCAACTCCTTTAGTTCGGGCGAGTATCCTATCGTCGATTTCTCTGTCAGCAGGAATGTTCCTTGTTGCTGCTGCACGCTCATCGGCTTGGGAATAATCGATATTTCCTGTGCCTGCAGGCATGCCGCACTTAAAAAAAAGAATATTACAACCAGCTTGAGTTTGTTAGGTTTTAGTTTCATTGTTGGGTAAGTTGAATTATAAAAAATATTTCTTCCTCTGCTGCCTGTTGGCAGTTACGCATGCAAAAATAAGAAAAACTATTTATATAATGGATAGGAAGCCGGTAAAAGTTCGGCTACTTATTTACAAGCAGAGACATAAAATAAACGAAAAGGGCACTTTTTACGCCCCAAAAACATGTGCTTTTACATACAATTTTTCTAAAAACAGCAACAGGCACAAGGCCCTACCAAAAGCGATGAATTAACAAAATAGTATGCTTTCATTAACTTATTCTTTGGGTATTCCTTACCGGTTTCCTGTTGGGAGTGGTGCCCTCTGCTTATAGATATAAGCAGATAAAAAGACGGCTGCAACCCTTATGAAAGGATTGCAGCCGTTTTCTTATTTATATTTATCGATTGCTTGTTCGCCTGTTTACATCATTCCGCCCATACCGGGAGCTGCAGGCACAGCAGGAGTTTCCTCCGGTTTATCGACGATAACGCACTCGGTAGTCAGGAACATACCTGCGATAGAAGCGGCATTCTCCAAGGCTACACGGGCTACTTTGGCCGGATCGATGACACCTGCGGCACGAAGATCCTCGTAAACATCCTTGCGGGCATTGTAGCCATAGTCGCCTTTACCCTCGCGAACATTATTAACTACGACGGCACCTTCGCCACCTGCGTTGCTGATTATCTGACGAAGCGGCTCCTCGATGGCACGACAAACGATGTTGATACCTGTTTGTTCATCGTCGTTTTCGCCCTTCAAGTCCTTCAAAGCCTCCTGTGCACGGATGTAAGTAGTACCGCCGCCGACAACAACTCCTTCTTCTGCTGCTGCACGAGTTGCGCAAAGAGCATCATCTACACGATCCTTCTTTTCTTTCATCTCTACTTCAGAGTTAGCTCCTACATACAGAACTGCTACGCCACCTGATAGCTTTGCAAGGCGTTCCTGCAGTTTTTCCTTGTCGTAAGAGCTGGTAGAAGCAGCGATTTCATTCTTGATTTGAGCCACGCGATCGGCAATCTGCTGTTTCTCTCCGGCACCATCAACGATGGTAGTGTTATCCTTGCTTACGGTAACTTTCTTTGCAGAGCCCAGCATTTCGAGAGTAGCCTTATCGAGAGTAAGACCCTTTTCCTCGCTAATTACAACGCCTCCGGTCAGTACTGCAATATCTTCCAGCATGGCTTTACGGCGATCTCCGAAGCCCGGAGCCTTCACTGCGCATATCTTTAAGCCTGCTCTTAAGCGATTAACAACAAGTGTTGTCAATGCTTCTGAATCTACATCCTCGGCAATTACCAGTAAAGGACGACCGCTTTCGGCTGCAGGCTGCAGGATAGGAAGGAAGTCTTTCACATTAGAAATCTTCTTGTCGTATAGCAAGATGTATGGGTTTTCCATATCGCATTCCATCTTATCGGTGTCGGTAACAAAGTAGCCCGACAGGTAACCACGGTCGAACTGCATACCCTCTACCACTCCGATAGATGTCTCACGGGTCTTACTTTCCTCGATAGTGATAACGCCATCCTTCGAAACCTTGCGCATAGCGTCGGCCAAAAGCTTACCGATTTCCGGGTCGTTATTGGCTGAAACGGTAGCCACTTGCTCTATTTTATCATAGTTATCGCCAACGATTTCGGCATTTTCTTTGATGAAATCGACCACCTTTCCAACAGCTTTATCGATACCACGCTTTAGATCCATTGGGTTTGCGCCTGCCGCAACGTTCTTCAATCCTTCATTCACAATAGATTGAGTAAGGATAGTTGCAGTGGTAGTTCCATCTCCTGCGTCGTCGCCGGTCTTACTTGCAACACTCTTAACGAGCTGTGCTCCTGCATTTTCAAAAGTATCTTCCAGCTCTATTTCCTTAGCAACCGAAACGCCGTCCTTAGTAATCTGTGGCGCTCCGAACTTCTTTCCGATTACCACATTGCGACCTTTAGGGCCAAGAGTTACCTTAACGGCGTTGGCCAACTGATCTACACCACTCTTTAACAACTCACGTGCGTCTTTGTTAAACTTAATATCTTTTGCCATGATTTTTTTATTTTTGATGTTTGATTTTTGAACTTTGATGTTTGGGATTTGTGCTGATGTTCGTTTGATATTTGAACTTTGAGGTTTGATGTTTGCCCTTTCGGGCGAGTGTTGCGGGCTCTTTTTAAGGGCGAATGAACAACTCTTTCCCCAGCACTATCCTATATAATAATGTGTACTAACCTTTTTTATGATGATGATTAGTACCCTTTTAGCCTACAATTGCAAGCACATCGCTCTGGCGCATGATAAGATATTTCTTGCCATCGCTCTCTATCTCGGTGCCGGCATACTTGCCATAGAGCACCTCATCGCCTGCTTTCAGAACCATTTCTTCATCTTTCGTGCCATTACCTACAGCAACCACCTTACCGTGTTGTGGCTTTTCTTTAGCTGTATCAGGAATAATAATTCCACCTACTTTCTCCTCTGCCGGTGCAGGGAGTACCAAAACTCTGTCTGCTAATGGTTTAATTGTCATAACTTTTATATTTTAAATGTTGTACTTAATATTGTTCGTCTCTCGGAGTTTTATCTGCTTCCGATAACTGATTATATAAATGCCAAAAGCATGCCAAGCCTATATTTTTAGCTTGGCTTGTTCTTTTTTTCTGACAAAAGCGGATAAATTATGACAAAATGGCAGAGAAAGAGAGACGCTAACTCTTCTCTAATCGCTTCATTCCCTTTCTGAAATATCCGTAATACAGCACGCCTGCCAGGGTAAGTGCAATAGGGAATGAGTACCAAAGACCTACAATTCCGCCTCCCATCCTTATTCCAAAGAGGTAGCAAAGGGTAAGAGCTACCACGAAATAAGACAGGAACGCCACGCCCATCAGCGGCTTTACATAGCCTATTCCACGCAAAGCATTGGCATAGGCACACTGCATTCCGTCGCCAAACTGATAAATCATAAATGGGATTACCATCATCGACACCATTTGCTGCACCTCCCTGTTCTCGGTGAAGAGCGATGCGATGATGTCGCGATAAAGGAAAATGGGCACGCAGGTGATGAGGGCGAGTAATAATATAAGGTGGAACCCTGCCCGGGAAGTCATCCATACGTTGTGCCAATCCTTCCTTCCGGTAAAGTTACTGGTGCGCACGGCCACAGCCGAAGCCAGTCCATAATACACCATATAGCCCAGTTGAGAGATGGTGAGCATTACCTGATGCGAGGCCAGCGAGGTGGTTCCTATCCACCCTACCATGATACTCGAGGCACCAAAGGCGGCAGCCTCCAAGCCCATCTGCACCGAAAGCGGCCACCCTATCCTGTTCTGCTCCACGAAATCGGCCTTGTTCAGCCTGCCCCTGCCCCACGCAAGGCGGTAAGGACGATAGCGTTTCGAGAGGAAGAATATCGCCATAACGGCCAGCGCCATGAGCATACGCGAGCCTAAAGTAGAGAGGCCCGCACCCGCAAGTCCCAGTTCGGGCAAGCCTAATTTACCATAAATCAGCACCCAGTTGCCGAAAATGTTCAGCAGATTGGCGCTGATGATAATCCACATCGACGTCTTCGTGTCGGTAATTCCATCGAAGAACTGCTTGAAGGTATTAAACCAACACACAAAGGGCAGACCGGCATACTGTATCAGGAAATAGGTTTTGATGAGGGGCATCAGCTCCTTGGGCTGCTCTAAATGGTCGAGACAAAGGTACAAAACGCCCATTACCACCAGCAGCAGAGCCGCCACGAGGGTATTTGCCCAGAACGCGTTTCTCATCACTTCGCCTATCCTCGCGGTGTTTTCCTGCCCGAACAGCCTGCCCACAACGGGCGTAATGGCATAGCTAAAACCTAAGGCTACGAGGATAGCCAGTGCATAAACATTGTTTACAAAGGCTGCCGCACCCAACTCCAAGGTGCTATGCCTGCCTATCATCAGCGTGTCGGCAAAGTTCAATACGATATTCCCTAACTGTCCCACAATGATGGGCACACCTAAAAAAATCAGGTTTCTGTAATGTGATCGATAGTCCGAAAAACGGTAATTCATCTGTTTTTTTATTATTCTTTCTTACGTTTGCAAAGGTAACACAAATTTTTATTCCTTTAAAATTCGTATCTTTGCCTACGAATAAAAAGCAAAATTACGCATCTTAAATCATCGTTTCTATGACAGATACATCGCAGAAACTATGGCAGGGCATCAAGAAATACTTCAATGCACTGCCCAATAAGCAAAATGAGGAGGAAACAATACTATCAATTATATGCCCTTTCGCTCCGCAAAAGGGCATGTATAGCATGGCAAAAGAGCACAGATAGCGTGGCAAAAGGGCACCTTTTACTACAGGGATAAAATATAAAAAAAGAGTATAATTGATTTTATACCGTATTTTCCCTATCAAGTAGCCGCATTTATCATGGAATATTGCTATCTTTGTTACATGGCATTATTCCCTCCGGTATTTGGAAGAGGCCTCTACTCTTACCAAAGAGTTACAACGATTTTATCCGTATAAATTAATAAATGATAAAGATTCAAGCAAAGCCGTTTATTAAATGGGTTGGGGGTAAGACCCAACTCATCGAGCAATTAGATAAATTGCTTCCATCTGACTTTGGTTTATGGAACGATGCTACATACATAGAGCCTTTTGTCGGAGGTGGCGCTATGCTTTTCCATATGTTACAAAAGTATCCTAATATCCGGCATGCCGTCATCAACGATATAAACTCCGATCTGACTACCTGCTATAAAACTGTTCGGGATAACCCCAAAGAGCTTATAGCATCGCTACAGGATATAGAGCAGGCATAGGTACAAACTCCTTAAATGAGGTAAAAACAAAAATACAATGACAAAGAAATACAGTCAGGCCCAACAGGTTATAGATACCCTACGGAAGCATGGCGGATATTCAACTCTTGGTAATCTCTACCATCTTGTTGATACATCCACTTGGGCTACCAAGACTCCAAATGAATCTATTCGGAGGATTGTTCAGCAGTCAAATGAAATCTTTAAGATTCAACCGGGACTATGGGCTTTAGAGGAATGTCGCCAAGAAGTATTACAAAAGTTTGATATAAAGGGTTCGAATGCCAAAGATGACGAACACTTTACTCATAGCTATTACCAAGGTTTAATTATTGAAATAGGAAATATGAGAAACTATACAACTTATGTTCCTGCTCAAGACCAAAACAAACGATTTCTTGAGAAACCTTTGTTGGATATTTGCTCTACGGTTGCCATGCCACCTTTCAGCTATCCTGTATTAACAAAGAGGGCACAAACGATAGATGTTATTTGGTTTAATTCACGCAATATGCCTGATAGTTTTTTTGAAGTAGAGCATTCTACAGACATCCAAAATTCCGTAACAAAGTATTGCGACCTACAGGACTTCAATACTCGTTTTATCATAGTTGCGCCGGAAAATCGTCGCAAACAATTTTCAAAGGTAATGAACAGAACAGCTTTTCAAGATATCAAAAACAGAGTTAAATTCCGTAGCTACGAGGCCATCTCCAAACAATATAATCTAATGTGCGAAATGAATGCCCAAAAGGAATTTATATAATGATGATATGATCATTAATTAACAGCAGTATCTTACTATATATATGCAACAGATTGATTGACAATAAATTGTCAAGTACAAAAGTGATCGTTTCTGATCATAAAAGTCAAAGAATGATCAAACTAATATTTTGTCATTTCCCACTTGTAATTTTGTGGACAATTATGGGACACAACGTTACAATACAGGAAACTTTTTCAACGAGCATTGATGTCGTTGCTAACTCCGCTAAGGAAGTGGAATTGGCAGCAAAGAAGTTGTATTGTAATGAAGAAATAGCTTTAAAATGGAGTGATTGTAAACACAATTTTGCCACACAATCACCTTTAGCCTATTACAAATCCTCCAATAACGACTTTACACTTATTCAAGGCGACTGTGTAAAAACACTGGAAAAGTTCAAGTTTGGCTTTGATATGGTATTTGCCGACCCGCCTTATTTCCTTTCGGGTGGAGGCATAAGTTACCAAAGTGGGAAGATTGTATGCGTGGATAAGGGCGACTGGGACAAGCCAAAGACACCGGAAGAAATGGATGCCTTTAACCTGAAATGGCTGACTGCCGTGCGTGAACACATGAAGGATAATGCTACAATTTGGATTTCGGGAACACATCACAACATATTCAGCGTACAACAACAGTTATTGAAGTTGGGGTTTAAAATACTGAATGTGATAACGTGGGCTAAGACAAACCCTCCACCAAATATATCATGCCGATACTTCACCTATAGCACCGAGTTCATTATTTGGGCCAGAAAGCTGCCTAAAGTTGCTCACTACTTTAATTATGATTTGATAAAAGAATTGAATAATAACAAGCAAATGACAGATGTTTGGCAGCTACCGGCCATTGGCAAATGGGAAAAATCGTGTGGTAAACACCCTACACAGAAACCATTAAGCGTATTGGCTCGTATCATACAGGCAAGCAGTAAGCCCGGAGACTGGCTTCTTGACCCTTTCAGCGGAAGTGCAACAACCGGTATAGCTGCCAATCTTCTTGGTCGCAAATATCTCGGTTTAGAAATAAAAGAAGATTTCCTTGCCATGAGCAGGACACGTCGGGAAGAGATAGAACAGGTAGATATCCGCAATAATTATTTGCAAAGGTTAGCTAAGGCCAATATTATACCATCTGTTAATCCCATCACTAAAGTAGAAGAGAATACTGATGACTATGCCGTTCCATGGCTTGGAACATAAAAAAGGGTACAGTCTTCGTCATTACCAAGCCCGTCAAACCCTATCAGAGACAGCCCAAAGAGGCTTCCAAAGGCGATGGCAGACCTTGCCGAAAACAAAAAAGGCTGCAGGAGGCGCAACCTCATACAGCCGAAAATAAAACCAGCACACTCAATAAAAAGATATGATAAAATCCACACAGAAGCAGATTAAGAAAAAAGTTATTATCCCTATAGTGCAATTTATGGGACAGGAGAAGTCGGGAGGTATTGTGTTGGGCATCGCGGTGGTCGTTGCGCTGCTGCTAGCCAACTCGCCTTGGCGCGAGAATTACTTCCACTTCTTCGAGCATCACTTCGGTTTCATCATCGACAATCACCCCGTGTTCAATCTCTCTTTGGAGCATTGGATTAACGACGGACTTATGTCGCTCTTCTTCTTTGTCGTCGGACTGGAGCTGAAACGGGAGTTCATCGGAGGCGAGCTGAGGGACATCCGAAAGGTGGTACTGCCTGTCGGAGCGGCCGTGCTGGGCATGGTGGTGCCGGCCTTGGTGTATCTTTGTTTCAACATAGGCACACCCGTAGCGGGCGGATGGGGTATTCCCATGGCCACCGATATAGCCTTTGCGCTGGCAGTTGTCTATCTGTTGGGCAATAAAGTGCCGCTTTCGGCAAAGGTGTTCCTTACCACGCTGGCCATCGTCGATGACTTGGGCTCGGTAATTGTCATTGCCCTGTTCTATACTTCCAACATCTCGGTTGCCAATATCGCCATGGGCTTCTGTGTGCTTGCCGTGATGTTCATCGCCAATAAGATGGGAGTAAAGAATGTGGTGTTCTATGGAGTGTTCGGTATTTTAGGTGTATGGACGGCCTTTTTCGTATCTGGCATTCACGCAACGATAGCCGCCGTGCTCATTGCCGCCGTCATTCCGGCCGACTCTACCATCCCGGAATCAACCTATATTGCACGCCTTCGCCGACAGCTTCACCTCTTTGAGGAGGCCAAAGGGAACGATGTTCGCACGCTGGAGAACGAGCAGGTCGAAATTATTGCCAAGGTAAAGACCGAGACGCTCCATGCACTTCCGCCCCTGCAGCGCCTCGAACACGCTATGCACCCCGTGGTATCGTTCGTCATCATGCCTGTTTTCGCCCTTGCCAATGCGGGGGTCAGCTTCGTAGATATGGACTTGCAGGGTATTTTCTCTAACCACATTGCCATCGGAGTGATGCTGGGTTTGCTGCTGGGGAAGCCGATTGGCGTGGTAGGATCGGTATGGATACTGACAAAACTTGGCTTGGGCAGGCGTTCCAAGAGTATGACGTGGCGCCGTGTAGGGGGCTTGGGCTTCCTTGCTTCGATAGGTTTCACCATGTCGATGTTCGTTACCTCGCTGGCTTTCAACGACCCAATCTTCCACGTTCAGGCCAAAGTGGGCATCTTTGCAGCCTCCATCTTGGGCGGTATCATCGGTTATCGGCTCCTTAACACAACAGCTACAAAAAAATAATCGACACGTTTTTCCACCGCAACACCATGCACACTTGTTTTGGCGTTGCGGTTTGTTTTTGCCCTATCCGTTATACATAAATAAAGGGTTATACGTGTTTTTCTTGTCAAAAAGCAAACCAAAATAGAACAAAATGCTATCAAAAAGTATGCTGTGTACGCACACCAAACGCCTTGATTTACATCAAAAACGTACTTTTTGATGAAAAAAAAGTCAGAAAAGTTTTGCTGTGTGCGAAAACATACATACCTTTGCATTGTCAAAAGACAAAAAATAGATTGTTTAGGTTAGTAGTAATAGATTTAGGTTTTTAGTTATTTAGTTAAAGGTAGAACAAGAGAGATTGTTCAGGATTACATAGGTTTAGTTTAGGTTTATAAAGATTGATTATTTTAAGGATAACAATTGATGCAAGATTTTGGGGAACACCGTGAGGTGTGAACCAACAATCAAGCTCAAAGAATGTATTTTTACATTCATTAAAAAACAGAAGCTTTGGATAAATACCAGTGCTTCTGTTTTTTTATGTGCGTACTTCTTGTTAATCCTGTCTTATAGATAGTTCTTGAGTCGGTACTGTCCCTTGCCCGAAGTAAAGTGGTAGCTGATTGCATTTACAGGACAAACATGATAGCAAGCAAGGCATGCAGCGCAGTTATGATGCCACACCGGCTGTTTGTTTTTATTGTAAGTAATATTCGTTGTGGGGCAAACAGTGGCGCATTTTCCGCAACCGATGCAGGCATCCGATACCTTATAATACTTATCCGACGTCCAGAAAGCATTGAAAAGAGGGCGTATCAAGGTGCTCTTTACCCACGCATAGCCACCCGGGATAGTTTCTCTGAAGGTTTGACGTTCCTTTATTTTCGTAGCCAAAGTGTTTACTTCGATGTGCATAAACTTAATTTTCTCGTTGCCATCGGATATTTTGTCAAGGTCGAAACCGGGCATGGCAACGTAGGTATCGGGCATTTTTACCGTTTTAACAGCGTTCATTACGATGTCGTATTCAGCCAGAAAGTTGCGCACTTCCTTCTCGGTTGTTCCCATATCATCGCCACATACGCAGATAACATAGGTGTAAAGGGCGTCGCGTTGCAGCTTAGCTTGCCGGAAAAACACGGCTAATCGCTTCTTACAAATAGCCGGCATGCCCCACGCATAGATAGGGAAAACAATGCCCAATGATGTTTCCGACGTTAAATCTGTAGGCAGACTATCTCGCGTTACATCCACTATTGTGTCCTGCAACTGCTCATTTAGCTTATCTACAAAGTACTTTGTATTGCCTGTTCCTGAAAAATAAATAATCATAATGTCGTGTATTTAAGTAACTATTTTAATTTTATGGAGTTAAAGAAGTAATCTTTTGGAGTTAAAGAAGTTAAAGGAAGTGAGTGCTCCCGTTGGTCGTTGGGAGGTTAAAGACATTAGTATTGTTCCCTTGATGACGTTCCTTTACACAAAGGGATATAACATTTGTCTTTTAACTCCTTTAACTTCCTTAACTTCCTTAACTTCCTAAAGATCTTCTTTCACTTCTCTTTCCTACACCAGTTCCATAATAACTCTCAAGTCGTGTTCCTCACCTACCAGCCAAAGTACGTCGCCATGATCCAGCACGTGGGCAGGATCTATGAGGGTAAGGTTCTGTTGTCCGCTATCAATCCCTACCACCATACAGTTATAATGGTCGCGAATTCCGCTCTCCCGAATGGTTTTCCCGATGAATTCGCTTTGCTTTTTCAGCACTACTTGGCGTAGTTTCATCTCACGTTGTTCTATCTCTAAATCTTCTTTATACAACTCTGCTGCGACTGCTGCCGAGAAATTCGACAACTGTTCATCGTCTCCAATGGCTTGAATTTTATCGCCCGGGAAGAGAATTGTGTTACCTCCGGGAATGTTTAACCGCTGATTACCTCGCAAAATACTGCTTACATGCACACCAAAACGGTTGCGCAGCTTCAGACTTCTGAGCGATTTTCCGGCCCATAGCGAGTCTTCCGGCACTTCAACGTTACCAATATGGATATCTCTATCCAGCAAATTTTCGGCAAAAAGCGGCTTTCGCCTACCTTCAACCTGCGCCTTTATATCGCGACTTCGCAGGTTTTCTATAAACAATCGCTCCAATCTGATGCTCCTTTGCTTTAAGTTTCTTGAGAGAATCATCAGTGTTATCACCACAAGGGCTACTGTAATCATGAACGCAGAGCGCAATCTTGTAAGGTAATTACAGATATAAAACACGAAAGCTGCAGCCACAATGATGCGCAAAACGATGGTAGCCACGAGCGGAATACGGTTTAGCAGGCTTCGTGTCCATAGCGTTTTGAACTCCTCAGAGTGGTTTTTCTTCATCACAATCGACCGTAAAAACGGCGATATAAACATCACCGTAAGCACGCCGCATACTGCATTTCCTGCCCAATGTTCGCCCGTCAGGGCGATAGATTGCTGCCTACAGAAAGGCAAAGCGAGCGAAAACATGATGACAATAACGGCAGATGACAATATTCCATAGATAATAGTGTTCAGCAACATGGCCTTGATCAGCGAGCGCCAAGAGCTTTCCGAGATAGCATCTTCGGGCGTTCCCACCTGCATATGCTCCAAACGACGTGCCCAATGCTTGGGAATAGCACGGGTAAAAAGGTTGTAGGCGGGGTCGGCCATACGCATTACGTAGGGCGTAAGGAATGTTGTTATTACCGAAACTGCCACCACTACGGGGTACAGATAGTCGTTAATGACGTGTAACGACAGCCCAAGTGTGGCAATAATAAAGGCGAACTCGCCTATTTGTACCATCGAAAAGCTGCAGCGCATGGCGTTCTTTAGCTGTACGCCACCTAAGAAAAAGCCTACAGTAGAGAACAATACGTGCCCAATGATGATTGTCAGCGTGAGCAAAAGGATGGGAATAGCATACTCCACAAGTATCTTTGGCTCTACGAGCATGCCTACCGACACAAAGAAGATGGCACCGAAGAGGTTCTTCACCGGCTCCACCACGCGTTCTATCTTATCGGCTTCCACTGTTTCTGCCAATATACTACCCATCACGAAAGCCCCAAAAGCAGCACTAAAACCTACCTGTGTGCTGATAACTGCCATTAAACAACATAGCCCAAGAGCTACGATAAGGAGTGTTTCGCTATTCAGAAATCGGCGAACGGAACGTAAAATAAGCGGAATGGCAAACAATCCGATGACAAACCACAGCACAAGAAAGAAGCCGATGCGCCCTACACTGCTTAGTATCTGGCTGCCTGTAAGGTCGTTTCCACCCGCAATGGTGCTCAACATTACCATCATTACAATCGCCATAATATCTTCCAGAATAAGAACCGACATTACCGGCGACACGAAACTTTGCTGTGCCATGCCCATATCATTGAGCGCCTTATAGATAATCGTTGTGGAACTTATCGACAACATACCCCCAAGGAAGATGCTATCCATACGTGTCCAACCGAATGCCGTACCCATCAAGAAGCCTAAAACCGACATGCAGAAGAGGATAAAGACGGTGGAAATCATCGGCTTTGCACCCATCTTCAGGATCTTCTTCACAGAAAACTCAAGTCCAAGACCAAACAAAAGGAACATCACGCCTATATCTGCCCATGTCTGAATGTTCAATTTATCGATTACACTCATAGTATAAGGCATGTGTGGCGACACAATAAACCCGGCTACAATATACCCCAGTACAAGCGGCTGTTTGAGCTTTTTAAAGAGTATGGTTACCAAACCTGCCACAATAAGGATAAGGGCAAGGTCTTCTATAAGATGGGGAAGGTGGCTCATTGAGTGGTCTTTTGAGAATTATTTGAGAACTATTCGATAAGAACATGGTAGTAATACTCAAAACTTCAAGCATTACTACCACTTTATTTTCTTCTTTTTATTTTGCCGTTAGCTTACAGATATTTACGATAACCTCCATCGCTTTCTTCATTACCTGAATAGAAACAAATTCATAAGGACCATGAAAATTAACTCCGCCTGCAAAGATATTGGGGCATGGCAAACCCTTGAACGACAACTGTGCGCCGTCCGTTCCGCCACGAATAGGCTGAACTTTCGGTGTAACGCCTGCCTCGCTCATGGCTTCCATCACCAAATCTATGACATGCATGTTAGGGTCTATCTTCTCTTTCATGTTGTAATATTGGTCGTTGAGCCTCAGTTCAACGGTGCCTTCACCATACTTTTCGTTCATCTTTGCCACGCATTTCTCGACAAACTGCTTGCGTGCCTCGAACTTCTGGCGGTCGTGGTCGCGAATAATATAGTTTAGTTTCGCTTCTTCACAACGGCTTTCTATGCCCAACAGGTGATAAAAGCCCTCATAGCCTTCGGTGGTTTCCGGTATTTCCGTAGCCGGAATCATGGCGTTCAGCTCGCAAGCCAGTCGGCTGGCATTCACCATCTTGCCCTTGGCATAGCCTGTATGAACACTTACTCCGTGAATGATTATCTTTGCTCCGGCAGCATTAAAGTTCTCATATTCCAGCTCACCAAGGTCGCCTCCGTCGATGGTATAGCCCCATTCGCAGCCGAATTTCTCTACATTAAAGTGGTGAGCGCCCCTTCCTATCTCCTCATCAGGATTGAAACCCACACGAATTTTGCCGTGCTTTATCTCGTCGTGGTCGCGCAAATAGCACATAGCTTGAACAATTTCGGCAATACCGGCCTTATCGTCGGCACCCAAAAGAGTAGTTCCATCGGTAACAATCAGGTCTTCCCCCTTATGATTTAGTAGCTCCGGGAACTGCTTTGGCGACGACACCATCGTGGGATTCAGCTGAATATCGCCTCCATCATAGTTCTTGATGATGCGGGGTTTGATATTCGCCCCACTGGCATCAAGTGCCGTATCGTAGTGCGAAATAAAACCAATCGTTGGCACTTCCTTGTCGGTATTGGCAGGAAGAGTGGCGTAGATGTAGCCCATCTCGTCCATTTCCACGTCCTTCAGCCCCTCTTTTTTCAACTCTTCGGTAAGGTATTTTGCGAAGATAAGTTGCTTCGAGGTACTCGGAACAGTCGGCGATTCGTCGGCAGACTGGGTATCAAACTGTGTGTAATTGATAAATCTTTCCTGTATTTCCATTGTTGTGTAATATCGATTGTAAATAGTTAATTAATCCCTGTCTTCTCTTTCCTGCCCTGTTCTTTCGCCATCGGGCAGGAAACTTTCTCCACAAAGATAAGAATAAAAATGTACATTGCCGAAGATATTTCCCGTAATCCTGCCCACATTATAATATATTTAAGATTTCGAGGTAATTAAGTAAGGGGGCATACTATCTGTTAATCTTACACATTATATATATAGATAGGCGCAAATCTGTCATACACCCGTTATTTATTGTTATGTATTTATAAATCAAGAGAATTTATATCCTGTATTCTATAAATAATTATTACTTTCGCATCACAATCTATTCCCTTGGGGAAATGTTCAATTAATTAGAAATTTTATCAGTATGAAGAAGATGAAAACTTTAGCGCTATGCTTCCTTATGATGGCGGCAACGGGTGCCATGGCACAGCAGTCCGGCGGAAAGAAGGCTGCAAGGAAAAACACAAAGACATTGGTAAAGAAAGTAACAACACAGGCAAAGCAGACAGTCGATTTCACCATCGAGGGCAGCAAGGGGAAATTGGCCGCTGTTATGCAGACTCCTTCGATGGAAGTGGGCGCAAAGATTCCTATGGTTATCTTAATGCATGGCTTTACAGGCAATAAGGAAAGCACGATGCTTACGACCATTGCCGACACGCTACAGGCAAACGGTATTGCTGTAATTCGATTCGATTTCAACGGTCATGGCAAGAGTGAAGGGAAGTTCGAGGATATGACTGTGCCGAATGAAATAGAAGATGCAAAGGATGTATTCAACTATGCCAAAGCGCTTCCTTTCGTTAGTAAGGTAGCTATCATGGGGCATTCGCAGGGTGGTGTGGTAGCTTCTATGCTTGCCGGAGAGCTCAATAGCGAGGTGGCAGCTGTTGCTTTGGCAGCTCCTGCAGCCGTGCTACGCGAGGATGCCATACGTGGTAACAACCAAGGAACACAGTACGACCCGCTTAATCCTCCTGCAACCGTGCCTATACGCAATGGGCTTTCTATTGGTCGTAACTATATAAAGACGGCTCAAACCCTACCTATCTACGAGACAGCGGCTAAATATCAGGGGCCGGCCATCATCGTTCATGGCACCGGAGATGTAGTTGTTCCATGGTCGTATGGCGAACGCTACCACCAGATATGGCCCAATAGCGAGTTCCATCTGCTGCCCGGCTTCGACCATGGCTTCTCGCAAGACTTGGGGAAAGAAACATCGTTAATAGCTAATTTTCTAATCAAGACATTACAATAAATGGCTAACCCTGAACGGCTCTGCATAGAGTTTGTTCTCATAAACAATCTATAAGGAAAAGGCTCCTCGGGATGAGGGGCTTTTTTATTGTTCGGACAAGCGGAAAAACAACTTGTCCGAACATAAAAAACCTTGACTGATATCACATCAATCAAGGAATAAATACTAAAACTAAATTAACCACTAAAAAAACTTCTGCAAAGATAATGTTTTTCTAAAAAACAACAATACAAAGTGTCTTAAATCTTGCTTTCAGACACTTATTTTTAATACATTTTTGCATTATGTAGGATATATATAGCGTAGAAATGTGTTTTCCAGCCTTTCAAATGAAAGGATAAAGTCCCGAAAAAGTAAGAACAGCCGACCTTTCGGCAGCCATTTATCAACAGCAGCCTATCGTATCGTCGCTTTTCTACCTTATTTATGGGGAGAACAAAGAGCCACATGCGGCTGCAAAGCGTGCATGTGGCTCTTCTTGTTTACGATAGACACTGCTTATTTCAGCACCACCTCCTTAATAATCTGCTCGAACTGTGGCTTGCTCATCGCACCGCTCTGCAGCGTAGGCTTTCCCTTTGCAGGCACAAAAAGGAAGGTAGGAATGCTGCGAATGCCGAACACCGCTGCCAGTTCCTGCTGCTGATCGACATCCACCTTGTAGAAATCTATCTTCCCGGCATAGTCTTTCGACAGCTCTTCCACTATCGGCGCGGTAACTTTACAAGGGCCGCACCATGTAGCGTAGAAGTCGATTACCACCGGCTTGTCGCCCTCGAATACCCACTCCGTTTTGTTCTTATCGTAATTCATCACCTTGGCCTTGAACATCTCGGCCGTCATCTGTGTTACTCCCATACTTTTTTCCTTTCCTTTCTTGGATTGTTGTTGTGTTGCTGTTACGCCCTCTCCGGCCTTTTCAGGCTCTTTGGCACTCTTCCCGTTGCAGCCTATCAGTAAAAGGGCGGCGACCGCAAGGGCAAACATTGATTTCTTCTTCATTCGTGTTATTGTTTTTCGTCCTTTATTAAAGAGATACTTCTATATTCAGCTTCCCGCCCAGTCCGCGCTCCACTACATCGAAAAGGGTCTTTAAAGTAATATTCTCGCCATTACTTTCCACTTTTGATATAAACGATCGCTTTTTGTTAATCCGACTGGCCAACTGTTCCTGTGTCAGTTGCATCCGTTCCCGTGCCTCTTTTATTTTCATACCGACACGCAACGACTCCAGCTCACACTCCAGTTCATCACGGCTCGGGGTGCCGACAACGCCGTAATATTGGTCTTTTATTTCGTCTAATGTCTTACAGTTCTTCATCATAGCCTGTCCTCTATTTTATCGTTATAGTAATCGTTCATTATCTTTACGGCACGTTTTATTTCGTCTTTTGGTGTTTTCTGTGTCTTCTTTTGGAAACCGTTCAGCAAAACCACCAGCTTGTTACCATCGAAGAAGCAGAAGATACGAAAAATATTGTTCGCCAGTTGAACACGTATTTCAAACAAGCCGTTGGTACCTTCAATGTATTTCAGATAAGATTGCGGAATGCGTTCTATCTGCTCCACGATGTCAAGCACCTTAATAATCTTCCTTTGCACTTTCGGGTTTTGCGCTCGAAAGAAGTCTTCGAAATAGTTTTTATAGGTAATAACCTGCCTGTGCCTCATGTCGCAAAGGTAATTTATAAATTACATCTATGCAAATTTTATGAGAAGATTTTCTACACTGCAAGATACATCCCCATGTATCTAATTACACGCTTCGCCCTATCCCATCAAGAAAGGCAATACGTGATATAGAGTATTTGCAATTCCTGTGCCAAAATCTTTCCCGACATATTGACAGAATATCAACCCACGCTCTGCCAATGGCACTTCTTCTCCAGACAAAAGTACCTCCTTGCTTAGGCTGCGATGATATTTTCTGCTTTGTAAAAGGTGGCATATCGGACAAAGATATATGGCAGAGCGCAAAACATCAGAGAATATTCGTATATGTTCGGGATTATTTGTAATATTGTAATTTTTAGCAAACAGGCAGCATTTATGAGAGAATACTCTATATCTCATTTGGTCAATGGCACAGCATATACCCCCTTCTTTGTTGGTGTTTTTGAGGAAACAGAGGAGCCACCAATGGAATATCCGCACAGACATTCCTTCTTTTCACTCGTCTGGTTTACGGCAGGAAGCGGCAGCTATGTCATTGATTTTCAGGAGTATGAGATACGCCCCAACCGTGTTTTTTTAGTTAATCCGCAGCAAATCCACAACTGGAGCTACTCTGATGATGCCGAAGGATATTTCTTAATGGCTGAAGCTGATGCCGCAACCGACATCCGCCCCGATATCCTTGTACCTTATATTGATGTGCCTCAACTACATTCTTTGTTGGAAAACACCTTTTCTTATCTCGTAAAAGAGTTTCATCATAATGACGATTTAACCCATGTCTTAATGAAGTCAGGCATCACTTTCCTCTATTCTGTCATGTATAATGAAATCAAACAACAGGGCATTCCTATCCGGTCTGCCTCTCCCCTAATGGATAAGTTCCATCAACTCATTGCCACCTGCCACAGATTCAGCACTGTAGAGCAATTCGCCAATGAGCTTCGCTCATCTCCCGAAGAACTAAACAGGGTATGTAAAACCTTAAAAGGGATTTCTGCCAAGCAGTTTATCATCAATCAAAAGATGGTAGAAGCCAAGCGACTGTTGCTGTATTCAACATATAATGTGAGCGAAATTGCCTATCGGTTAGGATACGAGGATACCTCTTATTTCGCCCGGTGCTTCCGAAAAAGAAATCAATGCAGTCCCTCTGACTTTATAGAAAAGTACCGAAAAAGCCGATAAATGTCCCATAACTCCCCAAAAATCTTTCCTTACCTTTGCCCCCATCATTCACATATAAATAATTAAAAAAAGGTTATGATGGAAAGAACAGAACGTTATATACGGGGGCTAAACAAGCTAAAGGAGATTGATGGCGAGGCTGGCGAAAAAGTAATTGAGTCGATGATCGACTTCGCTCCCGAGCTGGTTCAGTTTGTTATAGAGTATTCCTTTGGCGATGTTTATTCATTAACGGCACTGGATAATCGGTCGAAAGAGATAGTAGCCATTTCCTCTTTAATAGCTCAAGGAGCCGTTACTCAACAGAAAGTACACTTTAACGCCGCTCTAAATGTGGGTTGTACCATCGCAGAAGTAAAGGAAGTCATTCTGCAACTGTCCGGATACGTGGGCTTTCCCAGATGTATTAATGCAATGAATGCGTTCATGGAAGTGGTAAAAGAAAGGAAAACAGCCGGGAAAAGCGACCCTTGGGGAGCTGAAGCTCACGCAACTTCATCCGACAACCGGTATAAAAAGGGAGCAGATACATTAGGGATACTTGATAAACTCCAAACCGAACGCTTGGAAAAAAACTATAACGAGTTCGCACCGGAACTTGTAAAATTCATCTTAGAGTATGCCTATGGCGATATTTATTCTCGGGATAACTTGAGCAAACGTATGCGACAAATGGCTACGATTGCCGCCTTGACAACATTGGGCGACACCGTTTCACAACTCAACTTCCACATAAATGCAGCGCTCAATATTGGTGTAACCACCGAAGAACTTAAGGAAATAATGCTGCTGATGAGTGTGTATAGAGGTTTCCCTGCCGCAATTAATGGCATGAATGCCTTACAAAACATCGTTGGCAAGCGTTAAGAGATAGGATTTTCCCCTATTTCTTTATCACGAGGAAACGGCGGGTGATGATAATAACGTACAATCTCTGTGCCAAAGGCATCCTCTGCCACGCTGACAAAAGCATGCCTTTTACCAAGCTAAACATGCCCTTTTACACGACTATAGGTGCCCTTTTACAAGGCAATATGTGGCCTTTTGCATGACAAAAGGGCATGTTTCTGCCACTGCCTGCATCGGAATTACCCAAATAATGACAGGGGCTACACGACACCGTGAAAACAAAAATCGGACAGGGAGTGCTATCTGCTCAGCCTGTCCGATTTCCTTTTCCTTATTTCTTTATCAGCAACTGCTGAAGAGAATGCTCGAATTGCTTTTCCTTCAGCATGCCTTTATGAAAATTCGACTTGCCCCACTTCGGTACGAAGAGTACCACGGGGGCACTGCGAACACCGAGGTCGGCCGCAAGGTCGGTTTGCACATCGATGTCCACCTGATAGAAGTCTATCTGCTTGCCATACTTCATGGCGGCATCCTCCACCGTCTTCGACATCCGTTTGCAGGGCCCGCACCAAGTGGCATAGAAGTAGATTACAGCAGGGCGCATCCCGGAAAACTCCCAATTGTTACGATAAATGGTGTAGTCGATCACCCGGGCCTTGAATATCTGCGAGGTCATTTCCCTTATCGTGCCTGCCGACCACTCGGCTCCCTCAGCCGTCTTTGTTTTCCACTTAGGGCGTTCCACCTGCGCAGCGGCTCCTTGAGGAAGCGCCAGCAGCAAACACATCAACCCTGCTATCACCAAAAAGATTCTCTTATTTTTCATGTTTTGTTACGGGACATCCGCCTCCCTGTCGGCTATTTAAATTATATTCTTCAACTTCTTAGGCACTCCACGCCGGCCTTTCCGCCTTCCTTTGCCGTTCTGCTTCCTGTCCGTTACCACGCCAACTCCTCGAGGGTCAGCCCCTCTCGCAGCTCGTTAATATCCGTCCAGTTCCAAATGCCATGCACTCGCCCCCGTTTGCTGCGCTGCCAAATATCGTATCGGGCGCCCGCTATCGTGGGCGGAAGGTTATAATTGGCAATAAACAGTCGGTAACGACTGAACTCCGGATGCAGGTTTAGCTGGTAATACGCCTCGTTGGTGTAAATCATCGGCGCCTTCCCCGTGCGTTCCTTCACCAATCGGATGAACTCGGCAAGGTTTCGCTGTATGATGGGGCGATCCCATCCGCGTGTGCCGTCCTCCTCTATATCCACCACAGGCAGCAGGTCCTGCTGCGAGGTATCGATGGCAGAAAGGAAGTTCTCCACCTGCTTCTTCATCGCCGACCGCTTCGTAAGAAAATGGTACGACCCCACTTTATACCCATGCCTGCGGGCCGCCTCTACATTATTAATATAGAAAGGATCTACGATAGAGCTTCCCTCCGTCGCCTTTATATAGACAAACCGGAGCGATTCGTTCTTCTCCATCTCCTCCCAGTGTATCTTTCCCTGATGTCGGGAGATATCGATTCCCTCAAAATCGGTGGCATAGTCGCCATGGGTAAGATCGCGAAACGGCCACTCCTTGCTCTGTGTAGCCGGTAATCTGCGCCACGGCTTCAGGTCGATGAGCAGAACAATCCCTAAAACGACAATCCAAAAACCCACCAACACCACCATGCGCCAAGCATTCTTACCAAGCCCGGCACGGTTTTTAAGATGCCGTTTCCTTTTCTTCATGAATACAGATGACTGACTTCTACTCGGTTTTCATCACCGGAGATATAAGCTCCTTGCAGCTTTATTTTGTGCAAAAATGTTGCCAACGAACGCAATGAAAGTTTACTTTCGAATTGCTGAGTGCAGCACATTTTATGCAAAAATGTCGCCAACGAACGCAATGAAAGTTTACGTTCGAATTGCTGAGTGCAGCACATTTTATGCAAAAATGTCGCCAACGAACGCAATGAAAGTTTACTTTCAAATTGCTGAGTGCAGCACATTTTATGCAAAAATGTCG
>JBHAEI010000033.1:0-23683 GCA_041855505.1 Prevotella sp.
ATAAAAGCAGAATAAAAGCAGAATAAAAGCAGAATAAAAGCAGAATAAAAGCAGAATAAAAGCAGAATAAAAGCAGAATAAAAGCAGAATAAAAGCAGAATAAAAGCAGAATAAAAGCAGAATAAAAGCAGAATAAAACTGTCGGTAATACATCTTCTTTTACTATATAACGCATGGTGTGTTACCCTATAAAACACGGTGTGTTGCACCGTAACACATCGTATTTTACATGATAAAAGGGTATATATTACACAGTAAAACGCTGGCTCATTGCCACACAAACCATAGCCACTTACAAAAACTTTAAAATCTTTCCTGTGTATAATTTAGTATTCCAAAAGAAAAATCCGGAGCATGCTATTGATGGATAACCTGCTCCGGATAAACCGATACACCCGTTTAAGGGCTGGTTTTTGCAATTAAATTAACTTATAGTTTTACTTCTTCACGAAACGGAAGTTCACGAGAGCGAAGTCGGCATCCAAAGCATTCTGTGGCTGGTAAACGATAGTCAGGTCGTTACTGCCCACCTTCAGCGTCTTTTCTCCGTCATTACTCTGGAACCATGTTTTCGCATCAAGAGTTATCGTACGCCATTCTCCGTTCGTATTGAATGACGTTCCTCCTGAAGCAGGATTCCATCTTACCTTCATCTTGTCATCGCTCTGTTTGCTCCAGAATATGAAGTCGCCCGTTGAAAGTGGATTGCTCTTCGGTGTCCATACCTCGAACTTAACGTTGTAGTTCTCTGTATTGGCAACGACATCCGCATCTGTAATATCGAAATGACCTGCTATCAACGTGTCCCAATTCCACGCGCTATAGGAATTCTTACGTCGGAAGATAGAGCCGCCGGTAGGTGAGACAGGATCGCCTTCCTGCGTACCATCGCTAAAATAGCTCTGGTCTGTCCATAAGAAGCCTTGTCCGAAGAGATAGCTCTTGTCGTAACTTGCAAAGAAAGGAACGCCACGATCGCGCACTTTCAGCTTATAAGGCTCCTTCATCTTAGGACTGTTCAGCACCACTTCTGCTCCATCTGCCGTCCCCTCCGGGATGGTAAAGACGATCTTGGTGTCGCTCTTCTCGACTACGGTGAGCGGACTACCGTCGATGGTGATAGAAGCATCGTCGCCGCTAAGCCCATAAAGGTCGAAGAACTGTCCTGTTACAACAGCATTTGCACCCGGCATAACGAACTCGTTTTCCAGTCCGTTAACAACAAGGTCGGGGAAAAGAATTGTAAAAGGATAAGTAACCTCTCCCTGCTCCGTCCGTACAGTAATCGTATTCGTCAGTTTTGTAGGTGCTTCGGCAGGGATAGCCACATTGATTTGCTTACGAACGGCATAGATATTCTTCAAATCCACACTTATGTCGTTAAATAAAATCGCCTTTACCTGTGCCAAATTATCGCCTTGAATGGCAAGCCATTGTCCCATCTCTCCTTGTGTAATGGGACTTTCCAACTGATCTACGGGAGTTACTTGTGTTATCGTCGGAGCTCCGTCTGAAGATAAATCATCCCCCGCAGGGAGCTTAATGTCGTCTTGACAAGCCGCTACGAGCAATAAGCAGAGCAGCGTTATTGCCATGCTCGAAATATGTTTGATAGTCTTCATGTGCGTCATAATGATTAATTTTAAATGAAGATAGTTCTTACCATCCATAATTATTCTCTTTGATATACTTATTTACTCCTACTTCCGAATTAGGTATCGGGAACAAAAGATGCTTCTTCGTGCGGAATTTAAGAATATCGACCTCATCTGAACCACCGATGGCATTCATTACAGGAAGATATATTCCCCAGCGAATCAAGTCCCAGCGACGATCGCCTTCTTCGGCAAATTCCATAGCACGCTCCTCTAAAACGGCAGAGCGGAATTTTACCTTATCATTGATATTGCCCACTCCCGAGAGGGTTTTGGGGGTTGCATTGCTGCGCACACGCACCTTATTCAAGGCATCAAGGGCTTCCTGCGTCGGTCCTTCATTTACCTCGTTAGCAGCCTCAGCATAGATAAGCAGAACGTCGGCAAAGCGCAAGAATGGGTAATAGATATCTGTACGTTCCTTTGTTCGGTCGGTAACATAGGTGTACTTATCGAGGTAAGCAAGATAGGTGTTATCGTTCTTACTATTATAAGACAATCCGTCATTGAAAGGTTCTACGGGAGCCACCCATTGCCCTGTTGCATCGGTGTAGCCCTGTGCCTTCTTCTTCCATTCTTCATTGTTAGGATAGTAAGAGCCGACATGATATTGCACATCATGGTAGCGTTGCCAACGATGAATGACACCTTTAGTTATTCGGTAGTCTTGTGGCTCGAACAACTTATACCAATGGTCGCGCATGCCATGATTCATTCCATCGACTGAACCATCTGTATTCAACAAACCAACATAGCCTTTACCAAAGGAAACACCGTAAATGGCATCGTTTGAAATAGTCTGCAGGCTCCAGATATGCTCTGTTTTATTACGGTTAGCTATAGCCCAAAGACCATCATAATCCAACAATCCGTAGTTACCGTACTTTCCGTCCATCACCTCCTTAGCCTTATCACGGGCAAGGGTGAAGTACTTTTTATAGTCTATCTTATCATATCCTTCAAGCTGTTCCTTTGTATGCTCTATAGCAACAGGGCTGGTATAGACCTTCTCTCCGTTCACTATCTCATAAGCTTTTCCACCACGAACAATAACTTTCTCTCCCGTAGGAACAGCACCTGATGCCATTGTCAGATAAACTTTAGCGAGCAAAGAAGCTGCAGCTCCGGCAGATCCATGTCCTAAGATAAAGTTCTTATCAGTGTTTTTATAGGTAAGCTGCTCGCTCTTCTGTAACATTTCCACAATATAGTTATATACAGAATCTACCGGTTGGCGAGGCTGCTGGATATCGGCTTTACCCGAATTGATGGAATGATCACGAATCGGAAGCGGGCCAAAGGCACGTACAAGCTGGAAGTAAGAATAAGCTTTCAAGAGATATAATTCTCCCAAAGCATTGTTTTTGCCTTCAACAGAAGTGCCTGTCATCGGTTCTATATGCTCAATTCCAAGATTGCAGCGGTGAACAACATTATACAATTTCTCCCACATTTGCTGTGCATGGTCGTCATCTTGGAAGTTACCGGAGCCGAATTTGCCAAAAGCCCAGTCCGGTCCGGTCATGTAATCACAATCGAAGTCAAGCACATGAGGGAAGGTGTCCCAACGATAAACCTCATATGTCAAGGCACTATAGGCGCCTGTTACCCACATTTGAGCCCCTTCATCAGAGTTGGGTACCGTTTTTTCATCGATAAAAGCAAAGCCTTTCTCGTCCAAAGCATCAGCACACGATGTAAAGGTAAGTGTCAGCAATCCACAGATAAAGGTGGATGCAATATATTTAATACTTTTATTTTTCATACCAAAAGTCTTTTTATATTAATAATCTATCTTAAATCCGATAGAGAAGCTTCTGCTACTCGGATAGCAATAGTAATCTACTCCTCGACGAGAGGCATCCCAGCCAAAGGCATTCACATCCGGATCCGACCAACTATACCCTGTAATAGTGAACAAGTTGGTAGCACTCGCATAGACATAGATGTTAGAGAGACCTTTCCAACGAGGCTTAAAGTTGTATCCAATATTAATATTCTTCAATCGAAGATAAGATGCGTCTTGAACATATCTATCTGATATTTTCATATCACGACTACGTGTAGCAACGTTCTTTGGCCACTTTGCACCCGCAGGATTGTCTTCTGTCCAACGAGAATTATATGCACTGACCGGAATATTGCCAATATCATCCAGACGAACATCACGAAGATTGGCATTGAGAAGCTCATTTCCAACAGAGCCTTGTAGGAAGAAACTCAAGGTAAAATTCTTCCATCTGAAACTATTGGTCAGACCGAAAGTAAAGTCTGGGTTTACATTACCGATAATAGTGCGGTCTTTATCATTGATAACCCCATCCTTGTTAAGATCTTTATACTTTATCTCACCAAGGGCAAGGCGCCTGATGTCGGCAGAAGACATGTTAGCATACTCTTTATTCATTCTTGCTTCTGCTTCATTGTCATAAAATCCATCCTCTACAAAACCGTAGATTGTACCAATAGGATAGCCGTTTCGCTGAATGAACACCTGTGTCATAGCAGATGATATGCGCTCTGAGAAGCGGTCTGACTCCAAGCCTCCAACTGCATTTCTATTGAATGCAATGTTTGCATCAATATCCCAATTGAAGTCTTTTGCTCTAATAGCATAGAACTTTCCACTCAGTTCAAGACCTTTGTTCGTAACATATCCCTCATTTGACCACATGTTTACGAATCCATTTTCCGATGGGATTGCAGTACTTTGTAGCAAGTCGCGTGTCTTCTTCCAGTATAAGTCGGCAGTAAGGTTCACCCTTCCTGACAGAACCGAGACATCCAGACCAACATTATACTGATCGGTTGTTTCCCATTTAAGATTCTTATTCAATGCTCCACGCCATAAAACTTCAGAGATTCCGCTTGTCATTGTTCCATTATACGGATAGTTTGCAGCAACTAAATAGAGCTGCGCTTGATAAGAGCCAATTCCCTGATTACCCGTTTGTCCGTAACTTAGACGAAGCTTTAGATTATCGAAGATATTTAATTTCTTGATAAAAGGCTCCTCCGACAGTCTCCAAGCAACAGCACCGGAAGCAAAATGACCAATCTTATTATTAGATTGAGAGAACTTACTTGACCCGTCACGACGTAAAGAAGCCGTTGCAATATACTTGCCACCACCAAAAGAATAATTGATACGACCTAAAAGCGACATCAGCTTCTGTTGTCCACGATCGCTTTCCGGAGTATTATGATTCAATGCCAACCCCATATTATGATATGATGTAGCATCTGTAGGGAAATTGTAAGCCGAAATAGACTTAGAGCCGAAATTAGCTATCTCATAAGTAAAACCCAGTACGGCATTCAAGGAATGCTGTCCAAATGACTTGTCAAAGGTAAGTAGAGATTCTGTCGTTAGACTTTTCCACCAGCTATCCCCCTGTCCGGCACTACCATTCTTAGGGTATTTACCCTCTGCCGTATGACGGTCATAATAACTTCCACGACTATTACTTGAATAACCAAGACCCAGATTTTGGCGGAACTTCAAGTAACTAGTCAACTTAGCCTCCAGATAAGAAGAACTAAAGAAATTACTTGCCTTTTGTTGATCTTCCGATTCATTGAGATAGACAACCGGATTAGAAGCTAACCAATTAAGTTTATCCGATTCATAGACACTCACATCCGGTGCATAGGTTGCCGGAAAGATGATAGCAGAACGGATAACCCCCACCTCATTACTTGATTTTGCAAAGTCGGTCGTAGAGTTTGTATAGTTCATAGACATGCCAAGTTCTAACCAATCCTTCACACGTCTTCCAATATTCATGTGCAATACATATCTTTCATAACCTGAACTTCTGATAACACCAGACTGATTCATGTAATTACCTGAGAAAGACCACCAACCATTATTGTCACTTCCCGACACATTCAAGTTGTATTCTTGCGAAGCAGCTGTATGATAAATTTCATCTTGCCAATTCGTTCCACGTACCATTGTCTTATTCCCATATTGGTCTTCACGCAATCCCGGGTTTAAGAAATCTTCCGGTGAGGGGTTATAGGTACCTGAATTGGGTATGATCTGCCCATTCGACTCACGATATTTCCATATACCTTCATAAGGAAGCCCGCCACTTATCTTTCCATTATAGATTCTTGCATTGGTTTCCTGTTCGTTGATATACTTCGCATAAGTGTAAGGATCAAGAACATTTATCTTCTTCAGCACCTTTGATATACCAAAATTAGAGGTAAATTCTATCTTCCCTCTGCCCTCATGTCCTTTCTTCGTTGTGATTAATACAACACCATTAGCACCACGGGAGCCATAGATAGCTGTAGCAGAAGCATCCTTCAGCACCTCTATAGACTCTATATCATGCGGGTTAATAGATGCAAGGGCATTCATGCTTAGCTGACTACCATCTGTAGCTTTGCTCGTTGGAGTAGGTGCAGACTCAAATGGCACACCATCAACAATGTAAAGAGGCTGTGTACTTGTGGTAAAAGAGTTGGCTCCACGCACATTAATGCTAATAGAACCTCCCGGAGCACCATCCGTCTGATTAACGGTAACACCAGCCAACTTACCTTGTAAAGCCTGATTGAAGCTATTAGCCCCAGTACCATTTATTAGCTCATCACCGCCAATCTTTGCCACCGAGCCGGATAAATCACGCTTCTTCATAGCTCCATAGCCCACTACAACCACTTCGTCTAAATTCTCTGCGCTTTCTTCTAAGAAAATATTGAGGTTAGTATGATTACCAACTCTAATCTTTTTACCAACCATACCCATGCTGGTAATGCTCAATATATCATCAGGATTAGCCTTGATGGAGTAGTTACCATCTATATCTGTAATAGCAGCAACTTTATCCTTTATTTTTATTACTGCTCCAATTACGGGCTCATTCTTCTTATCCAGAACCTTACCCGTAACCTGTTGACTCTGTGCAAACCCTCCCATTGGTATAGCACACAGTACTATTAGAATAAATAAGAGTCGTCTCATAATAATAGAATTGTTTAATTTTTATTTAGAAATTAATAGAAAGAAGGAGGTGTATCATCTGCCTTTATCCCCCATTGTCCATTAGGTTTATTTCCCATGACAAAATCAAGTGTCCCACCATTCTGCAGCTGATTCCATGAAATCCAAGTAGAGGTGGTATTCTTTTTATTGATACTTAGGCTTTGAATATAGGGATTATCCAACTTCGCATTCTGAGCCGTTATGGTTATAAGCTTTCCTTTGCCTGTCTTTATCTGGGCTTTTTCAAACAATGGTCCGGTAATAGTAAAGCCTCCAATACCCGGTATATAAGGGTACAATCCTAACGCTGAAAATACATATAGAGCCGACATCGCTCCTGCATCATCATCACCGGGAAGTCCATTAGGCGTATTATCAAAGGAAGACAACACCTTTCTTACCAATAATTGAGATTTCCAAGGTTTCCCTAAATAGTTATAAACAAATGCACTTCCAAAGCAAGGCTCGTTTCCCAACCAATAATAAGGTTCGTTAGGAGCCCATCCATGATTGATTTTAGAACTAAACGCATCTAAGCGTTCCTCTACAAACTTCTTTCCACCAGCCAGTGTTATGACATCATCCATGTTATGCGGAACACTCCAGAAATACTGAATAGCGTTACCTTCGTTAAATCCGTCATTACCCGTAGGCTTAAAAGGAGACAAGAAAGTACCATCTTGTTTCTTGGGTCTGAAGAGTTTTGTTTCCGAATCGAATATGTTTTCAAAGTTCTGTGCACGATCCATATAATAGTAATAAGCAGTAGAATCTCCTGCAGCCTTACATATCTGTGCTATGGAAAAGTCATCTATACAATACTCTAACGTCATAGAAGCTCCATGTCCATGCTTCTCAAAAGGAACATATCCGTACTGCATATAGTCGTCCAAACATACCCATCCTTGATAGCCTTTACACTGTTGGAACTTGGTAGATACTCTCTTCATCATTTCTTTTGAAGCCTGAAGATTAAAATCCCGCGCTCCCATAGCATACATGCTCGCAATAAATGGGAATACGGAATAGCCATTCATCACACCATATTCTACATTGTTCATACTCCAATTGGGATAAGCTCCACCTTGCTCTGCATCATGAAGAAGCGACTGTATCATGTCTGAAGCTTCCTTAGGGGCAAGCATTGCCTGAAGAAAAGAGCTGGTGCGATAGGTATCCCAAAGGGAAAAGTTCGCATAATGCTTCCTCCCTTGTTCCACCTTATGCACCTTATCATCAAATCCCATATACTCCCCATTCACATCATTGTATATGTTTGGATGCAACAGATTATGATAGATTGCGGTATAGAAAGTCTGTCGTTCAGCTTTTGTTCCGCCCTCTACAATGATTCGCGAGAGATAATCTTTCCATTCATTCATCGTATGTTGGTAGGTAGTATTAAAGTCCCAGCTACCTATCTCCGACTTTAAGTTCTCTCTTGCGTTATCAATACTAACATAAGAAATGGCCATTTCCATCTTTACAGTTTTATCCTTTCGATTCCCAAAAGAAACATAAGCCGCAATGTCATCACCTTCTATGTTAGATACCCCTACTTTCTTCTCACTGCCTTTCCATACTCCAAAACTTGTAAAAGGGGTATCGAACTTTACTATAAAATACACTTTATAGGGGCGATCGTCCGGATCACGCCAACAAAAGCCACCTGTTGATATCCAACCTGTAACTGTTGTAGATCCGGATTCAATGTGCAGAGCACCGGCACCGATACCATTCGCATTATTCGTGGGCATAAACACGCAGTGTGTATCTGCCGTATTATGAAAAGTCAATTCTCCTATAGCGGAATGAACTGCTGTTGTAAACTTTGTATCTACCTGATAATCGGATAACAATACAGAGTAATAACCGGGCTTTGCCACCTCTTGCGTATGAGAGAATTTTGAACGATATGCAAATTTATCATCCACAGGTGTCTTATCCAGACTGCCCACTACCGGTAGAAACTGTACGTCTTGCATGGCATGGCAACCTACTCCGCTAAAATGGGTCATACCAAAACCATTGATTTCAGAACGTGAATATTTATATCCGGGACGTGAAGCTACGTCCTCATCTTTACTAAACGGATTGTTAGGACTAATGGAAATCATTCCAAAAGGAGCCTGTGCTCCCGGAAAACAATTCCCTTCATTACCTGTCCCGATAAAAGGATTCACATAGTCATAAGGCGACTCTTTCTGCGCCATACAGGACTCTGAGAATACCATTATCAGGATAGAAAGAATGATATGAAACTTGGTTTTTAGCATAAACGATTATTTTAAGAGTGGTCTTTTACATCTTTACTCCGTAAAGCTCAAGTTCCCAAAGGCGGATGGTAAAGTCTTTTGCAGGATCGTAAGCTACGAATTTTACATAGCGTCCCTTTACCGGTGCAAAGCTAACATCCTTGACATTATCATTATTTCCTGTTTCATTCAAAGCCAATGTCCAATCTTGACCATTGTCACTTACAAAGAGTTTAAAGTTCTGAACATTATCATAGTCAGGCTCTTTTGTCTTGCAATCGTATAGTTTCATGCGATACAGCTCGCAAGTTGTCCCCAAATCTACTACTACTTCGTGCTCTTTACGATTCTCTTCGCACCACTTCTTACTATAATTGTCAGGATTGGCAGTACCGTCAAAAAGCCAGTCGGCTTTCTCAGTACCTACATTACCCGTACTGGAAACGACATTCTTGCCCACACTAAGAAGCTCAATCTTCTTGGTGTCAGATACTTCCACATTAGAAGTTAGCTCTGCATCGTCGCTCTCATCATTGCTGGCAACAGCTACCTTAACAGTATAATTCCCCTCGTTCTCTATCTTCAAGACAACTTTGTTGCCTCTTTCAGAGAGTTTCTTAACCTGCTTTGGCAGTGTCCACTTATGTTTGTAAGTAGTAGAAGGATTCTCACCAACAACCTCGAATGTAACCTTACCACCTGTAGGAATCAAGGACTTTGAGGCTTTTAAAGCTAATTTTGTATTTGCTTCTTGACCAAAAACCATAGAAGAGCCCATAATGAGCATACAGCTCAATATCGATAAAAAGTGTTTCATAATTGTTATTGTTTTTAATTATTCGTTATTTCTTCAATATATAATCTATCTTAGCACCGTTCTTGAGGTCATCATAGCTCATAATGCCATTAGAACATTCTTTCCCATTTACCTTAACCGACTGAATATAAATTGTCTTATCTGTACGATTAGGCGCACTTATTACAATATTACCTTCCGGTCGTTGAATCGTTATTTCTCTGAAAATAGGAGAGTTTAGATAATAGATATTCTGACCGGCATTGGGGAAAAAGCCCATTGCCGAGAAAAGCCACCAAGACGACATAGCTCCACTATCATCGTTACCCGGCATAGAATACTCCCCAAAAAGATTATCCATTACATAGCTGACCCAGTAGCAAGTAAGGTCCATTCTGCCTACATGATTAAAGAGACGGGTGGCTAAGAAAGAAGGCTCGTTGGCAAGTTCTAACAAACCGTTCTTGAAACCATAGTCCAATTTCTTGGCAAAAGCCTCTTTACCACCGTTTAATTCTACTAATTTATCTACATCATGAGGCATAAAGAAAGAATATGTCCAAGCGTCTGCTTCATAAAAATAACGCTTCCAAGACCCCCAGAAGTAAGTGGCATCAATAGGAATCCATGCTCCATCAACCGTCTTTGGACAGATAAAACCTTTGAATCCTTTGCTCTCAAGATTAGGATTCCACATATTTACCCACTGATGAGAACGGTTCAGATATTTCTTATAATCACTCTCATGACCAAGTTTTTTAGCAGCTTCTGCCACACAATAGTCGTTATAAGAGTATTCAAGTGCCGTTGATTGTGCCATTACGCCACCCGGTAACCATCCGTGTTGACGATAGAAAAGAGTATCATTTTGTACCAAACCGGGCTCTCCCAACATTAGTGGGGCAGCCTTACGTTCATGTTCTGCACTGAACTTTAAATACCTATATGCCTCCTCCTTATCAAAACCTTTTATATCCTTGATAATCGCATCGGATATTATATTATCTACATCATTGCCCCCTTGCTCCTCCGGCATATCGTTACCGGCAATATAAGCATCCTTTACCTTACCGTTCACCTTTAGTCGATTGATAAATGCCTGTACATTACGTGATACGACATTAGGCTCTATGATGGTTAGTAATGGAAACAATGTGCGCCAAGTATCCCATACGGCAAAGTGATCATCCCATAGCTCTAGATTACCAAACTCAGGGAATTCGTTTGTTCGGTTACGAGGCATAAGCAAGCTGTGGTAAAGTGCCGAATAGAACATCTTCATTCGTACAGCAGATCCTTCACTAACTACTATATCACTCAAGATAGCGTTCCACTTCTTTAATCCATTCTTTTGAACAGCAGCAAAGTCCCATGCAGGAATCTCATCCGTCAGATATTTCTGTGCTTGTGCAACACTATTGAAAGAGATGGCTATCTTCATCTCTATCGTTTCATTCTGCTTTGTCTTATAAGTAAAGTAACTGCCAATACGGTCTTCACCGTTTGTTAGCACTGCCTCTCGTACTCCTTCCTGTAAATTACCATTCTTCCAAACACCAAAAGCAGTAGGTTTTTTACTTAATTGAGCCGAGAAATACAGTTTATAGAAACCACCGCTAAAGCCTCCTTCATACTCTATCATACCGGAGAACTTATCCGATGAGGCAGGGGCAATGGTAACAGTATTTGCCTTAACCGTACCCCCAATGAACTTTGCTATATCGCGTGTTAAGCTATGTGTTACATCCATTGCTATGTTCGCATTGTCGGATGCGGGGAAAGTAAAGCGATAAATAGCAGCGTGTTCGGTAGGTGTAACCTCTGTTGTAATACCATAACGGGTAAGTTTAGCTTTGTAGTAATTGGGCATAGTAACCTCATCAGTAGCCGGAGAGTCGTGTTCTGTCTCCCCAACTTTCAATCCAATCTGTGGTGAAACGAGGAAATGTCCATACTTTCCCCATCCTGTTCCGCTAACATGTAGCTGTCCGAAACCTCGAATGGGTTGATTAGGAGCATAACCATCGTGCTCTCCTTCCGGCGTTTGAGGTGATGGATTAATAGAAGCAAAAGGCAGTTGCGGGCCAATAACACAGTTGCTTCCTTTGTCGTCTATCACTCCTACCTTTGTATCTACGAATGGAACGAGTGAATAAACCTTCTTTTTACCTTCCATATAGAGGAACTTTGGCCTCACCATCGCACCATATTTAGATATTGGCTCTATCGTCGATTTCACACCTTTTCCTTTTGTCCATACCTGAAATTCCATCAGCCGGACAGCATCATCCTTGGCAGCTTCCGGAACCACAAAGCGAATAAGGCGTACATTCTTCCAATCAACATTATAAGTACGATAGTTCTCCTTATTTGTTGTTTCGCTAATACGGTCTGTCCAGTTTACTCCATCAACGCTTGTTTGCACCTTATATAAAAGATTCGGGTCCCAATCTTCCCATATCAATCCGATTTTTCCAACATTATATTCTTGCTGCAAATCGTACATCAACCACTTGTCAGCCGACTTGTTATCGCACCATTTCGTAGCGGTATTTCCATCACATGCCTTCTCCGGTGCCTCATTTTCATTAACGTAGGCAGAAGCTGTAACATCTATATCCTTATTTAACGCAATATTGCGCAAAATGGTATCAGTAGCATCTACAGGTGTATTTGTCTGTGCAACTATTGCCGCTTTCACTTGAGTTTGCCTTATCTTCCCTTTCTTTTTTTGACTATTAGCAACTGTCAATGAGTAGCAAATACCTACCGAAAGCAGTAACGGCAATATCAAAAAGTACTTTTTCATTTTATTTATTAGGTTTTATTCTAACAGTTTTATTGATTACCAATAAAAGATAACATAATTTTCAATCGCAAAGTTAAATATAAACTGTGATATTATACTATACTATTTTGATAAATAGTGGTACTTTTTTGTCTTTTACAATAGCCCTTAAACACCAAAAATAACTACCGTTCCTATAAGAAATAATTTTAAAAGTAGTTTTACCGTCATATTTAATAATTATCGTAAATAATTGTTTTTAAGATACTTATATGGTATATTGCAATGACGGAATGACAGCAAGTTTTAATCAGGTGTAAGCCTGAAAGGTTACTGTACTTTATAGACAAAGGTTTGCTGAAAACTGATTGTTTACAGTAAAATAGCATACAATCTGATGAAGTTAATAGAATATACACATAGAGTTATTACCCGACACCACATGTGTTTCTATCATACACCTTATTAAAATAGTATCACTAACTGTAACTCACTATGTATATTTTATGGCAGCAAGGACATAAACATTAAAAGAATTTTGTCGGTTGTCATATTCAAAAATGAAAGATACATAACTGTAACCTGCTGTCATTTCACTGTTAAAATTAACAATATAACCCGCTGAATAATAGAGAACTAAGGAGAAATTAAAAAGTGAAAGAAAAAATAAAAAACATTTGGTGGTATATAATGGAAGGGATAGATAAGCGAAAGAGATAGGTTACTCTTGTTTGAAATAAGATATATGGTAATAATAGTATCATGGTGATACCGGTATAGATTTCATTTCACAAAGCATAAAAGTATTATCTTATATCAAAATAATGCAAATGATTTAAGAAAAATAGCTTTATCTTTGCAACATCTTTAAACGAATTCTATTACTGAAAGAAAAAGTATGAACAAATATTTTTTAATAAGCTTAATGCTTATAGCGAGTGCTTGCTCCTGTGGGGCTGTATCTCGAACGCCTGCTACAAAGCTCATCAAGCGACTATGGAAATTGCAAAAGGTTGGTATAATGATTGGTCATCAAGACGATCCCGTGTATGGCAGCTCATGGAAATGGGATGAAGGACGCAGCGATGTGCGTGATGTTTGTGGAGATTATCCTGCTGTTATGGGCTTTGATTTGGGAAAAATAGAGTATCAGGCAGACAAAAATCTGGATGGAGTTCCCTTTTCTCGCATGCGCAAAGAGATTATTGCTCAATATAATAGAGGTGGTATTATAGCACTAAGTTGGCATCCCGATAATCCCGTAACAGGAAAGGACACATGGGATGCATCCGGAAATGCTGTAAAAGAGATACTTCCTGAAGGTAGCCTGAATAGTAAATTTGAAGGTTGGTTGCAGCATGTTGCCAACTTTATAAATTCTCTTACCACAGAAAAAGGAGTAAAAATTCCTGTTATTTTCAGACCATGGCATGAGATGAATGGTGCATGGTTTTGGTGGGGAAGCAAGAGTTGCACCCCGCAAGAGTTACAAAATCTGTATCGGTTTACTTTTCATAAACTCGTAAAAGAGTATCATTGCAATAACATTGTGTGGGCTTATTCTCCTAATTATCAGGGAAATAATGATGAAGATCAGTACTTAAAGTATTATCCGGGCAATGAATTTGTAGATTTAATCGGCATAGATATCTATGATTTCGACCATAATAACCATAAATACATGGAACATCTAAGTCAGGAATTAAATCTGATTACATCTATTGGAGCCGATAAAAAGAAACTTGTTGCTATTACAGAAACCGGTGCACAAAGGCTTCCCGACTCAAACTGGTTTACTCAAGTGTTCTGGCAGGTAGCCAAAAACTACAAATTATCGTATGTCCTCTTTTGGCGAAATGCATGGGATACAGAGAAAGAAATCTATATGACGTCTCCCGGGCATGCTACTGCTACAGACTTCAAAGCACTCTTCAACTTAAAGAAGACTCTCTTTGTAAACGATATTAAGAACATTAAATAATATAACACGACAAGGGCTATGCAAATAAATAAGCAAACCGGCAATGCCCTTGTACTTTATCAAAACATAAATCTATGAATAATTTTGAGCAGAAAATAAATGAGCTCCAACGTCAGCACGAAGCTTTATTGAGCAGGAAGAATATTCCTTCGACACATGGTAACGGTATCTACACCAAGTATGTCCACCCTTGTATAACAGCCGAGCATATTCCTTTGGAATGGAAATACGACTTTTCAGAGAAAGATAATCCTCATTTAATGCAACGTATCATGGTGAATGCTACGCTCAACAGCGGTGCGATCAAATGGAATAACAAATATCTGCTGGTGGTAAGAGTAGAGGGAGCCGACAGAAAGAGCTTCTTTGCAGTAGCCGAAAGTCCTAACGGAGTCGATAACTTCCGCTTTTGGGACGAGCCAATCACTATGCCCGACGACGTAATTCCAGCAACCAACGTTTATGATATGCGCCTCACTGCTCATGAAGATGGCTACATTTATGGTGTTTTCTGTGCCGAAAGACACGACGATACACATCCTTCCGACCTGTCGGCAGCTACGGCTACAGCGGGAATAGCACGCACAAAAGACCTAAAAACATGGGAACGCTTACCCGACTTAAAGGCGCATTGCCAGCAGCGTAATGTTGTTCTACATCCTGAATTCATCAACGGAAAGTATGCTTTTTATACTCGTCCGCAAGATGGTTTCATAGATACCGGCTCCGGCGGTGGTATTGGTTGGGCACTGGTCGATGATATTGAGCATGCCGAAATAAAAGAAGAAAGTATTATTAATGCTCGTCATTATCACACGATTATGGAGGTAAAGAACGGAGAAGGACCACATCCCATTAAGACAAAGAAGGGTTGGCTGCACCTAGCTCATGGTGTACGGGCATGTGCAAGTGGCTTACGCTATGTGCTATACCTATATATGACAGACCTAAAAGACCCTACTCACGTCATCGCTCAACCGGGAGGTTACTTCCTAGCACCTGAAGGTGAGGAGTATATTGGGGATGTAATGAATGTCGTTTTCTCTAACGGATGGATAGCAGATGGTGATGGTCGGGTGCTTATCTATTATGCTTCATCCGACACACGCATGCATGTAGCCGAATCAACTATCGATAAACTCACGGATTATTGTCTGCATACACCGGAAGATGGACTGACAACAACATCGAGTGTAGAGACTATCAAACAACTCATTAATAAGAATAAAGCCTGCCGTCTATGATAAAACTGAGCGAGAAAATAGGTTACGGACTTGGCGATATGTCATCGTCAATGTTCTGGAAGCTCTTCGGAGCCTACCTAATGATATTCTATACCGATGTGTTTGGAATATCGGCAGCAGTAGTAGGAACTATGTTTGCCATTACCAGAATATGGGATTCACTCTTTGATCCCATTGTAGGTATAGTGGCAGATCGCACAGAAACACGATGGGGAAAGTTCCGTCCATATCTTCTTTTCCTGGCTTTACCTTTTGCCGTGATAGGGATTCTTACCTTCTTTACGCCCCCTTTGGGAGAAACCGGGAAGATTATTTATGCTTTTGTAACCTACACACTCATGATGATGGTGTATAGTGCCATCAACGTTCCGTATGCATCATTGCTTGGAGTAATGAGTTCTAACCCTATCGATCGTAATACCCTCGCCACCTATCGCATGACTTTTGCTTACTTGGGTAGCTTTGTTGCACTCTTGCTTTTTATGCCTTTTATTAGCTTTTTCAGCCATCTACGCAGCGAGAATAACGTTTGGGGAATACTTTCCGGCGAACAATTCGATTGGTTGATGGCTGTAGTCGTAATCGCCATAGCTTGCTGTCTGCTCTTTTGGGGATGTTTCTCGCTCACTAAAGAAAGGGTAAAACCCATCAAAAGCAAAAAAACACCGTTATCAACCGACTTTAAAGATTTGCTTCATAACGCTCCTTGGTGGATATTATTAGGTGCAGGTGTTTCGTCATTACTATTCAATAGTATCCGTGATGGTGCTACAGTGTATTACTTTAAGTATTTTATAGACGAGACCGCTTTCGGTAATGTCAGCTTTTTAAATATTCCTTTCACACTTAGCGGACTCTATTTAGCACTCGGACAAGCTGCCAACATTATAGGTGTAGTACTTGCCGTCCCTATCAGTAAGCGCATCGGGAAGCATAGAACCTTCATGGTAGCTATGCTGATAGCAACTGTTTTGAGTGTTATCTTCTACTTCTTCGATAAACAACAGTTAATAGAAATATTTATATTCCAGATACTTATCAGTGTTTGTGCCGGTAGTATATTCCCCTTATTATGGAGCATGTATGCCGATTGTGCCGACTATAGCGAACTGAAAACAGGCAATAGAGCCACCGGGCTTATCTTCTCTTCCAGCTCCATGAGTCAGAAATTTGGTTGGGCTATCGGTACCGCACTTACAGGATGGCTACTGGCAATCTTTGGATTTCAAGCCAACGGTATTCAAAATGCGGATACTATAGCCGGCATAAAGATGTTTCTGAGCATTTTGCCTGCTGCCGGTGCGTTGCTCAGTTTTATCTTTATCTGCTTCTATCCATTATCAGAAAAAAAGATGAAAGAGATTACTTACGAATTAGAAAAGAAAAGACAAGAGGCATGAAGACACTAAACGTAGATATAATCCCTATACTTGAATCCAATATTTTGCAGTATTGGCTTACACAAATGGTCGATAATGAGGAGGGTGGATACTATGGCAGACGGAACGGATGCAACCTTCTTATGCCGCAAGAAGATAAAGGGGCTATCCTCAATGCTAGGATACTATGGACCTTTTCGGCAGCTTTCCGGCTGTTAAAGAAGGAAGAATACCTTGTAGCAGCTACTCGTGCCAAGTTTTACATCATGGAACATTTCATCGATTCCATACATGGAGGAGTATATTGGAGCGTTGATTACAAAGGAAATCCTACCGACGAAAAGAAACAAACATACGCTATAGCCTTTACAATCTATGGTATGAGCGAGTATGCAAGGGCTACCGGAGAGAGCGAAGCAAAGCAGATTGCCATTAATCTGTATAGAGATATAGAACAACATGCTTATGACAAGGTGAACAATGGATATGTGGAAGCGCTCACCAGAACGTGGGAGCCCATTGCAGACATGCGCCTTAGCGAGAAAGATGAGAATGGTTCACGCACCATGAATACCCATCTTCATGTTATAGAAGCATACACCAACCTGCTGCGTATATGGCAGACGGAGGAGCTGAAAGAGCGTGTCGGTAATCTGCTTACTATCTTTCAGCAACACATCATCAATCCTGCTACACACCATCTGGATCTCTTTTTCGATGAGCAGTGGCAAGGATTACGCAACATAGAAAGTTATGGACACGACATAGAAGCATCATGGTTGCTACATGAGGCTGCTCTTGTGTTAGGCAATAAAGCCATTCTTGCAAAGATAACTCCTGCTATCCAAGCTATTGCTAAGGCCTCCGATGAGGGCTTAACCACCGATGGAGCAATGATATACGAGCGTTGGAAAGACAACAATAAGATAGATAAGCAACGACAATGGTGGGTGCAATGCGAAAATGTAATCGGTCATTTCAACCTTTTTCAGCATTGGAAGGATGAGAAAGCATACGTCATAGCGCAGCAATGTATGGACTACATCACAACTCATCTTATTGATCGCAAAAACAGAGAATGGTATTGGAGTGTAGATGAGAACGGTAATCCTAACCTCAAAGATGATAAAGCCGGCTTTTGGAAGTGCCCTTACCACAACAGCAGAATGTTTTTCGAATTACTTGAGCGTAGTAAATAAAAAAGTTATTATATTTGTATCCGGAGATTATCACAGCCGATTTAGAATTTTATAATATGAGCGAATCACACGTCGTACATGAGATTACGCCTCTTATGGATAAGGATACACTATATATTGCAGACCGCCATAAGACAGAATTCACCTATCCCATACACCATCACGAAGTGTATGAGCTCAACTTTGTGGAACATGCAGCAGGGGTAAAGCGTATCGTCGGAGACAACTGCGAGGTTATCGGAGAATACGATTTGGTGCTGATTACCAGTCCGGACTTAGAACATGTGTGGGAGCAAAACACTTGTTCAAGTACAAATATACGTGAGATTACCGTCCAATTCCGTTTCGGTCTCGATTCCAATGGCGGCTTTTTCGACAAAACTCCATTCAGTAATATCCGCCACATGCTTAAAGAAGCTCGGAAAGGACTGGCTTTTCCGATGTCTGCCATCATGAAAGTGTATAGTCTTTTAGACACTCTAAGCAAGATAAAAGATCCTTTCAAAGCACTCATGCAGTTCCTTGAAATCTTGAATATACTATCATGCACACAAGGCACACGCACTCTTGCCACAACCAGCTATGCCAAAGTAAATATAGAAGACGATAGCAGGCGTATCTTGAAAGTAAAGAATTATATTAACGAAAACTACATGTACGAGCTTAAGCTGAAGGATTTAGCCTCGCTGGCAAACATGAGTGAGAGCGCCTTCAGCCGCTTCTTCAAGCTCCATACAGGACGTACGCTTAGCGATTACATCATCGATATCCGCATTGGGTATGTAGCTCGTATGCTTGTCGATACCACCGACAGTATCTCTGAGATAAGCTTTAAGTGCGGCTACCTTAACTTGAGCAACTTCAATCGTATATTCAAACGCAAAAAAGGATGCTCTCCGAGCGAATATCGGGAACGTTATCACAAGATTAAGATTATAGTTTAACATTTCTATTAAGGACAACCAAGACTTAGTATTCTAATTGATACGAAGTCTCAAATGTACTTTCAGAGGACACAAGTCCGACAGTTGTTAATAATAGCTTGTACTTTTGGTTAGGCACAAAATGTACTTTCGTGCGGCACGAAATATACTTTTGTTAGGCACGAAATATACTTTTGTCAAATACCACTTATACTTTAGAAAACGACCACTTATACTTTCGAGGATTAAAAAAACTACTTTACAGGGGTGATCTTCCAGAAAGATATAGTACATTTGTACGCGTCAGTTCAATTCATTATTACAAAACAAAAATGAAGAAGCAATTCCTTTTATTGGTATCGTTCTTTGCTGTGCTTTCTGTTTCGGCTCAATCGTTCCGTGATGAAATAGCAAAGAATCCTAATTTATCTGCAAGTAACTATATGGCTTATCCCACTCCAAGCGGGCGTAACATGCAGGATCCTGCCGGCTATGAGCCTGTTTATATCTCGCATTATGGCAGACACGGGTCGCGCTATCAGATAAACAAGAAGACATATACCAACCCTATCCAAGCATTCGAGAAAGCCGATTCTGCCGGAATATTGTCTTCAAAGGGTAAAGAGGTGCTTGATAAAATTAAAAAGATGTACACAGAGTCGTACAATCGTTGGGGAGAACTGACAGAACTTGGTGCTCGGCAACATCGGGAAATTGCTCATAGAATGTACGAACGCTTCCCGAATGTTTTTAAAGACTCCGTTTGGATAGATGCTAAATCTACCATTGTTATTCGCTGTATCTTATCTATGGAAAACGAGTTACAAGAGCTTATCCGCCTAAATCCTCATCTTCGTATCCGCCATGATGCCAGTGAACACGACATGTACTACATGAATTTAACGGATAAAAAGCTGGTTTCCGAACGTGATGCACCGGCAGCTAAGGAGGCATACAACACTTGGAAAAAGAAGAATGTAGATAACAGCTCTATCCTTTCAAAACTGTTCACCAATACACATAACCTTGATGAGCTGATAGATACTAAAGAATTAATCTTTAATCTGTTTAGTTTGGCAGGAATTGTTCAGAATTCCGAGATACGACATTCGCTTTCTCTTTACGACCTATACACCACAGATGAGTTGTATAACCAGTGGAGGGAGTCGAACGTTTATTGGTATCTTCGGCATGGAGCAGCTCCACAAAACGGTGGAAGACAACCTTTCTCACAGCGTAACCTACTTAGAAATATAATTGATCAGGCTGACTCTTGTTTGGCTTTACCTAATCCCGGTGCCACACTTCGCTTCGGACATGACACAATGGTACTGCCATTAGTATGTTTGTTGGGCATCAATGGCTACGATAAACAAATCAACAACCTCGACGACTTGGAGAAAGAAGGATGGATAAATACCCGCATCTTCCCTATGGCTTGCAATGTTCAGTTTGTATTTTACAAGCCAAAAGGACAGGTGAAAGTGAGCGACGACAATATCATCGTGCGTATTCTCTTGAACGAAGAAGATGCCAAAATACCTGTAAAAACATGGCAAGGTGTCAGAAAAGACATCACTCGTGCCACTCCTTTACTACCTTTCTACCGTTGGAGCGATGTAAAAGCCTACTACAATGCCAAACTGGCCTCGTTCCGAAACTAACTACGAATAACTTATCATTTAACAAAAAACAATTCTCAAGAGTGAAATTAACTCTTGAGAATTGTTTTTTATACCTGTCTCACATAGAAATATCACACCCTACAACTTTACCATCAGCGCTATTGTTCTGAGTTTTACATAGTCATAGCTCAGGAACATAAAGCCACTGTAGCGGTTATTCTTGCCCCAACTATTTTTGCAAAGGAAGTATTTCTTGCCTGTGCCGTCGTGAGCCAGACCGATAATTTCCATGCAATGATCGTCGGTTGTATCGTAATTTGCAAAGGCTTTCTGCCGCTTTTCTACCGTAACAGGGAGCTGAGAAGTTTCAACATCAGCATAACCGTCGGCCCAGTTAAACCCGGAATTAGAGATATCTCCTTCCCAACATACCGGATGTCCTTTCTTAATCGAGTTCACAATCATGCTCTGCATCGAGTCGAGAGGTACATTCACAAACGTGTTATGGTAGTAGTTGTCGGGTACTTCCAACGGAAATTTCTCCCCGAACGGATGATGGATAAAGCTCGTTATTGCCGTGTATTCACCCTCTTTACATACGCTTCGTGCAAACTCCTGCGGAGAATACAGAATACCATACATGAATACCTGTTTGGGAAGAAAGGCGGTATGCCTGTCGAGGAAATCATCCACAAGACTATCAGATGAAGCTAATACACCCGTCGTCATCCGTGTTAATGCTCTTGCTATCATATCATAACCGGTGTTAGGCTCACTATGAAAGGCATCATAATGCTGCAAACCGTAAGTCTGAATCAAGTCGATAAGCATGGGTGCAGTGCCTCGTGTAGTAATCGGTGGCAACTTCTTAACAAATTTGCGAGGCTGATAAATTCGCTGCATCGCCTGCTCACGCAGATACATTCGAGCCACATAGTCGGCGCTCAAGTTTACAGAGTCGCCCTGCATCAGGTGCTCCGTCTCTATCGTTGCCAGCATAGCGTAAGCCCAACACAGGGAACTTCTGCCTTGATTCTTTACCGGTGTGGTTTTTAATCGATAGTCGATTGTAAACTTTTTGGCTCTATTATCCGGTTTTTCAGCTTGCTTACAACCTACCAAAAGACCTATTATCAATAAAGCAAATAATGATTTTCTTGTCATCTCTTATAGCATTTGTCTTTAATGAATCTGCAGGAAAGGGAAAGGAGGGAAAGGGAAGGGGAGTGAAGGAGCGAAAAAACATTTGTTTTTAACCTCCCCTCTATGGGAGGGAGGTGGGAGATAGGAGAGGCTTTTTCAGTATTCTACCATCTTTTTCCAAGCCTCTTCCACCTCTTTCTCCACCGGCGGAATAAACGATGGAATAGAGAAAGTCCAGATATGATTCTTTTCTTTGTTAATACGCTTCTTCTGTTCTTCGGTTATCATCATACGATCCGTTACATAAAAGTCGCACCATACATCGATGCGTTCCTCCGTATCGTCGCTCCGATAGCGTGCAAAAAAGGTTTGATGCTTCTGTGCCGAAAGCAAAGGACAGGTGGTATAGGCCGTGTCCGTCCCCTCGGTGAAGAACTTTGTAAGATAGGTTTCGCTCTCATCGTAGCGTGTCATACGGGCCACAATGCCATACATCTTCAGCTGACTAAGATCCAGTTCATGGTTTTTCTGTCCTATCAGCTCATCCAGATTTACAATCTTTACAGCTTCCATGACACCTCCTACCTTCTGTTTTTCCTCCAGCATGCTTCCGCATTTATCGGCCCATCGGTAGATGTCGCCATTGTTCCGTGTAGAATATTCCTCGCCCTTTATACTTTGTATCAGCAGATTTTGCTCCAGATTGGGCAGACACATCCGTACAAACGTATCGTCGCCATTGGCCTGTGGAGCTTTTCGCCTACGCTCACCGAGAAACTTCCGCTCGATGAACAGGTCGTCTTTCCCTTTGTTTTCATTGTTTTTTACCGGTACATAAAACTCCATCATTCCATCGATAAAGTAAGCCAACTTCGAGTTTGTTGCCTGATAAACACGATAATACCCCTTCAATCGGGTGTATTGTCTTGCTTGGGCGTGCAGCTGCAGCACGCCCAAAAATAACAAACAAAGCGATAAGGAGTATTGTTTAAATGTATTCATCCTGTATGGTTTAGGGCCGACAAGCTATTCCTGTCTATTCTTTGTCAGCCCGTAAAATTATCTTCTACGTCGTTTTCCGTGAGCACCTTTGCTGCTTTTACTTCCCTTTCCACGTTCTTTTTTCTCGAAAGCAAAGTCATTCCCTTTGGCAACGATCTTCTTTTCCCTGCCTTCCAAGACAAAGTCGAGCTGTTTTTTCTCCAAATTGGCACGTGCCACCTGTATTCTGATAGGGTCGCCCAGTTGGTAGATATGGTGGTTACGACGCCCTACCAAGCAGTAGTTTTTCTCGTCGAAGTCGTAATAGTCATCATCCAAATCGCGCATCGGAATCATACCTTCGCAGTGGTTTTCATCGATTTCGGCATAGATACCGAAGCTCTGAATACCCGTAATGTGCGCATCGTAGCACTCGCCTATGTGCTCACCCATAAACTCTACCATCTTATACTTGATGGAGTCGCGTTCGGCCTGCTGTGCCACCAGCTCCATGTCGGAGCTATGTTCGCACAGTTCCTCGTAGTGATCCTTGTTGCCCGACCTGCCTCCGTTCTGGTAACGGGTAATCAACCGGTGCACCATTGTGTCGGGATAGCGACGGATAGGCGACGTAAAATGGGTGTAATAATCGAATGCCAGTCCAAAGTGTCCGATGTTATGGATGGTATATTTCGCCTTCATCATTGAGCGAAGG
>JBHAEI010000034.1:0-51692 GCA_041855505.1 Prevotella sp.
AGAGAGAGAGAGAGAGAGAGTAACAAATTATTTGGAACTACCAAATAATTCGCTGTCTTTTTTTGCAAATATGTTGTTTTTATTGTTTGCATTCTGCTCTGCATCTTTTATTATTGTTACCTCTGAATCGTCTATTAATAATGATTATCTATACTTGATAATTTTTGGGGGTGCCTCAAACGGTCGCAAAGGTATAACTATTCTTTTAAAAAGAAGAAATATTTTAAGATTTATTTTTAGAATAGATGCGTTTTATCAAAATAAAGTTTTAATTCTTGATCGCATAGCCTTTGAAAAGATATACCAACCTATTTTAATTACAAAATCTGCCGCAAAGCCCATACAAACCCCTTTGCAATACGTTCTCCATTGTCTTGAAAGTGATTTCCGGCATTCCACTCCATCTTACAATGAACTCCTTTTTGCAAGAATATTTCCTCTTGTCGAAGTATGTCTTGCTTGATGGTAGCCATCATCTTCGTCTTGGTCTTATCTTCTTTGTCGCCCAAACTAAGGTAAGCATGCTGTACAGTGGGTTGGTGGTCGGCTGCATAAGCAAGCCAATCCTTGTACCAAGCAGATGGAGAAGCTGCCACAATAGCCATAAACGGCGTACGTTGATAAGCACACCAAAGGGCAAATAGACCCGCAAGCGAGTAGCCACCAAGTACAACTGGGAGGGTTTCTTCAAGCTGATAGCGTTTCTTAACAACAGGAATAACTGTTGTAAGAAGAAAGGATAAGGTAATGGAAGCACCATCGCCAAAGGGTATTTTACCAAAAACAGGAGGAGCTGCCCAAGGAGTTAGCTCGGCATTCCACTTGCTAATGGGTACAGCAATATGCACAAAACCTGTGCTCGTATTTTGTTGTATATAGGTAATTTCATTCGATAACTCCTCCAAATCATGACAATCTACCGGCTGAAGAAGGATGCTCTTCGGAGCATCCGATACATGGAGGATACAGTTTCTGCCACCTATTTCTATTGCTTCTTGCCTATATTCCATATACTTTGTTAGGAGTTAAGGGAGCTTTTCTTAATACCTGATTAGATTTTTTCCCCGTAACAAAGGTCGCCCGCGTCGCCAAATCCCGGAACGATGTACTGATATTCATTGAGTCCTTCGTCGATGGCAGCACACCAAATTGTGGTGGTACTGTCAGGGAAAGTCTTTTTAATATGACTTATTCCCTCCGGTGTAGCAAGTACGCAGGCCACATGTACATGGCGTGGAGTACCTTTTGTAAGGATGGCTTTATAGCCCAATTCCATCGAGCCACCCGTTGCCAGCATAGGATCTGCAATGATTAAGGTCTTACCATTGATGTCAGGAGTTGCCAAATACTCTACATGTATGCCCACTTCATGGTGTGCAGCATCTTTATATTCACGATATGCGCTGACAAAAGCATTGCCTGCATGGTCGAAAATATTCAGAAACCCATTGTGAAAAGGCAGTCCGGCACGAAAGATTGTAGCAAGAACTATCTTGTCGGTTGGTACATTCACAGTAGCAGTTCCCAATGGAGTTACAACTTTTTTCGATTCGTAATTCAATGTTTTCGATATTTCAAAAGCTTCGAACTCGCCTATACGCATTACATTGTTACGAAACAGGAGACGGTTTTTTTGATAGTCTTTATCACGAATCTCTGCGAGATACTGATTGATGATGGAGTTTTTCTCCGAGAAATTAATGATTTCCATTCTATTACTTTAGGTATAAAAGCACATGCTTTCGTTATGAGCTTTACAAATTTCGGCAAAATTAATGATTTCATTTATATTTTGCAACCTGCAACTTGCAAATGTTATACACTAAGAAAGTTTTTTGTATTCTTTAACCGATAAAGGCTTCTATTTGGGTGAATTTTGCATGGTTATATTTTGAGTTGCTAAATGTTTATATTACCTTTGCGGTGTCCAAAAACGAAAGTTAGGACATACAACGCGAATTACAAATAAATTTATTTTCAACTAAATACATTTTACAAATGGCAAAGTTTGACAAAAGCGTACTTGAGAAGTACGGTATCACTGGTACTACAGAAGTACTTTACAATCCTTCATACGAAGTATTGTTCAACGAAGAGACAAAAGAAGGTCTGGAAGGATTTGAAAAGGGTTACGAAACAGAGCTTGGCGCTATCAACGTTAAGACTGGTATCTACACAGGTCGTTCACCTAAGGATAAGTTTATTGTAGATGATGCTACATCACACGACACAGTTTGGTGGGACTCTGAGGAATATCATAACGACAATCACCGCGCATCTCAGGAAGCATGGAATGCTGTTAAGGAAATTGCTAAGAAAGAGCTTTCTAACAAGCGTTTGTTCGTAGTTGATGGTTTCTGCGGTACTCACAAGGATACACGTATGAAGGTGCGTTTCATTGTAGAGGTTGCTTGGCAGGCTCACTTTGTAACAAACATGTTCATTCGTCCTCAGAGCGAGGCAGACTTCGAGCAGGAGCCGGACTTCATCGTTTACAACGCTTCAAAGGCTAAGGTTGAGAACTACAAGGAATTGGGTCTGAACTCAGAAACAGCTGTTGTATTCAACGTTACAACCAAGGAGCAGGTTATCATCAACACATGGTACGGCGGTGAAATGAAGAAGGGTATGTTCTCTATGATGAACTACTTCCTGCCTCTGAAGGGCATGGCTTCTATGCACTGTTCTGCCAACACCGATATGAACGGTGAGAACACTGCTATCTTCTTCGGTTTGTCAGGTACAGGTAAGACAACCCTTTCTACCGATCCTAAGCGTAAGCTGATTGGTGATGATGAGCACGGATGGGACGACAAGGGTGTATTTAACTTCGAAGGTGGTTGCTATGCTAAGGTTATCAACCTTGACAAGGAATCAGAGCCGGACATCTACGGTGCCATCACACGCGACGCTCTTCTTGAGAACGTTACAGTAGATGAGAACGGTAAGATCGACTTCACAGACAAGTCTATCACCGAGAACACTCGTGTTTCTTACCCTATCTACCACATCAAGAATATCCAGCGTCCCGCTTCACAGGGCCCGGCTGCTAAGCAGGTCATCTTCCTTTCTGCCGATGCATTCGGTGTTCTTCCTCCGGTATCTATCCTTACTCCGGAGCAGACCAAGTACTACTTCCTGTCTGGTTTCACAGCTAAGTTGGCTGGTACAGAGCGTGGTATCACAGAGCCTACTCCTACCTTCTCGGCTTGTTTCGGTCAGGCATTCCTTGAGTTGCACCCAACAAAGTATGCTGAAGAGCTGGTTAAGAAGATGGAAGCCAACGGTGCTAAGGCATACTTGGTAAACACTGGTTGGAACGGTACAGGCAAGCGTATCTCTATCCGCGATACTCGTGGTATCATCGATGCTATCCTGAACCACTCAATCGATGCTGCTCCAACAAAGCAGATTCCATTCTTCGACTTCAAGGTTCCTACAAAGTTAGAGGGCGTTGCAACTGAAATTCTCGACCCACGCGACACTTATGCTGACGCAGCACAATGGGAAGAGAAGGCAAAGGATCTTGCTGCTCGTTTCATCAAGAACTTCAAGAAGTACGAAGGCAATGAAGCTGGTAAGGCTCTTGTAGCTGCCGGCCCACAGCTTTAATACGTATAGTACTGATTACCTAAGTAATTAGACTTTATAAATCAAGCCGAAAGTGAATTTCACTTTCGGCTTTTTTATTTCCCTTCTCAAGCAGATAAGATCCTACAAAAACATCCTTTTATAATATCTCATCATCTTACTACTTTTCCAGAGAAATTATTAAAAAATCAATTTTGCCGTCATTTTTAACACTTCCTTTAACCGATTGTTTATCAACAACATACAGATGCAATTAGTATGACAGAATGACAGCAAATAAAAGAAAAACAACCTCTGCTCTTGGCATCGCTTTTCAATATTGTATCTTTACACCAGTAGTTTACCTGAAGTGAGAAAACCGGGTCCGCAACACACACAAACAGAGTAAAGAAGATATGTACTAACCCCGTTATTTAAAAACCTTTTACAGAAGCCTTCTATTTTAATTCTGCCAGTAATGATTGTAGCATTAGAAAAATGACAATTTAAATTAACCTATAAGATTTTATTCTTATAGCTATACTAGAAACTCACACTAAGACCCTATCTTATAAGATTGATAAGTAGTACTGATATTTTTCTGCTAAATTTATTTTAGAATTGTTCTCTTTTAAAAATAATATCATTAAATTTGTCTTTGTAATTCTGCAAAGGATGATAAGATTATTATTTTAGCAGATTACCATATATAGATTTAGCGTTTACTAAACGCTTTGTTCTTGACACTTCGAAATCTCGCAAATTTCAATCTCAGTCGAGAATAGAGCAATGGTAGATGTTCATGGGATATGTATAAATATGACCTATTGTATATCTTAGTTATAGATATATAGTTGGGTTATACCTACATATCGGTGTGGGCTTCTACATTGCTCGTTCGACTGAGATGGGCAATGCGAGAGCCTCGAAGTGTAGGACGAGTAATGGTAAGAATCCCACGCTTTTTTATATACTGTTTTAAGTAATAATTATTTTTAAAGATTTTCGACCTAAAAAGGGATTTCACAGGTCATTTGTTAGAATTTTAAAGATATAAAATTTATCAAATGCTTTTCTGCCAAATACTCTCTTATTTTCACGTAATGAATAGGTTGAAACATATAAAAGAAGAATACATAATAAGGTCTTTACTAACATTATTCTTTTATACAATAACTACCAATGCAGTTGCAAATAACCATCTATGGACTTTAAAGGAATGTACAGATTATGCTTTATCCCATAGTTTGGATATCAAGGTGCAGCAAAACGCCTGCAAAGAAAATCAAATCCAACTGGATACATATAAGAAAAGTCGTCTACCGAATCTTAGTTCTAAAGTTTATCAAAACTTTAACTTTGGTAGAAGCTTAAATGCTTCAAACAGCTATATCAACACCAATACAAGCCAAACTAGTTTCTCGATAGGTTCGGAAATCCCTCTATTTACAGGCTTCCGTATTTCTAATGAAATTAGTATGAGAAAATTATTTATAAAAGTCGGACTCTTAGATTTGGAAAAAGTCAAAAATGATATCCGCCTTAAAGTTGCAGATGCCTATTTTCAAGTGCTGTATGACCGTGAAATGAGAAATGCTGCACAGATGCAAGTTGAAATAGATTCTGCACAAGTAGAAAGAATGGAAAAGCTTTTGATTAATGGCAAAGCCAGCTATGTAGACTGCTCACAACAGAAAGCTACATTAGCAAATAGCCAACTGACACTAAATCAAAATCAAAACCACTTAAATCTATCGCTTTTAGCTTTAACACAAGTAATGAATCTTACCCAGCCAGACAGCTTTGACATATATTATCCGGACAATATCTCTACAGATAATATCATTTTACAAAATCCACAGAATATATATATGAAAGCTTTGATGCTCAGACCTGAAATTAAATCCAAGCAATATAGGATTGATATAGCTGAAAAAAATATAGAAGTTACCAAAAGTAGTAAATATCCACAGGCTTCGTTAGTTTTAGGAATGGGCTCGAATTTCTACAGAACTAGCGGCTATTCCAATGAGAGCTTTATCCGACAACTAAAGAACAACTTCAGCCAACAAATTCAACTGGAGATTACAATCCCTCTCTTCAATAGATACTCAACCCGAAATGAGATTAAAAAAGCCTGTATTGAAAAGAGCAATAGTGAATTAGCATTACTTACGGAAAGACAGAATCTCTACAAAGCCATACAGCAAGCATATTATGATGCGTTGAATGCAAGGAGTAAATATAATAGTTGCATAGTAGCACTACAAAGTAGTAAAGATGCCTTTAAATTAATGAAAGCCAAATATGAATATGGGAAAGCTAATATCACAGAGTTTGATGCTAGCAAGAATAAATACCTTGCAGCAGAAACAAACCTTGTCCAATCGAAATTTGAATATCTATATAAGTCACAAATATTGAATTTCTATTGTGGAGAAGATATTGTAATTAACTAATTACTCGTATGATAATTTTAAAACGAGAAATCCATCAAATAGAGACTTTGCATTTCCTAATTTCTCATAGAATGACAGGAACACCCGATCAATTAGCAGAAAAGCTATCTATCAGTCGCAGGCAACTATTTAATATAATAGCTTTTTTTAGGCATATAGGGGCAGTTATCAGTTATGATAGCATGAATAGCACTTACTACTATGAAGAGCCTTTCGAGATTAACATCTCCCCAACTGTAAATGGAAAGATAATAACATTATAATAACGAGGCATGGAAAAAAATATATTACCTGAGGGATGGATAGAAGATAGTCTAGAGAACTTTCTTTATCATCGTATAACAAAAAGTCAGATTATATACATTATAGTAATATTATCTGTAGCTCTTGGAATTTGCCTTTTACCATTTATATATGTTGATATTTCGGTAGAAAGTATTGGAATAGTCAGACCACAGGCTGAACGTAGCAGTATAATTTCACCTATTACAGAAATAGTTGATAAAGTATTTATACACGAAGGTGATACTGTAAGAAAAGGAAAAGCAATACTTTGCTTTCGAACAAAGAATGATGATGCAAAAATTAGTTATCAACAAGAGCAAGTTTCTGAAACAAAAAAACAATATCATGATTTACAATATTTGGCTAGAGGACAGAAACCTATTAGCTTTGAAACTACCCAAAGAGCACAAGAGTACCAAGATTTCTTATCACGTAAGGCACAGATACAAACCTCTATTCAACAATGTAAAACAGAATGGCTTAGGAATAAGAATCTTTATGACGAAAAATTAATAAGCGAGGAAGAGTATAATAAATACTTATATCAATACGAAGATAAGGAAAAGGAGTATGAAGTACTTATTCAAAATCAACTAACAACTTTATAATCCGCAAATCCAAACGTTCGCGCTTTTTAAATCGAAGCGTGCATAAAATAAAACGAAGCGTACCTTGTGTTCCCTAATTAGGAAGTTACAGGTACGCTTCGTTTCCGTATGTGTTATTAAGTTCTTGTTAAGCAGTTTTAATACTGCAGAGCATCATATCTGTGTATTTAGAGTTGTAATTCATGTGTGCTTTAAACTCTACTCTCTTTGCCTGTTCAAAAGGGTTTCCCACGCCTTTATTCTTTCCCAGCCACTCACATAGTTCTATGATGGAAGATTTATTCGATGTAAAATATACATACGAATGCCCTACTAATACCGTTAGAACATCAAGATAATCGGGTAATCGCCAGCTCATGGTATAAGTCTTTACATCGGTGGCAAGGTATGGAGGGTCCACCAAGAACACCACTTGGGGGGCATTCTTATACTGTTCAAACAGCGTTCGATAGTCTTCGTGTTCTACTTCCAATCCCTCCAAGTAATCTTCGGCAAGCGGATAGTCTGTTGTCCGTATGGAGTTGTAGAATGTTTCCTTGGCTAACTCCTCATAGCTGGTTGCATACTTCATAGAGAACAGCAACGAAGGCGATAGCGTGATATAATCGACATAGCCCACTGTCCGGATTTCCTCCTGAATACGAAGAAGTATCTTTTTCTTCAAATCAAGTCCTATCCGCTTTGCTTTGGGCACAGTGTCGGCTACTATCTGCCGAATATCCGCTATCAGCTTATTCGTTGTAGGAATGTACTCTATTCGCTTTGTGTAGTTATCATAGTCATTGTAGATAACGCGTGCTGCCGGCTTGCACCTCTTGGCAATGTGCGACAACAACCCTGACCCTCCAAATAAATCGACAAAGGTAACATCATCGCCGATACCTTCCAATAGCTTGATGAACTGTGAAGCGAACATTCTCTTTTGCCCCACAAAAGGTAAAGGGGCTGATTTATATAGTGTCTTCATGGTGTATATGTATTTTGTGCAAAGGTACTCCCGTTTGCCCAATACACCATAGAGGCATCGGCTTTTATACTGCACATTTATTGCAGTCGGTTTCAAAGTGCTTTATCAAGCTATATACCTTTCTTTCGCTTATGCTATATTTGTCAGCAAGAAAGGATACGACATAAGACACTTTATTGCCCTCACGTGCCATCAATTCATAGTCCCGGTACAAGTCTATGTATTCGACATCGTTAAGCCGTATTCCTGCCGTTCTTAGCTTACTTATCAGTTCCCTGTTAAATTTCAAGACCTCGATTATCTTCATATTAATAAAATATTGTATCTTTGCAGCATCTCACCTACATATTGACAAAAAAATACACTGTATCGCAGGAGAGGGTATTTGCCCCCAGTCGAGCGGTACAGTGTATTGCGTTAATACGTAGGTGAGATGACTATTAACAGGCTGGGGGCTTTTTTATTGCCTCCCCCAAAGGCTTATTCCTTTAGCTCATAATCTTCCGGCTTAAAAGCATCTTTGAGTTTCCACGTTTCAGTAATGACCTGACTGATATGGTCCGCTATGGCATCTTGAAACGCAACAAGCTCATCCAGTTTTGTAAACTCCCGATACACTGGTTCCTCGTCCGTGCCCAACTTAAACACTACCGGGAGCGATGCTCCATTAGAGCGTACAGCCCTGTCATAAGCATTCTGATAGTTCAGTTGGTTTTCGATAGACAGCCAAACCGGATTCCCCTCATAGGTCATCCCTTTGAGTATTTTTTCCTTGGCCAAATCATTGTACCAACTGTTCCACCAAGAGCGTATTTGCTCTATGGTCGGCTTGTAATCAAACTCTGCCTCCATATATGAAGCATTACCATTCTCTGTTGGCTGCACGTCCCAGCGCACACGCCACTTATTCTTGACAGGGTTAGTGCATTCTATCAGCTTAACCTCTGCGCTACCTTCTACTCTTACCATTAGCTGAATATATATTTTGTTCTACCTTTTCCGAACGTTTCGGTTTTAATTGTTGTTTCAAAAGGGAAGCCGTCTATCTCCCTTATCTGCGCGAGAATATTCTTCATCTCTTCCGAGTTGGTAAAGAACTTTTTGGCTTCTCCGTTCATCTCGATTGCTACAATACAGCGGTTTTCCCCTTGCTCGGTTTTAATACCTGTTTCAAAGTCTTTTACCACGATAGGTAAATTTACCAGTTCTCTGATGCTGACTACAGTTCCAGCAAAACGTTTCTTACCGTCTTCCGGCTTGTAAGATACGTTCAAATCCTTAAATGATTTCATTGTTTTGCCTGTTAATGTATTAAACAATTTATTAGTGTCTGCGTGCTTTGCCATACCATAAAAGGAGGCTATCAGCACACGTCTTCTCTTTCTTGACTTTATCTCACTTATCTTACGAGCAAAACGCTGTTTGATGCGTTTTCTAAGGTAAGTGTATTCCGGATAGATGACATAACCTAAAAAGTCGATACCTTCCGATGTAGGGAATACTCTTTCGTTACTCTTTACCTCAAGTCCGATAGCAGACATCTTCTCGTGGATGACATCTCGTATCTCCCATAGCCGTGCTTTATTTGAAGCTAAGACCACCCCGTCATCACAATACCGATAAAAGTGAGCTACTCCCAATTCATCTTTTAGATAGTGGTCCAAGTGCATCGACAGGAGCAAATTACCCAAACCCTGTGAAGAGCGTAAGCCTATACTTAGCCCTGTTGGCATCAGTCGGATAAATCCGGTCAGCATATCGATTAGCTTCTCTTCTTTGAAGATACGCTTAATACAGCCGATAACACTATCCTGATCAATACTCTCATAGAACTTCCGGATATCGAATTTGTAGCAATACTTTGTCCCTATGGGGTCTTCGCTTAGATCCCGGCGAATGTAATTAAGCAGGTCGTGCATTCCTCTGCCTTTGATACTTGCAGCCGTTGTCCGGATAAGTCTCGGCTTTATCCTTGCATCTACCACTCGCATAATGGCATTAATGCCTATCCTGTCATACATCGTTACCACTTGAATATGGCGTTCTTTGCCATTCTCTACAAGTATGAGTTCCCGGTAATCTTTTACCGTAAATGTCCCGGTGGCAATCCTATGCGATAATTCATTGATTACCGCCTCCTTGTTAGCTATAAGTTTTCTACCTTGGAAGCTCTCTTTTCGTTCCACACCTCGTAGAACTTCATCGAAAGCATCAGACATATTGCCATAGCTGACAATGGTTTCAATAAGTCCTGATTCTCTACGCATATCTTGCCTTCCTTTTCTTGGAGCCTGACTTCTTCAGAAATTCTCTTACCAAACTCTACTCCACCACGTGATGTTTTAGCTTTCCGATATATAGTCGCTGTTGCTAAGGCTCCTCTCCCTCGGCTCCTCAAGTATAGACACGTCTAAGTTTGATATACACCGATTAACTGTTTGCTAAACGCGAGCCGACGAAAGTGAACGCAGCCGAAGCATCGTTGTTCGCGTTCGCGAACGATACACCGGCAGCCGAGTTCGCATTGTTGTACCCACGATAAACCACACGCGCTTTGAGAGATTCCACCATTTTATTTACAAAGGTACACTTTTTTATCTGTCAGTAGCTACCGAGTTTAGTATTCTTGCCGTATATCTCAAGCTGTAATCCCCATCTGTACTTGTTTCCTCCGGATTATACATAAGCATAAATTGAAAGCATTCACTTCTAAGTATCTTGATAGCATCTACTCTTTTTATATTTTTGTAAAATCGGTAACCGGGCATTGTTCCTTCAGAAATAGAGTATTCCTCATTATACAGTACCGGAATATCCTCGCTATTCCATGGATAATCTCCGGCCGAAGACTTCTTACCATTTCTACCATAAACGGAGAATGTACCTGATGTTAAGTCTGCCATAATTGTTATTTGTACAGCAAAAGGCTTATCTTTACCTATTCCCAATGCACTTTGAACTTCATTCAGTTTAGGTAGCAATACATCTGCCTTGCTTTTGGTTGATTTAATGCAAAACCTGTTAGCTATATTCAAATCCAAGTCGCCATTGTGAATAGTGTTCTCCGCTTCCAAGGTAATGAATTTTATAGCATATCCGTCTATCATTCCATTAAGTACACCTGTGCCATTTCCACAGAACGCAAAGTTTCCACTCATGGAGTTCCGAATATCGAATACAACGCCATACTTCGGCAGGAAGCCATACTTTTTTCCATCAGAAGATTCCATGTCGGTATAAGTATCCGTTAGACGTACCAGCATCGGAGTGCCCACCGACTGCCATGTACCCAATATGGCTTGGCGGTCGTTACTATTAAATCCGATAGCATCATCGTACAGAAACAGACCTTTATAATCATCCACCTCTTCATATGAGCCATCCGGCTTATAGCGTCGTCCCATAACACCGATATGATCACCTGCAATCGTGAACCCACCAATCTTTCCGGTTGTCGCGTTTACCTCTCCGCTTATCTTGGCATTCTTAGTCTCAACAGAGCCATCCTCCAGCACTTTAAAGTTATCATTGGCCGTAACGACACCTTTCAGGTCGATATTGTCTCCTGTCAGCTTTACAACTGTCTTACCGTCTTTTTCTATCGATGTACCTATCAGGGCAATATTCCCATTGGCATCCTGCGAATAAATACCGGAGCCTTTCGGCTTGACGAATAAGCCGGTTTCCTCCAGCAGCTGCTTATCCTTATCGTAAACAGCAGCTGATAGCTTCACAAGCCTGTCGCTTTGCTCGAACAGTGTACGGTACTTATATGCCAAGCCTTCTATCTTATCTTTGGACAGTACGAGCATGTAGAGATAGATGTCTCCGGTAAACGACAACTTAAAGTCTCCGGTACCATTCCAAAGCCCGTTGCAATTGTATTGCACGTAGCCTTCCGTTACGCCCAAATCCTCCTCCACTTCGAGTGAGTTGAAGTTCTCAAATCCCTCCTTATCGACGTTCAGGAACTCTATACGCAGCTTGCCGGGTGCAGCGCATCGATAGAAGAAGGACACATACACTGACAGGGCCTCTTTCTTGCCCTGCTCATTGGTCTCAAAGAATGGAATGCTTCTAAGGTTACGATGCAGCTGGGTGATGTACTTATTCTTGATGCGGACCGTCGTTCTGCCCTGGTCTTTCACCACTGCAGCACGGTTTCCCTTCTTTGAGAGGACATTTTGATTGGCGTATATCCATTTGTTGCCGGCAATAAAGAAAGTGGTTTCGTTGGCCGTGTTCCACTTCTCAAGCCCTGCGCCGAATGTGGAGTTCGCCAAATAACCTTTATCCTCTGTAAAGTCTTGCCTTAACGATTCGACGGCAGATTGTATTTTGCCTTCTGTTATCTCGAACTTGGTCTTTATGTCCTCGCCCGTCTCAAGCAGAAACTTGCCTTTCAGATATACGTTATCGGAATATAAGCCCTCGCCGTGTGGCTGATTGTCGGCAGGAAACCAGTTATCCTTAATGCCATCCAAGTTACCCAACCGGGCACGCAGCGCACCATCAAAGCTCTTACCGCTGACGTTATTCAAGACATCGATACGAGGCTGCCCGTCTTCTGTTGCCGAGATAAGAATAACATTCTGACGAGCCTTATCCTTGGTATTACCCATCAACACTATCTCATCATCTGCCTCGGGCAGGCTGTCCGAGAACTCCGATTTCGGCACGATGATGTCTTTACCACTCACGGCAGCCACTTCCACCCAATAACTCTTGAGCGCCTCCCCGGAGAATGTCTGACAGCGAATAAGGTCGTTCGGCTTGAATGTATTGTTGCCCTGAAGCGTTATAACATAATTATCCGCTTGTTCCGAAACTCGCTCTATTTTACCGTTACTTGCCGAGATACAGAGCTGCCCACCGACGGCACGTATCTTTTCAATGAGCATTTCAAGAACTTTCAGCGCCTGTCGCGCCTCGATGCGGTCCACCGATAATAGCGTTGTGCCATCTTCATTTTCGCCAAGGAAGAAACCCTTACCGGTCATTCCACTTGCATATTGCTGCGACCGGACAGCAGCCTTGATAATGGCAGACAGCACCTCGATATTGCCTTGTGGGTCAATCTTGGCATTCTCTTCTTGCCCGATGGTAATTCCTTTCTCAAAGGTAATCTCTCCTTTTGTTCGGTCGTTATGGGTCTTTGAAAGAAATTCCTTCCCAGTGGCACGAGCCGAATAAATGTTATTATCCGTCGGCTCGGTACGGTCAGAGGAACGTATCATATCCGGGAGGGCTGTATTCTTAATAGCTTCTCTTGTGTAAGATCGTACTTTTCCAATGGAGTCATTCATCTTAGCCAGCGCCGTTTGCTGTAGGGCATCGGATATCTCCAAGTCCATCTGTGAAGGCAGATTGACTTTGCGCGTAATCCTCGTGATACGAGATACCCGCAGCCCGGTATCCGGGAAGAACTTATCCGATTCCAGCTTTATCCTCCGGCCAATGGTAAGAGGCTCATTGAGGTTGTCTTCTATCCATACGTGATCGGTCGGAGCTTTATAGACGGAGATATCTTTCCAATGCTCTTCATTGTACTTATTGACAGCGGTCAGAAACTCCTCTTCCGCCAAGCTGTAATATTCGTCCGGCATCCGAAGATTCCAAAGGATATACTTATCGCCGATGTTCGGTACAAGATTGCCCCAAGGAAGCTGCGTATTATCATCGTATGGGTAGATGGTGATAATCTCAAACTCCTTTTTATCAGAGTCGAAATTCACTTCAAAATAATGGTCATCCGATGTTCCTAAACCTGCAAGCTCTCCATCTTGAAAGCTCACACGCTTCACTTCGTTCGGCAATTCATACTTGTTTGGATCAAACGTCAGGGAATCATCTTTGAAATAGTATATCCGAAAAGGCTTTCCGTCTTCCGATTGGGTGTCCCGGTATCGAACAGAAGAAACCGTACCTATCCGCCTTGGATAGATGCCGGCAAAGGCTTCCTGCTCATAGTGGTCGTAGATGCCGAACTCAGAAGTATGCAGTTCTACATACTTCTTTCTACCGGGAAGCTGCAGCCTTGGCGCTCCATACTTCTCCGCGTCGATGTTACGTGTAGAGCCTATCGGGAACAGCCGGGTATAGAACTTATTGGTATTGCTTGTATCGCGTTCCAATGACTTTAAGCCCTTGCCATAGCCGAGCGTTATCGGGTCTCCGTGCTCACAACGGGTAACATTGATGGTATGCCCCTCTATCCACCATTCGGCACCGTTACCCACCTTTTCGGCAATGTCTTTCAAGCCCTCATCACAGTATTTGCCATGATAATCTATAACAATGTTGTCTGTACCATCTACTTGCCCCACCTTCCAATCGGTGGTATGGTCCATACCATCATTAATACACTTGACAATCATCTCCACGTGCTGCCGTGGCGGTGCTGTAAGTGTAAAGACAGGCTCCGCGTTGCCATCGGTGGTTTCGAGCACAAGAAATCGCTTGATAAGACTTTCAATACCATACAGTTTGATGTCGTACACCCACTCCGATTTGCTTTTTTCTTTCGGTTTGTACTTCTCCATAAGGTAGTACCTGCGCCCCATGAAATCTACATAGTCGTTTACCTCCAGCTTGATGTGCTCGTAATGTGTGAATGAAAGCGACAGGATATTATCTCCCTGCACCTGCTCCTGCTGCGTGGAACTATCATTAGGGGCAATAGAAGCACGCTTATTGCCCTGCTTATCGAATATCGTTATAATCATATTTGAATGCTGTTAGAACGTTGTTAGATGATAGGTCGTGGCTCGCGGAACTTTACCTTAAACTTACCGGCGTGCATACCTTCACGCCACAGGTAGGTAAGTGGTGTAAACTTGGTAGAGGACTGATACCTCATGTGCAGATGCAGGTCGAGTTGTGGCAGCTCAAAATCGAGCCATCCGTTCTTGCCTTCTTTCAAGAACTCTATAAAAGTGATATAGGTCTTGAGCCATTCAGCCTTGCCCTGCTTTGTGATGGCAAAGTTCAGCTCAACATCTCGTGCCTCATTGCGTGGTGTTAGCACTTGCGAGTTTTTTTCGCCATGCTCCTCCCGAATATCTACCGATGTTTCACTCTTGAGCTTAGAAGGAGTAAGCAGAGCCGTCAAATTCTCCATACCGCCTCGCTTATCCTCTACGAGAAAGGCGCTATACTGTTTATAGATATCCACGTCATTTATCTTTACAAGTGATTCCAATACGTTAGCCATACTACACTGTTTTTATACCATCACGAACTATTTTCTTTATATCTTCTTTTATCTCTGAGAGATGCTTTTCAGAGTTGCCGGTATGCTCTTCTATTTTGGCAAGATGGTTCTCGGCAAGCGACATCTTATCAGAGACATTCTCCATCGACTTATCCATTGCCGACCAATGCTGCAGCCCGGACACGAAGATACCTTCAAGTTTAGTACCTTGGTCCTGTGTCATGGCAGCAAAGCCACCGGTCTTGCCCGATTGTGTTTCCCCGGTTTCATCTTTATAACCGGTGAGCCGGGAAGCCTGCTCACGAATAGAGATAGCCTCTTTCACTAACCTGTCGTATTCCGCCTTGAAGTTATCTATCTGCTTATCGGTCAGTGTACCACCGGCATTCTGCATCTCCTCTGCCAATTTGTTGTACCAATCCTTCAGCCGTTTTTCATAGCCTTTATTGCTGAACATCGATTTGATGAGCGCGTCGTTCATCGTCTTATTGATGTCCTTAGACCATACGGACACATCAGACTTCATATCTTGCAGCTTTGACACGAAATCGTCCCTCAAGCCATCAAAGGATAAACCTAAAAGTTTCTCGTTGATTTGCTTGGTCAGCTCATCCAGCTTATTGTATTGGTCGGCATAATCATTCCAATATTGCTTGTGAAAGCCTTTCTTACCGTATTTACCTTGCGAAAGCATCTCTCCCCAAATATCCGGCAGCATCGTCCGGATATCGTTCATCTGTTGTGGGGTCAGCTGCAGGAATTGTCCTACATCGTCCTTGCGTGTGATTTTAGTACCGAGTGTCCAATTGATTTCATCGACACTTGCTTGGCTTAAGTTCCAATAATGCGCATCACTATGATGAGCAGATGTATAGTGTACTTGAAGGTCCAGTATTTTACGATAGTTTTCTATCGAACGCTCCTGTGCTGCCTTGGCACGTTTGTAGTAATCGATGCTTTCGGCACCATTGGCATCATTCATCTTTTCCGTTAAGCCCTCAATAGCCACCTTCAACGCTTCATTGGAAGCCGTCAGCTCCGCCATCTTCTTAGCCACCTCCGCAGCATTACCACCACCTATACCGAGCGCACTGCCAAAAGACTTGATGGCCGAAAGGCCTTTCATTGCTGCACCGAGATAATTACCACTTGCATAATCGGCAGCTGCTCCGGCTGCACTACTAACGCCATCGGACACATTCTTTACCGTCTTACCAATGCCGGTATCGCCCAACCCTAACTGGTCGATGATACCGCTTAACGATTCCAACTTGGAGCCTAAATTATCAAAAGCCTCGGCAACGATAGCAGCTTTCTCCTTTATGGTGAGCTTTGCCTTATCTTCTGCTTCCTCTGCCTCGTTGCGAGCCTTGGTACTTGCCTCTGTGGTTTTTGCGACTTTCTTCTCCGACTTGGTCAGCTCTCCAAATAGCTTATTGAGCTTTACCAAAGCCTTTTGGTCTTTTATGCCGGCAAGCAGCTCGCCCTTGTTCTTTGAGCTTATCTGTGAAGCATCGACGTTTACACCATTCTTGGTAAGCTCTTCACTGATTTGTCGCTGATTAAACCCACGACCAAGTTCTGCTGTAGCCTGATCGCGTAAAGCAGCATTAAGCCTTTCCTGCGCATCAGCAGCCTCTGCCTTCAAGCGTTTGTACTCCTGAAGACTTGGAAGGAGAATACCGAACTTATCTTTTTCTTTGTCAATCGCTCCCTCTATATCATGTATCTTAGTGGTGATTTCCTTGATACTTTCAAGAGGTAAATCAGGAGTATTGCTTAGATAGTTCTGCAGCTTGCCTTTGAGCTTTTCCAAGGCTTGCGTGGATAGCTTATCCAAGTCGTTGAATACCGTGCCCCAGTTGATGCTATCCTTTAGTTTCTCGGAACTGAGCTTTGATAGTTCTTCGTGCATCTGGTCGAGTGCGGAGCCAATGTATTCCGGAGGAATAGAGGCAAGTTTCTTTTGCCAATCCCGTTTTATTTTCTCGGCTTTCTCTTCAACACTTCCATACTTATCTATCATCTCGTCCTCTGCCTTAAGGCGTTCGTCGGCATACTGCTTCTTGACATCAGAGATTTGCTTTTCTCCCGCAGCCACATAACCATTCAGCACACGGTAGTACTCCTTGCTTATCTCAGGGTCGCCGAGCAGCTGCTTGATGTAATCATCGGTGGTTTTCTTGCCATTCTCCGTCTTTGCCCAGCCGGCTTCGGTAGCACCTTTCTGTGCCATATAATACTCTTTATCCGTCTTCTGCCGGGTAATGGCGAGCTGCTTAAGTTGCTCTTCCCAAGCCCGTTTCTTTTGCTCTGTTTCTGCCTGTATCTGCTGGATTTCCTTGGCCAAACCAGCCTGCATGGCATTCAGATTGAACTCTGTTATTTGCTTCTCGGCATCTTCAATCAGCTTCTCACGTGCCGACTTGTATTCTTCCTGTGCCTTCTGCTGATCGGCTAAAGCCTTTCCATAGTCGAAATCGTCTTTCTTCTCTTTTTTCTTCTTTTCCTTCTTCGGCTTATCTTCATGACCGTTATAGGTAGGCACACCAATGTCCTTCATAGTAGAACTAAAGTCTTCATTGCCAGTTTCTACCATAGAAAGATACTTTTTAAGTCTTTTATTCAAAGCTGCTTTTTCCTTATTTCTATGGTTTATGGACTTTTGAAGCTCTTGCTGCTGCAGTTGTTTTTGAGTAGCAGCCACGTCTTTTCCATCGAACGATAGTCGCGCGTAAGAACCGGCTCCAACAACAGTGCCTTTACCTTGAGAAATCAAGGCAGCCTCGGCATCTGTCTTATGCACTACCTTGTATTTAATCGGGTCAAGCTCCTTTTGAATGAGTTTCCTTTGAGTTTCCTTGGCCATATCAAAAGCAGCTGCAGCGCGTGCCTGTGCCATAAGAGCATTGATGACATTCTTAGAGTTCCTGACGAGAAAGCTATTGGCTTGATTAACCGTATTGATATTGACTCCTAAGCCATGAAAGGCATCTTTATTATCATTGATAAACTTCTTCTGCGCTTTCATGTTATTGCCGAGCGCCTTATATTCGTTGGACATCTTCTTGTAGGTAACAATCTGGTCCGCCACCTTATCAGCGACAGCTTTATTAAACTCTTCTTGCTTTTTAATCGCAGCATTAAAAGCATCATTGGCAGCTTTCTTTGCTGCTGCCGCCTTCGATACTACAGAAGCGATTACGCCAGCTACTGCTGCGACAGCAGCCAGTACCCATCCCCATACAGGGATACTTTTAATCGCAGCTCCCACCATTCGGAACGCGCCGGCTAATCCGATGTTCGCCGTAGTGGCAGCTCCGGCAGCAACAGTTTCCGCGCCTTTGGCAGCCACATCGGTAGCAGCTGCAGCAGCACTCCTACCTGCTGCCGTTGCCGATGCCTGCTTAGCTGCAGCATTGGCAGTCTCGGCTACGGTATTCTGTGTGGTGGCAACAGTGTCGGCTTCCGTTGCAGCCGTTTCTGCTGTTTGAGCTGCAACACCTTCTTCAAGCAGCGAGTTCCACCACTTTTTGAGTCCATTGAGCGTGGTAAGACGGAAGGCCGAATCTTCATTAAGTACCTGCTGTACTTGCTGCAAGCCCATTGTGATAGACATCAGGGATTGTACCTTCAGCATTATTTTGTTCAGGTTTTCATTCTCCCCTGCGAACAAGCCGACAGCTCCCTGCGCTGCTGCAAAGGCTCCGGTAAGACCATTTAAGCCACTGATAACACCCGCTATCTTTGCCTCGTCATTGGCAAAAACTTTCCCAGCCTGCTGGATATCACCCTGAATATCTTTCAACCTACCAAGTTCTACGGCCATCGCTTGGTACTCCTTGCTTTCTTTCCCCAGCTCCACACCGACCTGTACCATCTCTTCCGAGAGCTGCCTGATCTGATGACGTAAGGAGCTGTGCTTCTCGGCAGCAGCACTCGCAGCAGCAGCCTCTGCCTTGAGCGAGGTTTCCACCTTCAATAGCTCGTCGGCCTGCTTGGTAGCCTCGGTTACAATGTTCTTACGCAAATTGATGTTCTCACGGATAACCTGTCGCTGCTTGGCAAGCGCATTATATTCGTCAGCCTTACCACCCCCTTTTGCCTGTATATTAGCCTGTTGAACGGCGAGCCTTTTATACTCTGCCTCCAGCTCTCTGATAGCTGTCTTGTTGGTATCTACGACACGGTCTATCTCCTTGAAACCATCGGAGATGGTGTCAAGCGACTTCTTGGCATCGGTAATTACCTTGATGTTTATTTCGGTCGGTGCTTGCTTGGCAGCAGCCACCAATGAATCGATATGCTCGCGTGCCTTATCAATGCCGGAACTCAATCCGTCCTTCATAAGGAACTCTATTTCTACAGGCTTTGACATAACTTATAATTTGCTTTTATAGAAGCCTACAATGTCTGCAGCTTCCTCTTCTTCCGTTCTGTTATCTTCTTGTTTTTTCTTTATGTACTTAGGGGCATCGGACAGCATCATGATGAGTGTCTGATAATCGACACCGTCAAGGATATACTTCACACTCCACCCGGTTGCCTCTGCTATCTGCCACACAAACCCAAAGGGGCTATGGGAGCCTTCATAAACGCTCTTTAACTCCCCTTTCTTGGTTGGCTCACTCTCGGCTTCAGCGGATTCATCCCTTCGGCTGATCTGATAATAGGTAAAAAAGGGTCTGTGGATAGCAACGATACAAAGCACAGAATAACACTTATCATATATTCTACAGGCATTGTATTTCTTAGGAGCCAGCTTAAAGGGCGTGTAAAGAAACGACGTTCGAACGCGCCTCGAAGGAAACACAGTGCCACAAGACGTGATACATCCTTGCCGTGAAGTGCCATGAATGCCATTTGTTCGTCGTGGCTCATCTTATCAATCTCATCGGCTGTTGTTTCCATGTCAAGATAAGCCTTGGCAATGGCTATCTGTGAGCTCATTGTAGGTCGGCGCATCGTTGCCCTTAGCACGACTTTCTTAGAGCAGAAAGGCAGCCGGAAGCTCGCCCAAGGTACAGATATACCTGTACCAAGCAATGCTTCGGCTGCCCCTCTTTCTATGCGCCTATCTTCTTTCTTTGACATAGGCGTAATATTTAGGCTCCAACGTCATCGATAGAGTAAGGAGCAGCGCCATCCTCCGGCTTATTAACCGTCAGCTGGCATTCTATCTTACTCACCTCGGTCAGTGTCAGCTTACCGCCCAAGCTCGACAGAAGCGTTGCGCTTGGAATTGTCATCTTCTGCTTTGACACAAACTCTATCTCACACTTACCGCGAAGTTCCACCAAGTCGGTCGGAGCTTCCCAGCCGGTTGGAGCTTCGTCCCCACCTTTCAACTTGCCACCAAGAGCCATCTGGAGATTTTTGTAGCCCAGCTGAATAAGATTGAAGGTTGGCGCAATAGTTCCGTTTTTCGTCATCAACGTGAGAACTGGCGCATCAGGAACCTGCTCGGCTTCAATATCAACTTTTTCAGGCTTCGAGCCACCCCAATCCCAAGAGCCTTTCTCAATGTAACCTACTACCTTCTCATTGAACTTTACGGATGCAATACCGTAGATAAAATTTTTACTCATAACTTCTTATATTTTTGAATTGTTACTAAAACGCAGACTGCTGCAATTGCGAAAAAGAGAAAGACAGAGAGAACGAGTCCGGCAGGAGGATAGACAACCTTTTTATCCTGATGGAGCTGCTTCGATACCTCGCCGTTGTACAGATTCTTCCAATAACTCGATAGCTTCTCATACTTTACCACTTCACGCTCAAGGCTGTCGCAAGAAGCATAGATAACCACGCCTCCGTTGTCAGCTCGCTCCACCTTTACCGTTGCCCGTCCTTTCTTTGCCGTATAGGCGGCTTTGGAAGGGAGGTGCCTGACAGAGTCAAGATTGAGCGTCATCACTACCGTGTCCGCCTTTATCGGCTGGTAGCTTATCTGTTGCTGCACCTGCATCACTGTGTCGTGCTCTACGCTTATGACCTGTTGAAGGCTTTGTTCCTTCTGCATCGACTTCACTGATCGACAGCTCTGTGCGCACAGGACAATTGCCACGATGAGGGCATATCTGAATAGCCTCAATGGCCCTTGAAAGCCTATTGAGGGCACGGCGCGTAAGCGCGTGTTCATTATTAAGCTGGTCCAGCTTTTCTCGGGTGTCTTCATATTTGTCTTGTATTTCTTCCACCAAGGAAGACACATCCTCATACATACTCTTATAAGCATCGTGTACCTCCTTGGTAGCTTTTGCTGCTGCTACTTTTCTGTTTGCAATCCAAGCAATGGCAGCACCTACGCCACCTGAAGGGATTGCCCATTGCAAGATTTGTAATATAGTATCTGCCATTGCTTCGACTTATATTATTGTTTAATACCTATTGATAATAACCACTGCCGGACATCGAACGACGGGCATGCTTTAGCTGCCAGCTCGTTGTGCCCTACAATACGGACATCGGGATGGTTACGGTGAAACTGCTTGACATACTTCTCCAGCGCATGCTTCTGTGCAGGTGTGCGTGTATCTTTAGGAGTCTTGCCGTCCTTTTCCACACCGCCTACATAAACGATGTGCCTCGACTCGGAGTTATGCCCGGCTACGCCGTTGGTGATCTCCCAAGAGTCCACCCATTCGTCTTCATTGTTAGGCACCAACCGTTCCACACCACCGTTAAGGTGCACCATATCGGTATAGCCCACCTGCTTCCAGCCACGACCGCCCCTTGAAACAGGGTCGGTGTGCCAGTGGCGGAGCTCGGCAGAGGTTACCTCACGCCCTTCCGGAGTGGCGGTGCAGTGAATAACCAAATACTTTAAATTGAGCATCGGGGTTAAAAAAACTTCCCTCCCCACATGGGGAGGGTTGAAGAACTGTTAAAGATCGGGACTGCTGACCGCTCCGCCTTCGGAATGCCCTGCTCCCGACGGCTTTTTAGTGCCATCGTCCTTAGGCGAATAAAGGGCGAACTGCTTTACCTTGGCAGCGCGGGTGAGCTGAACGGTGCGAAGCGTTCCGGTGGCACGGGCACGAAGGCGCACGTCGGTGATGTTGGTGGATACGTTGAAGTCCTTCACCGATTCGGCGCCCTTGGTGCGCAGTCCGGCCGAGAAGATGGCAAGGTCTTCCAGCTTCACGTTCTTGCCGTCGAGGATGATTTCCTTGATGCAGCCCACCATGTCTCTCAGCACGCCATACACACAGCCCTCCGAGTAAGGCGTGTTGTGGGCAGCCATGTGAGCGGCAAGCTGACGGAGGTCGATGGTTTCCTCGCACACGGCACGGGCAAACCACTTGCCCTTTGCGGGGCTCTTGGGATTCATGTTCTGATAAATCTTGTAACGAATCATAATCTGTTTTCCTTTCTTTTTTTATAATGAAACAATTTGTTGATTAACTCGTTTGCAAAGATAAGAGGTGCCGAAAACGCCGGGGCGGTTATGGGCGGTTAGCGGTGGTAAGGGAACGATAAAGAAAGATAAAAGGGAAGCCTTGGCGGGCTTCCCTTTATATATAAATAGGTGTGGATACACGTTAGTCCTTAGGTGGTGTGGCGGCGCAGTGAGCGGAGGTAAGTAAGTATGCGGTCGGCTTCGACTGCACGCATATGCTGCTCCATATATTGCCAGTGTGGCTGTCCGTCGGGCGTTACAGGCAGTTTCAACTTCGACTTAACCATTCTTGCCGGTCGCCATTTCCTTGCATACGCAAAGCACACTCGTTGTTGCTCAATGCAACGTATAAGGAACATTGCAAGGTAGCGGTTCAGTTTGTGGTGTCGCAGATATAGGGGGTTAACGTCATGGGTACAAGTAAACTCGTGTTGTTGGTAATAGGCATAACCTACAGAGCCATTATTGGTTACGCAGATGGCGTTGCCCGGGAATATTTTTCGCTCGATGGGCTCGTTTTTGCCATAACCCAACTTTGAGTTCGTCGCTATCAATGCATGGGTAGTGAAGCCTGTAAAGCCATTATTGGAATCTGACGCGCCAATAAAAGGAATATCACCCTCCTCCGGGCAAGGTGGTTTCTTATTGTAAAAGCCTTTCTTTATGTCGAAAATCTGGCAAAAGTCAAACACTTGCCATTCTATTACGTCTGACTCTACCTCCTCCAATTTAGATATATTAACACTCTTGCGGTTCTCAAATACGCGCAGGGTGGTGGAGAGTATGTCGGCCTCCAATTGCTGCATGAAGGAGGACATAAAGTCAAAGTCCGGCTCGCCTTGCTTGGTGGCAGGAAGATAGATACGGCTCTTCTTCAAGCGTGTAAGGGTAGCCCCATAGCTGCCCCAGCTGAACTTTGCCACCAGCTTCTTGATAGCCACGATGAGAAAGAGGGCATTGTGCTTGTCGAGCCTTGGGTGGGTAACTACTTGAATGTTCTGCCCCGTATAAAAAGGCGTGGGCTGATAGAACACAGTTTGCGTGTCGAGCCCAATGGTGATGACGTTGCCGCTGTCCATGCCGTACTTGTCCTGTTGCTTGCCCACAAACATATCCATACCGTTGGTTTGGTCGGTGCGCGTGATGTAAGGATAATTCCCTTCTGTTTCCGTGAGTTTGTTTTTGTCTATGCCGCTCTTTGTAGCCTTGATGAGGAACTCATCTCCAAAGACAAACTCTTTCCAGTTGGGATGTAATAAATTACCCCCCCCCGTTTACATTTATTAACTCTTCGCTTATCAGTCTCTTGCATAATCTTTCTATGGTGGGTTTAAGTATTTGCTGTTCCATTTGACGCATGTAGGCTTCCATGAAGTCCCAGTCGGGCGAGCCGTTGGCTTGGATGGGCAGCTGCAAAATTTCTGCAGAAAGGTGTTCTGTATTGCGCTTGTATCCAAAATTATATTTACCCCTTACAGTATCCGCCACAGTCGTTAGGAACATGCCAACATACTTATTCAAATGTTCTGAACGCCCAACCTTAACAGTTGTTGAACCTATAAAATCCTCATATTTATATACAGATAATCCTATAGAACCTTCTCCATCACAAATAAAGGCAAGGCAGTTTCCCCTTGTTATCATAGATTGCTTTTTCTCAACAAAGGAAAGAATCCCATTATTGCGGTTTGTTGCACCCACATATGGTGTAAGCCCCTTTGATAAAGAAGATACTTTGGAACACTTACACTTCTCTATATCCAGTATTTTATCAATACGAAAAGTACTCCACTCTCTGTCTGTCAGCTTAAGCATCTTTCCCTCCTTCCTCATCGAAGAGGTAGCCTCTTCCGTGCGTTATCATGTTGAACTCGAAAGTGAGATAGTCGGCCATGGTTTTCTCAAAATCGGCCTCGGCAGGTATCTCATCGTTGAAGTAATAAAAGGCGTGAAGCCACTCGTCGTTGGGCTCGATGGTAGTCTCCACGCAGAAGCGTGTCTCGGCCTTGGCCTTGCCACGCCATACGTCGAGCAGGTGCTGGCGCTTGTCCTTAGCCGAGGAAGTTTCGACAAGTCCTACATGCTTGCTCACCACATAGCCGTCGTCCTCAAAGTTTATGAATTTGCATACGTGGCTCTTGTTGTGCGGCACTCCGGCGGTGAATATGGCGATACAGGGATTAGTCCCCACGCCATAGAAGGTGTCCTTGTTGAGCGTTATCACGCCTTCGAGGGTGTGATGTTTAAGAATATTTGCCTTGTAGTTCTGCTCCTCGCGCGTCTTACCCGTGAAAGCCGATTGTGGGACGATGACCACGCAGCGTGCGCCCTCAACGAGTGAGTCGAGCAGATGCTCGGTGAAACTTATTTCGTAGAGGCCGGGGTTGGCCTTGGAGCCTTGCGAGTAGGGCGGATTCATCATGCCCACGGTGCAGCCCTTGAGCTGGAGCTTGGAGGGGCTTTGCAGCAGAAAGTCGAGGTTGTGCAGATTGCTCTTTCCGTCGCCGCGCAGAATCATGTTGGTGGTGGCGATGGTGAACATATAGGGTTGCAGTTCGATGCCAAAGAGCCGGTCGCGGCGAATGCTGCGCTGTTCGGCCTCGTCGGTTGTCTGATGGAGCATGTTGTGCATGGCGGCGATGAGGAAGCCTGCCGTACCGCAGCAGGGGTCGAGCACGCGGTCGTCGGGGCGCAGGTCGGCCAACTCGCAGAAGAGCTCGGTGATGTGCTTGGGGGTGAGCACTATGCCCAGTGTCTGCCCGTCGCCACCCGAATAGGACATGAACTCGCCGTAGAAGCGGCCCAGATAGTCCTCGGCGCTGCTCTGGTAGCGTATGTTCTTGAAGATACTGTTGTAGAGAAACTCGGTGTAGTGTTTCAGGGGTGTTTTCTGTAAGGTGGCATCCACTTGGTTCATCTTGGTGGAATCCTTGATGACGGCAAACTGGCTCAGCAGCTTGTCGCGCTTGGTGTCGGGGGTTACGTTGGCGCGTTTGAGGTTTTTCTCTATGGCGTTGTAAATCTTATCGCCGTCGGTCTCTATGGTATCGCCTTTGAGAGAATCAATGCTGAACGTGCCGTGCTCTATCTCGCGCAGTGCAAGCAGAATGCCCGACACCACCAGTGGCTTCTGCTCGGTGGTCAGATTGCCATAGTTGCGCAAATCTTCATGCAGGATAGCAGCATCTTTCAATATATCGGCAGTGGTTTTTTCCACGCTGGTTTCTTCCTTGAGAATTTCCCTTGTGTAGTACTCGGGCAGATTCTGCTCATTGAAGGAGATGAAAGTCTCCACATCGGGCAGTTGCTCGTAGTCGCCCCTGTCATTGACGAAAAGGGGCGTTATGCGGTGGTGCTTCTCGCCGCCCGAAACGCCGAAGGCCAGCACCTTGGTGTAGGTGGTGTGGCGGGCGAGGTGCAGCGCGTAGAAGAGTGCGCCATTGACGGCATACTCCCTGACGGCTTTCACGTCCTGCGCTATCACGCCGTCGGTGGCAAGGATGTGTCGGTCGAGCGATGCCTTGTCTTCGATGACGAGCAGGAAGTCGCCCACAACGCCACAGTATTCGGGGTAACCCACGTTGCCTGTCCCCGACTTGGAGGCCGTTTTCAACGCCTCGTCTATCTCCTTGATGTCGCTGCCCTGCGCCGTGAGTCTGATGTCGGCTTCCTTGAGCAGCTCATATACCCATAGGTCGGTCTTGACTTCTTTCTTTGCCATTCTGTTGTTGTATTTAATACCTCAATATCTTTTACTCCTCCACGTCGTTCAAGTCGAAATAAAGCAGGCGTGTAGTATCGGCTGCATCGGCCTCGTGCAAAGGAACAAAGCCGTTCTTCTTGTAAAAAGGCATGGCCGATGCATAGGCATCTACCGTGATAAATCGACAACCGGTTTTATTGTCGTTTACAAAATAACTCTTGATAAAATTAAGGATAAAGGAACCGATGGACAGTTCTCTGTCTGAAATATCCACACCGAGCCGGCAAAGCTTGACGGCAGGATAGCTCTTTAGTCGCTTTTCGTTAGGGAAACGATGCTTACGAAAGCGGTTGAACTCGGTTTTGCTATCAAAATCGACCAGCGACACACGGTCGTTCGCCAAGCTGAAATAGGCGGCCACATGGCTGTGATCGGCTTCGGCATACATTACGTATGTTACGGCTAACTTTGCCTCTCGATAAGGTTGGGCATCATGCAAAATAAAATCGTTTAAGTCGGTATCTCCGCAATTAAACGATTTTATTTCATCTCCGGAATTCAGTCGGCGAATCCTGTAATGACTCACCAAATATTCTCTCTGCTCGCTCTTCATAACCCCTTTTACATTTCCATCATGCTGAGCGCCGCATGGTAATCGGCCAAACGTTCGGCCTTCTGCTTGGGCGTTTCCTGCCGTCGCAACTTCATTCGCTGCTCGAATATCCGGGCATCTTTACCGAAGAGTATCGGCGTTTCTTTAATCGGGCGTGCCATATCTTGAAATCTCCTTTCTTTTTTATTGTTCTGCTGCAAAGTTACTAACTTTTTTTGGATTTTAAAAGCCCTGATAACAAAATTAAAATAGAGAATAGATCCATTTTTTCTTTGAACGCTGATATTTGAATTTAGGGCTTTATGATTACCTATTATACATATCATAAACTTCAAATTTCAAAAATCACTCAATACCCAAAGCCTTTCTCACGGCTCGCCCAGTGCCTCGACGATGAGTTGCACCTGTCGGGGTGTCCACATGCGTTCGCTGCCTGTAAGTCCCGTTTCCCGCAGCCGTTCGGGCAAACCGGGGTAAGCCTCTATCCACGCCCGCAGGCGGTGCCACGCCGTGGAGGGCGCAAGGTGGGGATTGTAGAGCTGTGCCAGCTCGGTGCGCCCGTAGGCGCGAATTTTAAAATTGCTGTATTCCATTGCTTTTCAATGCTTTAAAGTTCCATAAAAATTACCTTATCGTTTCTTGGTCGTAAACCTATCGTTTCCGCCTCGTAACCTTATCGTTTACGGAGCAGAAACGATAGGTTTACTGTTCTTGTTCTTTTTACCACGAAATTAATACACCAAAGGGCTTTCTCCAAATATCTGCGAGCAGCTTGCACACAACGTTGCAGGTTTTGCGCAGTTGCTTGAATGGAAAACCTTTCACGAGCTGCACGAGGCGTTTCCTTCTCTATTGGATGAGAACGGCAAACGAAAGCCGTTCGAGAAGTTTTTGCCAAGGCTAAATACTTGGGAACAGCAGATAATCATAAAAATAAGCCACGAGTTGTTCAGTCTCACATCTTTGAGACTGAAATAAAACCCGATATTAAGGCTTTGATTATTGTTCGAGAATATGATTGGGGAGAGTATGTACTACATAGTATATCTGAAGGTGGAGAGCTGTATAAGCATATAAAAAAGAAATGACAGAAGATGCAAGCTCCGGAAACTACAATCCCGTTCTGAACATCTAATGTCATTTCTCCATTGCAAAGTTACGATAAGTTTCTGACAAACAAAACAAAACGCATAAAAATTTCGCTTATGAGAGTGATTTATAACAATATAATCCCATTTAAGGGCTTTGCAGCCATCAATCTGTTTGGTGTGCTGTTCGTGCGCAAAGGTGTCTTTGTGTCGCCTCGAATGCTCAACCACGAGGCTATTCATACGGCACAGATGAAGGAGCTGGGGTATATCCTCTTCTATCTTCTTTACTTCGCGGAATGGTTATACAGGCTGATTATCTACCGCGACAGCCATACAGCCTACCGCAATGTTTCCTTTGAAAAGGAAGCCTATGCCCATCAATGGGACTTTCAGTATTTAGATAACAGAGAAAAATTCGCACAATATAAATAAACAACTATGGCAATAACACCGGAAGAAAAACAGGAGCTCAAGCAGGAGCTTCTCAATGACTTAAAGAACGACTCGCAGTCTGTTGAGGACTTGGAACGTGTCAGCACTTTAGACGGCATCTACACGCTGCCGGCAATGCGTGGGACCGAGGTTGTAGCTGCACCCGTAGATTTACTGAGTAAGCCTGCGCGCGATGCAGCAACAGAAGTCTTGGGCATTAAAGACAGCCTGACAGCAGCTGCCGAAGCTGCCAATACGGCTGCTGACACAGCAAAGCAGAAAGCTAAGGAAGCCGGCGATGCTACGGACAAAGCGGTGCAGGCTTCGGGTGAGGCTACAGAGGCTGCCAGTAAAGCCAATAATGCAGCAGAGTCTGTTACCTCCAAGCAGATTGGCTCCATCCAATCCTCACGCGATGAAGATAACCACGTTACCATCACCTTAGTAAACCCGGAAGGCAGCAAACTTGCTGAAAGCACGTTTGAGGTTGGCTCCGGCGATGGTGGTAATACCATCAACGTTACCAAAGAATACCCTCTTGAGAGCGGTTATTACGCTCTCGGCACAGCCGTAGAGGAGAAGCGCCGGGCTAAGGGCAAGTGTATCACTTTTGAGCAGTCGCAGGGCAAATGGATTACCAAGCAGTTTGTCGGAACAAGCATGTCTCTTTGGTCGCAGGAAACAGCGTGGGCAGACTTTGGCAGCGGTGGGCTGGTAAAGTCTATCTCTGTCAATGGCAAGCCCCAGCAGATGGACGAGGGTGGAAAAGTAAACCTGACCATAGACGAGGTGGAGGTGGATGAGAGCTTAGATGCCGAATCGACCAACCCGGTACAAAATAAGGCGATAGCAGCGAAACTATCGGAAATAGAAAAAGGCACTGTATCCGGTATGAACGCGGAGCTTTCCGACGACGGCTCTTCCGTTCGGTTGTCGCTAACCAACAAGTCAGGTGCCGAAATAGCCTCTGCCGATATTCCAGCAGGCAGCGGTGGCAGTGGTGACTCTTCTGCCACAAAGATTGTCTTACAGGCTAAGACTGATGTCAAGACGGTAAAGGAAGGAGGAGCCGTTGAGCTAAGCTATACCTACGACCATCAGACAGCCGGCGGAGAAAGCACCGGGCAGAAGGCGAAGATTACCATTGAAGTAAAGCGAGGGACCACCACTACCTATACCGCAACGCTCAAGGATGTAAGCAAAGGCACTTACTCCATCGACCTCTCAAAGTACATCTTGGTGGGCACAATGGATATCTATATAGTTGCGGAGACCACTGACCCGAATACCGGCAAAGCACAGAAACGGCAGGCGTATTGCGCTGTACGCTGTGTATCGCTGAAGCTGACCTCTTCCTATAATCTTGCCAATACGATCAAGAACGGAGGCTATGCCACTTCCGAAGCAGCCAGCATTCCTTACAGCGTATCTGGAACAGGAACAAAGAACGTGGTGCTCTATATCGACGGCACACAGAACTCGACCCACGTTGTAACGCGCAGCGGTACGACCAACGGCAGCTTTGATGTGAGCATGGCACTGCTGTCCACCGGGAGACACACCGTTCAGATGGTTGCAGAAATGGAAACGGAAGACCTGACATTACGTTCTGAAAGCATCTATATAGACCTATTGAAACGTGGCACAGACAGCCCCTTCTTTGGCGTGAAGCTGATAAATCAAGACGGGCGTATCCTCAATACCGGCGAGCACCTAAAGCCGACGGCAGAGGTTACACAGTATGATAAGTTCTCGTTTGACTATATAGCTTACGACCCGCTTACCACACCGGCAACGGTATCTGTCTATAAAGAAGGCGCACCGTCAGGGAGCATCACCGCACCACGTTCCATGATGGTTTATTCAAACCGCCCTTCCACATACGGCGAAAAGACATTAAGATTTCAGATAGGTACTTATGCCTACGACATGCTGGTAAATGTTCATAAGAGTAAGATAGACATAGAGGAAGCCTCGTTCGGACTTGCTCATAAGTTCACGGCAGCAGGCAGAAGTAACGGAGAAAAGAATCCTGCCCAGTGGACTTCAAACGGCATTCAAACGACCTTTGAAGGCTTTGATTGGACTTCCAACGGCTGGACAGGAGAGTCGCTCAAGCTCAGCAACGGAGCAAAGGCTGTTATCGATTATAAGCCTTTTGCCAAGGACTTGAAGGCTACCGGTGCCACGATAGAGTTTACCATGAAGGTAAGCAACATAGCAGACCGAGAGGCTCCTGTTATCAGCTGCCTCAATGGTGGTAAGGGACTTTACATCACTGCCACAGAAGCAAGTTTTCTGACCGGGCAGACTGTCAGCTATACTAACGAGGAAGATGAGCAGGTAACGCGCGAGATTAAACTTGCAACGAACTTTGTCGAGGATAAGTGGGTAAAGATAGCCCTTGTCATTTCAACTACTGCTAACCGCAGATTGATGGAGCTTTACGTCAATGGCAACCGCACCGGAGCTGATATTTATGACAGCAGCTTCTCTTTTGTGCAGGATTCTCCACAGCCTATCACTATTACGTCCGACGATGCCGATGTCGAGATTAAGAGTATTCGTATCTACGATAGACGACTATCCGATGACGAGGAGTTGGAAAACGATATAGTTGATAGTGAGAACAGCGATGAGATGATGACCCGCTATGACGAGAACAATATTCTCGGCGATAATGGGAAAGTATCATTGGATAAACTGCGTAACAAAGGCAAAGCCGTCCTGCGCATCGTGCGTGAAGGTAAGCTCGTCGATGTCTTCGAGACCAACAACAAAAAGACGGATTTCCTCGCCGATGTCTATTTCTATAGTCCGTTTGGCAAGGAGTATGACTTTGTGCTGCATAATGGCTATATTCGCATTCAGGGGACATCCTCGACGAAGTACCCCAGCAAGAACATCCGTATCTATCTGAATAAGGGAACAGAAGGGCTTTCGCTTGAGGTAGGCGGTGTGGAGCAGCAGGAAAGGAAATACGCTCTACGTCCGGGCAGCATCCCTATGCCTATCATCTGCCTGAAGTCCGATTACTCCGACTCTTCCATGTCGCTCAATACAGGTGGCGCAAAGCTCTTCAACAATATGCTGAAGCAACTCAAGTTCCTTACACCGCCACAGCAGTATCAATATGAGCAAGGAGGCAATAACCTGAATGCTGTTACCGTCCGCACGGCCATCGACGGTTTCCCTGTTGATGTGTTTGCTGCCGATACCGAAGACGGCGAGAACGACTACTACGGGCAGTACAACTTCAACAATGACAAATCGAAGTCGGTAGCCTTGTTCGGTATGGAGGATTTTGACGACTTCCATCCGGAGTGTCCGATAGCCCTCGAAGCCCTTAACAATACGGAGAAGCTGTGCCTGCTGCAATCTACTTCTGACGAGCAGGTACAGACAGACTTCGATAATGCCTTTGAAACGAATGTCCCTGATGATGTCAAGTGGGCAGGACTCGACGAAACACAGCGAAACAAAACCCTACGGCTCTTCCGATGGATACGCGACTGCGTACCTTCAGGAGCCGATGCAAACAACCTTAGCACCTTTAAGAGTGATAAGTTCAAGCGTGAGTTCACTCTTTATTTCAACAAGGACATAACATTGGCATTCTACCTGTGGACGGATTATAATGCTTCTGTGGACCAGCGTGCAAAGAATATCATCTGGCGCACGTGGAATGGTGATGTGTGGATGCCTACCTATTATGATGGAGATACCGCACGTGGCAAGCGGAACGATTCATTCCTGAAGTATCTATACACCCTTACACGAGATACCTATGACGCGGAAGCAGCCAAGTACGCGTTTGAGGGCAGGGACAGTTGGATTTGGAACTTGATACTCGCCAATATGCAGGACGAGCTGCGCGAAGTAGCGCAGAAGATGCGTAATGTACTGACGGTGGAATCGGTGCTGAACATGTTCTCAAAGGAGCAGTCGGGCAACTGGTCGGACAGGGCTTTCAATAAGAGTGGAGAGTTTAAGTATATCATCCCTGCAACCGAGACGGTATATGGTAAGAAATGGCCGTTTATTTACGCCCTGCAAGGCTCAAATAAGGAATACGGAGAATACTTCGTTCGTAATCGTTTTGCCTTGCTGGACGCGAAATACGGAACAAGCAGCTTCACGGCTGACAACATCGACCTGTATCTCTCGCGTAAAAACAGTGATGCACCCGACACTCTCAAGCTCACGCCGGCAGAGGTGTATGCCTTCGGTTATGGCACGAATAATAAGACAAATATCGCTAATACCGGTATCGTCGAAAAAGGCAAGGAAGCCCTGCTGCAGATAGCAGAGGCCTATACCATCAACGACCCGCTTCGTTTCTATGGAGCCAGCAGGATAAAGGTGCTGAACATGACCGGAGCAGCCGACCATCTCAAGAATGCTTTCGACCTATCGAAGTGTACGGTATTACAAGAACTAAACCTTGCTTCTTCAAGCGCAGGGTCAAGTGGCTGGTGGCTGGTGATAGATGCGTGCAAACAGCTTCGAAAGATAAGCCTTCGTAATCAGGCACAGGCAAAGACGGGCGGCTCGACTTCATCGACGTTGGACTTCTCCGCGCATTCGAAGCTCACAGAAGCAGACTTGCGAGGAACAGGGGTACAAAGTGTCGTAATAGCGAAAGGAGCTCCTATAACCAAGCTCTCTCTTCCTGCAAGCCTTACGATGTTGCGCTTAGAGCATCTTGATAGGCTTACCCCGGAAGGACTTACCTTTGAAGGTACAAGTGCTATTGAGAGTTTTGTCTTTGACAGCTGCTCAAAACTATCGTGGGAGACGATTCTTCAGCAGCTTACCGCCGTAAAGCGTATTCGCATTACAGGAATAAATAAGACCGATGACGGCTCATGGCTGGAGAGTTTCAAGAAGTATGGTGGTATAGATGCCATAGGCAATACTACGGACACCTGCGCACTTGTGGGCACTGTACAGCTTACGAGCTACATGGAAGACGAAAAGTACACGGAACTTAAAGCCCATTTCCCAGAACTCAATATCTTGCAACCGGAATACTCTATGATAGAGTTCGATGACAGTGTGGCCGATGATGCCAATGTTTCCAATCTCGACAACAAGACCGGCTACAAGTACGGCACGCCTTACGAGATGTCTGGGCATATCAAGGCCATCCTTAAGAAACGCCACCGTGTACTTGCCAAGGTTACCAAGAAACCGACTACACGCAATATCAATATCGCCAACACGGATACTATCTGCAACAATCTTGATGGCGAGATGACTTACTATCCACTGCATGACCGCAACTCTAACTTCTACGCGGACAACGAGAATGTAAATCTGTGTAGCCCGGCAAAGCTGGATGCGACGGAAGGCGACTGGATGATGTATGAGCCATTCTTCTGGTCGAAAGGTGTTAATGATCATCTCAATAACAAGCATTACAGCGTTTACTCCAGCAATGGTAAGGACAACAAGCCAAGAACGCCGGAAGCTACTGTTATAACGTTGGAGGATATAAAACAGGCGAAGCGGTTTACCGAGAAAAAGAAGATACAGACCAACCGGGATACCATTCAACAGTCGCTTACCGATGATAACAGCTATTCTGTTTGTGCGGTTGTGGTTGAGGGTTATAAGCGTGTCCGCTTCCCAAGCGTGCCCGGAACAGAACTTATTGGCGCTTCATTTATCGATGAAGGCGGTAATGTAATATCGTCCATCATTGTTCCAACGCTGAATAATCGCTTTGAAGCAGGCATGTACATTATCTCCGATATACCGGAGACGGCCAAGATGCTGTACTTTACCATTCTGAACACAGCAGAGTTCGATATGGTGGTCCTTTCCAACTCTGATAAGATAGAGGACATGGAGCCTTTATGGATTGCCAATGACGAGCATCTGTGCGCCGTCGTGGGCTCTACTGATATCGGTGGTAAGCTCCGGGCTGCGATAACCGGGAGCTCGACGACCGCTAACATCAACTGGAGAGATTTCCACTATAACTCCGTTACACGGGGTATGCAGCAGATAGATGCCTTGATGCACTCTCGCATAGCTAACCTGTTCTATGCCCGGTATGGCAGACGTAACTCACAAGACCAGTGCGGTGGCGGTCAGCATTCACAGACACGAATAACCGGAGGAACGGCAGAATATGGCATGGCAGACACAATTGGGTACGATGACGCGCATGTTATCGATTCAAGTATAAGAAACTCTGTTATCGAAGGCGTTGTACATGAGTTTGCGTGGTATAAGCACGAAGACATCTATGGAGCAGCTTCCGTTACTCAGGTTAATAACATTTGCTGCTTGGGCTACGAAGATATCTACGGACACAAGTATGAGATGATGGACTGTGTCGATTTGCCGAATACGTCTGACAAATATGCCAAGTGGCGCATCTGGATGCCGGACGGCACGGTAAGATATGTAAAGTCGCACGGCAACAACGATAAATGGACAACAGCCGTGGCACATGGTACCTATATGGATGTGGTACCTGTGGGTACGGTCAATGGAGCAGGTAACACGCACTATTGCGACAAGTATTACTTTAATGGTGGGCAATCGCGTGTGGTTTATCGTGGGTACAACTATGCGTTCTCGGCTGCCGGTGTATCGTTCGCGTGCGCGTACAGCGATGCTTCGGCTGCGTTCACTTTCGTCGGCTCGCGTTTAGCCTTCCGTGGAAAACTCGTTAAAGCGCAGAGCGTTGAAGCGTACAAAGAGATAGTCGAAAAAGCATAAACGCCAAAGCGTAAAGCGACAAAACGAATAAAGGGTATTGGACCAAAGTTCAATACCCTTTTTAAGTACCGACGAAGTCGGTCGGTTTTATAAGCTCTTAAAGGCGACACACTGGTAAACCTCTATGTTCTCAAGTATCTCCTCATGGTTATGATTAGTTTCACTGCCTACAAGGTCGAGTTCCTTAAAGGTTTCTCCTTCCATGCCGATGAGTGCCTTGGCGATTTCATCCGTCAGGTCGAACACTTCCAAAGAATCGTCTTTGTAGGGGCTGTCGCTGCTCGTACCGCCCTCCCAGTCTGTTACGACATGAAGCCTTATAAGGGGCTCCGAACGGTATTCTACGCCCGTTTGAATGGCGTTCCACTGGATAGGGGCAAACTCCACAAACACGGCAGGACGCTCCCAGCCTTCTTCCTGTTCGATGAATTCCACGTTGTGATTCCACAGGTCGATGTACTTGATGGCGCCATCTGCCACTGTTTTTAACCGCTCACAGAGCGCGTTGTATAGTTCCTTTCTCATATCTCTATTTTTTTGTTATGTCAAATTCAATGTTCATATACTCTTCGATGTTACGCTCTACAATATCACGCACCATAGCTTCCACCTCCGGTGAGGTGCCGAGAAACCTGCGGCGAGGTATCTTTATCGTACTGCCGACTTTCTTCAGTGCCATTGCTTTGTAGAAGTCCGCGTATTCACTAAGCTTTCGGTTGCGCTTGCTATTGCCGACAGTGCCGTCTTTCTTGCGGGTAAAGGCACCTACAGCCTCTTGGTACTTATGCCAAAAGTAGCCTTTCATACGCTTACTGACAACGATTTCTCCACCGTCGTTGTGTATCTCTGCATAAGGCAGGGTGGTATAAAAGGTGATACTGTCCTCTGTTGTTCTGCTTAATATGCTTTTGCGAAGGTCGCCGGAGTCAATCAGCAATGCGCCGTCCTTGCGTCCGGGACTTTTCCTGCGCTGCCAGCTTTCAGAAAAAAAAGCCTGACGGTCGAAGTTCTTATCGAACTCCTCGCCAAGCTCTACGCGTATATCTTCAAGTATGTTGCGCATAACGCGCCTTACATCTTCATTCATAAGCCGTCTATGGTTTTATCCAAACAGCAGCAACTGCCTGATGCTGCTGTCTTTGATAGTTTTCTTTTCGTCGGCGCTCGCAGAGAGCATGTAGTAGAAGGTACGTTCGCTGATGCCAAAGCGAGGATAGATGTATCTGCGCCAAATCTCGCGATTCGACAGCCCGCTTTTGATATGAGCATCATAGATAGCGTTGATATCTTCTACTCGTTTTTGATAACTTACTCCCTTGCGATATGCCATACAACTTAAAAAATAAAAACAGACGGTTTAATGATAACTTAGAATAAGTACAAAGGTACTCATTTTCTTGCACTTATCAGCTTTCTACCGTCTGTTTTTTACTGTCTAATACTCAAAAATTTGTTTTGTTTCTCATTGTTTTATCATTTACCGGGTTTAACTTTCTGTCATACCAAGGGCAATCGGTCGCCACATGCCGTTCTCGTCTTTCTGCTCGGCACGGATAAACTGCTTACTGAGTTCCGGCTGGTAGCTCTCTTCGATGATGCGTACACCTTCCAAGAAGCGCTCGTCGCCCGACTCGTTGGCTATCTTGCGCAGCTGGACGATACGCGAAGCCTTCAGCGTTCCTTTCTGATCGCGTGCCAAGAGGCGGAACACCATATTGACGAGTGCCTGTGTCTTCTCGTCATTGGCAAGCGAAGCGATGTACTCCTTTACAATGTCGATACCTTCTTCAACTGTGTCGCGATAACCGTCGGTGGTATATACGCCGAGCGTGATGCGCTTGTTGCCCTCGCTGTTGGTAAAGGTATGCGAACGTTGGTTGTCGCGCTTGGTAGAGAAGAGCTCGGCTTTCAGGTCAAGTACGCTCTTGAAGTTGTCGAGCACACTCTGCTTGGCCGTGCGAATACTGTTGGAGATGTCGGTCAGTATCGGTATCGACCGTTCTATCTCATCATCTACCATTTGCTTGTACAGCTCACGGTCTTGCTTGGCTTTCTCTTCTGCCTTTTTCTTCTCCTGTGCCTTTTGGAACGCAGCAAACTCCTTCTGCTCCTCGGCTGTCATTGTTACATTAACTTTCTCTTCCATATTAATTGATAGTTTTGTTTCCTCCGGCAAGTGGCAGGATAACCACGCCTTCGGGTGTTTGATTTTTGATATTTGCCTTTTGATTAAGTCCTCCTTTGCGCTCAATGCTCCGGAGCTTCACTTGCAGCTTTTTCAGCTCCTCAAGCGTGATACGCCTGAACGGTTTGCCCATTATCTTTGGGTGCTCACAGAAGTTGTCTATTCGCGCCCAGTCTGTTGTGTCGATACCCAACTGCTGCATCAGTTTCAGGCAGATGCTGCGCTGCCGTTTCAGCTTCCTTATAAAGGTGGCTTTGTCGTTGTCGCCGTCCACCAACTGCTGAAGAGCTGCCACCATCTTTCGATATTCGCTGTCTTTCATCTCTCTTAGCAAGGTGGTCTTGCCAGAGGTGTACTGATACACCAACTGCTCTTTATCGGCGTATGGCAGCTGCTTTATCAGCGTGTAGAACTGTGCGTAGTTGCGTTCCTTTTCCATGCGCTGCCCTCCAAATAACTCTTGTAAATTTCTCTACAATGTGCCACGGCTTCTGTCAATGTCCCTTTTATGTCGCCCACTCCGAGAAGTGGTGCACCATGTATGCTGACATAAAGCTCGCCGTTGAACTCTCTTACTTGTACAGCTTCATTAACTTCCGCTTCAAGCTGTGCTTTTCGCTTGGCTTCTGCGCGTTCTACGAATTGCTTGTGCCATGCGCTGATGTACTTTTTGATTTTGTCTAAAATATTACCCATATTGTTTTGATTTAAGATTTTTGAATTAAAATGCCCGTATCAAGGAACGATAGCTCATACCTTCCGAGGCTGCTCCTACGCTGCGCTAATGTATTTATCCCGGCTTCCACTCTATGGTTATATCCGCGTTCAGCTTTCCGCTTCCCTTACAAATGGGGCAAGGATCTTTATAGCGCTCCCTGAACTCGTCCTCTTGCCAAAAGAAACCGTTGCCTTGGCAGTACTGACACTTATGCCCCCGGCTCTCAAGGTGCTCGGTCATTCGTCCGCCCGGACTCATACGTCCCGGAGCAATTTCAATCATTCGTATTTCCTTGCTCATTTTCATAGTCCTCCATATCTGTAATTTCATATTCCCAATTGCAGGCATCATCTTCTTGAATATTGTCTCCAAGCCATTCCATGGCTGTATCAATCCGTTTGTCCATGGTTGCAAGACCGCAACTTACCTCTCCACACTCAGCCATGTGCTGCAGAGCTTTATATAAGTCATCGCTCACTTCCACATCTCTCAAGCCTACATAATAGGTAACCTTTACATTTAATTCTTTTATTTTCATTGTATATTCAAATTAAATAATCACAAATTGCTATCTGTTTTATCGTTGGTTATTTCATTGTTCACTTTCAGAAGTCCCTCGTCCCATATCTTGAAGGTAGCTCCTACTTCTCCTACACTTCTGCCTTGGCAGATGGCTTCGTAGCCTACCACTCTTACCTTCATGTCGCACCAGTACTTCAGTCTCACCGCAGCACTGCCCATCGGCTCACTCTTCTTTTCCTGTGAAATAAAGATGAAACACTTGGAACGGAACTGCTTCGTTAGCTCCTCCGCGTCCTTGTATTCCCAGCGTGCCACCTGAAAGGAGTCGATGATGATAAACCGGGGGCTCTTGGGTCGGCTCAATCGTTCTTTGAGTTCTTCCAAAGTACATTCGGTAATCACTCGGAACTTGCGCTGTACCTCGTTCATTTTAAAGATTTCGATGCGACGTTGAAAGGTTTGGTTGATGCCTTCCTCGTAGGACACGTAGAGGGTTAAGCCGTATTTGCAGAGTTCTTTCGCCAGTTGCATCACGAAGCTCGACTTACCGCTGGCGCTGGCACCGCTGATAAACCAGCTGGCGTTGATTGCCGGATAGCCGAATGGCTCGCTCCATTTCTCGGACCACGGCAGCGTCTTCCATTTCTTGGCTGCTATATCTTTCGGTGTATATGCTCGCTTCATTGTTTCAAGTTTTCTTTTGGAATCTCGGAGCACCAAGCCAGCACGTCGTTCATATCAATGTCTCTGCACTCATCGCCGATAGCTACTGTCAGCACTCTTATATTATCGTCCCAGTCCAGTTCCAAATAGTGAATGTAGTCGCATTCTATCACTTCTGCATCTTCTTTCATTAGGAAGATAAGTGGCTCACAATAATAGCGTTCGTTCATAGTCATTGCGTTATTATGGAGCTGGTATCTTCTTCCGTCGTTTGTCTCAACTGTCATATTGCCCATAGTGTTATAGTTATTTCTTTAATACCTCTATTAAGTAATCGGCAGCCACACGAGATAACCATGCAGCACTTCTGAATACATCTCCAGCAGTATTATCACCTTCTAATTTTGCCTGTTGGCAGGTTTGAACATAAAGGTCTTTAGCTATCTCATACCGGCGCTGTTCCCAGTCTATCTCATTAGCCTTTGCCATTTCTTTGCGGATACCGATAACGGCTTCCATTGCGTCCATTTCTATCTTTGTCATCGTGTTATGCTCCTATTTTTATTTTTTCTATCTCGGTATAAACTCTTCTTAGTCCGCCACCTGTCTTGCGAACAATCGCCATAATATCTGCGCCTTCCGGTGCGTTTACCTTTGCGACGATGGCTGCTTGCTGACGCAGAAATGCATCGCGGTCTCTGCCATCGTCCGGTGTTACCTTCGAGTAACGGTCGCCGTATCGGCTTAGCATCTCTGTATAACCTACCTTCTTGCACTCTATCGAGCGGTTGATTTTCTCTTTCAGTCCGTCGGCTCCCATCATATACCACGCGCAGCAGCGTTCGGTAGCGTTCCATAAGGCTTTAAGCTCAAGGAAGGCTTCATATTGCAGGTCGCCTGCCTCGTCGAGAATGATAAGCGGATTCTGCATCGAGCGCAGATAATAAACAAGGTCTTCATATACATCGTTGTATCTTCCTTTGGCATCTACACCGAACTCCGATGCTATTTTGCGGATGAGTTTCAGCTTGGATTTTACCTGCGAACAATCGATATATACGGCGTTCTTATGGCTCTGCACATAGCAGCGTGCCGTGAAAGTCTTGCCGATATTGGGAATGTCGCAGAGGATGGCAGAGATATTGCTGCTTTGAGCAAACTCCAACTGTACTGTGATGTACTTGAAGGTTTCTGTTTTGGCAGCCTTCCATTCTATTTCGTTCCGGAGGTTTACTCCTAACCGCCTTGCAACGCTTATCCATGCACCCTCGCTGAGTGTTTTTTCAAGCTGTCCGTTTTTCAGCGCCGAGTAAACACTGGTGCTGATGCCGAGACTGGCTGCGTGTTTCGCATCGCTTGGATAGTTCTCACGATTGCCGGCGATGGCAGCGAGTATCTTTTGTTTTTGTTGTTCTGTTATCATATTGCTGTCTGTTTGAATTGGTTACTATGTCGTTTACATATTGGTGATGGCTACTTTCTTTATATCGATGTTTGGATTTGGAAGATTGAACATTGAATCTTCGTCCTCGCTATCTATGGGAGATGCCTCCACCATCAAGTCCTCTTCTTCCTCCGGAACTTCTACGGCCTGCTGATTGAACTGTATGCCCACAGTGGCAGGTGTGTTTCGTTTAACATAGCCAAGGAATTCTCCCACCTTCTTCTGCTGATGCTGGAAGCGTGCTTTGTCCTCATCGGTCTGCTCGGCATATACACGGTTGTAAGTTTCCACCTTCTCCACCTTATCGATGAAGCGTTCCCCTTGATAGATGTACACGTCCTTTGCACTGCCGTCTTCTTCCGGTAAGTAGTAAGCCTGCACCTTCTTCGAATTGGGAGCGAGCTTCTCTAATACTTCGGGGCTTGACAGCCACCATTCCTCATGTGCTACACGTACCGTTGAATTACGTCTTATAGAGGTATTCACGCGTACACCCACATACTTGCTCATTGCAACCTTAGAGTATGGCTTCAGCGTTGGGTTGATGTTATGCACCAGTACGTCCCAGCGGGTCATGCCCGGATACTTCTTTTGATTTGGGTGCAGCGTGTTGTTCCACTCTTCCGAGTCCTTGCGGTCTTCGGCTACAAGCTGCTCAAAAGAGAAGTAGCGTTCTGCCTCGTAGGTGTCGTTGTTCTCATCGCTCACCTTCTTGTATTCCACCCGGTAGGCTCTCGACTTGGCATACCAGCGACCGATGTAGGCATGGTTTTTGTGAATGATGGAGCGTTTCTTAGCACCATTCATATTCTCGGCATACTTCTCCTGTGAGTTCAGAGGCGCACAGAAGTGTACGAACTCAAAGGCGTTGCCGGCTTTCAGGAAGCCTTCCTTATACTCCGACATCAAGTGGTTTTCCACCTCGATACCTTTCGGCATGCCCCAGCCGTTATTGTAGATGAGCCGGAACATATCCCGGAAGCAGTCCACAACGAGCTGCTGGTTTTTCTTTCTTGCGTAGCTGGCACCGATAACGCACTGGCTCACTACATCGTAGGCATAGTAGGCGTGTACGCGTGCCTTGGTATCCTGCAGCTGGCGCGATAAGTCCACGTCGTCCATCGTTATCTGGCTTAGCGAGAACTCTCCGCCGTGGCGGTGCATGTGTGGCATGCTTTCGTGCATAAAGGTGCTGTACGAATTCAGGTAGAACTCTATTTTAACCTTATTCGAAGCCTTATTCAGTATGTTGTTGATAGTGCTCTCGGATAGCTGTATGGGCTCGCCCGTCTTATCGGTAAACTCGTCGGGGTTGTAAAGCTCGCCCGTCTCCGGGTCATATACGTCCAATTCGGCAGTAACGAACATATTGTACATTTCCCATACGTTCTTGTTGAAGGGTCTGTTCTTTTGGCAGGCAATAGACACCACCAGCTGTTCTATTCGTGCTGTTACCAATCGAGAGTTCTGATTATTGAACTTCTTGCTGATAAGGCACTCATAGCCCTTGCGCTTGTACTCGTTCGCCCGTTTACGAAAGCGGAACGGACTTGCCGGCAGGTCATGCCCTAACTCCTTACGCAGTATGGCTATCGCCTGTGCCATCTTCTCCCAGCTGTATGTCTTGCCCATCATTTTGTTCGTAAGACTTCCGTGGTCGTAGAGCTTCAGGCAGCAGTTCAGCACACTGGCATTGATGGCATAGAGCTTGGCTAACTTCAAGGTGGCTTTGTCCGATTGCTCCTGCGCTGCCCAGTCCATAAAATAGCCGGATGCATCTTGGTCGAACTCGTAATTCTGCATCACCCAGTGCTTCAACATCTGTATTGCGCCCTCAGGGTGGGCTTCCTTTACGGCTTGCTTCACTTTGCTTGGAAGGCTGTCCACAGCAACAAGAGCATACATACCGACACCACCACCACGACGGACTACATCAATCTGGTTGCGCTGAAGCTTCTTCTCGTAATTGGCTTTCGTCATAAAGCCGTCTGCCACAAGTTCACGAGCCGAAACGCATAATATATCGTTGTAATACTCTAACATTCTGATTCCTCCTTACATTCCTACTGCAGATATTTGTTCCATGTATAGCTGTGGAATACTGCAATTTTCAACGCTTCTACGTAGCACACCGTTTTTATCATGTAATTCCATCTTAGCATTGGGCATGTCCACCGTAATGACAACGCCGTTGGAAAATATCTGCTTCATAATACCATTGGCGCAGAAAATTGTCTCAAATGCCGATGCATCCATCCGTAGTTCTCCGCCTTTCTGCAAAGCAAGGTTACGAATACGCTCCGCACGTGGACTCTTACCCCGTTTCTCGTCAAAGTAAAGAGCGTGATTGATGGTTACCCGGCTCACGTTAAGAGCATTTTCCATCCACTTTTTAGTGTCTTCATCAAGTTTAATGTACATTTTCATTCTTTTGTCTGTTTTTAATTAATACTTCGTGCTGATAAATGCTTCTGCAACTCTCATTGCCTCCTTCCGTTTTTCTTCCTCTTCTTCGTTGTCAATATCATCCCAAACACTACTATCTGTGAAGTGATAGCCATTTAGAATGTACTGTCCATAACCATGTCCTTTTTCCAAGGTATATTCAACACCATTGTATATCCAAGTTTTTTTCATATCAATCGCTTAACCGTGCTGCGTAGGGCTGTTTAGAAGTTAATAATTATCCCAGACCGTTCCCGTTCAGCAAGATTTCATCTACACATTTGTTATTCTCACCGAATTTTCATATCTTTGGGCAATGTTATTGATATAACACGTTGCAAAGATAGGATATTTTCTAATACAAACAAAATAAAAGTGAGAAAATTTTCTATTTAGGGATAAATTTTAGTAGAAAACAAGCTATGATACTGGATAGAATAAAAGAGTATATTGATTATAAAGGCATGACTATAGCAGCCTTTGAGAGGAGTGTTGGCATGTCTAATGCTTCTTTTGGAAAGTCCTTAAAAAATAAAGGAGCCATTGGTACTGATAAGTTAGAAAATATCCTATTACAGTATGATGATTTGTCTCCGGAATGGCTTCTAACAGGAAACGGGGATATGCTCAAATCAAATCGTATCGCAGAGAATACGCCAAAACAAGAAGATGCTTCTTATTCATCTGATCATAAGCATAAAAGTACAAAACAGTCGGTAGATAAACAAATGATACCAGCAGAAAATCCGCAAGAAGGCATACCTTTGCTTCCCATTAGTGCTATGGCTGGAGCATTGAGAGGGGAGGTTAGTGTACTCGAATATGAAAGCGAACGGTACGTTGTTCCGGCTTTCAAAGGTGCAAACTTTCTTATCCCTGTAAAAGGTAACAGCATGATCCCGACATACCAGTCTGGTGACATCGTAGCATGCCAGCGCACACCGATGTCATCAGTTTTCTTCCAATGGAATAAGCCGTATGTGCTCGACACGGCACAAGGGGCAATTATCAAGCGCATACGTCCGGGCAAAGATGATGAACACGTTTTAATCGTATCAGATAATCCGGAATATCAACCTTTCGAGCTTCACAAGTCTGAAATTTATGCTGTAGCACTCGTTATCGGCATCATCCGTCTCGAATAATAATATTTCTTTGATATGAAAAAAATTTTATTTTTTTTCCTCATAAACTCCTTTATAGTAGCTTGCTCACGTTCTCCACAAAAAAGGGCAGAATATTTAATAAGACAAGAATTAAAAGAAGGTCAAAAAATAGCAGAGTATCAACCTCTGACCTTTGAACTTCTTACAAAGGCTAAATATGAGGTCTATCAACAAAGGGAATTCTTAGAGTTAGAAGCTAAGGCAAACAAGTATATGGAGCTTGCTAAATTACAAGTTGATTATATAGGAGCTATAGCGAGTTTTGCTCCTTCTGAAATGATGCTGTCTGAAAAAAACAAAGCAGAAGAATATCTTAGAGAGGAACAACTTCTTGATGATTCAATTACCAAGCTAAAGAAGAACTTTGCTCCAGATACCACATGCTATATGCTTGCTCATACTTATATGTATAAGAATAAGAAGACTAACAAAACCGAGAAGGCGGATATAATTTTTTACTTCGATAAGGATATCTCTAATATAACAGGTATTCTACACTATACAGATAGTACTTGGATATATGATAGTTATAAACGTATAATTTATGAACGTACCCATAAATAGTACCTACGTACTCCCTTGATACCCCATCCCTTTAATGTTCCCCCTCTAATTTTAGTCATCTTCAGGGGGAGAATTTACTGTAAACACCTATAAATAAGGGATTTTCTTATATATATAATAATGTGGATTTTCAAAAGTGGGGGTAATTAGCTTGATATTAAACCCCTGTTTTTGGTATCTCTTTAACAAAAATTACGATGATATACCCCCAAGTTCATTTGCATCTGAAAAAACCACTTTTGTCCGTCCTCTCTTTAACATTTGTCCGTCCTCTCTGTCCGCCCTTTTGTCCGTCCTCTCCCATTTTTCTGCATTTTTCAGGACAATAAAAAAGGGGCATTTCACCCCCATATTTGCATTGTTTTTACTCCGTTTTAATGCCATTTATACCCCCTTCAAACACTCTTCGTACACCTTGCTACCATCATAGAAGGGAATCGCCAGCTTCACACAAAAAGCAACCGAATGAAAATGCCGTCTAAGCCCCTATATATCGCTGCTACGTGCATTTATATCCTCATGGTATATAGATAGCCACACGCACCATTTTAAGCCTTTATTTCGCACCTTATCCACCTATGTTTGTCTGGTGTAAAGCAAAATTAAAGCGATCTACCATAATCGGTAAACCGCCTGCACGTTTCAACCCTCTAAAATTAAAGCAAAATTAAACCGAATTAAAGCAATTCGCACGCTTTGTTTTATTTTGTCCGTCCTCTCAAATATCGTCTAACTATCTATTTATCAATAACTAACACGCATTTTTAACGACTCGTCTTCAGATACGCTTCGTTCTGTGCCTTATAACTTGGCAAACTGATAAAAAGAATATAGAAACACAATCATTACAGGCAAATTCTGAACTTAAACAAAATCAAACAAATAAGGACTTAACCGTTATTCGCAGTCCTATCGATGGCACCATTGAGCAGTTTCAAGGTATTTACCAAGGAATGACAATAACATCAGGAACCCAAATTGCTATAATAAGCCCTAACTCCAAATTGAATATTGAGGCACATGTTTTACCAAAAGATATAGCATTGATAACATTAGGTATGCCTGTAAAAATTCAAATGGAATCATTTAACTATAATGAATGGGGGACATTGAAAGGACATGTAACCAGTATCTCATCTGATTACATACAAGATAATGGTAATAATATTTATTATAAAGTTAAAATTCAGCTTGACAAAGAGTATCTACGTCTCAAAAGGACGGGTAGGATTGGTAGAATAAAAAAGGGAATGACAGCAATAGCACATTTCATGGTTTCTCGAAAATCCTTATTTGATCTACTATACAAGAGTATTGACGATATGGTAAATCCTACACAATATAAAAAGGTAAAGAATACAATAGAACAATGAAGAACGGAATAAGAATAAAACAACAAGATATAACAGATTGTGGAGCAGCCTGCCTTGCTTCTATTTGTGCCCATTATGGGTTAAGGTTTCCTGTAGCTCGAATACGCCAATATGCCTATACTGATAAGAAAGGAACAAACATATTAGGAATGGTAAAGGCTGCAGAAAAGCTAGGGTTTTCGGCAAAGGGGGTAAAGGCACAACCCGAAGCATTGACAGTGATACCGCTTCCTGCTGTCGCACATGTAGTTGTAAATAAAGCACTTTTACACTTTGTTGTCATCTATCGAGTGTCTGATACCCATATAACATATATGGATCCGGGCGATGGAGAGATACATAAATGCCCTATTGACAAGTTTAAGGAGATATGGACAAGTATTCTGGTAATCATGGAGCCTTCCGATAACTTTCATCAAGGGAAAGTTGCGAAAAGTAACTTTTCAAAATTCATCAGCTTATTAAAGCCTCACAAATATGTAATGCTACAGGCTTTATTCGGTGCTTTGATATGTAGCATATTAGGATTATCCACTTCTGTGTATGTAGGAAAGATAACCGATTATGTTCTTGTAGATGAAAATACAAACTTACTAAACCTGATGAGTGTTGCAATGGTTGTAATCCTAGTGCTACAAATATTCATTGGAGCCATGAAAAGTATCTTGGCACTTAAGACAGGACAAAGAATAGATGCTTCACTAATACTAGGATATTATAAGCATATATTGAAATTACCTCAACAGTTTTTCGATACGATGAGAGTAGGAGAAATCATTTCGCGAGTGAATGACGCCGTTAAAATACGCTCTTTTATCAATGATGTTTTTGTTGATCTTGTAGTAAATACAATGATTTTAATAATTACTGTCGTCGTTATGTTTTTTTATTCATGGAAACTAGCACTTATCGCTTTGGCATCCGGACCTTTATTTGCTCTCATCTTCTTTGCTTATAATAAACTAAACAAGAAATATCTTAGAAAGATAATGGAAAAGAGTGCAGATTTGGAATCGCACCTTGTAGAATCTCTCAACGCTATTGTTACCGTTAAGCGTTTTGGATTGGAAGATTTCGCCAACCTGAAAACAGAGAACAGATTCGTACGTTTATTAAAAGATACTTATTCCGCTGCTTATGGAGGTATCTTAACAGGCGAAGGAATAGAATTCATATCAACAGGAATTACGATTACCATTCTATGGGTGGGTAGTTATTTCGTAATAAACAAAGATTTTACACCCGGTACATTAATGGTGTTTTACTCATTGATAGGATATGTTCTCTCGCCAATGCGTTCGTTGATTTCTTCCAATCAACAGCTACAAGATGCCAATATAGCTGCCGATCGCCTCTTCCAAATCATGGATTTGGAAAGCGAAGAAAACGATGTCGAGAAAATGGAGTTAGATAGTAGCATGATTGGAAATATTGTCTTTGATCACGTTGCTTTCAGATATGGAACGAGAAAAGATATATTTGAAGACTTAACCCTTGAGATACCAAAGGGGAAAACGACTGCCATTATCGGCGAAAGTGGCTCTGGAAAAACTACACTAATATCTTTACTTCAGCATATTTATCCTGTAAACGATGGAGTAATTCGCATTGGCAACTATGATATTTCACAAATATCCAACAGGAGTTTAAGAGAACATATCGGAACTGTACCACAACAAGTAGAGTTGTTTCAAGGCACAATTCTGGAAAACATAACCATTGGCGACTTCCACCCGGATATGAAAATAGTAAACGATTTGATTTCTCAACTGGGGCTTGATAGCTTCATAAGCGGCTTACCACAGGGACTGAACACACAAATTGGCGAGCACGGAGCTTCACTTTCAGGTGGTGAGAGGCAGCGTTTGGCAATAGCCAGAGCACTTTATAAGAATCCTGACATATTGATTTTCGATGAAGCCACTTCGTCTTTGGATAATTTATCAGAACAGTATGTAAAGAAAGTAATAGGAGAACTGGCAGAACAAGGAAAGACAATTATATCTATTGCCCATCGCTTCAGTACAATCAAGGATGCTAATCATATTGTCCTACTTGCCAATGGTCGAGTTGTTGCAAAAGGTAGCCACCAATCTCTCATAGAAACATCTTCCCTTTATCAAGATTTATGGAACGGGCAGAATAATAATATAAATTAAAGGTAACAGAAATGTATTTTATAGAGGAACTAAAGAGAATTCAGAAACTACATCGGCTCATAGATAATCAATGCACAGGAAGTCCTGATGATTTGGCTGCATTAATTTGTATTTCACGGCGCGACTTGTATTATATCTTGCAACAATTAAAAAGAATGGGAGCACAAATACGATATAACCGAGCCCGAAAAACGTTTTGTTATACTAATAATTTTAATTTGAATATGGAAATAAAAATAAGTTGTCTTGGAGAAAAAGAAATGGACTTACTTGGCAGTGGAAATGTGAATACCATATCCGAATTTGGTGTTCCGTGTAATTCTTTTGCACGGAATGTGTATTTTTAATCAAAAATATTTTGGTAAAATGTTTTTTTATTACATTTGCAACGTAAGGAGTCGACAACTTATATAAACCAAAAGTATAACAATTAAAAATTTTAAAAATGGGAAATAGAAATCTTATAGTAGCTCTTACGAGCGAAGATGTGATATCCATAAATGGAGGTAATGTGTGTGGTCCTATGGGACCGCACCGTTTAACTCATGCAGAACAGCTACAATACGAGAAAGCAATAGATTCGGTAGGTTCGTACATCTATGGGTTTGTTCGTGGATTTTTAAACATTTAAATATATCCCCTTATGGAAGAGTTAAATCAAAACGAGCTTCTCACCATTTATGGTGGGAACAAAGCAGCTTATAATGCAGGATACAAACTTGGGCAGAAACTTCGAGTTTATTTCGATGACGCAATGATAGAAATAGGGCTAATAAGATACCTATTTTTATAATCCTTAATTTTATGTATCTTTTAAAACAATTTAATAAAATGGTTTTCCCTGACAATACTTATTGTCAGCGGAAAACTGTTTTGCTTCATGGTGTTTGTTTTTATTTTACGTGTTTGGCGTGTTTGACACCACTATTGGTTGTGTTGTATTCCCTTACAAGGCTGCATTACTGGGATTTGGAAAACCATGCTACAAATGAGGCTATTACTCATTTAATAAGAAACCACCTCTTAAATGGGATCATCGTAGTTGCGATAATAGCACCATTGCTAGAAGAAATTGTGTTCAGATTGTGGCTGTCTTTCTCAAGACGCGATATTGCAATCAGTGCTTTTGTCATGGTCTACCTAATTATGACATTAGCATTAAGAACATCTAATACTCCTATCTATACACCAATGATTATCAGGGGTACAGAAGGAGTCCTGCAATCTGAATTCGTAAGAAACATAGGAATAAAGATGCTTGTAGCATCGGCTATCTGTGTATTGTTGTTACGTTGGAAGATTAAAAGCAGAGAGAGGGAAGGTATGATGTACAAGGTTGCCACTCTCTTCTCAGTATTTTCATTTATGCTGTTGCATACATTAAATTACAGTTTCACAGTTTCTCTTTTTCCTTTTGTTTTAATTATGTGCTTGCCACAATTGATTTTAGGAATGACTATTACCTATTATCGTTTACAATTAGGTTTCTTTTATGGTTACGCATTCCATGTACTTATCAACCTGACTTCCATACTTTTGTCTTTACCTTAGTAATGATTTCTTTCGTATTCTATTATGCTGAAGAATATCGTTAAATTATAGTTGTTGAAACTGGTAAAGTTGTAGAACAAGGCTCACATTCTTTATTATTATCTAATCAAGGAAGTTATTATAACTTGTGGAAAGAACAATTTGAGTTTAAAATTTAATTATAAAAGAATGAAGTACTCAAGAAAAAGAAAAATCGTTACCAGCAACAGGCAGACAAATTTCCATTACTTAAAGAAGGTATTGTATATTTTCCTATATACAGCTATTATAGTCCTATTCATCATTTGCATAGCAATGTTAATACTCTATTTATTTGGCTTTAAAGGTGAACATCTTACTAAATGGTTTGATACACCTATAGGAGATTTCGTAGCTTCTTCCCTCTTCTATCTCTCATTAGGCATCACCGCATTTACATTAGGAAAAGCCAGATTTTCTTTAGGAAAAATAAAGCATGAACAAATAGGTGCATTAACATTATTATGTGTTCTCATAGCATTAGCAGAAATATCTCCGGATATATGTATTTCAAATATCATACTTCAATTTGTAAATCAAACAGCAGAAAATGACCCTTTGTCAAGTAGCAATGTTGGAACATTTTGCATAATGTGCATATTAGGACCATTTACAGAAGAATTATTTTTTCGTGGAGTAGTAACCAAACTGCTATTAAAACTAAGGACTTCTCATTGGGTAGGGATAATTTTATCTGCAATACTTTTTGCACTTATACATGGTAACCTTGCACAAATGCCGGGTGCTTTTATTGGTGGCATTGTATATGGCTGGATATATTATAAAACAAGAAGTATTTATCCAACATTTATTATGCATGCAATTAATAATGTCGTAGTATTCATTGGAGTTGCTTTGGATAATAATACCAATTCTTCCACAGATATTCCTCTGTGGTTTTATGCTTGGGCAATGTTTTCCCTAATATTATATATATGTTTTATTGTTAAATTAAGTTATAAGCTAAAAGATTTTTATAGAGTGAAATAAAATTGCACTGGCTACTTATACATTTGCAATATTACAAGAAATAATCTTGTAGCAATTTTATTAATATTAAATAGCCCTTTGCACAACACTATTAATATAAAAGCTTGAAATTATGGAATACAACAAAAAAGAAATTATATCTAATCTTTCAAAAGAAGAGATGAAAGATATTAATGGAGGTATAGGAATAAATTATGCGAATGCTTTAAAAAGCATAGTTAAATCAGTTATTAATACTCTTAGAGGTATTGGAAGAGCATGGACTTAAATAAGTTATATTAGAGATAAAGTATTATATGGATAATATATTGCTTTATTAGAACTTAAATAATATTTACCCAGAGAAAAATAACTCGTTCTTCTCTGGGTCTAATGTTATTATTAATTTTATATATATGAGATTTTTCTTGGACTTTTTCATAATATTCTTTGTAAAAACAACGCATAATCTTACCTTTGTAAGAAGAATTTTTTTAAAGATATAATAAACTAACGACAAGCCTATGGATTCTAAATTAAAACGTGCTAAGATCATTCATTTATCAGGTTAAGGTAGAATTTTATTAGGATTATCTGACATTTATCTATTTAATCAAAAACTTATGAATAAAAAAACTTTTAAAGAAGGTCTTATTATCGGCATAATGACAGGAGCAGTAATCACTGCTATTGCATTATATTTACAGTAATCCAACCTGAGTTCGGTATAAGCTTTATGCAATGAGTCTGCTTTTGTCTATGATTTCAATATTCATCGTAGGCTTTTTTGGCATCAGTTGATAGGCAATCAGTGCTGCGATAAGGTTTGTAAAGAAG
>JBHAEI010000035.1:0-89755 GCA_041855505.1 Prevotella sp.
CTGAGAATTAGGAGCCTTGAGGGTATCCCTAATTATGGTCCCCGACAGGTACCCTCCGATATTCAGTTAACATGGCATTCCGATTTTTAGGAAACGAGATATTTTTTGTCCTCTAGTTATTTTTAATATAGTTTTAACTTTTAAATAGGTTTATTTACCGTTTATTTACTCTGTTATCGAACACAATAAAATAAAAAGAAATACAGAAATAAAGGTTACAAGCCATATTCATAAGCTATTAAGCAGTATATCACTAAAAATAAAAATGTTTTTCTTCGAAACGAAAGATAGCTTTTTGCAGTTAATATCCTATAAAAATAGATGAAACTTGATACGATGTAGCAAAAAAGTAGATAACTTTGAAGTGTATATCAGGACACAAGATATATTTATAAGGTGTATTTTCGTGTTCCCGATATTCATTAGAACAGATTTACACTCCTTCAAATGACAAAAGAAGAAAGGCATTCTTTAATATTAGACCAGTTATTGAAAAAGGATAACATCCTTGTTACCGACTTAGCGTCGATCCTAAACGTTACTTCCGTTACTATCCGTAAAGACCTTACCGAGTTAGAAATGCAAGGAAAGCTTTATCGAAGTCATGGCAAAGCTATCCTTATAGATCCATTTACCGGTAACAGGAGTGTAAATGAAAAGGAGCGCCTTTGTCAGGAAGAGAAACTGGCCATCGGTCGTGAGGCTGCCAAACTCATTACGGGCAACGACTCGATTCTGATTGCTTCCGGTACGACGCTGCATACTTTTGCCCGTTGCATAAAGCCCAAAGACCGCCTTACAGTGATGACGGCATCCATTCCCGTGTCGCAGATTCTGGCACAAGAGGAGGGAGTAGATATCATCCAGTTGGGAGGAACACTTCGCCATAGCAGCCAATCGGTTGTGGGCGACTACAGTACCATGATGCTGAACGACTGCTCTTTCAGCAAGTTATTTTTGGGAGTAGATGGCATCGACTTCGATTTTGGACTTACCACAACCGATATTCGTGAAGCACGCCTGAATAAGGTAATGATGCAGGCCTCTCAGAAAACCATTGTTTTGGCCGATTCTACCAAGCTGGGCAAGCGAGGGTTTGCCAAAATTGCCAATCTCGATGAGATTGACATTCTTATAACGGACGACAAGATAAAGAAGGCAGACATTAACCGCATCGAAGAATTAGGCATCAAGCTCATTATCGTATCGACTTCCTCTCTGGCAAAATCAGAAAAATAGCCTACTGCAAATTTGACGATTTGTTTAACTATCAAATACATACAGCATGAAAATTCCAGATCAATTCAATGATATCAGGCCTTTTGAGCCGGAGGAATTACCCGCAGTCTATGACCGGCTTTTGAGTAATTCACAGTTTCAAGCTGTCTTGAAATTCTTATATCCCGATGTTCCCTTGGAGGCTATCGCAAAGAAAATGAGAGCCTGTAAAACCAACTTGGAATTCCAGCTGAACTTTGCCTATAAGTTTCTTGATGAGCTGTTGGGAAAATTATCTACCGGTTGCGACATGGATATATCCGAAATTTCCAACACCGAGTGCTACACTTTCATGAGCAACCACAGGGACATCGTTCTCGATTCGGCCCTGCTCGACAAGCTGCTTGTAGATAAGAAATTCTCGACCACTTGCGAAATTGCCATTGGCGACAACCTACTCAGTATTCCATGGGTGCTCGATATCGTCCGTGTCAATAAGAGCTTTATTGTGAAGCGCGGATTGATGGCACGCGAGCGCTTGGAGTTCAGCCACACCTTATCCAGCTATATGCACTTCGCTATTACCCAGAAGCACGAAAATCTATGGATAGCACAGCGAGAAGGTCGCTCGAAAGACTCCGACGACCGTACCCAACGCTCTATTCTGAAGATGCTTACTTTGGGCGGAGAAGGCTCTATCATCGACCGATTGGAAGAGCTTCGTATTTCTCCACTGTCTATTTCGTATGAGTACGACCCATGCGATTTCCTGAAAGCTGCCGAGTTTCAGCAGAAGCGCGACAACAAGGAATGGAAAAAGGGAGATATGGATGATGTTATCAGTATGCGCACAGGCATCATGGGCTATAAAGGAAAAATTCATTATCACGCCTCGAAGTGTATCAATGAATATTTGGAATCGCTGCGCAACGTTGATATGAATAACTCGGAATTGATGGACACCATTGCCCTGCACATCGACCGCCAGATTCACCGCAACTATCAGCTCTACGCTAATAACTATATAGCACTCGACCTGCTACATGGAAATAACGAGCACAGCGATAAATATACACCTGAAGAGAAGGCACATTTCGAGAAATATCTTGCAGGACAGTTGGCCAAGATAGAAATCCCCAACAAGGATGAAGAATACCTTACCAAGCGCATGCTCGAGATGTACGCAAATCCTACCATTAACCACCTGAATGCCATTTAAGCGCACTTAGTGGAGAAAGCAGCAAGATAGTAAATATAAAAAGGGCATCTTTAGCATCGTAAAAGGGCATATATTATCAAGCAAAAGGGCACACTTTGCAACACAAAAGGATATGTATTACCAAGAAGTTAGTTCTTATTGTTGTTGCCGTCATTTTTAACAATTGGCATAAACAGCTTGTTGATAATACTTTATGGCACTAATACAGGTGATGCCATGACAGCAACTTTCAGTAACTTTCGGTAACTTTCTATTCTTCTATTATCATTGTATTCTGTATTTTTGCCGTCATACCCTCATTTAATAAGATATTGTAATTACCTTATTTATAAGCATTTGCTCTGATTGTTAAAAATGACAGCAAGTAAAACTAATTGCAAAAAGGAAGCGAAAGTCGCTGCTAAAGGAAATAAAACACCCCCTATGCTATCACAACATAGGGGGCGATAAAATAGAATTTGAATTATAGTTTTTATAGATTCAACAAATTCACAGAAACTCCAAAGTAGCCCTTGTTTGCCTCCGGATTCCACATTGCTGTGGCAGTTACCGGGAAAGGATGTTTGGCTATCTTCAATTTGTAAGTAGCGTTGATACGAACATCATTGATGCCTGCCGATTTCCCGTAGAAGGTAGCATGGCTGCCATCCTCGGGATTTAAAGCGAATGCACCGCCAACAGATGGGGTAATGATGAAGTTATCGTCCTCGTAAACCTTGTAAGATGCCTGTACAAAGGTAGAATAAAGATTCTGTTTGTTAAGCGCTCCACGGTCTCTACCAGCAATAATTGTTGCCCAAGAGAGGGTGAGAGGGAATTTTTCGCCAAAGTTGTAACTTACAGAAGCATCGATAAAATGCCCTGTGTCATGACAATCATAATTGAAAATCTTATAGGCATTGTCGCGTCTCGTTACGCCATCCGGCATAAAATAAATTCCATCAGAAAAGTTATAAATATCCCAAATAGCTGCCGTAAAGCCCTTATTGGTGTAAGAAGCATAGTAATCGAACTCCTTATAATCGCCATTTATCTGGATTCCGCCCCAAAAACCGAAACGAAAGTGATTGTTATTGTCGGAAATAGCGAACTCGTTATCAAAGGTCAAACCTTTAGAAACTTCCAATCCACGCCATAAGTGACTTGTTTCCAGGCCTGAAACGAAATGAAGTCTTTGAGCATTTGCCATCAAGCCAATCATCAGCATTGCTCCAACACAAGCCAACTTTCTGAAAATTTTCTTCATAAAGATTCTTGTTTTTAGTTATCTTTTCTTTTACTATGCAGCCAACAGGAGAATACCAAGGAAGCCGGCAATGATACCTCCGACAATAGGGCCTATTACAGGAACCCAAGCATAGCCCCAGTCGTTGCTGCCTTTCATACAGATAGCATGAGCAATACGTGGCGAAAGGTCACGGGCAGGATTCATGGCATAACCTGTAGTACCTCCTAACGACATACCCAAAGCAATAATAAGCAAGGTTACAGGAACAGGGCCTAATGCCGCCAAACCGAACTTACCAGCTGCCAAATTACCTGCATTACCGGCTGTGCTGAAGCTGATGATGATGAACACCAAGGCCAAAGTAGCAATAACCTCGTTTAGGAAGTTCATCGGAAGATTACGGATAGCCGGTGCTGTACAGAATGTTCCGAGCTTAGCAGCATCGTCGTCTGTTGCATCATAGTGATCCTTATAGAAGACATAAACCAAAATACCGCCTAACACACCACCAATCATTTGGGCAACGATATAAGTAGGAACTGAAGCCCAAGGAAATAATCCTGCGCATGCAAGACCGATAGATACTGCCGGGTTTAAGTGTGCGCCTGTGTAGGGACCTGCAATTAATACACCCATACACACAGCAAGACCCCAAGCAATGGTAATGACAATCCATCCGGAATTCTGACCTTTACTCTTGTTCAAGGTTACACATGCACATACTCCATCTCCAAATAAAACAAGTACTAAAGTACCTATTAGTTCCATAAAGAACTGTGTTGTCATTGAATATTCCATAACATAAAGATTTTATAAGTTAGTTTATGTAGTTATATCGACTGTAAAGAAAGAGTAAGGGAAGAAGAGAACACTGTTCTTCCCTATACTGTTTCTTCGAAAAAGTATTTATTATCTGGGAAGAATTGTACGCCTAATTGCATCAGCCCAACCTTCCTTGGCTGCCGTGATTTCTTCATTTTCAGGAGTAGGCTCGAACATTCTTTCTACCTGCCATTGGCTCTTCACTTCGTCAAGATCTTTCCAGAATCCTACAGCCAAGCCTGCAAGATAGGCTGCACCAAGGGCCGTTGTCTCCGTAATCTTCGGGCGTACCACCTTAATACCTAACAGATTTGCCTGATATTGCATCAAGAGGTTATTGCGAGAGGCTCCACCATCTACTTTCAACTCTTTCAATGGAGCATTCATATCTTTGGCCATAGCCTGTGCAATATCGTATGTTTGGAATGCAATACCATCCAAGGCTGCACGCGCAATATGGGCAGCAGTGGTACCACGGGTTATTCCAACGATGGTACCACGGGCATACTGATCCCAATAGGGAGCTGCCAACCCAGTAAGAGCTGGTACAAAATATACGCCGCCACTATCAGGAACTGTCGCGGCAAGAGCCTCTATCTCTGATGAACTCTTGATAATTCCAAGACCATCACGTAGCCATTGTACCACAGAACCACCTACATAAATAGACCCTTCAAGAGCATATACCGGCTTTTGGTCGCCTAATTTCCATGCGATGGTAGATAACAAGTTGTTCTTAGATACGATAGGTTTGTTACCTGTATTCAACATTACGAAACAGCCTGTACCATAGGTATTCTTGATAGCTCCGGGCTCTACACACATCTGTCCGAATAAAGCTGCTTGCTGGTCGCCCGCAATACCTGAGATAGGCACTTCATGCGCAAAGATGGTAGTCTTGGTATGCCCATAAACCTCCGAAGAACTTTTCACTTCAGGCATCATTGATGCAGGAATATCCAAGAGCTTCAACAGGTCCTCGTCCCATTTAAGATCGTGGATATTGAACAGCATTGTACGAGAAGCATTGGTAACATCGGTAACATGGGTTTCACCTCGTGTCAGTCTCCATACCAGCCAGCTATCTACATTACCAAAACGTAGCTTACCCTGTTCGGCACGCTTACGGGCACCGGGCACATTATCTAAGATCCACTTAATCTTTGTTCCAGAGAAGTAAGCGTCTAAAATCAAGCCGGTCTTTTCGCGAATCTTATCCGTTAATCCCTGTGCTTTCAACTTATCACAGTACTCTGCCGTACGACGATCCTGCCATACAATAGCATTATAAACAGGCTCTTCTGTATCAACATCCCACACAATGGTGGTTTCGCGCTGGTTGGTAATACCGATACCGGCAATGTCAAGACCGTTAATATCGATGGTAGAAATGGCTTCTGCAATAACAGACGCCTGCGAAGCCCATATCTCATTAGGATTATGTTCTACCCATCCCGGTTTTGGAAAATACTGTGTGAATTCTCGTTGTGCTACAGAACAAATCTGACCTTGATGGTCGAAAACAATTGCTCTGGAACTTGTGGTACCCTGATCAAGGGCCAAAATGTACTTTGCCATAATAGATTGTCTTTTATTTGTTAGGGTTTAAGTTTACAAACGCAAAGCTAAATAAAAAAAGGAAGAACACAAAATTTTTTGCAAAAAATATTTCGCTTTGAAATAATATTTTTTCGATTTAGTAATAATTACAATTTTACCTAAGCAGCGAATATTTACATATACGGCTGATTTACTGCATGTTATAAATAAAAAAGAAACACACCGCACACACCAATAGATAACTTATCTTTTGAAAGAAATGATATTAATTTCGATATAAAACAATGTAAATGATAATTATGTATTAAAAATCATTTTCGAACAGAGTAGCAAACATTTTTCAATGATTTAATTTTCATAGACAATTACCATAAGCAACCTCATTAGCAGCGAATCTATTATATCAGATTACGCCTGCCCATGCAATAATACAATATTATCCCCAACTATCTTTATCTGATAATTGGGGATAATATTAGTTTATGCGACAACAATATCATCAAGAATATAGAAAATCTCCACCTTTCATACTGCTGAACGTATCAATAAATTACTACTGCGGGGTTAGACACGTCTGTAGTTGCGTTTTGCTTTACTTTATATTCCGAACAAGCCCAGTTATAGTTTCCTTCCGTTACATCCCGAGTATATTCCACAATGCAATTAGGATCTGCTTCCCAATAATCCTTAACCGTTTTTCCACCCATTACCTTTTGGGGTGTTTTGGCATCAGGATTAAGAATAAGTTTCAGACCAACCGAAGTATTCATCATTTCCATATCACCACGACTATTACCTGCTGCAAATAAGGGTCGAGTCTTGATAAATGTCCTGACCACCTCTGCCTTACCCTCATCTTGTGGAGAAGGGAATACTATTTGATCTGTAACAATTCCACCCATCGTTACAACAGACTTAACGCCAATTACATGATCCTCTTGAAATCCCATCTCCTCGACGCAAAAACGCTGATACAGTAATTCCGGAGAAGCCGAGATAACCCACGTTTCAAAACCATAATTACGTAAATTAGCAAGAAGGGCTTTCATTTGCGGATAGAACTTATTTTGATATTTCTCGTGAAAACAATCGTCTCCAATACGTTGTACTTCCTCCGGAGTCATACCACTTAGGAACTTAATACGATCGCGCTCACGGCTAATGGCATCCTCATGAATCATCTTATCAACTAATTTAAACTTCTCGACAGACTTGGGATCTTTCTTTCCAGCATAGTTTCTTCGCGCATATTCATAAAGAGATTCTTCTGCGAGATAGTATGGAACTTGTCCTAAAAGCGTACCATCACAATCGAATACAGCAACTTTCCGAATGTTCATCGCAACTGTAGATTGAAGGAAGGTCTCCAGTTTAGCATTTGTTGCATCGGTAAAACCTACTATTTTCTGATACTTGTAGGTTTGTGCGGAGAGTTGAATTACACTGACAAATAGCAATACAGCTATTAATTGAATAGATTTTTTAAAATTGCTCATAAGATTTCTTGTTTAGTTAAAGACCTATATTTGTAAAAGTTTAAGCTTACAATCGCAAAACTAAACAAAAAACATAAGAATACAAAATTTTCCCTACATATATTTCGATATGAAAATGTATTTTTTATTTTAGCAATCATCATAAGCCTTATTTTACACTCTTAAAACATGCTATACAGATGTGGCTCAATATATTATAAAACAATAAGCAAAAATCCATCATTACTATAAAAAACACCTAAAGTTACGAAACAAGCACTTAAAATTTCATATAAAAGACTCCTAATAATAAAAAGTTCTGTACTCCTCCACTCTCTATAAAATCAATAATTGTATTCTTTTACCCTGTTTCCTGTGTTATTATTGCCATCTCCACTACAAAATAGTCTCCTATAAAGACTATATTCAATTACTCTCTATAATATAATAATGTATCCAAGAGTTTACGATTCATTACAACATTGAATATTGCAGAAATATTACAAAAATGTTACAGAAAAACAGATATACGTTTCTTTCTTTACTCTAAAAAGTGTACTTTTGCTCAGTTATTATTTACTGAATTTATCAATTATAAAACAATTATGACAAAGAAAACTTTATTTATTGGACTCTTAACCATGGTGTCCTTGAGTACTTTCGCACAGTCAAAAGTAAAAGATGTACGTACTAATCCCGATTTATTCTTTCTACAGGATGGCCAGCAAGCCAGCTCATTGAATCTGCTTCCTCCTCCTCCAAGCGAGAATAGTATCCAGTTCTTAAACGACCAAGCACAGTATCAATGGGGAAAGATGCAGCGAGATACTCCTCGTGGCGATCAAGCTGCAGAAGATGCCCGTGTATCCGGTGATGGCGTTCCAAACGCTTTCTCTGAAGCTTTCGGAATAAAGATTAGCAAAGAAACAACCCCCGAAATCTACAAATTGGTTTTGAAGATGCGCGAAGATGCTGGTGATTTGGCCACCCGTGAGGCTAAAAACAAGTATATGCGTGTACGTCCATTTGCTTATTACAAGGAAATGACCTGTAACCCAGAACAGCAGCAGGAGCTATCTACCAATGGCTCTTATCCTTCTGGACACACAGCTATAGGTTGGGCTACAGCATTGGTACTTGCAGAAATTAACCCCGACCGCCAGAATGAAATTCTTGAGCGTGGTTATCAGATGGGGCAGAGCCGTGTTATCTGCGGTTACCATTGGCAGAGCGATGTTGATGCAGCCCGACTTGTCAGTGCAGCAGTTGTCGCCCGTTTACACGCCGATGCAGCTTTTCAAACTCAGTTGGCTAAGGCTAAAAAAGAATTTGCAAAGCTTGTAAAAGACGGCAAGGTAACAAAGAGCACCTTTCATTCGGCAAATTAATTAACACAAACTCTTTCCTCTGGCAACCGGTGACAGATTACCAGAGGAATCATAGATAAAATTAATACTACTAATTCCTATTATTATGAAAAAGTTTTTAACTACAGCAGCATTTAGCATGCTTGCTTTCGCAGGTGCTTATGCACAGGATGAACCCAAATTAGAGGTAAAGCCATCTGGACGTGTGTTATTAGATGCAGGTGTTATGCATTCGAATGATGATGCCGTTGATTCAAAATTGAATGATGGTGTTGCTATTCCTGATGTCCGTGTGGGTGTTTCAGCTAAGTATGGAAAATGGAGAGCAAAGGCAGATATCGGCTTCGCCCGTCAGAAATTATCTTTCAAGGATGTTAACTTGCAGTACGACTTTAATAAACAGAATTTCATTCGTGGTGGTTATTTTGTCCACCAGTTTGGTCTTCAGAGTGCGACCTCTTCAAGTTATAAGGTTTCTATGGAGGAGCCAACCTCTAACCAAGTATTTAATAATGCCCGTTTATTAGGTGTCATGTTCTTACATACTGATGATCATTTCCATGCTACAGCTTCTCTTTTCGCTGAAAATGATGCTATGAAGAACAGTACCGACAAGCTTGGTAATGAGGGTTGGGGTATGCTTACCCGTTTATTGTATCGTCCATTCATTGAGCGTGGTCACCTTATGCACTTCGGTATTAGTGCCGGTTTCGAAACTCCGCGCTATAATTCAGATGCTACTTTAAATCATGATTCATACGTCTTGAAAGCTCCATTCCCAACACGCATTGCTGATGTTGCGGCACAACAAGCTACTATTGATCATGCAAAAAACTTATGGAAGATATCTCCGGAGTTTACAGCTGCATTCGGTAACTTCGGTATTGAGGCTCAATACTACTATATGAACATTAACCGTGATAAGGGATACCACGACTTTCAAGCATGGGGAGCATATGGTACAGCTCGCTACTTGATAAAGGGACAAGGATATACTTATACCAAGAACGATGCCGGTATCGATACTCCAGACCCAGGATCTATGGAGCTGGTAGCAGCTTATAGCTACTCTACATTGAACGACGACAAGGCAGGTATTCAAGGTGGAAAGGTTAGTGACTGGTCATTAACCTACAACTACTATCTCAATAAATACATGATTTGGCGTGTTCGTGGCTCTATCACCCGTGCAACAAAGAGCTCATTCATGAACGATAACACAACATCTATCCTTGAGACTCGTTTGCAGTTCAAGTTCTAAGATATAATTACCAAGGTGGAATGGTAAGAGTTCAAACTCTTGCCATCCCACCTTTCTTTATATGCTACAACTATTATCACAACCAATAAACAATACAACTATGAAGAAAACAAGATTATTTCTGTCTCTTCTCCTTGCCATGATGTGCTTTCCAGCTTTTACATGGGCACAATTGCAACGGTCAGAAGCATTTAAAACAAAGTATAAGCTAAAAGAAGTAGTAATCCTTTCTCGTCATAATATACGTGCGCCTCTATCCGGTAACGGCTCTGTTCTTGGCAAAATGACTCCTAATCAGTGGACCAACTGGAGTGCTGCTGCCAGCGAACTAACAATTCGTGGAGGTGTGCTGGAAACAGAAATGGGTAGCTTCTTCCGTAAATGGACCATTGAAACCGGGCTGTTCAAGGACAACTATGTTCCTACCATAGACGAGGTAAACATATATGCCAACTCCATGCAGCGTTGTATTGCTACAGCACAGTATTTTTCAGGGGCTTTCATGCCTGTAGCCGGGCTACACGTTAATCATCGTTATGTTCCCTCAAAGATGGATCCGGTCTTCTTCCCACGACTTACAAAAGTCAGCGATGAGTTCCGTGCCGAAGCTATGAAGCAGATTAACGCAATGGGAGGAAGCGAAGGACTGGTAGGTATTAACAAGAGCCTAAAAGAAAATTATGAGATAATAGCTCGTGTACTCAACATGAAACAGAGTCAGGGTTATAAGTCTGGAGAAATAAAGGACTTTGTTAATGATGACACCAAGATTATTCTTGAACTGGGCAAAGAGCCCGGTATGAAAGGTACCTTGAAGACTGCCAATTCTGCCAGCGATGCCCTCATCCTCCAGTATTATGAAGAGCCTGATGCCAAGAAGGCTGGTATGGGTAAGGTAGTTTCTCGTGAAGATTGGACTAAGATTGCAAAGATAAAGGATGTATATGGAGATGTCTTATTTGCTGCTCCTGTTGTCGCTACCAATGTTGCACACCCATTACTGCAATACATGTATGATGAGCTGAATTCAGAAGGCCGCAAATTTACGTTCCTTTGCGGGCATGATTCAAATATTGCCAGTGTTGGTGCAGCATTAGGGGTAGAAGAATATGAGCTTCCTAATTCTATTGAGAAAAAGACACCAATCGGCTCGAAAGTGGTATTCGAGAAGTGGGTAGATAGCAACGGTAAGGAATATATTGCAATGAACTTAGTATATCAGAGTACCGATCAGTTGCAAAAAATGACACTTTTAGACCTCCAGGCCCCTCCACAGATTTTCTCTTTAAAGTTGAAAGGACTAACTCAAAATGCCGATGGTCTATATACATTCGAGGATGTAAACAACCGCTTCATTAAAGCTATTAATGCTTACTAAGCAAATAACAACATATTATCCCAACCTGTGATCAAATAATACTCATTGGGATTTTCGCAAATTACAAGGGCAATGTATAACTCTCTATAGAGCTATATATTGCCTTTCTTGATAAAAGACTCCCCTTTTTCAAGATCATTCTCGAGTAAACATAGGACTATAAATAAAATGTACGGTATCTGTTAAAAGGGCAAGGCTATACTTATTCTAAAGATGCGGTCGATATAGCCGTTCCCGATCCCGGAACTATGGATATTATAGCAACTTACACCTACTCGACGTTGAACGATAGCCATGCCGGTATTCAAGGCGGAAAGGTCAGCGACTGGTCCTTAACCTATAGTTATTACCTAAATAAATATGTCATTTGGCGCATACGTGGCTCCATAACCCGTGTAACAGGCTATACCGCATACAACGATAACACTACATCTATCTTAGAGACCCGCCTGCAATTCAGATTCTAAAACACTGCACCGGATTGCTTTCTCATGATGGATGCTTCCCTTTGTTACCAACGATAAGGGAATAAGCAGGAGCTGCCCAAAAGCCTATTTCAGCTATCAGATGGTACAGCCTACCCCATAAAAACAAGGAAAAGCCATATCAGCTGCTATAAAATGAGCATGATGTGGCTTTTACTTTTCTTATTCCAAACGCCTTTACATCAAATAGGCATAATCGATTTATAAAGCTTTACTTGGGAGTTGTCGCATTCAACTTCAAAGCCTCTTTAATGCATTTCGCTCGTTGTGTTTCGACTGTCAGCATTGAAGGAGGTGTTTCATGACTGAACCAAAACGCCTCAGGACCTTCCGGATGCTCCAAACTCCAGCCTTGCCACTCGCGGAAAGCATGGTAGCACCACGAAAATTTATTCTTTTCAAAGATATCTATTGCATCTTTCAACCACTGCACGGCAGAGTTTACCGGAGCCCATGCAATAACACTGAATTCACCAATCAAAATAGGAACATCATACTGAGAAGCGAAATTTATAACAGGTTTCAAGGCATTTTCCAATTCTGCCTTATTCCAATTTCTCCCATTAACAATACCCGGATATTCTGCATGAAAGGCAGCAAGAGCAGCTTCATGCGTCATATCTTTGGCACGGTATTCTTTAAAAACGCCCTGATGGGTAAAGCCATGCGGTGAATAGAAGTGCACACTATAAACCACTTTTTTATCTTTTTGAATGATTTGGCTTGCATCTTTCTCAAAACTCCTTAGTTCAAGTCCCGGTTGAAAGACTATCCATACCTTCTTATCGATATCTCGAATAGCATCAATAATATTGGGTACCATTGCCAACCAAGCTTCAGGAGCACTGTTTTTCTCGCAAGGCTCGTTCATAAGATCATATCCCCAAATCGCATCTTCATACTCGGTTTTGGCAAACTTCTGGGCAATCGTTTTCCACACTGCAATCATATTGTCTTTAATTTCAGGATGGCTACCCCAAAATCCCGCCTTGTTATAATCGTCCATAGATGGCACCTTGCCGTTTACAAAGATAGGTAACTCATGTAAATCCAATATGACCTTCATGCCGGCACGTTTGGCTATCTGCACTTTTTTCTCTACGATGTCCAAGTAAGTAGGCAATGCTTCGAGCATCGTTTTATTTTGCTTTAAGGCATAACTGGCAGGATTGAGCTGCAATCTGATTACATTGGCTCCCCACTGGGCAGCGGCATTAATAGTTGTTTCATGCAAACCATCGGCTGTTTGCACCATAAATCCACGCACACGTGGTGGCGTTGTGGGTTTAGGATCAGGCAACGGATCGACTGGTTTCTCTGGTGAAACGGCACTCTTATCGCATGAGTGCAATGCGAACATCGCCATTACAGATAATAAAAGTGCAAATACTGAAATAAAAGATCTTTTCCTTCTCATGGCTTTCACTTGTTAAGTTAATGATAATAATAAACTTATATATTCCTTTCCCTATGTATTCAATAGAGAAAGTTGCAATTTTACAATTCCAAAGAGTAAGAATTTATAAACTACAATTACCGAAAATCATCGGTAACAAAAGTATTGAATAAATTCCGATGATATGCCGGATCCGTAAGTTATTTAACAAAATAATGGAAAAAAGCACATAAATAATAGTTTTTGGCAAAACCATTATATAGAAAGTATAGCATTTCCTTTGCTCACTTCTGTACATTTACCATTAATCTGTCAGAGAAAAACTTACTTATCTTAGTATAAATTCACATAAGATTGCTTACTCCTTTGATCACTTTTATTTTTCAATAAGGTTTTCTCGGATTTAGATTTTATTCCACCACATTCCTATTTCTCGATCAGACACACGGCATAAGCCGCAATACCTTCCTCTCGGCCTACAAAACCCATCTTCTCAGATGTGGTTGCCTTAATCGAAATAGCATCTTCCTCGCATCCCATTACCTCGGCCAAACACGCTTTCATGGCAGGGATATGCGGATTAATCTTGGGGCGTTCTGCGCATACGGTAGCATCGATATTTCCCAGTTTATAGCCTTTCAAAGCAAGAAGGTCGATGGTTTTCCGAAGGATAATCTTCGAATCCATATTCAATGTTGCCTCCGAAGTGTCGGGAAAATGATAACCGATATCTCGCATATTAGCTGCACCAAGCAGAGCATCGCAGATAGCATGAATAAGGACATCGGCATCGCTGTGCCCTAACAAGCCTAAAGCATGCTCTATTTTGATACCTCCCAACCAGAGATTACGCCCTACTACCAGTTTATGGACGTCGTAGCCCATTCCTACTCTTATCATATCTTTTCGTTGTTTTAAGTGATTGTCGATGAAAATATATGTCTGTGATCATCTAATTAAACGATTGTTGATACTTGTAAGCATAACTACTTGTACACGTAAATGTAATTATTTATCACAATGTGTACAGTGAATGTGTAGCCACGTTAAGTATCTGCTGCCCTCAACATCATCGGTTACACAGCAAAATCTCGACTATTTACAATTAAACTCCAGCACTTTCCTATCTTCTATATATCCTTCCAGATGGTCGTCGATATGAACGGGGCCACATCCTGTAGGGCAACCTGTAAAAAGAATATCGCCCGTTTTCAAAGTAAAGTACCTACTGATATAGCTGATGAGTTGGTCTATCTTGTAATACATATCGCTCGTTCGCCCCTCCTGTACGGTTTTCCCATTAATATCCAAATGGAAATTAAGACGCTGCAGATCGAGGAACTTCTCCTTATCTACCCACTCTCCTATGGCTGCAGCGCCATCAAAACTCTTTGCCAGTTCCCAAGGACGCCCCTTTTCTTTCAGTTTGGCCTGTAGTTCGCGAGCAGTAAAATCGATACCCACAGTAACGGCATCGTAATATCTGTGGGCAAAACGCTCCGAAACAGTCTTTCCCAGCTTACAGATACGCACCACGATCTCGGTTTCATATTCTATTCTGCCTAAGTCGTCGGGGATAAAAAAAGGTTTATGATCTTTCAGAAGAGAGGAATCAGCCTTCAGAAAGATAACCGGCTCGTCTGTTTTCGAGGCATCCCCATGAAACACTTGGTTATGCTCACCATAGTTAAGTCCTACAGCAAATATTTTCATAGTAACAAGATTTGATATATTAATATGGACGTTTATACCAGCGGGAAGGAAAATAAAAAGGGGTTACGAGAGCAATTCCTTGCTTCTCATAACCCCCTATATTTTACTATATCTGCCGGGAATAAGAAGAATACGTCGGTATTCCTACTTTCTCCCTGTGCTTAATACGAATCTTCCTTTGAGGGAAGAGCCTGATTAGTCGGCAGATAGAGAGAAGCGCTTGTAGGCTGTTACCTTCAAGCCTTTGGCCTGAGCATCCAACCAATCGCCTACGCTAATCTTATCGCCATCAGCAAACTGGAACTCCTGATCTACCAAACAATTCTCCTTGAAGAACTTGTTCAAACGACCCTTGGCAATGTTCTGAATCATCTGCTCGTTCAGGTTGGCAGCCTTTTCTGCACCAACTGTCTTCTTGATCTCGATAGCCTTGTCAGCCTCTTCCCGTGTCAGCCAACCCTTGTTGATGTTAGACTCGATGTGGTCGTCGCTATCTACCAAGTTTGCGTTGATACCGGCCTTCTTGATAGCAGCTACAACAGCTTTTTCAATCTGCTCTTCCTTGGTCTTCTCAACAGCCACCTTGAACTCCTCGTCCTTGGTTTGCTGCGAAACAGAAGCCTCATCGAGCGCTACAGGCTTCATTGCCGCTACCTGCATAGCTACCTTATGACCGGCCTCTTCGTTGCTCTCGTTAAGCTGAACCATGGTAGCCAACGTATGTTTGCCCATGTGATCGTAAACAGAAACATTAGCACCCTCCATATAGTTATAGCCATCCAGCTCCATCTTCTCGCCTGTAACGCCCGAACGCTGCTGCACTGCAGTTTCAGCATCCTCACCGTTAGCAAGCTTCAAAGCCTTCACCTCGTCCAAGCTCTTACACTTTGCAGCTACTGCTGCGTCCAAGATTTCCTGAACAAGAGCGATAAAATCTGCGCCATTGGCTACGAAGTCGGTCTCACATTTAACGGCAACCATAGCAGCGAAGTCGCCTTCCTGCTTAACAAGTACGCAACCATTCGATGTCTCACGGTCAGAACGCTTAGCGGCGATAGCCAAACCACGTTCACGAAGCAACTCCTTAGCCTTGTCGAAATCGCCATCAGCCTCGGTCAAACACTTCTTAACATCAGCAAGACCAGCTCCTGTCATTGCACGGAGCTTCTTGATATCTTCAATAGATACAGCCATTTTATTAATTCTCCTAATTAAAGTTGTATTAAAAAATTATGGGCGTTGGTGAGATGATCATAAGCATTCCTGAGCAAACCATTCACGCCTCTAAGCACTCACCAGCGCCCACATTTATTCTTTTTTTATTATTCAGCAGCCGGTGCCTCTTCCTTATCAGCCTTACGAGCACGCTTTGGTTTTGCCTCTGCAGCTTCTTCTGCCTGCTCTGCGGCAGCCTTCTCATCAGCCTTTTCTGCCTTGCGCTCTTCCAAACCTTCTGCGATAGCACCGCAGCAAGCTGTCAGGATAGCCTCAACAGAGTCCTTTGCGTCGTCGTTAGCCGGGATAACGTAATCGACATTCTTAGGATCTGAATTTGTATCTACGATAGCAAATACAGGAATACCCAGACGATTAGCCTCCTTAACGGCGATGTGCTCCTTCATTACATCGATAATGAAGAGTGCTGATGGCAGACGGGTAAGATCGGAAATAGAACCAAGGTTCTTCTCTAACTTGGCACGCTGGCGAGAAATCTGCAACAGCTCACGCTTAGATAGGTTAGAGAATGTACCATCATTCATCAACTTATCGATGTTCGTCATTTTCTTAACGGCCTTACGAATAGTAGGGAAGTTAGTCAGCATACCACCTGCCCAACGCTCGTTTACGTATGGCATGTTTACTGAAGCAGCCTTCTCGGCTACCACTTCCTTAGCTTGTTTTTTAGTAGCGACGAACAAAATCTTCTTACCACTCTTGGCAATACCCTTAAGAGCTTCAGCAGCCTCATCTATCTTGGCTACTGTTTTGTGAAGATCGATAATATGAATGCCATTACGCTCCATGAAGATATAAGGAGCCATAGCCGGATTCCACTTACGACGAAGGTGGCCAAAGTGGCAACCTGCCTGCAATAATTGGTCAAAATTTGTTCTTGACATTTTGTTGAATTTTACTTGTTTACTTTCTTTTTAATTCTTTCTTGGCAAATAAGTTTTGCCGACCTTGTTAGAATCAACTGGCGGGTAGTCCTACGAATAGGCGTCTCACCGGTTTAGATACTAAACGAATTTTCCTTGAAGCCCGAGCATTTTGCTCCTGAAACGGGTAGCCTGTAGGCCTATATCGCCCATTCTGCCGAAGCTACGAACGAGTTTTTATTCCCTTTCCCGACACTGATTAAAAGCACATCAAGATATAGGAAACAATCTATTATGCTGCTCCATGCCCATACCCAATGTTCCACGAGCCTTGTCCGAAGCTCAAAGAAAATATTAACGCTTGCTGAACTGAAAATGAGCACGTGCCTTTGGCTGACCCGGTTTCTTACGCTCAACCTTACGACTGTCGCGTGTCAGGAAGCCCTGATCCTTCAATGCCTTCTTGTCCTCAGCGTTTACCTTAACCAATGCGCGGGCAATTGCAAGACGCAGTGCCTGGCTCTGACCTGTAAAGCCACCACCATTAAGGTTTGCCTTAATATCATACTGACCTTCAACACCCAGCAATTCCAAAGGCTGCTTAACGACATACTGCAGAATAGCCGATGGGAAGAATTCAGTTAAATCTTTCTTGTTAATTGTAATCTTACCGGTACCTTCTGAAAGGTAAACACGAGCTACTGCGCTCTTACGGCGACCAATTGCGTTTATTACTTCCATCTTTCTTTTTTAATTATTATTTGTACTGGTTGATATCGATTGCCTTTGGCTTCTGAGCCTCAAGTCCATTAAGCTCTGTACCTTCTATAACATAAAGGTTAGTAAGCAAATGACGACCCAAAGGACCCTTTGGCAGCATACCCTTTACAGCATGACGGATAATCTTGTCGATACCGTTTGCACGCTTGCGAAGCTGCTCGGGAGTATTGAAACGCTGACCACCGGGATAACCAGTGTAACGAGTGTAAACCTTGTCGGTTTCCTTCTTACCTGTGAAAACGACCTTGTCTGCGTTGATAATAATTACATTGTCGCCACAATCTACGTGTGGAGTGAAAGTTGGTTTGTACTTTCCGCGAAGCAATTTAGCTACTTTAGAGCATAGGCGACCAACAACTTGCTCGTTGGCATCTACAACGACCCACTCTTTCTTAGCTGTTTCCTTGTTTACGGAAATAGTCTTGTAACTTAAAGTGTCCATTTTAAAAATTAAATTTTACTACTAAAAAACGTTTCTTATCTATCTCACGACCGCGCTTTTCCTAACCATACTGTCCGGCCAAAGGCAGTATTATTAACGCAAATCGTACGGGAGGCCTAAGATTCCTCCAAATAATAATCGGACTGCAAAGGTACTTATTTCCCATGCCACCACCTAATACATACTATGCAAAAGTCTGTTTTTAATATTATTTAACCTCCTCTTTTTTCTTTTAATCATCCTAAGCCAAAGGATTTTTTCTACTTTTGTGAGCGACAAGAGGACGTAAACAGAACAATAAAGATAAATAATCAATTAAAACAAACTTAAAAATGAAATTAAAAAGTATTTTCTTTTCCCTTTTAGCCTGTGGTGTCAGCGCCACAACCATGGCGCAAAACAATATTTCGATGGTGGTGGGAACTTACACCGACGGGGGGAGCGAGGGTATTTATTCTCTATCCTTCAACCAAGACAACGGTACGGCGACGCCATTAAGCAGTCTGCCGCTCGTCAATCCGTCGTATCTTACTTTCTCGAAGGATGGCAAATACATTTATGCAGTTAGCGAAACCAACGATAACAAAGCTGCGCTCAGCGCCATCCGTTTCTACAAGAAAGACGGTAAAATGCTGCTACTCAACACCGAATTAACGCATGGCGAAGACCCATGTTACGTGGAAGTGGGAAAGAACTTTGCTTTAACAGCCAACTATAGCGGGGGCTCTTTAACCTACTTCCCCATTCTGCCTACGGGTGAATTGGCACCCGGTACCGCTGTTATAAAGGGGCATATCGGCGGAACGGACAAGTCGAGACAGAACGCTCCGCACATCCATTGCACGAAGATAGCGCCCGACGGCTATATCTTTGCGTCCGATTTCAGTGCCGACCAGATACTGGCTTTCCAACACGACAAGAAGAAAAAGCAGCTCGTGGAACAGGGAGTTGCCACGAAGTTAGAGAAGGAATCGGGACCACGACACATCATCTTTTCTCCCAACGGCGCACGTGCCTATGTGATGAGCGAGCTGTCCGACAAGGTTACGGCCTATAACTACATCAACGGAAAGTTCGGTTTCCTGCAGTCGGAGAAGTGCGACGACATCAATGCCCGTGGCGGAGCCGACCTGCACATATCGCCGGACGGCAAGTTCCTCTACTGCAGTAACCGGTTGGAACACGACGGTATCACCATCTTCCGCATAGCCTCTTCGGGCAGAATTACCAAGGTGGGCTATCAGGAAACGGGAGTGCACCCTCGTAACTTTGCCATTACTCCGAATGGAAAGTACCTGTTAGTGGCTTGTCGCGACAGCAACGTTATTCAGGTGTTCGAACGAAATGCCGACACCGGATTGCTTACCGACACGCACCAAGACCTTACTTTCAGCAAACCGGTGTGCATCAAGTTCTTCCCGAAGTCTGAATAAAAGATCCGAAGGACTGAATAAAGCCCCGAAGATACCCCATCAACGCAAAGGGGATGTTCCAAAATTTTTGAAACATCCCCTTTGTTTTTCCTATCTGTTTTGCTTAAAAGCTCTTCAGCCAAGCCTTCAAATCCATCATCATCTCCTCATGATAGCGGAAACCTATCTTGCTTCCCCAGCCATGCCCACCGTCCGGATATACATGCAAAGAGCCATGAACGCCATTGCGGTAAAGCTCGGAATAATAGTTTACCCCGTTTGCGGGAGGCACGGTTTGGTCGTCGTCGCTCAAGGCTATGAATGCCCTTGGGGTAACACGGCTCACATTCATATCGGCGCTATACTTACGCTGGTCTCTTTTGCCGGCATGACTACCCAACAGATTTTCCATGCTTTTCGTATGTCCATACCCTTCTATCATCGAGATAACGGGATAAAAAAGTATCTGAAAATTCGGCTTTGCCTCACCTACCGATGCCGTTGCCAGCATAGCCGCCAAATGGCCGCCTGCCGAGAAGCCCATGATGCCCACATCGTTTCTGTTTATTTTCCACGACGACGCGTTCAAACGGGTTAGCTTCATAGCCTGCTCGGCATCCGAGATAGGCACATTGGGATTACCGTGCGGCATGCGATACTTCAGCACAATGGCGGCTATACCCTGATTTTGGAAAAACTCTCCCCAATCGGTTCCCTCCGTCTGCATCGCCAGTTGGGCGTATCCGCCACCCGGACAGATCACGACGGCACGCCCCGTTGCCTCGCTTTCCCTCGGCAAAAATATCCTTACCTTTGCCGTATCAGCAGCATCGCCGTTGCTATAGGGAATCCGCCCGTTATAAAGATTTACCTCAAAGGTACGCTGAGCACCGGCCGAAGCAGCTACCAGTATCGTACCGAGCATAACAAAAAGTTTACGAAGTTTCATGTTTCTTTTTCCTTATTCCTTGCGCAGCCCGCCTCTCCCACTTCCATTATCAGTAGTTTTAAGAAGAGTGAACGAACGCCGTTTAATAAATTGTAGTATCAAGAAATATCCCAAGAGAAAACTTTCTCTTCCGGACTCATCGTGTGCAAATATAACAAAAATCTTTGATTTTTAGTGATTTATATTCTGTTTTTAGTAAATTTGCACATATTAATAACATATACTTTAAAGAGTAAACTATTTTTAATAATATCCCGATTGTTTCGGAAATCAACGGTTTTTTATGCACGTATTAGATAAGTTTCAATATTGCCCGGCCTGCGGAAGCAGGCATTTCACCATCCAAAACGAGAAAAGCAAGCGTTGCGACGATTGCGGTTTTGAATATTTCCTTAACCCCAGCGCTGCCGTTGCCGCCCTTATCACGAACGAGCACAACGAGCTTTTGGTAACGGTAAGGAAGTGTAATCCCGAACGGGGAACACTCGACCTCCCCGGCGGCTTCTGCGATCTCGGCGAAACCATCGAGCAGTCTCTGAGCCGAGAGGTGAAAGAGGAAACCAACCTTACCGTTACCCATAGCCGTTTCCTCCTCTCGCTCCCCAATCAATACCCCTACAGCGGGTTTACCGTCCACACGCTCGACTTCTTCTTCACCTGTCAAGTGGCCGACATCAGCACCCTGAAGGCGGGCGACGACGCTGCGGAGCTGCGCTGGATTCCGATAAAAGAGCTGCAACCCGAATTGTTTGGTTTACAATCTATTCGTAAGGCCATTACTCTTTTCATTCATCATAGGCAGTAATTGTCTAATTACAAGGGCTACTGTTTTATTACTTTCCTGAAATCTTGTAAACCATATATATTCAATATACGCTACGGCTCTTCTATTATTGCATCACAATCTTTCCAAATATCAGCTGCTTTGTACTTTTCTACACTCCCTTTTGGCACATATAAAGTACAACCTTTGGTTACAAACCCTATAGTTAGAATAGGAGGAGTACTCCATCCGACATGTAGCTTTTTAGCCTGTAAACCTTTTAAAGCCTGCTTTGAGAGATAACCAATCGTAGCGGGAAGATATAAATTTTCTAATTCAGAATCAGTATTAAATGCTTCATCATATATACTAAAAAGAGAAGATTCCTTCGGTATTACTATATTTTTTAAATTCGAGCAGAGTGCAAAGGCTCTGGCACCAATCCGTCTTACAGTTTTAGGAAGAGTAAAGCTGGCCAAATTCTTACTCGTAGCAAAAGCCTCATCTTCTATTGAAGTGATGTTATCAGGAATAACAATCTCAAAACATGTACTCCCAAAGAACATTCGCTCAGGAATAGTATTTTTCTCATAATCCTTTCCATATTTACTACTGGCTCCGCCATACAATTCAGAATGAGATAAATCCAAAGATTTTAACGAATACGATTGAACAAGTTCCGTTAGATAATCAATATCATCTGCAAATAGATCTGCATTAATATTTACATTGCGAAGATGTGCTAAATTATTTTTATCCGTCCCAAAAATCACATCTAAAGGATCCTCTCCCAATGCCTCCTGTTGAATATAAGTTTCATCGGCATGCAGTTCTCTGGGTGCCTGCCTTATTTCTATCTCATTAGATCGTATTAGAGAATCTGCCGAATAGTGTACACAATACACAAAAACATTCCTACCAAGTCCTGTGTTTAGCGCTATTTCGGCATTAAACACGACTGTATTATTCTTATCAGGTATTAGATATGTCCTATAAATTCCTCCTAACCAATCATAACTTCTAAAATGAGTTTTCTCACGTAATCCCACTAAACGCTCTACATTATACCCCGTTACAGGCACATTCGTCTTTATCTTCAAATTTACCATCCCCCCACTTGCTGGGACAAGATAAAGAGTATCTTCTGCATACGCTTGTAGTCGAGGCGCCTGCGTTATCTTAATTTCATAAGTTGTACCGGCTATAGATATAACCCGAAGCTCCGACTTTCTTGCTACAAGATTTGTGTCTGATGGAAGAACTCTTAACCTTACTATAGAAAAATCAGAATTCCTGCCTGCACTATAAGTCGCATGGCACCATTTATTACTATTGTTTTCATACTGAGTAACGACTTGATAACCTTCTTTTGAAAAAGGAAAGACTATAGTTGTATCACATCCTATTGCCGGCACTTCTAATCCCTTTTCAATCAGAATTTGAGTATTTGGATCTATTACCTCGCCCACGTTATCATCTGAACAAGATATTATTCCTGCAAAAACGAAAGCTAGTATTAGTAAATATTTTGTCTTTCTCATAATTATAATCCTATGATTTTAAAATTTCTAATAATAGTTGCAGACGAAATGGGCTTCTCTGTACAGTAGTCATCATACCAATCTCTTATTCCATAGTCATCCAATACATAATCTCCATCTAAGTCATCATCATAGATAGAAAAAGCGACCTTGTTAGCTTTATCATAAATATACCGAATACCAGAGCGCTTGTCCACAGTCCAATGTAAATTGTCCCCATTACATAAAACGATTTCAAACAAAGGATTAAGGATCTGAGTATCATATCTGGCAGAGAGATTTGTTCTTATCTCTATTTCAAAATACTTTTTTAGCTTTTCTGATATTTCTTTGGCTCTTTCCATGAAATAGGTATTGTCTATATTCCTGTTTAACTCTGCATCCGAGAGGTCTTTACCCAATTTTGAGCATAATATTATTTTATCTCCCTGCCTTGTATTCAGAATTGCAGCAGTGTTATATAAAGGCCTACGCAAAGATGTAGAATATCTTACAAAATATCTTGCAATCTCAATATATGGAGTAGCCAGTCTATCCAAAGAAGGAAGGATGCCCGCTACTGTTCTATCATATCTTTTTTTATAATTATCTTCAAGTATTATACTGCTAATAGGCAGGAGACTTCTTTCCGGGAAATCAATTAAGGTATGTGTACTCTCATCATCTAAGGTCTTTGCCCAATTTGATAAATCTATTGATGATTGCTTCATATCCAAAGATTCTCCTGTTATTGACAGCCCATTCCTACCTCCATACGTATAAATATGGGCAGTAGATCTATCAAAATTATTCATCTTCACTGTCAGGTTAGAATTATCTTTACCAAAAGACAAACTATCTAAGGTAGCTTTAATAAGACCTTTTTTAACTTTAAGTTTTAAAAATCCATCGTACGATTCATTCATTAATTTTTCTTTATCCTGGATATCTATTGTAGATCTTGAGGAAGATGCTATTAATGCTGTAGCTTTTGCACCTGTAATATAACCTGCAATAATAAATTCCCCATAAGTATTAAGCATATTTCCAACAGTGCTACCATACAGTGCCTTTGTAAATCCTTTCTTGATAAATCCTTGTGGATATACTTGAAGTTCTGCTTCTGATGAGGCTAAATTAAACTGCTTACTACTTTGTTTTACATTAACTTCTGCATAAACCGAGTGTATAGAGTCATTTATGTAAGAAGCAAATATTTCCGTCGTCTTCTTCTTTCTGCCTATTTTAAACAGCTTGAAAAAATTCAATCTAAATCCACTGGATGTTTTTTTTACATAGTTAGATTTTTCCAAAAATTCATCTATACTGCAATAAGAATCATAATCAACATTAGTAGCAGGTAGCTTGTTATATGTAATATAGTCAGAATTATAGCTATCTACCTTTGCTAAATCTATAATAGAATAGCCCTTATTACTAATATCGCCAAGCATAGAATTACCCATTTTGTAAGAGTATCCTAATAACTCTCCTCCATTGATATTTATAGCTTCGCTCTTATCAAAAGCCCTTGTACTCTGTTGCTCTATTGGATAAGTTTTTATATCGGGTAATTTATTATCCCTTTTTTGAAACACAATATCAGAAAAGCTCGTACTATTTCGTGAAGAATTTGTTGTAGTTTCATCTTCAGAACATGAAATACAGCTGAAAGATATTGCTATAAGTGAGCCGAGAAATAATGTTATATGTTTCATCGTTTTATAAATTTTATAGTTGCTCTAGTATCTTCTGAATGGAAAGTCTCTTCTCCGGTAGTACTATTGAAGGTTCTAGTATAAGTCGTTGGCTGCACTAATAATGGGTCTGCTATAATATATGCTTTCCAAATTCCTGCAAATTTTATAGTTTTACCATTATATTGCGCAGTAGCTGTATATGTTGTTTCAACATTATATGTAGTCAATAAAATTGTAACATCTGTCAATTCTTGCGGATGTGCTGTTACTGTAATATCAGTATTATATTCATTTAAGAAAGTCTGCTTATATCCTTCTTTATAATAAATTTTCCTATCTTGCCGATTGTCAAGAAGAGCCAACTTCCGAGCTACAACAGTTGGAAGCATAGTTACCATAGGATCATTTATGTTAAATCTAATATTACTTCTATCTTGAATGAATGTGTATTCATCCAGCAAGTCAAAAGGAACATCTTTGATTGTTACCATTTTCTTCTCCTTTGGTATAGCTATTTGATAATTATATTTTAAAGGCTTACCATCCGTGATTTTAGCATTTTCTAAATCAAATGTAACACTTTTTAAAGAGAACTTAGCAGCAGGTTTAATCAAAAACTCTTGTTGAGCTTTCTGCTTATATTGTCCATATCTAATTTCATTATTATCATTTACTTCTAGTGCATAATTGAATGTTGTCCAATAATTATTAGGATCAGTTTGCCCCAAATATTGATTATTTTCTATACCAAAAAAGCCCTGAGTATCTGCAGGTAATAAATTCCAATAAAACATACCTCCTGTTGCATTAGTACTAGTTCCAGACAGTAGTACACGAACATTAGGTTGTTTTCTTGGGAATCCAACAGTTAATGGAGTTTTTGATTTCAAAGAATAAATTTGGACAGTAGGATTTCCATATATACTCTGAATTTTTAAGTAAAAGAGAAATGCCGAATTAGTAGAATCATTTTTATTACTGAGCTTTACTTCCTGCCCAGCACCATCACAATATAAGTATTTTTTAGACTTATCTTTTCCTGTACCTCTAACTTCCATTCTAAAAGGTACTTCCTCAATAGCTTGTATATTTCGTCCAAAATAATCATCGCCCTTATCCTGTCCAGATAAACTAACCCTTGTTTTCTGCTGTCGTAGCGATTTCAACTTCAAGTTTAGTGCCCTTAACTCTTCTGTATATGGCATGATTACTAGGCTATCGTTAGCCTCTTTTACGCAACCATTAGCATCCATCGTACCTGATGATAAATAATTATCAACTTGGCCTGAGCAAGATCCCAATAATAAAGCTCCAACTAAAAATGTAAACAATACTTTCATAGCAAAATCTTAAACTACAAATTAGCCTATAGTCTCTCTGATTCGGCAAAACTATTGTTAGGTATAGGGAGGCTGCATTATACCTTTTATTTAGTCGTCGTAAAATTACATAAAATACATTAACAGCTAATCTAAAATTAATAATAATTTACCTATTTAACCTTTTTATTGCTATACTATAGCCTATTTATATATACTTCTGCAATCTCCCTGCTGTCCCTTTCTGCCATACACATTGAATATACATAACATATTTTTTATTTTGGTTACCATCATTTTTAACAGTTCCTATAAACAACTTATTATCAGCATATTTTGTGTACCGTAAATTATTAAAACTGACAGCAATTTTTAATTTTATTGAAGAAATCAGGAAACTTGTTCCCCTATCAATCAGGACAATATAGCCTTATCCGCCCATATACATTTTACACATCCGGCATACCATTTCCATCGCTTTTCAGAGCAAACACCTCATGTATTGGTGTCCAACACATGAGGTGTTCGCTATATACTCATACCCGATAGTGGTTCAATAAAATAGCCTTGCCACCATCGAAATTTTGCAAAACATGAAAGTTGCCGTCATGCCATCAGCCCCGCACACGTCATAAATCGTTTAAAACCAAGGCTATACACCAAACGTTAAAAATGACAGCAAAGTTATTCATTTTAAAACTTATGTACTTTATAGTGTCGAGCGGACTGATCTCCTCCCACCATCCCCCTGCCCCTTGCCAACTGCAGAGCACCGCAACGCGCCATTGATGCAGGCAGAATGAGACAGGATTGCAGCAGGCGCTTCGGTGCTTCTTACTACTCTTTCCGTACAGATACGCCGATGCAAGTCTTAAAAAAGTAGAATTTTCTCTTATTATATAAGGTGTACAAAAAAGTTTAGTTACTTTTGCGCCCTTGATAAAATGTTCAAAATTAGCTATGCAAGATAATTTAGTTATTGTAGAGAGCCCTGCCAAGGCAAAGACCATCGAGAAATTCTTAGGAAAAGATTTCAAGGTAATGTCTTCGTACGGACACATTCGCGATTTGAAAAAGAAGGAATTAAGTATCGACCTCGATACCTTAACGCCGGATTATGAAATTCCCGAAGAGAAGAAGAAAGTAGTTAGCGAACTCAAAAAGAATGCGCAGGCTGCAAAGAAAATATGGCTGGCGTCCGATGAGGACCGTGAGGGAGAGGCCATCAGCTGGCATTTGTGTGAAGTGCTGGGGTTGGACGAGGAGAAAACAAGCCGCATCGTCTTTCACGAAATAACTAAAGACGCCATACAACGGGCTATCGAGACCCCGCGTCGGCTCGATATGAATCTTGTAAATGCGCAGCAGGCACGCCGTATTCTCGACCGTATCGTGGGCTTCCGGCTCTCTCCCGTGCTGTGGAGAAAGGTAAAGCCCTCTTTGAGCGCAGGCCGTGTGCAGAGTGTAGCGGTAAGACTTATCGTAGAAAGAGAGCGGGATATTCAGGCTTTCTCTTCCGAAACCTACTACAGGGTGAATGCCATCTTTACCTTAGGCGAGGGAAGACGCAACAAAAGCAATGAGGTGAAGGCGGAATTAAGCAAGCGTTTCGGCACCCGCGAGGAGGCGCTAGCTTTCCTTAACCTTTGCAAGAATGCCCGTTTCGAGGTGGCCTCTATCACGAAGAAACCTTTAAAACGCACACCGGCTCCTCCTTTCACCACCTCTACCTTACAGCAGGAGGCCGCAAGGAAGCTCGGATTTACCGTTAGCCAGACCATGATGGTGGCGCAACGGCTCTATGAGGCCGGACGTATTACCTACATGCGTACCGACAGTGTAAACCTGTCGTCGCTCGCCATCAATACCAGCAAGGCGGAGATAGAGAAACTGTACGGAGCCAACTATGGGAAAGTACGCCGCTACCACACCAGCAGCAAGGGCGCACAGGAGGCACACGAGGCTATCCGTCCTACCTACATCGACCATCAGACCATCGAGGGTACTGCGCAGGAGCGCCGCCTTTACGACCTGATATGGAAGCGTACCATTGCCTCGCAGATGGAGGATGCCAAGATAGAGAAGACCAATGTAAACATTAACATCTTACCGGCCGACAGCAATACGCCCGAGGAGCTGCAGTTTATCTCAAGCGGCGAGGTGGTGGCCTTCGACGGCTTCCTGAAAGTTTATCATGAGGACTCCGACGAAGAGGAGGCTGCCGAGAGCCTGTCGCACGCTCTTCCTGCCATGAAGGAGGGCGATAAGCTGAAGAATATAGAGATTACCTCTACCGAACGCTTCTCGCAAGGCCCCAACAGATACACCGAAGCCAGCTTAGTTCGCAAATTAGAGGAGCTGGGCATCGGCCGTCCTTCTACCTACGCCCCCACCATCTCTACCATTCAGCAGCGTGAATACGTTCAGAAAGGCGATAAAAAGGGAGAAGAGTGTAAGTACAAGATAGACACGCTGGGCACCAACGGAGAGATAAAATCGACCGAGAAGGTGGAGATGGTTGGCGCCGACAAGGGCAAACTGATTCCTACCGATATCGGCATCGTGGTGAACGACTTCCTGATGGAGAACTTCCCCGATATCATGGACTATAACTTCACGGCCAAGGTGGAACAGGAATTCGACAAGATAGCCGAAGGAAAGGCTGCATGGGACAAGGAAATGAAGAGTTTCTATCAGGACTTTGAGCCGGAAGTGGAGAAGGTGATGAACGCAAGGTCGGAACACAAGGCGGGCGAACGGGAACTGGGCATAGAGCCCAAGACGGGAAAACCGGTCTTTGTAAAGATAGGCCGCTACGGTCCGGTTATACAGATTGGTGCTGCTGATGATGAAGAAAAGCCCCGTTTCTCGCAGCTGCCCGGCAACAAGACGATGGAAACCATCACGCTGGAGGATGCGCTGGAGCTGTTCAAGCTGCCACGCAACCTCGGACAGTTCGAGGGCGAGGATGTTATCATCGGCGCAGGCCGCTACGGTCCTTACGTCATGCACAAAAAGAAGTACGTCTCTATCCCCAAGGAGAGCGACCCTATCATGATAACACTCGATGGGGCCATCCACCTTATTCAGGAGAAACGACTATCGGAAGCCCGCCGCCACCTTAAGACTTTCAAGGAAGATGCCGAGCTGGAGGTGATGAACGGTCGCTATGGCCCTTACATTGCCTACAAGGGCAAGAACTACCGCATGCCGAAAACGCTGCATGAGAAGGCCGACCAGATAACCTACGAGCAGGCAATGGAGATTGTGAAGAACGCTCCGGAGCCGAAGCGCAGAAAGAAAAGCGTATAAAACTGTAAGATAAATATTCTAAAGCAGCATGAAAGAACCTTTGGGTTTTACAAACGACAATAAGGAGAATACGAGGAAGTTTCCTCTTCGCATTCTCCTTATAGGCTATATGGGAGCAGGCAAAACAACCTTGGGAAAGGCGCTGTCCGACCGCCTGCACCTGCCCTTCTACGACTTAGACTGGTACATAGAGAACAGAATGCACAAGACGGTGAAGCAGCTTTTTGATGAAAAAGGCGAAGAGGGTTTCCGAAAGATAGAGCAGGCCATGCTACACGAGGTGGCCGAATTCGAGAATGTCATCATCTCCTGCGGTGGCGGCACTCCCTGCTTCTTCGACAATATGGACTATATGAACAAGCAAGGAGAAACCATTTATCTGAAAGCCAGCCCCGAGGTGCTGTACGAACACCTGAGAATGGGCAAGACCGTCCGCCCGCTTCTGCTCGGTAAAACGGAGGAAGAAGTAAAGCGTTTCATCGGCGAGCAACTTAAAATACGCGAGCCTTTTTATCTGAAAGCCAAGCGAGTATTCGACGTAAACCTGCTGTCGGACATTCGGGAAACACGGAAAGCCGTAAACCAGCTTGTGGCGTTACTTTAGACGGCTTACAGATATTCGGCAAAAAGCTCCTAAGCTTTCGGCAAAAAGCTCCTAAGCTTTCGACAAAAAGCTCTTAAGCTTTCGACAAAAAGCTCCTAAGCTTTCGACAAAAAGCTCTTAAGCTTTTGGCAAGAAGTTCTTAAGCTTTCAAAGAAAAGCCCCTAAGTTTCAAAGAAATCTGTCGGTTGCTTTTTAGAAATCACCCGGCTCATTCTTACAAAAAGCGAGGTAAATTCCGCCGATAAACAATATTGATTAAAATAAAATTATCAAGATAAGAAACAAGCAAAGTATAGATTTAAGAAAAATGAAGAAGTGGACTATAGAAGACTCTAAAGAGCTCTACAACATTAACGGATGGGGAACATCCTACTTTGGTATTAACGACAAAGGTGATGTTTACGTAACTCCGTGCAAGGACAACACACAGATCGACTTGCGCGATGTTATGGATGAGCTTGCTTTGCGCGATGTAACCCCTCCGGTCTTACTACGCTTTCCTGATATTCTCGACAACAGAATCGAGAAAACTTCCTACTGCTTCGAGAAAGCCAAGAAAGAATACGACTTCCAAGCCGAGAACTTTATCATCTATCCCATCAAGGTTAATCAGATGCAACCGGTCGTCGAGGAGGTTATCTCACACGGAAAGAAGTTCAATCTCGGTCTTGAGGCCGGCTCAAAGCCCGAGCTCCACGCCGTTATCGCCGTACAGGCGCAGAACGATTCGCTCATTATCTGTAACGGGTACAAGGACCAAAGCTATATAGAACTTGCCCTGCTTGCACAAAAAATGGGAAAACGTATCTTCATCGTCGTCGAGAAATTGAACGAAATAGAGCTGATTGCACGTGCAGCTAAAAAACTGAAGGTCGATCCAAATCTTGGTATTCGCGTCAAGCTTGCTTCCAGCGGATCCGGCAAATGGGCTGAAAGCGGTGGAGATGCCTCAAAGTTCGGTCTTACTTCTTCCGAGTTATTGGAGGCTTTAGAGAAACTAAAGAAGAGCGGACTGCAGGATAGTTTGCGTTTAATCCACTTTCACATTGGTTCTCAAATTACAAAAATCCGTCGTATTCAAACAGCTTTGAACGAGGCAGCACAGTACTATGTAAACCTGAAGAAGATGGGGTATAACATCGAGTTCGTTGATTGCGGTGGCGGTCTTGGTGTCGATTATGATGGAACCCGATCTTCTAACAGTGAAAGCTCCGTTAATTACAGCATTCAAGAGTACGTAAACGACTGTGTATATACCTTCGTCGATGCCGCAAACAAGAATGATCTCCCACATCCAAACATCATTACGGAGAGTGGACGCAGCCTTGCCGCCCATCACTCTATCATGGTTATCGATGTGCTTGAAACAGCCTCTCTCCCGGAAATGGACGAAGATTTCGAGCCAAACGAGACAGATAACCAACTTGTAAAAGACCTTTATGAAATCTGGGACAATCTGGATAAACGCAATATTCTTGAAGATTGGCACGATGCCGAGCAGATTCGCGACCAAACTTTGGAGCTTTTCTCGCATGGAATGGTGGATTTAAAAACCCGTGCAGAGATAGAAGCGATGTACTGGAGCGTATGTCATGAGATTAACAACCTCGCCAAGAGCATGAAGCACATTCCGGATGAATTGCGAGGACTCGATAAGTTGCTTGCCGACAAGTATTTCTGCAACTTCTCTTTATTCCAGTCTCTCCCTGATTCATGGGCTATCGATCAGCTCTTTCCCGTCGTTCCTATCCAACGGCTCAATGAAAGACCTACCCGAAATGCTACCCTTCAGGATATTACTTGCGATAGTGACGGTAAGATTTCAAACTTTGTTGCAGATGGAAGAAGCAGCTATGTACTCCCTGTACACCCACTAAAGAATAAAGAGCCTTATTATCTTGGCGTATTTTTGGTAGGTGCTTACCAAGAAATACTTGGAGATATGCACAACCTGTTCGGCGATACGAATGCCGTTCACATATCGGTTAAAAACGGAGGTTATCACATCGACCAGATTTTCGACGGTGAAACAATCGAGGAGGTGCTCGAATATGTACAGTATAACCCTAAGAAACTTGTACGACAACTGGAGATATGGGTTACCAAGAGTGTGAAGCAAGGCAAGATTTCTGTAGAAGAAGGCAAGGAATTCCTTAGCAACTATCGCAACGGACTGTATGGCTATACTTATCTGGAGTAAGCCGACAGCGGGCAGAAAGAAGAACAGGTTAAGGTGTAGGAGGAACTCGTACACCTTAATTATATAATAAAGGCAGAACATATATGAAAGAAACTGTAACCGTAGTGAAGGTAGGTGGCGCCGTCGTAGAGGACGAACAGCAGTTAGACACCCTGCTAACCGCCTTCTCGGCCATTCAAGGAAAGAAGGTGTTGGTGCATGGTGGCGGGCGAAGAGCTACCAAGGTTGCTGCCGGACTGGGCATTGAAAGCACCATGATAGAGGGACGGCGCATAACCGACGCGGCCATGCTCGAAGTGGTAACTATGGTATATGGAGGCTTGGTAAACAAGAACATCGTGGCCAAGCTGCAGGCAAAGGGAGTGAACGGCATCGGACTTACCGGTGCCGACATGAACGTAGTAAAGGCGCATAAACGCCCCGTAAAGAACGGTACAGACTATGGGTTCGTGGGCGATGTCGATAAAGTATCCTGCCAAGTGCTCTCTGCCCTGCTCGAAGAGGGAGCTGTCCCGGTACTGGCTCCCCTCTCACACGACGGAAAAGGCAGTCTCCTCAATACCAACGCCGACACCATTGCAGCCGAAACAGCCAAGGCGCTGGCAGTACGATACGATGTAACGCTCATCTATTCTTTCGAGAAAAAGGGAGTGCTTCGTAATCCCAACGACGACGATAGCGTGATACCTTCCATCACACCTGCCGTTTTCCAGACACTTGTCAAGGAAGGAATCGTGGCGGGCGGCATGATTCCCAAGCTCGAGAATGCCCTTGCAGCCGTCTATGCCGGGGTACGAAAGGTTGTCATTACACAGGCAAGTGCCATTGATGGCAGGCAGGGTACCGTCATTACAAAGTAAAGAGAGAGATAGAAAGCTGGAACAATAAACAGGTGAACAAAAGTTAAAAAGCAGCATTCTTCCAACGATTACTGTAACTTTTCACCCTCCATAATCGTCATTTATACAGTTAAGATGAAAAAAATCAGTTTCCGAGACGATGTCTTGCCGTTAAAGAATCATCTTTTTCGGTTGGCTCTTCGCATCACAATGAGCAAAGAAGAGGCCGAGGATATTGTACAGGACACACTGATAAAAGTCTGGAACAGAAAAGACGAATGGCAAGAGATAGAGTCGATAGAGGCTTATAGCCTACGCATTTGCCGCAACCTGTCGCTCGACAGGATTAGGAACAAGGAGAATAACAATGACTCGCTCGACAATCTTTCTTCAGCAGAAGCATTGCAGGCAGCCACTCCGCAGGAGCAAATGATACAGCGCGACCGCATTCAACTCGTGCGGAACATCGTCAATTCGCTGCCGGAAAAACAAAAAAGCTGCATGCAGCTGCGGGAGTTCGAAGGCAAATCGTATAAGGAGATAGCCCAAATCCTCGAAATAACAGAGGAACAGGTAAAGGTAAACATCTTCAGAGCCAGACAAACTGTAAAACAACTCTATTTGAAATTAGACAATTATGGATTATAAGTACATAGAACAACTGATGGAACGCTACTGGCGTTGCGAGACTTCTCTTCAGGAAGAGGAGATACTACGCGCATTCTTCGCACAGGAGGATGTACCATCTGATTTGAAGCCCTACAAATCTTTGTTCGACTTTGTTCAACAAGACGAAAAGGAAAATGTACTCGATGCTACGTTCGATAAGAAGGTATTAAGCCTTATCGAAGAGGAGAAGCCTGTAAAGGCAAAGGTTGTTACCCTGCGTGAGCGTCTTGCTCCCCTCTTCAAGGCGGCAGCCGTCGTTGCCATCCTCATCACGCTGGGCAATGCTGTTCAGAGTGCTTTCGATGCCAACGAGCCGGCAGCACAACCGACGAATACTGCCGGTGTAGAAAAAATCAAGGAGGGATCTTCCATGGCACAAGCCGATTCTATGAAGACAGACACCTTGCAGCACAAGCTGAACGCATCGAATTCCACTATTACACGATAGAAATTTTCTGAGCTTTCAATAATACATCATTTTAAATTAAAACAATCCGAGACTGGGAAGTCTCATCTCTCAAGTTCAAAACAACATTATATGTTACAAAAGGCGATACCTTTCACGACAGGGTATCGCCTTTTTGGTTATAGCCTTTAGATGTAACGATAGTCCCTAACACGCATAACAAAAGGGGCGATATTAGAAAGTTTATATTCTAATATCGCCCGAATTAACTAACTGCCAATATGCTTTACTCTATAACTAAACAGCTATCAAGCAGTCTTTATCAATCAATACTCAGCAGACAGGATGATTCTATTTTAGTATTGACTAACCGATAAGTCGGAAATCTTGATATTGCCACCATAGCTATTAATGCTCCAACAATTCTTTTGAATGCCATAAATGCGATTGGTATAACTACAGATATCATTAATATACATTATACAGACACTATTATCGGTATAGATTGTAACATGATAGACATTATCTGAAGGGCGTGTAAAATTATATCCATCTATTCCTTCGATAAAGCCTTTGCCTGAAGGTCCTTCTTCTTCAAAGTTTACCTTACGTGTTTCATCATTCTCCGGATTAACAACCATAGAATAATACTTTTCCGAATCAGTTCCACGAACTAAAGAAACACCAAACTTATCGGTATTACCGGCTGTAGTAACGGTAAACGAAATCTTATTATGACTGCCCAAACGATTAAACAATACATACGAATCGCCCGACAAACTGTAGCCATCAGCAGTGGAATTAATACCCGTTCCACTCTGTGCCATGAGCCGAACTTCTTGCTTTTGGCTGTATTTTGCACTGATAGCGGGTACTTCTCCAAGGGTTAATGTACCATCATTATGCTGAATAAGACGGTATGCCACAAGGTTACCAGCCCATTCCGGCTCTGCAGGAGATGCCCCGACCGCTGTATTATCCTTACCTGAGCGAGTAGGACACCAGCCCCACAGATAGCGGTTAGTTCCATCGCCGGCTGTCTTTCCAGCATAAACACCTCTACTATCCAAGAAGCCTTCATGTGCATCGGGCCATATACCCGCATCATTCTTCGTACAATTTTTCAGCTCTTCGAGCGTTCTTCCTTTGAAATACTGAATTCTTCTGATAGCAGAATGCTTCTCGCTATACACAAGATACCACCAGTCGCCCATCTTGAACACATCCGGGCACTCATAGAAACGATCCCACATCATCGTCATAAAAGTACCTGCATGCATCCAAGTTTTAAGGTCGGGAGAGGTGAACTCCGCCAGATGTCCCTTTGTACCAACGGTTGTTGCCACCAGCATGTGCCACTTTCCATCATCGCCTTTAAACACAAATGGGTCGCGAAAATCATTCTTGCTGTAACCATATTGGTCGCCCTTCAGATAGAAAGTGCGATTTTTTGTCCAAGTCTTAAAGTCGGGCGAGGTGGCCATCATTACCACTTCACGGTTGTCGGAAGCCGTTGGCTGGTACTTATTGCCCGTATAAAAGGTGTAATACAGCCCATCGGCATCGTTGTAAACGGTAGAGCCCGTACCCAAAGCGGCGTCCTGCTCGCTTATTCCTCCGCATGGAATCAGCTCTCCAAGCGACTCATAATTGGCTGCATCCTTAGTAGCTACAGCCCAGATAGGGTGATAGGTGCCTGCCTGATTAGGACGAAAATCCTGAAGATAGAGTATCTTGAAGTCGCCGACCTTTGCATCATAGAAAGGCATCGGGTCGCCTACATAGCCCACGGCAGGCTTGTAATAAGTATCTTGTACAGCAGCATCGTTAGACTGAAAATAGCTTGTATTGTTCCAATCCTTTTCTTCTATGACGGTATCATCACTGCTATTACAACCTGATAGTGACAATCCCAAACCTGCTGTGAGTACCAGCGAATATATCATTGTCTTCATATTTACTGTTTTTTATTTATTCATCAGATAATTAAGCGCATTCATTGTCATGGTAGCTATATTGTCGTGGTAGGTAGAAGGTACGTCATCAATGCTGTACCAGTCGTAACAACCAGAACCTATGCAGACAATTTTACCCGTAGAGCCTTTGGATGGGAACTCCCAAACTACGATAGCACCATCGCCACCATAGGCCAAATCCTTAGCGCCGGTCTGTGTTCTCCAAACATTATAGTCGGAATATCCACCCCAGTCTGCCCCAATATGCCACTGAGCCGTTGAGTTCGTAATACGATAACCGGCATCGCAAGTATATACATTGTTAGGTTCTCCGCTCTTCATAACGAGGTTTTGGAACAACTGATGGTCGGTATGCCCTTGTATTCCGAAGCTCCAAGGACTATTCACGGTCTCGGCTTCGTTCTCGTTCTGTCCCCAACAGTTGTTTGGGGCAGCATCGTTATTTACCGCACCTATCTCTGCCGGCATATTCGTAGCATAGCGGGTAAACAGGAACGCACCTCCATTGTTATAATAGTTACGAAGAGATATAGCTGCATCTACAGCTTGCGGAGCTGCATGTTCGAATGCCTCCTTACCATCGACGCCACCATCTTTATGATAATGCCACCATATCACCTTGCACTCGCTCAAATCGATACTGCCTTTTTTTATGTTATCAAAAGAAGCATATAGCGAGTTAGGGATATTCTGAAGCATCCATTTACATGCTGTTAGTTCCTCCGGATTCAATTCATCCATCGAAGAAGCCAATCCTACGAAAACAGCTGTAGGCTTGCCTATGGCCGTTATTGTTACCGTGTAAGTTGTCTTGGCAGTGTTATTTGTAACAGTATAAGTAACCGGATAGGTAAAGTCGGTTACAACTCCATTCCCCGGATTTACAGTAGCATTGGCGCTTAATATCATGGTAGGAGTAAGGGATTTGATATTTACCGTATTCGGAACATAAACAGAAATCGTATTATTGTCCTGATTAATTACTCCATTATAAGTACCATTTAACTTGAAAGAAGTGATCCTTGCCTCATCCCGAACTGCCTTTATCGTCCAGTTCAGGAATACGTCGCCGTTCTGAATACTCATTACTTGGGGTACCGTCATATTCAGTTCATCGCCTAAATGTATATTACTTGTAGCCCTCTCACTGATACCTAAGCCAGTAACCTTCATTTTAGATACATCATAGGTTTCAGGAACACGTACCGTTATTGTACGTGCTGTTTTATCCACAATTCCTGCATAGCTATCTAAGGCTATCGTATCTACCAAGCAGTTGCCATCCAGTTGCAAATCGGATAGGTTGTTATCACTACAGCCTCCCATTGCCAAAAAGGCCATTAAGGCCATCAATGCTGTCAGTATTTTTGTTTTCATAATTACCATTCTCCAATATTTTGTTTGTAATTTCCATTAGAAGCAGCAATCTGTGCATAAGGAATAGGAAGATACTCGTTCTTATTTTTGGTAAAACGGGCACTGCTATAGATAGAGCAGTCGTTGGCCTCTTCTGCAAAATACTTGTTCAACACTTTATCTGCCTCACCCCATCTTACCAAATCGAAGAAGCGTTCACACTCTAATCCCAGTTCCAACCGGCGTTCCATCTTTACAATTTTAAGTGCTTCTTCCTGACTATACGACCCTGTATAAGGGGCTATGTTCATCCTTACGCCATAGTCGGTTTCATAGTTTGCAATAACACCTGTGCTCTGCTTAGCCCTGTTTCGTATCTGATTGACAATATCAATCGCCTCTCCGATGCGTCCGTCGTTCAGTTGAACAAGTGCTTCTGCACGCTCCAGAAGTACGTCTGCATAGCGGAAAACTATTCTGTTCTCCGATGTGCCCCACCAGTTTCCTTTCACCAGATAAGGACTTTCGGGATCTACATTCTGCTTTAATGTTACATAATAACCATACAGTCCATTGCTACGGCTCCATGTAGAACTCTCATCCATGATGTATTTGTCATTAAACTCATATGGGAGTCCGGGAATACCTACTGTCAGGAACAGGCGTGGATCGGCATAATCTGCGGTTTTATCGTAATCTTTCTGATTAAAATTATCGATATAAGGATGTCCATCTACATCAGTACGATACGCATTTACCAAGTTCTGACTGGGCTTGTAAAAGTCGCAACCACCATCCGTAACACCGGGAATATTCGGAACTATCAGCCCGTAACTCCAGTTAAGGTTGCCTTTTGTCGTGCCATCATTGATAGAATATTGCATTGCCCAGATGCTCTCCTTGCCATTTTCGTACTGTGGCTCAGGACGAAAGTTATTATGAAGGTCGCTTTCCAGTCCAAATCCAGCATTGGAATAAATGCTCGGATCACTGTATTCTATCACTTTGGCCAAATCTTCTTTCGAGATACTTGTTACCTCATTAGAGTTTTCATTGTCCTGATGATAGGCCTTATAAAGGTACACCTTTGTTAAGAATGCAGCTGCCGCAGCCCTTGTTGGGCGACCTTTGTCGGCCTGTGTTGCAGGCAAACCATGGTAAGCCTCCTCCAAATCATCGATGATAACCTTCCAGCCCTCATCGTTGGAATACTCTCGGTTAGACAGCGAATTATACTGTTCCGTCGTCAGGTTAGCATTCGTTACAAAAGGAATATTTTTATAAAGTCGTTTCAACAGAAAGTGGGCATAGGCTCGAAGAAACTTCATCTCCGCCAGACGTCGGCTTTTTTCCGCATAAGTAGAGGCATCAACCTTCTCTAAAACCGAGATAGCTGTATTTACACGAGAAATACAATTATACAATCTTTGCCACATGTCGCTGATGTTCCAGTTGGTGGTCAGTACTCCTTGTTCTATCTCCAGTTGGTGGAATACATCACCATCGCTTGTTCCGTTTCCGCCCTTATAGGCATCATCGCTGCGTACATCAAAATTCCACATTGAGAAAGACGAGTTGATGTCTTCGGCAGAAATGAATACTGCATAGGCAGAAATAACCAGTTTATCTACATATTTTGCATCCTTAACCTGCTCATCATTAAGGGTTGCCTGTGGCTTCTGTTCATCCAAGAAGTCGGAACAGCCTGTCATGGCAAAGGTTGCCAGCATAAGTGCTGAATAAAATATCTTTTTCATATTATAATCAAATGAATAACGGTTAGAAAGTAACATTAACACCAAAAGTCAGATTCAAAGGAATAGGATAGCCGAAGTTAGGATTTTCAGGATCTACTCCCGTGAAGTTTTTGCTATGGATTGTCAATAGATTTTGCGCACTTACATAAAGACGCAGTCGCTGCATGGCCAGCTTGGCAGCTACGTTCTTTGGGAGATTATAGCCCAACTGAAGATTACGCAGCTTTAGGTAAGAGCCGTTTTCTACCCAATAAGTAGATACACGCTTCTCATTGTTATTGTCTGAAAGCGACAATGCTGGTATATTGCTTGATGCGTTTACAGAGCTCCATGCGTCCAGCAAGCGGTTACCTTTGTTAAGGAAACCGATGTTCAGCCCGGCCCAAATATCTGTCTCTTTCTTCAAATCAGAGATTACATCAACGCCTTGTACCCCCTGCCAGAACATGGTCAGGTCGAAATTCTTGTACTCCAGATAGATGTTGAAGCCGTACGAGAAGTCGGGTACAGGATTGTAAATCCAGTCCTGATCGGCTTCCGTAATCACGTTATCATGGCTTAAATCTTTCCAACGGATACGTCCCAAGCCTGCACCTTCCTGTCTTGCATGGTTATCTATTTCGTCCTGACTCTTGAAGATTCCGTCGGCTACATAACCTACCTGTGCTCCCATCGGATGTCCGATGACACTCTTTACACCATTTCCGCCGAAAGTTCCGTTGGCAGCAACGGTTGCCGGAAGGGCTGTTATCTTGTTTCTGTAAGAGCTTATGTTAGCATTCAGGTCGTAATGCAAGCCCCAGTCGGTTGTTTTTCGGTAGCCGACATTCAGCTCAAAGCCCTTGTTTTCCATGGCACCTGCGTTAATCCACTGTGTGCTCCCCTCTCCCATGGCTGCAATACCGGCCATTTGAACGAGAATATCACGGGTTTTCTTATAGTACCAATCGAAACTTCCATACAGGGATGAGTTGAACATCGAGAAATCCAAACCGAAGTTGGTTTGTGTAGTGGTTTCCCATTTAATGTTGTCATTGCCCAACTGGTTACGCTTAAAACCACTGGGAAGAGTCTTTCCACCATTTGTTCCTTCAATATCATACGATGTACCATAGCTCTGACCGCCATTCTCGGTATTGCCATAGTTGCTTACAAAGATGGTATAGCGTGCAATGTTCGATATTTCCTGATTACCCGTCTGCCCCCATGAGGCGCGTAGCTTCAAGTCGTTCAGCCATGTAGCATCTTGCAAGAACTTCTCCTGATTGATGCGCCAACCCAAAGAAACTGATGGAAAGGTGGCATAACGGTTGTTCTTTCCGAAACGGGAAGAGCCATCATAGCGCAAGGTTAGCGAAGCAAGATACTTGTCGGCATAGTTATAGTTCAGTTTACCGAAGTAAGAAACGAGCGAATAGCCCTCGCCGGTACCATAGCTCTGTGCCACGCCGGTACCGGCATTTGGCCACATATAGTCTGTGTTCAGCACGATAAAGTCTTCTTTATAAGCCGAAAAATTACTATCATCCTCACGATTAAGTTCGACACCTGCCATGGCATCAGCGCGGTGTTTGCCTATCTGAAAATTATAAGTGGCCACCGCATTCCACATCCATTTCGTCCAATGCTCCTGCTTTGGCTCTACGGCATTCTTATCGTTGGCAACGTTACCTTCTGTAATAGGATAAGTAAAGATGCGCTGTTGCTTTTGCGCATAGTCCAGACCGAAGGTTGAACGGAGATTGAAACCCTTGAACAGATGAAGGTTGATATAGGCATCACCGAATGTCCGCCAGTAAGTATAGCGGTTATCGCGATTTCTTTGCAGACGTGCGTATGGATTCTCACGGTCGGGATAGCCTCCCACCGGGCCGGCATAGTCGCCATTCTCGGTATAAACAGGTAGGGAAGGGTTGAACTGCAGCACATTCGACAAGAAGCCACCGGGAGCCTGAACTTCACTGGTACGGTTCAGGGTGAAATGCTCTCCGATCGTCAGCACGTCTTTTATCAACTTGTATTCCGTGTTGAAGCGGGCAGAATAGCGGTTGAAGTCGGATGTTTTTATAATACCCAAATTCTTGTAATAGCCCAAAGAAAAGTAAGAAGAGTGGCGATCAGAGCCACTGCTTACGGCTACATTATAGTTCTGAACGACTCCCGTACGCGATATTTGATCAAACCAATCGGTATCAGCAGCCGGTGTTGTACCGGCATCATCCAGATATTTTTTCATGGTGATACTATTCAATACGGGGTTACCTTGCACATTGTAGCCCCAGTTGTAACGATAACCAAGACCATTAGTGTTAGGATCCATGCCGTCGTTTACATAAGCTTGCCACATTACTTGACCATATTCTTTGGCATTCAATACGTCCATTTTGTGCGCATACATCGATGCAGCAACCGAAGCATCGACATTAACGGTTACTTTTCCTTCCTTTCCTTTCTTGGTAGTGATGATGATAACACCGTTTGCAGCACGACTACCATAGATAGAAGCAGAGGCTGCATCCTTCAATATCTGCACACTTTCTATATCGTTTCCATTCAATTCGTGCATTCCGCTTTTCGTAGGAACACCGTCAATAATATACAAAGGGTCATTATTATTCAGTGTGCCGATACCACGAATACGGACTGTTGCCGCTCCGGACGGAGAGCCATCAGCCGTAATATTCATACCCGGAACACGTCCCTGAAGGGCTTTCATTGGATTATTCTCATTCTGCTTGGCCAATTCTTCTACGCTAACCACCGATACAGCACCCGTCAGGTCGGCCTTACGTTGGGTCTGATAGCCCACTACAACCACCTCGTTCAAGTCTTTTGCATCCTCTTGCAAGGTAACTTTTACATCCGATCCGGCCTCGACTTCCTGCTGTTTGAAACCCAGATACGAGATTATCAGCTTGGCATTGCCATTAACCTGCATCCTGTAATTACCATCTAAATCGGTTACAGCCTTATTATCCGTTCCTTTTTCTTGAATAATGGCACCGATAACAGGCTCACCGTCGGCCGACGATATAACCGTTCCATTTGTTGTTACTTTCTGAGCACTCACCGCCAAAGACGTAGAGAGAACAACAAGGATGAATAGGATTAGTTTTAAATGTTTCATCTAATCACTTAATTTAATAGGTTTATAATAATAAATTACAATGTTTATGATACGATTGCACCTGCAAAAGTATTCTTAAAATTGATTTAGGACAAGTAAAAAACGTTCATCAATTATTAATAAATACACTATGTAACATTTTTTACACAGTATGTATCAAACGTGGTATCGATGAAATCGCATCATATCAGGAAACGATGCAATCGGCCCATATAAGGTTATCGCAGGCTGACAAAAGCAACCGGGTATAAGAAAAGACAATAATGCAGAAACACTTGTCTGCCCATTATTAACTGATTTTACCCTCCTATGCAGGATAAGGAATATGAACAGCAAGTGTGTATATACTCTTTTACAGTGTAAAAGGTACTATATTGCGAGGTGAAAGGGCATGTATTACAGCACAAAAGAGTATCTTTTGCTGCATAAAAGAGCATATATTACTACAAAGTTATTTTTTATTTTATTTGCCGTCACTTTTAATAATTCATATAAACAGCTAAAAAACAAGGAGTTGCTACGATAAAAAAGATGAGGGTATGACAGCAACTTTTGCAAATCTCCTACTACTTTACCATCATAACATTTCTACATTTGCTGTCATACTCTCATTCCGAAATCTGCAATAAGCTGCTTATATCCAATTATTTATCGCAAGTGTTAAAAATGACAGCAAACGAAAATAATTTTAAATAGTTAGGTTGTTGTATATAGTTTGGTTGGAGATGCCTATTCCATACCGGCATAATTCCGGTAAAGTCCGTACTCAGATTTTCTACAAACTGTACTTGCAAAAACAACAAACAAAGAGAATAGAGAGGCTTATTTGGCCTGTTCAAGGGTGAGGAGAAATCTTTTTTTGTCGATTCCACCGCCATATCCGCCTAACTTTCTTCCGGCTGCCACCACACGATGGCAGGGAACGATAATAGCGATAGGGTTGGCATGGTTGGCTCCTCCTACGGCTCTTACCGCCTTGGGGTGATTCATTCGGCGTGCTTCCTCACCATACGTAATCACTTTGCCGTAAGGAATGTGCTGCAACACCTCCCATGCTTTTTGCTGAAAAGGAGTTCCTTCCAGCAGCAAGGGCAAGTCAAACTGCGTACGGGTACCTGCAAAATACTCCTGCAACTGTTGTTTTGTACGTTGCAAAAGAGGATGGAGAGGTGCCTTATCTTCTATCCACTCAGGGTGTTTTTCGCCGATTTCATCGGTTATCCAACCACAACTACACACCTTTCCATCCTTTACGGCAATAAGAAAATCGCCCATCGGGGCAGCAAACCGATGATAACAAATATCAGCCTTTGCCTCGTTCCCGGATATCTTCTTTACAGAAGACGCAGCTCTATCTTTCTCGTACATTCCTCTATCCCCGTTTATTATTTCACCTTTTATCTGTCCCATTTATCCTATCTTACCTTCTTTCCCAAATAATAGGTATCGAAAGAATCTTCTGCATAGCCATTACCAAGAACTTTAAAGCCGATGGTGCTGGCATCCATCTTGCCTCCTTCAAAATAAACATCAAAGCTGTCGGCTGCATAACCATCACCGAGCACCCTGAAACCAATCGTAGAAGCATTCATCTTCCTTCCCAAGAAATAAACATCAAAGGCGTCCTTGGCATACCCCCAACCCAAGTCTTTAAAGCCACGAGGTGAGTCGCTTATCTTCTTGCCATTGAACAATACGGCATTGGAAGTTACCTTATACCCCTCCATCCTGTAAGGCTCATAACCATAGTCATAACCGGATGGGTAGTTTCCACGATAATCGCCCGGGATGTTTTTAAGGCGGAAAGAGGCTGCATCGACGTATGGAAGAATGCTCCCATTATAGTAAACGTTGCGATAGTCCTTGGCATAACCTAAGCCCAAATCGACAAACGAGCGTGCATCCACACCCACCATCGGCCGGTTTTGATAAAACACAGTTCCTCCGGAAAAGGTATATAAGGTGCCCGGACGTTGAGCCGATGCAGTAATTGTAAATACGGTTGCCATAAAAACCACTAATCCGGCCTTACAAAGAAAGTTGTAAAAATTCGTCTGCTTCATAATTATACCCTTTCGTTTTAATCATTATCAGTTCATGTTAGGTTTATATTTTTCCTTTTCTCATTGAGCCTTCCGGCTGCCTATAAGCGCTGCCTGCAAGTATCCTTTCGCTTGATAGATACTACAAAGATACGTTTATTTTATAAGAATTCGAGTGGGATTTCCCTAATTATATAAGGGAAAAATATATAATGCACAGGATTTTCTCCCGGCAAAGGATTGAAAACAACGGTATATCATGCAAGTATTCCACAGCAAATTATCCATATACACCGGCAGAAGATGGCAGAACATTACAACACATATGGAAGAAAGCATAAACACAGCACGTCACCGGTATAAATAAAGAAAGCCAAGCCAACAGAAAAACATTCCATCAGCCCGGCAAAAACAGTTGGGTTATCCAAAGATTACAATCTGATTACTAAGAACACTGTACCTATTTTCTATTTAATAAAACTGAGTAACTCCTCCGGAAGATGGGGCATAGCCCCGTTTTGTGTACATACATAGGCGCTCACCTCTACTGCAAGTTTATGTGCTTCTTCCACCGTTTTACCCGAAAGGAGGGCAGAAGCAAATGCTCCTGTAAAGGAATCGCCAGCCCCTACAGTATCGGCAACCTCTACTTTTGGCGTTGGTTGGAAAGTCATCTGATTAGGAGCAAAGACATACGAACCATTCACGCCACAGGTAAGTACAAGCATATCCAAATGATATTTGCCCATCAACAACCAGCACTTATTCTCGATGTCCAGTCCGGGATATCCGAACATACGACCGAGAGCTACCAATTCCTCGTCATTAATCTTCAAGATGCTGGCTTGTTTTAGCGACGATTGAATAATTTCTTTTGTATAGAACTGCTGACGAAGATTAATATCGAATATTCTCAAGCAGTCCTTTGGCGTTGCTTCCAAGAACTGTTGGATAGTCTGACGACTAACACTGCTACGCTGAGCAAGCGATCCAAAGCAAACACAACGAGCATTTTTCGCTGCTTTCTCCAGCTCTTCGGTAAATGGAATATTATCCCAAGCGACACCTTCTTTTATATCGTAGGTAGGAATACCTTCCGAATCCAGCTCCACTTGTACCGTTCCGGTAGGGTAATCTACACGTGGCATCAAGTATTTTACACCTTTTTCTTCAAATTGTTCTACGGTTTCATCGCCTAAAGCATCGTTGCCCAGCGCACTAATAGCTAAAGCCTCAAAGCCAAACTGGCTGGCATGGTAGGCAAAATTAGCAGGTGCGCCACCCAACTTCTTACCTTCCGGAAGGCAATCCCATAGTGCTTCACCAAGTCCAATGATATATTTACTCATAAGTTTATATAGTTATTTTATTTGATTTTAGGAATAAATGAGAACAAGTACAGAACACCTACAGCCATGATAGCTACAGCACCGATTTGTCCGAAAGCATCGCTTGAGAAGCCCATGAATAGCGGGAAGATTGTTCCTCCAAACAAACCCATAATCATTAAGCCGCTAACTTCGTTCTGATCCTTTGGCATTGCCTTCAGTGCTGTGGCAAAAATCAATGAGAAGACGTTGCTATTACCATAACCAACAAGTGCTATTGCCGTATAAAGCACCGCTTTAGAAGTACCGAAAGAAAGCCCTATCATCGACAAAGCCATCATTACTATCGAGATAGCAAAGAACAGTTTGTTGTTCATAATACGTAAGAAGAAAGAGCCTGTAAGACATCCCAATGTACGGAAAGCAAAATATAACGAAGTGGCAAAGGCTGCATCGTCAAGACTAAAGTGCAAACGTTCCTGCAGAATCTTGGGTGCCGTGGTGTTAGTTCCTACATCAATACCCACGTGGCACATAATTCCTAAAAAACAAAGGAGTACAATTGGCTTACCTAACAGCTTGACACAATCGATGAAACTGTTGGTTTTACCGGTCAAAGGCTCCTCTTCTATAGGAGTAGTCGATAACAAGAATGTGGCAAGAATACCTATGGCTAGATATATTGGGAATAGAACTCGCCAACCTAAGTCGAATGTTGGGATGGTGGCTTGTGCTCCCCACATGGCTAAATAAGGTGCCATAAAAGAGGCAATAGCCTTTATAAACTGTCCGAAAGTTAAGGTTGCAGCCAAATTTCCACCCCGCATAACAACAGAAACCAACGGATTCAACGATGTTTGCATCAATGCATTACCAATACCTAATAACGAGAAAGCTATGAGCATAAGACCGAATGAATTGCCGAAAATGGGCAAAACAAGCGAAAATAAGGTTACGATAAGACTTACCAAAACTGTTTTCTTGCGACCAATCTTATTCATCAACATGCTTGTTGGCACTGAAAATATCAGAAACCAAAAGAATACCAACGAGGGAAAGATATTGGCAGTAGCATCGTTAAGAGCCAAATCTTTCTTTACATAGTTAGAAGCAATACCCACAAGGTCGACAAACCCCATGGCAAAGAAGCATAACATAACCGGCAGAATTGCCAACTTATTGAATTTAGACATAATGATTTATTTTATTTAGTTGGGAATTTGTCGATAACTTTACTCCCGACAAAATTAGTAGAATAGACTTTTCAAAGATGAAAATAATCGTTCAACGATAGAGAAAAATGTTACATGCGCATTTTTTCCGGAAATCATCGAACGATTATCTTACTTTTTATTTCAGCGGATGAATTTTTATTTTACATCCGGTTACAGTTATCTTATTGTAAGGTATGGTAGGGAACACGATATTTGTCATGGCCATTTTCCCATCCACATCGAATGCTTCTATGCTGCTTTTATCTAAAAAGATGTGCAAACCTCGCATTGCTCCGAATACAGGAGCTATGGTGGTAGCCTTGAAGTCATTGCTGAAATCTGTCTTTCCACTGTTATTCCTATCCATAGAGAACGTCCCCTTTTTTGCGTCATACACCATAACGACCTTCTCCTCTTTATCATTAGAGAGTGTTATCGTGGCATTAGGCTTTAGATTAAGCACCTCCAAATAAGCTGCCGATGGCAATTTGCTCACAATACCGGTAGAAAAAGCAGCATAAACCTCAGGAGAAGGCTTCACACTAACATAGGTTTGACCCTGATAAGAAAACACACCAAGGTCGCGTGGAACACCATTGGCAGAGCGATATTGCTTTGTTGGCACCTGATTAGCATATTGCCAATTGCTCATCCATGGCAAAGCTACATGCCGACCATCCGGAGTATTGGAGAAAGTAACGGTAGCATAGTGGTCTTTTCCATAATCCATCCATTTGGTTACCTCCGGTTTTGTATCACAAACAAACTTATGTCCATCGAAAGAACCGGTGAAATATTGGGTGGCATTACCACCAAACGGGCCTCCGGGGTTAATGTTACAAATAAGAACCCACTTGCCATTACCCATCTTCAGCAAGTCGGGACACTCCCAAACACCGCCATGATTACCATAACCATCGCCGAAAGAACTCTCGAAAGTCCAGTCTTTCAGGTTGTCTGAGCTATAGAAACGGAGTTCCTGACCGGCTGCCAGCACCAAGTTCCACTTCTTAATATCCTCATTCCAGAATGGTTTTGGATCGCGGAAGTCTGGTACATCGCTGGTGATAATCGGGTTATTGGCATACTTGGTAAAGGTCTTTCCACCATCGGTACTGTATGCCATGCTCTGCGTTTGGGAAGCTCCGGCAGTGGTATAGATGGCCACAACGGCATCATTTCCGAAACCTGCGGTATTATTATGGTCTATAACAGAATTGCCACTGAAGATAGTTCCGAGAGCATCCGGCTCAATTGCATTGGGTAATTGCTGCCAATGGATAAGGTCGGTACTGGTACTATGCCCCCAAGTCATATTCTCCCACTGCGATCCATATGGATTATACTGGAAGTATAAATGCCAAATTCCATCCTTATAGAACATTCCATTAGGGTCGTTCATCCATCCATAAGCCGGAGTATGATGATAAACAGGACGGTATTGCTCACGATTAGCCGTGTCGAAAGTATTGGTTGTCTTCATTCCTTTCCAGCAAGCAAAGTCTTGCATCACACCAATTGTACGTCGATCACCGGAAAACTGTATATCAAGTAACACATCATTACCAAAACGTTGCACATCAAGTGGAACAAAATAGTCGGTTTTATTAACTGCCAATTTACAGTTAAACTCCTGTACTACCTGATTGTTTTTAATCACCTTAATATGTGCATTCGGCTCGCTTTCCTCTACCGGAAGCAACAAATACTTCTCGGTTCCAAACACTCGTTTCATCACATGGTTGTTACCAAGGAACTCTTGTGCCTGTACATTAGTAGCACCTAACATAATGCTTAATGCTGCAACCATAATTATTTTCTTCATACTGTTATAAGTTTAATTTAGATTTCTGCACAAAGGTAAGATAATATTAAAGAGGATTACATTAAAAATCGTTCATAACTTCAGAAATGTATTTCAATGTAACATTTATCTTAAGTTATGAACGATTATTATCTTTCCTGTCCCGGTTGTACTCCATACTCCTCTTTATAGCACTTAGAGAAGTAACTCGGAGAGGTAAAACCTACCGCATAAGCAACCTCCGAAATGTTTTTTTCCGATGCTTGTAGGTAGTGTTTAGCACGAGCCAAGCGGGCTTTTCGCACCATTTCAACGGGAGAATAACCGGTAAGAGCCTTCACTTTCCGATAAAGCTGTACACGAGAGAGCCCTACTTCACCACCAATTTTCTCTACACTTAATTCAGAGTCGGACAGATTATCTTGAATAACCTTACGAAGTCTCTCTACAAAATCCTTATCTGCCTCGTTAGATAGCGGTATCATCTCCTCTTGAGCGGAAGGAGAAGAGAGAATCTTGCCTAATTGCTTACGGCTTTTCAGCAAGTTATCGATACGAGAAATCAGCAAATTCATAGAAAAAGGCTTTACCAAATAGGCATCAGCTCCACTCTCATAACCTTCTATTCGTTGCTCATCCAGATTACGGGCTGTAAGTAATATCACCGGAATATGACTGATAGCCGCATCTGCTCTTAGGTGTTTACAGAATTCTATACCATCCATTACAGGCATCATCACATCGCTTACAATAAGATCGGGAACTATCTTACGTGCAATTTCAAGTCCCTTTTTGCCATCGTCTGCCTCGCTAATCTTATAGTATTCTTCCAAAGTAGCTTGAAGATAACTGCGAATATCGGCATTATCATCGATAATCAGCACCTCCGGTTTCTCTAATAATTGTGGTGCAGTGAGCCGGTTTATATTGCGGGTTGCATTGAGTTTTCCCGTATCTTCAGCCTTGATTACCTGCTGCAACGACTGTGTTACGGCAACATTCCGCGTCTCCCCCTTCTGTGCAAGAGGCAATATAACCGTAAAAGTAGAGCCCTTTCCCTGCTCGCTTGAAGCCCGAACGTCTCCATGATGGAGATCTACATAAGCCTTCACAAGTGCCAGCCCGATACCTGTTCCGCCTTTTGCATTACGCGCTTGATAGAAATGCCGGAAGATATTTGGTAATTCATCCGATGCGATACCTGTTCCGGAATCGATTATCTTAAGCACAGCTTTCTCCTCTTCCTCAAAAAGTTGAACCGTGATAACACCTCCTTGCCGGGTGTATTTGATGGCATTACTCATCAGGTTATAGCAGATACGCTCTACTTTGTTGATGTCCGCACGTATCATTAAACTTTCCGGTACCTGAATTTTAATATTGATGTTCTTCTTATCGGCAAGACTTGAGAAAGGAAGAATCCATTGCTGTAAGGTTTCTGCCAGATTAAAGTCGGACAAAACGAGCTGCATCTTACCTGCTTGTACTTTTCTAAAATCAAGGATTTCGTTCACTAATTGAAGCATGATAGAGATATTCCGATTTACGATTCCCAACATTTTATGCTGTTGTTGGGTAAGATTATCTCCCTTCGACAAGATATTGCTTACCGGTTCTGCTATTAAAGTAAGGGGAGTTCGCAGCTCATGACTGATGTTTGTAAAGAATTGCAGCTTTGCTTTCACGGTCTCTTCCTCCACTTTATGTTGCCGTACCAAGCTGTATTGTACGAAAGTCAGAATACCAATAATCAGTATTACTATTACTATCAGGAGAAATAAATAAATCTTTTGGTGGTTATACTGTGCCAGATACTCATTCACCTTTCCGTGAAGGTTGCGCAATCGCAGGGTTTGTTTGTGCATTTCGTCGTTCTGCATCAAAAGAACGTTGGCATTATCGGGCGTAACAAGAGCACCTTTTAGGTAATTATCGCGCTTAAAAGGCTTATGTTCAAGGATGTTTACAGCCAATTGCATCACCAAATCGCCACGAGTCGGATAAATATAACTGGCCGACAACTCGCCATCCCGCACCTTTTCAATTCCGCCTCCGGGCACGGCAAGGGCATCTATTCCCACATAGCTGATGTTCTTTCTGCCACGCTTTAAGGCGGTTTGCCGTGCTCCGACAGCCATTCTATCGTTTTGGGCAAATACATAATCAAACTCCGGCGTTTCTTTTAAGATGGAATCCATCGTCTCGGAAGCATCATCCTGCTGCCAGTTGCCGTATTTTCTATTTACAATCCTGATATCGGGGTACTTACTTATAGCCTTTGCAAATCCTTTTGCTCGCTCGATTGTAGGGGAAGAGCCTTTTAATCCTTCTATTTCTACGACTCTTCCGCGCCCTCCTAATTGTCGGCCAATGAACTTTCCCATCTCATAACCGGCCTCATAGTTGTCGGCTCCAATGAAAGCGGTGTATTTATCGGAGTCTGTTTTACGATCGAAGAGGATTACGGGAATGCCTTTGTCGTAGGCTTTATCAATGACCTTAGAGATGGTATGTACCTGATTGGGCGACACAATCAATAAATCCACCTCCGCAGAAATAAAAGAATCGATTTGTTCTGCCTGTAGTTTGTCGTCGTCATTGGCTGAAGAAAATCTCAATTCTATATTGTCGTGCTGGAAAGTTGCCATTTTCAGCTCATTGTTCAGCTTTTCTCTCCATATATCTTCCGAGCATTGCGAAACGCCGATAACTATCTTTTTTGTGTCGTTAGTCGAACATGACACCACCAAGAAACAAATTATTGCGATAAAAAACAGCTTCTTCATTCTTATGTTTTATTGATGTTAGGTACACAAAAGTAATAGGATTTTCTTTAATGAGCAAAGAGAAACTGCCGAAATAATAACCCCTACTTATAAGTATCTGTATTCTTACAAGCAAAAGAGCTGGTACCCTTTAGAAGTATCAGCCCTAATTCTATGTGGAAGAATAAGTTTTTTTTTATCTACGATATTAAAAATAAAAAGTATCAGCAGGTCAGGATGAAATCATCCGAACTCACTTTCTGCCTAAGAATTACTTTAAACTTCCCCATCGGCTCGGTCCTACTCTCTTTTACAATACTATTTTTGTATTGCATAGTAGCCAGCCCGATAACCGGATCGCCTATAAATGGATACTTCAACCCTCCTGATACAAAGGAACAAGTAACCCTTAAAGCCTTCTTGTTTATCATTATAATCACATCGGTCGAGCCAGTTTCTTCCCAGCGTGTAACATCTGTAACAATCTTCATATCCGATTCATTTGGTAATTCGGCAACAAAATGCAAGTACTTTACGCCTTCTTCTTCAACCACTTCAATAGGGATTTCCTTTCTCGATGCAACTCCCATTATTGAAATCTGCTTATTTTTCAGCAAAGTCTCATAATCACCATAAGGTTGACCATCCATTTTTTCGATGGAAAGAAGAACATCTGTGGCAAAGAAATGAAAGTCCGAAGGAGGAGTATAGGTATAATCATCCGAACTGCACGAGAACAAAAAAAGACTGCATAAAATGCAGAATAGACTGTTTACAAGTTGCTTCATAGTTACATTATTTAAGTTATTCATCTTCTAAGAATATTGTTACAAAATTAACAAATAAATATAAAACCCGTATAGGCGATGTTTACTTTAACACAAAAAATATCTTTGCAATCGGCAAAAAACAATCAGCAATTACATAAAACACGGAATAAATTTATTTTTTCGTTGCTGTCATTTTTAACATTTCGCATAAACACTTGAATATAAGATAACTACAGGGGGTATCTTAATGACACTATGACAGTAAAAAGATAAAATACAGTAATGGGAACACGAAAGGGAAATTATAGAAGTTGCTGTCATACCATCACCCGATTTAGCATTATAAGATTTTATCTGACAGCCTTTTACGCGGATTGTTAAAAATGACAGCAAAGAAAAGAAAAATAAAACTGTTAGTAATGTATGTTTTTGGGCAATGGAATACATGACCTTTTACAATACAATACATGACCCTTTACACGGTAAAAGATGGTATATTGCTGCGCGATACATAACCTTTTCCTTTGTCGGAAGAAGGGCGTTGATTATCTTTCTTATTCCGAACTGACATTAAAAAGAAATCGGCGCTTATCGAAATACCGACACCCCACCCCTGAAATATTTATCAAGAGTGGGGTGCCGAGTGTTTATCGGATGCTGCTTTCTAAAGCAATTTCTCGATTTCTGCGCTCAAATTCTTAATCTGTGATGGGTTTTTCACTACGTTATTGCCACGATCGATGAGGTAAATAATGGGGAGCGTGGTGGCAGGAGCGGTGTAGGCTTGGCTTACGCCCGTGTCGTCGTACACGTTAATCCATGGCAGACTGGCCACCTGTTCTTTCCAGAAGTGCTGGTTTTCATCGAGCGAAACCATATAGATTTCCAGTCCTGCAGCATGATACTTATTATATAAATCGCGCAGCTGCATGATATATTCCGTAGAGCCTTTAGCCGCAAAAACGTGGAAGTCGAGCAGAACTACCTTGCCTTTCAGGTCGGTCAGGTGGCGAAGATTGCCCACATTATCACGAAGCGGCAAGTCGATTACTCCTTGTTCTGTAGCTTTTATCTCTACCGGGTGGCTCTGTGCCTTTACTATTCTCGCGTCTTTCATGCCTTTTATCGTAATGTTATGCAGGTTTTGAGTTCGTTCTGTACCGGGGAAATACGAATCCCAGCTTGTTGCTACGGCTCCAAACACCTTATTATCATTAACATCTCTTGCCGGATCGAATATTAACTGCGCCCGGTTTCCTATCACTATATATTGAAATAAGGCGAAATAGCTGTAAGCCTTCATAGGTTGCTTAAAGATATAGTTCGTGGTTACATCGCGCTTATAATCTGAAATCATCGAAACAATTAACGAATCGGCGATGTCGGGACGCTGTCTGATAATATCGTTACAGCGTGTTTGAAGGTTAATTTGTTTCAAAGCAAGTTCCTTAACTTTCTCGTTCTCCTCCGAGCCCGTTACGGTATAGTTCGTCGCCATTTGCGGATAGGTAGCTTTGATATTAACTGTTTCGGTGGAATCTATCGCAATGTTGATGATTTGATCGGCTATGCGAAGACGATAAAACTCCGGATTATCGGCTCTATCGCCATCGAAAGAGAAGTTGCCCGATGCATCCAGCTTGACGGAATCCAGCTTGATAAAGCCGTCCAAGCCATTATGTTCAAAGTAAAGCGTTGAGTCTTTTGCATTTGCTACAGCACCGTTTACATGAAATCCATCTTTAGAACAACTTGCTAAAGTTAGGAGTCCGATAGCTGCAAAACCAAGAATTAATCTGTTAGCAATATTTTTTTTCATAGAGCTTTTCGTTCAATCATTGTAAAAGTAGATTTAAATATTTGCGAACAAAGTTACAGAATTATTTTATTTTCAAGGTATTTTGAATTACTATTTTACCAAAGAAAAAGAGAAGCATTTTAAGAATATGCCTCTCTTTCCCGTTATTTTCTTAACCTAAAATTTATAGGCTGCACTGATAAACAGCCCCCAAACAAAATGCTTTTTCGGTAAATCTTTACTGAGATTCACCCCATCAACAACGATATTTCTTCTATATGAATATACATCTAAGTTCGAAGCGGAATAGCCGATACTTAATGTTGCCGACTCATCACCGATACTTATTCCCGTTCTTACATTCCAATACACCCAGTCTCCTTTCTTATCATGAAAAGATTTTTGAATATTATAGCCCTCTCCGTCCCAATAATATACATATTGATTCTTATTGAGATACCATGTAAGATACATGCCCGGCTCGGCAAACAGACTTACACTCCCTCCAAAAATCTTAAAAAGTTTAGGAGTATTAAGGTGGATATAAGGATTCAATGATAACCCTGCCGGCTTCTTACTATCCGAAAGTGTCCATGCAGGGATGCTTATATTAGTAGGTGTTCCGCTGATATAAGGTCCTTGTCCGGATATTTTCGTAGAGTATTGGTTGAAGAAATGAATACCAGCACCTATTCCAATGTACGGATTTAGTCGTCGTAAATAAGCCCCTTCCAGTTCCCAACAGTCATTGGAATTCACTCCTACGCTGACTGAAACTTCATTTAAATTCTCTTTCTCTTGCCCGTATGTATTCATCGGCAGTAGGAGAAAAAACAGATATACAAGATATTTCATGCTCTTTAAAGGTTAAAGAAATATTACAACAAATCTCACATCGCAAAAATAAATAAAACATAAAGACTACACAATACTTTCCTTTAATTTTCTTGTATTTCACATATATTTATACTCTTTTATCTGTTTTTAATATAAATAGCCGTACCTTTGCCAACCGAAAAAGGAACATACCACCCATAGGTTGGTAGCCGTACCATAAAAGAGTAGTATTTTTTAGGATAATATAGAACACAAGCTCTATTTTAAAAATTAGGTATCTATCGCATAAAGGTCGGCAACAGTAACAAATGTTTAGCGGGTTCGTTCGGTGGTTAGCTTCCATTTTCTTTTATAAAGTAATAATAAAACAAACGAATTTTGAAAACATTTGAAGAGTTAGGCGTAAACGAAGAGATTCGTAAAGCCATTGAAGAGCTTGGATTCGAACATCCAATGCCGGTACAAGAAGAAGTAATTCCTTACTTGCTTGGTAACAGAAACGACGTCATTGCACTGGCACAAACAGGAACAGGTAAGACTGCCGCCTTTGGTTTACCGCTGCTACAGCGTATCAATACCGATAGTAAAGAAACACAAGCGGTGATCTTAAGTCCTACCCGTGAACTTTGTTTGCAAATAGCAGACGACCTGAAAGACTTTGGAAAATACATTCCCCATCTCCATATTGCAGCCGTTTATGGCGGTACATCCATCGAAGCTCAGATTAAAGAACTTCGCAAAGGAGTGCAGATTATCGTAGCTACTCCGGGCCGATTAATCGACCTTATGCATCGTGGAAAGGCAAAGCTCGACAGCGTAAGCAATATGATTTTGGACGAAGCCGACGAGATGTTGAACATGGGTTTCAAGGAAAGTATCACCGAAATTCTTAGTGGCATTCCCGAAGATCGCAACACCTTGCTCTTCTCGGCAACGATGAGTCGTGAGGTGGAACGTGTTGCCAAAGGGTATCTTCACGATTATAAGGAGATCGTTGTGGGCAGTAGAAACGAGGGAGCCGAGAGCGTTAATCACATTTATTATATGGTAAACGCCAAAGATAAGTACCTTGCCCTGAAGCGTTTAGTCGATTTCTATCCAAAGATTTACGCCATCGTTTTTTGCCGTACGAAGAAAGAAACACAGGAAGTTGCCGACATGCTCATCCGTGATGGGTACAACGCAGAGTCGCTTCATGGCGACCTTTCACAACAGCAGCGCGACCTCACCATGCAGAAGTTCCGTTCGCACCTTACACAAATTCTTGTAGCTACCGATGTGGCAGCACGCGGCTTGGATGTAACCGACCTTACACACGTTATCAATTACGGCTTGCCCGATGATATAGAGAACTATACTCACCGCTCCGGACGTACCGGACGTGGAGGCAAAAAGGGTACTTCCATTGCCATTATCCACAGTCGTGAGAAGTTTAAGGTGCGCAATATCGAACGCGAAATAGGCAAAGAATTCGTAGAGGGAACACTGCCCACTCCGGAGGAAATCTGCAAGAAGCAGCTTTTCAAGACAATGGACAACATCTTAAAAACCGATGTTGATGAAGAGCAAATTGCCCCTTACATGCGCGATATCAAGCATCAGTTTGAGTATATCGATAAGGAAGACCTGATAAAGAAAATTGTTACGGCCACCTTCGGCCGCTTCTTGGACTATTACAAGAATGCCCCCGAGATAGGAAAAGTTTCCGCAAAGGGCAATGACAGGGACGAACGGCGTGGGCAGAGAGGCGGCGACAGAGGCGACCGCAGACGTGGGGCACGCAAGGCTTCGGAAGGATTCACCCGTCTGTTCATCAATCTGGGCAAGACCGATGGTTTCTATCCGGGAGAGATTATGCAGTTCATCAATCAAAACATACACGGCCGTCAGGAGGTGGGACACATCGACCTGTTGCAGAAGCAAAGCTACATCGAGGTGCCACAGGGCGAAGCCAAGAAGGTGATGAAAGCACTCGACGGCGCTATCTACAAAGGACGCAAGGTGCGTTGCAACGAAGCCGACGAGCCGGGACACAGCCGACGAGCCGAAGGTGGCGAGCGTCGCAGCCGTAGAGGGCACCGGTACGATGACGAGAACATTGGCAGGAGCGCCCATCGAAACTACAAAAAAGACGACTGGAAAGAACTCATCAAAGGGGCCCCCTTGAAGTTCAAGGGCGAAGAGCCCGACTTCTCGGAAGAAGGATGGGCACGTCGTCGTCCGAAAAAGAAATAAGAACATCCCATCATCAGTTTTTAAAAACAGATTATGCTATTGAAGTTTTTCCTGACATGCAACAAGATTGGTGCCTTCACCCTCGGCGGTGGATATGCCATGATACCCCTCATGGAGCGTGAGTTTGTAGATAACAACCGCTGGATGGAGAAACAGGAGTTCATGGATATCATGGTGGTAGCCCAAACTACTCCGGGTATTTTCAGTATCGATATGGCCAGCCATATTGGCTATAAGCTGAAAGGCGTATGGGGAGGTATCGTCGGCGCGTTGGGCATTGCCCTGCCTTCGATATTCTTCATCATCCTCATAGCCATGTTCTTCCGGGCTTTCGAGCATAATCCTTGGGTCGAAAAATTCTTCAGTGGCGTGCGTCCGTCGGTGGTGGCACTGATTGCCGCGCCGGTGTTCAAGATGGCAAAGACGGCCAAGATAGGCTGGACAAACGTATGGATACCCATCGTTGCCTGTCTGCTTATCTGGCTGCTGAACGTCAATCCCGTGTATGTCATTATCGCTGCGGGAGTTTTAGGATGGGCATACGGTCGTTACATCAAGAAGGATGGTACTGACAAGATGACAAAGAAAGGGGGGAACAAATGATACTATCATCTACATTTGGCTTGTTTCTTCAATTAATTTATGTTTTTTCAAAGATAGGTTTGTTCAATTTCGGCGGTGGTTATGCCATGCTTTCATTGATTCAGGCAGAAGTAGTGAAGCATCATCACTGGCTTACAAATGCCGAATTCACCGATATTGTGGCCATCAGCCAGAGTACTCCGGGCCCTATCGGCATTAATGCGGCCACCTATGTGGGCTATACTGCCATGCTTCACCAGACCCATTCCGAGACATTGGCCATCATTGCGGCTGTACTGGCCTCGTTGTCAATCATTTGGCTGCCCTTTATCCTGATGATATGGATTAGCAAATACCTGATGAGGCATAAGGATTCAAAGGATGTCGGGAACATCTTCTCGGCTCTTCGTCCTACCATCGTGGGGCTGATCGCGGCGGCGGCATTGCTGCTGATGACTCCTGATAACTTCGGCCACCCATCCGACAACCCTTACTTGTTCGGTTTGAGCATCCTAATCTTCTTAGGCTCGTTTTTCTTTACAAAGGTAAAGAACGCAAATCCCATCTTGGTAATGCTCCTTGCAGGCATTGTAGGATTAATCTTTTATTAAGCTGTCGGTGGCATAAGATTTGAAGGAGAACAAACATACAGAACAGTATAAATAATATAATTTATCATCATAAGATAAATAAATATGAAAGCAAACATTTCGGATAATGGTAAAAAGAGGGTCGTTATCATTGGTGGAGGACTGGGAGGAATAAGACTGGCTACCAATTTGGTAAAGACCGACTATCAAGTTGTACTCATCGACAAGAACAACTACACCTACTTTCCACCGCTTATTTATCAGGTAGCCTCTGCCGGCTTGGAACCCAGCAGCATCTCCTTTCCTTTCCGCCGATTGTTCCAAAGCAAGGAGAACTTCTACTTCCGCATGGCAACCGTCGAGAAAATCAATGCGGAGGAGAAGTTTGTCGAAACATCGATCGGGCGGATCGACTACGACTATCTGGTCGTTGCCGCCGGTGCCACCACCAACTATTTTGGTAATAAAGAGATAGAGGCAACTACCCTCCCTATGAAAACCGTGTCCGAAGCCATGCATCTTCGCAACACCATTCTCCGCAATCTGGAGAAAGCCGAAGTAGAATCGGATCCCGACAAAAAACAGGCTCTCATGAATGTAGTGGTGGTCGGGGGTGGCCCGGCAGGCGTAGAAATAGCCGGAGCCATCGCCGAAATGAAGAAGAACGTCATAGCCCGCGACTACCCTCACTTGGCTGCGGAACACAGAATGCACATCTATTTGGTGAATGCCAGCGACCGCCTGCTCTCGGCAATGGACGAATACTCTTCGCAGAAAGCGCTCGAAGGTCTGAAAGAACTGTATGTACACGTTCGCCAACCACAAATGGCCATAGAGTATAAGAACGGTATTCTGAAAACGGATAAGGGCTTGGAAATTCCCGCTGCCACCTGTATATGGGTGTCGGGAGTAAAGGCTGTCGCTATTCCCGGTCTGCCGGAAGACTGCTATGGACATGCCGGCCGACTCAAGACGAACACCTTCTGCGAGGTGAAAGGGGTAAAGGATGTATATGCCATCGGCGATGTAAGCATCGTTGAGGGCGACTCGGAATATCCCAAAGGGCATCCGCAGCTGGCACAGGTGGCCATTCAGGGAGCCGACACTATTGCCGCCAACCTCGTGAATAGGCTGGAAGGCAAAGAGGAAAAGCCGTTTAAATATAAAAACCTTGGAACAATGGCCACCATCGGACGCAACCGTGCTGTTGCCGAGATAGGCAAAAGTAAGTTCAGCGGTTTCTTGGCATGGTTCCTGTGGCTGGTCGTTCATCTTCGTTCCATCCTTGGAGTAAAAAACAAAACCTTTATTCTGCTGAACTGGCTTTGGAACTACATCAACTATAAACAGAGCCTTCGCCTTATCCTGAAGGCTGAGGGAAAGGAAGAAGAGGACGACGATTTGGCCAAGAACAAATAACATCTATCACAAAACCAACAGCACAGGGCTTTGCTCCTGCTGTTTGGTTTTGCCGTTTATAATCACTTTAACAATAACAGAACATATAAAGAACTGTAACCATGAAAGTAGGAGTATTCTGCTCTGCCAACGATAATATTGCGCAGGAGTTTTTCGAAAAGATAGAAGAATTAGGCAGGTGGTTGGGCAAAGAGGGACACACCTTGGTGTATGGCGGCTCGAACAACGGACTGATGGAGTGTATTGCGCGTGCCGTTAAGCAGGAAGGCGGACAAACCATCGGTATGATTCCGCAGATTATAGAGCAGGGAGGAAAGCAGAGCAAGTATGTGGATATCGAGTTTCCCTGCGACAATCTCACCGACCGAAAGGAACTGATGATGACCCAGAGCGACGTGTTCATTGCCCTGCCGGGTGGTATCGGTACTCTCGACGAAGTGTTCACCGTAGCAGCCTCGGCCACTATCGGCTATCATCATAAGCCGGTTATTCTGTATAACATCGATAACTGCTGGGCTTCACTCATCGCTTTGCTCGATAATCTGCAGGCAAACAATTTTATTCGTGGGCAGTACAGCAAGTTCTTCATCGTTGCTTCAACACTTGAAGAGGTGCAGAAAGCCATTGCCGAAGCCGAACGATAATAACAATATCGGTGCCGGGTATCCGATTGCCAAGTACCGATATTTACAATTTAATGATTTTATCCAGTAACTTTGCTTCTTTTTTCCATTTGCATAACCACACTTAAAATATATATTTTAAACCCCGTCTGCTCCATAAGTCTTACATACCTTAACCTTTTTTAAAGAAAACTATTTTGCCAAAAAGATAATATAGAATATTTTTGCAGAGTTAAACAATCTATTAAAGTTATCAACTTATGTACGCCCGAATAAATAAAATAATCCTTTTATTAATGCTATTATGCTTAACGGCAGCTTGTAGTTCAAAAGACGATAGACAGGTTATAGATGAGGAGTATATTCCTTTCAGAGCACCATCTGCCACAAATAACACCGTTTATCTCTCCCTAAAGCAAGATGACGGTACTGTTTACAACTACGAAAACCTTGTTGCAACTAAAGGAATAAAGGTTTATGGAGAGCTCTCAAAGCAAGAACTTCCAATAGAGTACGTCAAGAAAAATGGTAAGGAATACCTAAAGTTTGATGCAGACCTGCCAAATAAGAGCAAAATGCAAATCAAAAGAGGTAAAGATTACGACTATGCTGATGGAACTTCAAGAGCGTTCGTCTATCTGAACAACAAAAAAATCACACTGACCTTCTACTTTATATTTAGGTCAAAAGATACAATATTAGGCACTTACGGCAATAATTATATCAAAATAGACAAAATAGAATTAAACAATCGAACAATAAGCTACGGAGAAGAAAACCTTGCTTATTGCACGATTAAGAAAAATTCTGAAGGCAATTTTGAGCTGGAACAATAGCAAAGAAATATCTTCAAACGACAAAATACTCTTCCTCAGACCTTGAAAAGTTCGAGGAAGATTACATTACTTAATATGAGTTCGGCGAATTACCTTAATTTATAATTCACCGAACTCATATTACAATTACGTTTATTTTGCCGTCACTTTTAACAATTCGCTTAAATATCTGAAAACAAACAGATTACACTCATATCCCTAATGATGGCATGACAGCAAAATAATAAAACGGAAAAGGAAAGAGGAATGATAGAAAACTGACAGGAGTTGCTGTCATTCCACCATCGACATCACTCTCGTAAAGTGTTATTCATGAGCTGTTTATGTGATTTATTAAAGATGACAGCAAAATAATAAAAATAAAATCTCGATAATATACATGCTCTTTTGAGGATCAAAACATGCTCTTTTGAGGATCAAAACATGCCCTTTTGAGGATCAAAACATGGTCTTTTGTGGCGCAAAACATGGTCTTTTACTATGTTATCCCTCTTGAAACTTATTTACATCTTAATAATAGTACAGTTTTCAGCTATCTTTTTTATTCATAAAAAATAAGTGTTAAAAATAAAGAAGTCGTTTATTAGAAAGAAAATAATTCTTAGATTTGCAATAATCTTGAATATTATCGTTTAAACTAACACCCTATGAAACGAAAAATACTTGCCTTTATTCAATAAGGTATGGTGCAGAAATAACAAAAAGTCTCATGAAAATCTATACATTATGAAAAGGATTTACAGCATTTTATTATGTGCAATGGCTATAATGCTATTTTCATGTCAGAAGAATAATGGCTTAACTTTAATAGATCCACAAGTAGATTTGACAGGAAGTACATTTACAGATGGCAACCTTACCTTGCACTTTATTGATGATTCTAATTTTGATTTCTATTTGAATGCAGATCCACAGAAAAAAAGTTCTGCAATTTATCAGAAACAGCTCGATCGATATATTATTGCCAGAGATCCTAATGCAAGTGAAGAAATAAAACAACAGGTATCGTCTGTCCCTGTCTTGCATGCCTTTGTAGGGTATATCCGATTTTCCGGAAAGAAAAATCAGCCAACATTAGAGGGGACCTACAGATTGCAGAATGGTGGAAATATAGAATATAAAGAAAACATAAACTTTTGGCAAGTAAATTAACATTCAACGAATTACCTTATTTACACAGCAAGTATGACATCGGGCTGTGTGAGAAGAATTTATAGTCAGATACAAATACAAACTTATCGCTTTTACTATTCATAAAAAAGACCGGATTATTATAAGCCCGGTCTTTTTTATTGAGAATAATGAGCATCGCCCCTACCCGATATTAGGTATTTTGCATTTTATCCTAATTTTTAAGCGATTTAATTTTGTCATACTTAAGGGTTTTCCTAATTTTGTATGCGTACTATGAAATCCTTCCATCCAGAAAAGGAATAAATGGTGTGCACAGACATAATCAGACAGATATTAAAACCTAAAACAAATAACAATTTAGCATGAGATTAATCATACAACAAAATGCCGACAAGCTGGCCGAATGGGCAGCCGAACATGTAATCAACCGTATTAACGCCGCTCAGCCTACAGCCGAGAAACCTTTCAAACTGGGCCTGCCCACAGGCTCGTCGCCCATAGGTATGTACAAAGCCCTTATAAAAGCATACGAGGCGGGAAGGGTTTCGTTCAAGAATGTAATCACCTTCAATATGGACGAGTACGTGGCCTTGCCCGAAGAACACCCGGAGAGCTACCACTCTTTCATGCACCACAACTTCTTCGACCACATCGATTGTCCGAAAAAGAATATCCATATCCTGAACGGCAACGCGCAAAATTTGGAAGAAGAGTGCCGTCATTATGAGGAAATGATAGCCGAAGCCGGAGGCATCGACTTGTTTATTGGCGGCATAGGGCCCGACGGTCATATCGCGTTCAACGAGCCCGGCTCATCCTTAACCTCACGCACCCGTGTCAAGACGCTTACACAAGATACGATCATCGCCAATGCCCGCTTCTTCGACAACGATACAGCCAAGGTGCCCAAGCACGCTCTTACCGTGGGCGTAGGTACGGTAATGGATGCTAAAGAGGTGCTTATTCTCGTGAACGGGCATAACAAGGCACGTGCCTTACAGGCCGTTATCGAGGGCGGAGTAACCCAAATGTGGACGATCAGCGCCCTGCAACTGCATCGGCATGCCATCATTGTGTGCGATGAGGCAGCCACCGATGAGCTGAAAGTGGGTACCTACCGCTACTTCAAGGACATAGAAGCGGCTAACTTATAGTGATAACTACAAAAAAATAAAACAACCTAAAATAAAAGGAGAGGAGACATACAATGAGACTGAATCTAAGCGAGAAAATTGTTCTTAACAACACGCCTGAAGAGTTTTATCGCCCCAAAACAGCGGTAGAGCGTTCGGAAATAACACGCTACGAGAAGATTTTTACCGACATCTATCCTTCCATTGCCGAGGGTACTGCCGCCATTGCGCAGGAGCTTGTGCACAATATGCAGGCAAAAGCAAAGGACGGCAAGTTCTTTGTGCTCGCTGCCGGTACAGGACTATCGCTTACGCCGGTGTATGACGAGCTGATAAGGCTTCATAAAGAGGAGGGCGTGAGCTTCAAGAATATGATTGTCTTTAATGCTTACGAATACTTCCCGCTCACTACCGAGAGCCGTAACAAAACGATTATCCAGCTCAGTGAACGCTTTCTGGACCATGTGGATATAGAGAAACAAAACATATTTACGCCCGACGGTACCATCTCGCAGGAGCAGGTGGGCGACTATTGCCGCCTCTACGAGCAGCGCATCCAGAGCCTCGGAGGTTTGGATGCCGTTCTTTTAGGTATCGGCCGAAGTGGCAATATTGCCTGCAACGAGCCCGGATCGGGCATCGCTTCGTCGTCGCGCCTCATCCTTATCGACGAGCTTTCGCGCCAAGAAATGACGATGAGCTTCGGCACACAGGAGCAGGTTCCGCCCTGCAGCATCACAATGGGTATCGGAACGCTCCTCAAGGCAAAGCACATCTACATCACGGCATGGGGCGAGGAGAAGGCCGACATCATCCGTGAAATGGTGGAAGGACAGGTTAGCGACAGCATACCGGCATCGTTCCTGCAGACACATGAGGCCGCCAAGGTGATTATCGACCTTGCTGCCGGAGCAAAACTGACACGTATCGTACACCCATGGCTCGTAAGCAGCTGCCAATGGAGCGACAAGCTCACACGCTCTGCACTTGTATGGCTGTGCCAAAAAACGGGAAAGCCTATCCTGAAACTTACCAATAAGGACTATAACGAAAACGGGTTGAGCGAGCTGTTGGCGCTGTATGGCTCGGCATACAATGCAAACATCAAGATTTTCAACGACCTGCAGCACACCATTACGGGCTGGCCGGGCGGCAAACCCAATGCCGACGACAGCAACAGACCGGAACGTGCCACCCCCTACCCCAAGCGGGTTGTCATCTTTTCTCCGCACCCCGACGATGATGTTATCTCGATGGGCGGCACGCTTCGCCGACTTGTTCAGCAGGGACACGAAGTACATGTGGCTTACGAAACATCCGGAAACATTGCCGTTGGCGATGAGGAAGTAAGACGCTTCATGCACTTCATCAACGGTTTTAACCAGCTCTTCAACGAGAATGCCGATGAGGTTATCAGCGAGAAGTACAAGGAAATAAAGGACTTCCTGAACAATAAGCAGTCGAACGACATCGACTCGGCCGATATCCGAACGATAAAAGGCCTTATCCGCCGTGGCGAAGCACGCATCGCTTCGTCGTTCAATGGCATTCCGCTGGAGCGTGTCCACTTCCTCGACCTGCCTTTCTACGAGTCTGGAAGAATTGAGAAACTACCTATGACAGAGGCCGATGTGGAACGTGTACAGCAACTCTTGCAGGAGGTACAGCCGCATCAAATCTATGTGGCAGGCGACTTGGCCGACCCACATGGCACACACCGCAAATGTACCGATGCCGTATTGGCAGCCTTAGACGAGGAGAAGAAAGCCGGAGCAAAGTGGCTCGACGACTGCAGAGTATGGATGTACCGTGGCGCTTGGGCAGAGTGGGAAATCGAAAACATCGAGATGTGCGTTCCTATGAGCCCGGAAGAGCTTCGCGCCAAGCGTAACTCTATCCTGAAACACCAGAGCCAGATGGAGAGCGCTCCTTTCCTTGGCAACGATGAACGACTGTTCTGGCAGCGTGCCGAAGACCGTAACCGGGGAACAGCTGCTCTCTACGACAAGCTCGGACTTGCCTGCTACGAAGCCATGGAAGCTTTCGTGCAATATCATTTATTATAGGATTGAAGGAATAAAACAGATAAAAATGAGAAGGTTGAAGGTTTTTATCATATTGTTTTCTATCTTGGTTTGCAGTTCTTGTGCCATGCTGCTGCCTACATCATCAAGGTTTCCTATGGATAAAATCAGTCTTGGAACCAGCAAGGCTGAGGTTAAAAAACTATGTGGTGTACCTTTCCGCACAGATATGTTTACCAGGGGACAAAAGAAAATAGAGGTACTGTATTATAAGGAGCCTGCCCGTGTTGAAACGGAAGAATTCATTATAACAACGGCATTAACTTTTGAAAACGACTCTCTGGTTTCTGTTATACAAAAAGATAAGCCAACCTCCGGGATTAATTTATCTGTAGATTCTATTCAAAGGAGATAAGAACAATAACTGCAATCAGGCTAACCGATCGGTTAGCCTGATTTATTTTTATGCCACTTAAAACAACAAGAACGCTCTTCATAAAAACCGATAAGAAAGTAGCGTCTTTGGTTATTCCCGACAAGTTTTTATAAACAATATCCGGTATTTCCGCGCTTACCGGATGTCCCGACATGCCATCTTGGCAAAATATACTCTTGATTATTTGTTACTTACACATATATTAGTTAAATTTGCAGTGATGATATTTACACAAGATTGGGAAAAGTGCTGCATGAATGAGCTTAAAACAGGCAGCAAGCAGCTTTTGCTTATCTTACAGATGTTAGTCAAAACAATAAGTATTTTAAAATTTTAGATGAACGTAATTACAAAAACTCTTCAATTGGCCGATGGCAGGACCATCACAATTGAAACCGGAAAGGTTGCAAAACAGGCCGATGGCGCAGCCGTTTTACGTATGGGCAACACCGTACTTCTCGCCACTGTTTGTGCAGCCAAAGAGGCAGTTCCGGGCACAGATTTCATGCCTTTGCAAGTAGATTATCGTGAGCAGTATTCGGCTGCAGGTCGTTTCCCCGGTGGTTTCACCAAGAGAGAGGGCAAAGCAAATGACGATGAAATCTTAACTTCACGCTTGGTGGACCGTGTTCTTCGTCCGCTTTTCCCATCAGATTATCACACAGAAGTATATGTACAGGTTATGTTACTGTCGGCCGACGGTATCGATATGCCTGACGCGCTGGCCGGTTTTGCAGCTTCAGCAGCTTTGGCAGCTTCGGATATTCCAATAGAATACCCTATTTCGGAAGTACGTGTAGCCCGCATCAATGGCGAATACGTTATCAACCCGACCCTTCCACAGATGCAAGATGCCGATATGGACATCATGGTAGGCGCCACCAAGGACAACATCATGATGGTTGAGGGCGAAATGGACGAGGTTTCAGAGCTCGATTTGATTGGCGCCTTGAAGGCAGCTCACGAGGCTATCAAGCCTATGTGCGTGCTTCAGGAAGAGCTATCTAAGGAATGTGGCACTGACGTTAAGCGGGAATACTGCGACGAAGTGAACGACGAGGAGCTTCGTGAGCAGGTTCGCAAGGAAACATACGATGCTTGTTACGCACAGGCACAGAGTGGCGACGACGACAAAAAGCACCGTGAAGAGGTGTATGCGCAGATTAAAGCCGACTTCATCGAGAAGTACGATGCTGCGCACAGCGAGCTGACTGCCGACGAACTCGACGAGAAGCACGAAATGATCGATCGTTATTATGCCGATGTAGAGCGCGACACAATGCGCCGCAGCGTTATCGATACAGGTAAGCGTATGGATGGCCGTGCAACCGATGAGATACGTCCTATCTGGAGCGAGGTCGATACCTTGCCTATGCCACACGGAAGCGCTATCTTCCAACGTGGTGAGACAATGTCGCTCTCTACCTGTACACTGGGTACCAAGATGGACGAAAAGATGATTGACAATGTACTCGAGAAGAGCTATCAGCGCTTCTTGCTGCACTATAACTTCCCTCCGTTCTCTACAGGCGAGGCGAAGGCACAGCGTGGAGTAGGCCGTCGTGAAATAGGTCATGGCCATTTGGCATGGCGTGCGTTGAAGGGTCAGATTCCTGCAGACTTCCCTTACACAGTTCGTTTGGTAAGTCAGATTTTGGAATCGAATGGATCTTCTTCGATGGCTACCGTATGTGCCGGCACGCTTGCGCTGCTGGATGCCGGCGTTCCTATGAAGAAGCCTGTATCAGGTATTGCCATGGGACTTATCAAAAACCCGGGAGAAGACAAGTATGCTATCCTTAGCGACATCCTTGGCGATGAGGATCACCTTGGCGATATGGACTTCAAGACTACCGGTACACGCGATGGTTTGACAGCTACACAAATGGATATCAAGTGCGATGGCTTGTCGTACGAAATTTTGGAGAAGGCACTGATGCAGGCCAAGGCCGGCCGTGAGCACATCCTGAACAAGATGATGGAAACCATGTCGGAGCCACGCAAGGAGATGAAGCCACAGGTTCCGAGAATTGTTCAGATGGAAATTCCTAAGGAGTTCATCGGTGCCGTTATCGGGCCCGGCGGTAAGATTATCCAGCAGATACAGGAAGATACCGGCGCTACCATCACTATCGAGGAAACCGATGGTGTGGGCAAGATACAGGTTTCTGCTCCCAACAAAGATGCCATCGATGCCGCTCTTGGCAAGATTAAGGCCATTGTTGCCGTGCCGGAGATAGGTGAGGTATATGAGGGAACGGTACGCTCTGTAATGCCTTATGGCTGTTTCGTAGAAATTCTTCCCGGTAAAGATGGCTTGCTTCATATCTCGGAAATCGACTGGAAGCGTCTTGAGACCGTAGAGGATGCAGGCATCAAGGAAGGCGATAAGATAAAAGTAAAGTTGCTGGAGATCGATCCAAAGACGGGTAAGTACAAACTTTCTCGCCGTGTGCTGTTGGAAAAGCCGGAGGGATATGTAGAGCCTCAGCGTCGTCCACGTGGCGAAAGAGGCGAACGTCGCCCACGTCGTGATGGTGAAAGACATCCACGTCATGAGGAAAACGCAAACGAGCACAATGATTAATCACGTGTTTTAAGAATATAAAACAAAGCCCCGACTTGTTAAACTTTAATAAGTCGGGGCATTTTTTATACCGTAAAATGTTTTTTTCGAACTTTCTTTCTACATTTGCAGCACGAAAACAGAAAAGCAACAAATTGAAGAAAGACAGAACATCTGAAACGAATAATTACAACAATAACCTATTATTAATTAACAGAATTATGAAGAAAATTATTTTCATGGTTGCTGCCTGCGCAGCAATGGTTGCCTGCAAAAACGGCAACACCACAGCGAATGCCGACAAGGCGAACGGAACAGATTCGGTAACTACCGACAGCATGATGGCCGACTCAGCCATTTATGAAGGCGTAACACCTGCTGCCGACGTGGAAGGTATCAAGTATAACCTTGCTTTGGCTACCGATTCTACCAATGGTTTCCGTCTGACGGAGAGTTACATGAAGAGCGAAACGGAGGTTGCCTCTACCGAAAACTATACAGGAAAGTATGCCGTTGTCGAGAAGAAGGATAAGGATGGCAAGGGAAAGACCTACTACCAGTTCCCAACCGGCAAGTCGGATAAAATGACCTTCCTCGTTCTGAATGACTCTACCCTCCGCATGGTGAACAGCGATTTCGAGGAAGCTGTGGCTACAAAAGACATGAACTACGATCTGAAGCTGAAGAAGTAGTTAAAATATTCCCATCCGTTTCCCGGTATTGGGAGAGGGGCTTTCAGCACTGCAAAGGAGAGATATGAGGCTATCATTTCTCTCCTTTTTACATAATCTGCCTTCTATCCATCATTAAGATAGCGCAAGTTATTGCACATCCCATGAAATTTAACTACTTTTGCCAATATGTTTTATTAATTGTACGCCCGAAACTTGGCGCGCATAAATAGGTATTATGGTACTGAATTATATTTGGATAGCGTTCTTCCTGATAGCCTTTGTCTTCGGAGTAATTGCTCTTTTGATGGGCGATGACACTATTTTTCAGAAAATGGTCGATGCCACTTTCGACTCATCGAAGACCGGTTTTGAAATATCCTTGGGCTTAACGGGAGTACTTGCCTTGTGGTTAGGCATTATGAAGATTGGCGAACAGGCCGGAATAGTGAATATTCTGGCACGAATATTAAGTCCGTTCTTCTTAAAACTGTTCCCCGATATTCCCAAAAATCATCCTGTTATGGGCTCTATCTTTATGAATATCGCTTCGAATATGCTGGGATTGGACAATGCAGCAACGCCTACAGGCCTAAAGGCGATGGCACAAATGCAGGAGCTTAACTCCAAAAAGGATACGGCTACCAATCCGATGATTATGTTCCTCGTCCTGAATACTTCGGGATTAACCATTATTCCCACCACTATCTTGGCCTTTCGAAGTACTTACGGCGCTGCACAGCCCACCGATGTGTTCATCCCTATTCTGCTGGCAACGACCGTCGCCACCATTGCCGGTATCATTATCACCTCCCTTTGGCAGAAAATAAACATCTTTCAGCCCACGCTTTTAGCAGGGCTTTTCGGGCTTATCGCCTTTGTAGGGCTTGTTATCTGGGGCTTCGGCTCGATGGATAAGGCGACTATGGCAAAGACAACATCGATTGCTTCCAACCTTATTCTTATGACCATCATCGTAGTTTTTATCGTAGCCGGACTTATAAAGAAGGTAAATGTGTACAATGCTTTCATCGAAGGAGCTAAAGAAGGCTTCCATACAGCAGTAAAGATTATTCCTTACTTGGTAGCTATCTTGGTAGCGGTGGGCGTGTTCCGTGCTTCGGGAGCAATGGATTTGCTCATTAAAGGTATCGGATGGTGCGTGGAACAATGCGGACTGAACACCGATTTCGTAGGTGCTCTTCCCACTGCTCTTATGAAACCGCTATCGGGAAGCGGGGCAAGAGGCCTGATGGTGGAAGCAATGAAGAACTATGGAGCCGACTCTTTCGTGGGTAGGTTGAGCTGCATCTTCCAAGGCTCTACCGATACAACGTTTTATATTCTGGCCGTCTATTTCGGCAGTATCAGCGTGAAATATACCCGCCATGCCGTAGCTTGCGGCTTATTAGCCGACCTTGCCGGTGTTATTGCTGCTATCAGTGTGTGCTACATCTTCTTTTAAACATGTTGGAACACTCACATATTTACCGCGAACAAATACATTTTATATAGTCCCCACAAGGAAATAACGTTATTATTGCATTATGGCAAACTTAAAATCATTGGCAAAGGATACCGCCATCTATGGTGTAAGCAGCATCGTAGGAAGATTTCTGAACTATCTGCTTGTCCCCATTTACACGGCAAAAATCAGTGCGGCAAGTGGAGGATATGGAGTTATTACCAATATTTACGCCTATACGGCACTGCTGTTGGTAATCCTTACCTATGGCATGGAGACTACTTTCTTCCGTTACGTAAACCGCCCCGACCAAGACCCCAAAAAGGTTTACCCTACCGTTTTGTCGATGGTAGGCCTGTCGTCGCTCCTTTTTATCGCCCTTGTAATTACGTTCATCAGACCGATAAGCAGCGCTATGGGCTATGCCGCCCACCCCTCGTATGTATGGGTAATGGCCATCACCGTAGCCATAGACGCCTTCCAGAGCATACCGTTTGCTTACCTGCGATACAAGAAACGCCCCATAAAGTTTGCGGCATTCAAGCTGCTTTTCATCGGGATGAATATTCTATTGAACATCATTTACTACCTTGTTCTGGGAGGACATGAGGTGGGTTATGCCTTCTACATAAACCTTGCTTGTACGGGAACGATTACCCTATTCTTTTGGAAAGAGCTGAAAGAGGGCTTTTTCTCGGGCAATAAGCTGCTGGATTTCCCGCTTGCAAAGAAGATGCTCCACTACGCTTGGCCTATTCTTATTCTGGGTATTGCCGGAATGTTGAACTCTACAGCCGGCCCTTTGCTTTTCCCTTACCTATATAAGCACGCCGATGCACATGCCCAATTAGGTATCTTCGGGGCAGCATCCAAGATAGCCATGATCATGACGATGATTACACAGGCGTTCCGTTATGCCTATGAGCCGTTTGTGTTCGGCAAGACAAAGGATAAGGACAGCAAGCAAACCTATGCACTGGCCATGAAATACTTTATTATCTTCACCCTCCTTGCCTTCCTCGTTGTGATGGGATACATGGACATTCTACGCCATATCATCGGCAAAGACTACTGGGTGGGACTGAAAGTTGTGCCTATCGTGATGTTTGGAGGTATCATGACAGGTATTTATTTTAACCTTAGCTTTTGGTATAAACTGATTGATAAAACCATCTGGGGGGCTTACCTTTCGGGCATCGGTTGCATCGTCATCATCGGGGTGAACGTGCTCTTTGTGCCCAAGTACGGCTATATAGCTTGTGCGTGGGCAGGCTTTGCGGGTAACGCCGTAGCCATGATACTGTCGTATTTCGCAGGACAGAAGTACTACCCCATCGACTATCCGCTGAAGAGCATCTTCGCATATATCGCCATTGCCTTGCTGTTCTTTGCAGGAATCGGCTGGACAAATGCCAACTTAAGTGTCCCTGCTGCCTTGGGAATCAACACTGTGCTCATCCTGTTGTTTATCGGACACATTGCTTATCACGATATGCCGAAAGGTATCTTACAACGGCTCCGTAAGAGATAGCTACCTTACCCCACGCGTGGGATGCAGAGATACCCCACGCGTGGGGTACTGATATTACCCACGCGTGGGATATGAAGCCCACCCGTATGTGGGTAACAAAAGTCAAAGTTCCACACCTTAAATGCTCTATTCTACTTCAGACAATATTAATAATATAAACAATATCGATATGAAAAAACTTGTTTTATTTGCAGCAGGACTGCTATCCCTTGCAACAGCCAAGGCGGATGAAGGTATGTGGACGCTCTACAACCTGCCTCAGCCCGTGTTCAAAGCGATGCAAAGTGAAGGCTTTAAACTGCCCATGAGCCAACTTTATGGCACCCCTAACGCCATCAGCAACAACGTAGTAAACTTTTCCGGCTTCTGTTCCGGCGTGGTTGTCTCGCCCGATGGCTTGGTTTTCACCAACCATCACTGCGGTTTCAGCGCCATTAATGCCCATTCTACGGTAGAGCACGACTATATGTTGAATGGCTTCTATGCGAAGGATTACAGCGAAGAGCTGCCCAACGAGGATATGTTCGTATCGTTCATGAAGAAGCAGGAGGATGTTACTGCCCGTGTGAATGCGGCACTTGCCGGCAAAACGAGCAACCAGACGGACATGGTAATCGACTCTATTGCCAATGCAATGACGGAGGAAGTGAAGAAAACCGACAAGTCGTTGCACGTTGAAATCGACCCGTTCTACGAGGGCAACAAGTACTACGCCACCACCTATCAGGTATTCAAAGACCTGCGTTTGGTGTTCACCGTGCCCAAGAGTATGGGTAAATTCGGCGGTGAAACGGACAACTGGATGTGGCCGCGACAAACCTGCGACTTCTCCGTTTTCCGCATATATGCCGACCCGAAGACCAACGGTCCTGCGGAATACTCGAAGGACAACGTGCCTTATCACCCTGCAAGCTGGGCCCCGGTAAGCCTCGAAGGCTACAAGGACAAGTCGTTTGCCATGACCGTAGGCTATCCCGGCTCTACCAGTCGATACCTTTCGTCGTATGGTATTCAGCAGCGCCGCGACATCGATAACGCAGCCCGTGTACAGGTAAGAGGTATCAAGCTCGACATTCTCAAGAAGTATATGGATGCCAGCGAGCGTACCCGCATACAGTACGAGAATAAATATGTTACCACAGCCAACTACTGGAAGAATTCGATGGGTATGAATAAATGTATCGATTCCATCGGTCTTATCCGCCAAAAGCTACAATATGAGGAGCAGATTCAGCAATGGCTGAAGAGCCAAAAGAAGCCGAACGATAACATTAACGTCGATTTCCCCAAGCTCGCTCAACTGTATAATCAGACCAGCGTACCGGCACATGCCTCTATATACTGGCAGGAATCGTTCTGGCGGACAACCGAATTCCTTACCCGTGCCCTTGCCCTTACCGCTAAAAACGGTGTGAAACTGCAAGGCCCGGCCAACCAACCGGAGAAGCAGTTTGCCGTATTCGACGATAACAGCAGCGAATGGAATCTTGAGCTCGACAAGGAACTTACCGCTGCCATGTTCAAGAATTATGCCGAGCAGGTACCGGGAGAATATCAGCCGAACTTCCTGAAAGAAATCAAAACCAAGTGGCATGGCGATTATCAGAAGTATGTAAACCGGCTCTATAAAAAGAGCAAGCTCCTTAACAAGGGTACCAAGTTCTATCATAACAAAGCCGGTATGAAGGATCCGGGTGTACGTGTCGGTGCCGAGCTTACCAACCTTTATCACAAAATTGTAAGGCAGGTACTGCCACTGATAGAGGACATCGACGAACAGGAAAAGAGACTTTGTCAGGCGAAAGTGGAGATGGAAATGAACAAACCTCACTATAGCGACGCCAATTTCACGATGCGTTTGTCGTATGGTCAGGTAGGAGGCTACCAACTGGGTAACACCCTCAGCGACTATTACACCGCTTCTGAGAGCATTGTTGAGAAGATGAACAGAGCCGAACAGGTGGAGGACTACAAGGCTGAACCTATCATGAAAGAGCTAATGAGTGCGAAGGATTTCGGCCGTTATACCGATAAGACCACCGGTAAGATGCAGCTATGCTTCCTTACCAGCAACGATATTACAGGTGGAAATTCCGGTTCTCCCATCTTCGGCGACAAGGGACAGCTCATCGGTCTGGCCTTCGACGGCAACTGGGACAGCCTTTCAAGCGACATTAACTTCGACCATCACCTGGCTCGCTGCATCGGTGTAGATATCCGCTACGTGCTCTATCTGATGGATAAGTGGGGACATGCCGACCGCCTGCTGAAAGAAATCAATCCACAGTAAGCGACAAAGCAACTGCAAAGGTTGCGGCAGAATACTTAGAAATAAGCACAGAAAAAACGGTAGAAATTACAAACGAGAACTTGGAACAAAGATAGTTTCTATCGCTATAATATAAAAAAGAAGTCTGCGGGAATATCCCACAGACTTCTTTTTTATGTACCATCCATACAGGCTTGCCCGGCACTTAAAAAGTAATATGCCATCTTTTACGAAACTATTGGGCACCTTTTACACTGCAATCTATGCCCTTTTACACAGCAAAAGGGCATGTATTGGTAAGCTGTTTGCCACCTTTACCAAAGCTATCGGTCATTCTTTCCCGAAACTGTGGCCAACCTTTCTACAATCATAGCCCACCTATATGGAAATAAAGGGGGTATCTGTAACGGTATCATCCGTTACTCCGACAACATCGTTACCTCAATGCGGCGGTTAGAATGGAGGATGTCTTTAGCTATTTGCTGTACATCTTCGGCTCGCAAATCATGGAGTAATTGGAGGTAATCGGTATCGAAGTCCACCCCTGTTCGGAGGTAATTATAGATAACATAATCCCAATAACCATTGTCGATTATATTCTGCTGATAAGACTTCTGCAAATACTTCTTTGCCTTTTCAACACTGGAAGCCAACGGACCATTCTGTGCTATATGTTCTATTTGCCTGTAAACAATAGGCATAAGCATAGAATATTTTGCCGGATCGGTACGAAAAGAGAGCTTAACCAGACTCGTTGGCTTAGAAAGTTTATCGATGGAAGCCTCTACGCTTATCCCGTATGTACCGCCCTTTTCCTCACGAACAGAATCGGTATATGCGATAGAGAGTACCCGTTTGAATACATCCAAAGCAAGGTCTTTCTTAGCCGTATAAGGCTCATCGAAAGTATAGAACACATTTACCAAAGCCGAAGGAGTGTTCATTTTCTTCTTGAATAAGTGCGTAGTATTCCCTTTTGATACCTGTGGCAGTGCAGCAATCTTTGTGGATTGTTTCCCTGTTGCAGGTAGCGATGCTACATACTTACACAGCAATGGACGTAAAACAGACATATCTATATTTCCTACCAGTATCATTTTGAAGTGAGAAGCATCACTGAAGCGTTCTTGATAAATCCGGTAAATCTTATCCATACTCACTTCTTTTAGGCGTTCCCGCTTCATTGGTTGTATGCGGGGATGATTGCCATAGACGATAGTCATGACCGAATCGTTGAAGGTTACTTGCGGACTGGCTTCCCTATTCTGCAGGAAAGAGCGAGTAGTATTCATGTTACCTTCAAATGCTACCTTGTCTTTACGCGGTGAAGTGAAGTACAAATAGGTGAGTTGTAGCATCGTTTTAAGGTCTTTTACAGAAGACGCTCCACTGATAGACTGTGTTTCTTCTCCTATTCTCGGACTTACCTTAACCAGCTTCGATGCCAGTATTTTTTCTAAAGTGAGTTTGTCGAAGTTACCAACACCGGCCTCGTTTATTGTTCCTGCTATCATTGAAAAGTTTGCAGCATCGCTATCCGGATAGGTAGAAGTACCGCCTTCGCCGTAAAACTGCATGCTAATCTTATCCTTTGCATAGTCCGTTTGCTTAACATACACCTCTACTCCATTACTCAACGTGAACTTCTTCACACCAAATTTACCCAAGTTCTCTTCTCTTTTTATGGTCCCGGACTTAGGTTCTTCCGTGATAAGTTCGGCCGTTACCTTCGCTTCTTTGTACGGTTCGTATTTTTTTGCCTGCGCATTGAGCACATATTGTTCTAAGGTAGTTTTGTCAGGAATAGTAAATCCGTCCTTATCGGGTGCATAAACTACCAGTACTTGGTTCTTGTCTGATATTAAATCCTTTGTAACCTGATTGACTTCTGTTAGTGAAACATCCTTGTCGAACTGCTCTATCAGTTGTTTCTCATTATCTGCCAAGAGGATAGGTTCCGAATTTAAGAAGTTGTTAAGAGCCTTACTTACATAGTAACGGTTTAACCTATTGTCGCGTTCGGCAAACTTTCTTGTAACAGCTTTCAGTTGAACAGCCTTTGCCCTGTCAAGCTCCGATTGCGTAAAGCCATACTGTCTTGCACGCTCCACAACACCGACAGCTGCATCGAAAGACCCTTTTACATTCTCTTGCAGACATCCAAAAGATAGAGAGAAAGCATCCTTTGTACCCGAAACAAAAAAACTTCCGGAATGAACAGTGGCAGAATGAAATGGGGGATGAACTTGTTGCTTGAGTTCACCAAGTCGTCCGTTGAGCATATAGGTAATTAGCTCTTCGATATATCCATCCCTTTGATAGGTTACTTTATTACGGTCGGCACGGGGAGTAACATCATGCTTCATGTAAAGATTGGCCAACATCAAAGGCTGCTCGGTGTCTTTTTCCATCGCAACGATCATCCTGTCGTTGTCGTTTACAGGATAATACACGCGTTCTGCAGGATTGACAGGAGTGGGAACAGTGCTAAATAACTTCTTTATTTTAGCCTCAACAGCATCTACATCAACATCTCCTGCCACAATGATGGCCTGCAAATCGGGACGGTACCATTTCTGATAGTAATCGCGCAAGTCCTGATAAGGAAAGTGATCGACAATATCCATCGAGCCTATCGGCAAGCAATCTTCATACTTGGTACCCTTATAGATAGTGGGCAATACCCTCTCCATCATACGCTGCACAGCCATTCCCGCACGGCGAGTACGCCATTCTTCGTGAATAACCCCACGTTCTTTATCGATTTCTTTGTCTGTAAGCAGTAGGCAATGACTCCAATCATGGAGAATAAGCAAGGTGGAGTCTATGATAGCATCACGTTTTACCGGCACGGAAGAAATATTGTAAACCGTTTGATCTACGCTGGTATAAGCGTTGAGATTAGCCCCAAACTTCACGCCAATCGTCTCGCACCATGGAACGATACCAAGCGATTTACCTTCGCCCCGAAAGTTTTTTGTACCATTAAAAGCCATGTGTTCGAGGAAATGAGCAAGCCCTCTTTGGCGTGGTTCTTCAAGAATAGACCCAACACGTTGGGCTATATAGAAGTCGGCTATGCCCGGTTCTTTCGCGTTATGTCGGATATAATATGTAAGTCCATTCTCCAATTTGCCCTTTCTGTACGACTGATTGTCTTGCAAAACCTGAGCACGTAATACGGCAGGAAGGTAAAGGGCTAAAATCAATAGTAATGTTTTCTGTTTCATAATATAAAAAATAAGAAAGCACTCCGGTACCTTTCGATGGTACAGAGGGCTTTCTTTAAAACGTTTTATGTATTATTTCATAGAAGGGGTAGTCTTGTGCTTGAAGTCATCTGTCGAGTTATTGGTATCAACATACTTTCCATTCTCCATCTTGCGGATAACAGCTGTGCCGAAACGAGTAGCATCATTAGTATCTTCGGCACAATAAGTGAAGCCTTTATCAAGGATAGAAGAGATAACATTCCATTCGTATTTCTTTGTCTGACCTAAATTCACGGCATCGATTACCCATGCATTAGGAATCATATAAGCATCCTCATACATCTTTTTTGCAGGTGTAACGAAGCTGTTCATGTAGTAAGGGCGATAAAAATTCTTTTGTAAAAAGTCTTCCTTTGTTCCTCTAATCTTAGCAATAGCGTACGACTTATTGCCACCGGTATTCAACACAAAGAATGATTGAGTATAGCAATACCATTTGTCTAAATCCTTGACATTAGCATTATTCTCATCTGCTGTCTTATTCTTTGATACATCAAAAAACTCAAAATCAGCCTTGCTTAAGTCATAAGAGTTGGTATTTGCTTCCTTATGATTCTTGGCATTCAGAGCCAACAGCAGACTCTTACCGGGCTGAACAGGTACTGATTTGCCCGTACCGGGAATCATATAGATGGCATCGACCGACATAGCTTGATCGATAATATCTGGTGTATAGTCGTTCTTTCGTGTATTGGTGAAGCTGGATTCCACAAAGATAATACTGTCGGCATAAAGTATTTCGTCGGAATTATTCGTAATCTTCACATACTGATCAGACAGATATTTCTTGCCTTCAGGGGTCATTGTGCCTGTAAAACATAACTCTGAGATAACGAATCCTTCGTTTCCGGCGGTAGTAAAGAGATTTAATGTGAGCGTGTTAGAAGGCTTATTGGCAGAAACAACGAATCCGTTAGAGGTAGCTTTCACACTGCTTGTAACTTCTTTTCCATCGATAACATACTTAATTGTACCAACAACACTTACGTTATAGTTACCTTGTGGCAAATTGATTAAGCCGGAAACATATCCCCCATCCTTCTCAACAAACTCGCTAATTGCATAAGTCTTACCCGTTTGTACATTGGTATAAGTAACCGTTGCCTGCGAAAGTTGGGGTGTCTTCAAGTCGATTGGCATCGATAGCTTTGCCGTTACAGAAGCTGTTGGGGTTGTTTCGCTATCATTATCCGAACAAGATGTTAATCCTAAACACACCGTTAAGAGCATTGTCATGCCCAATAATAGTTTCTTTGTCATGTCTTTTTATTATTTAAATTATTATTTATACTAAAATTTAAAGCCTAACGAAAGATTAATATTAGTCTGATGATTGTGTTCCGAGTTTGCGATTACTCCACTATTCAGTGCTATAAACATACCATAATGGCTGTTCTTAAACTGATAATCGCCACGAAGCTGAAGCTGAAAGACAGAGTAATTAGCCTTGCTTTGCACATCATTATAGCTCAGCATACTTATAATAGAGGGGCGGATATCAACATAAGGTATCGCTATCGAAGATTTTATTTTGCCGAAATAGGCTGCCGACAACAAACCACTCAACATTAACTGACTATTAACCGGTAAGAAGGCTTGTCCCTTTAGTTCGCCATATAGATGCTTATACGATACATTTCTTGCCAGATAAACATACAAACAGCGATTGCCGAGATAGCCAAAACGCCCTTCAACGTTCCAATTCAACGAAGCATTCCTGCCGTATAAAACGCCGATATAGGTGTTCAACGAATAGTTTTTATACATTGTCAGGTCGGCTATAACAGGATAAACACCTGCCAAAGCGTTTCCTGCTACATGCTCATCGCCATGTTTTCGTGTGAAATCAAAATGCCCGAAGAAGGCAAGACTGTACTTATTAGTAGTATGTTTCCAACCTATATTCGCCTTAATTCTGTCAGAATAGAGGCTTGTTAAAGGCAAAGAGTTATAGATGTCGGAATATCTGCGGTATCGAGAGTTACTGAAGGCAGCATCTCCATATAATCCGGAGCCATCAAGAGGGGTGGCACTTAGGAGCATACCAATGCCTCCTCCTTTGTAATAAATATCTGTTTCTGATCCCGAAAAACGCTGATAATACGTTCCGAGACCTGTCATCATATACTCAGTAGGACCTCCAAGCTCGTTGTATATATCTACATCGTTCGACTGACGGTATATATTTCCAAGAACAGCCACACCTATTTGATAGCTCTTTAAGTCGTAAGTTCCTCCCGCTTTGAAGGTTAAGTCGGATACAACGGAGCGCATACGAGGATCTCTATTGCGGTATTCTTGCTCGGCTCTAAATACTAATTCTCCACCAACACACCACTTCCCCAACTGTGTTGCATACCCTCCTGAAAAGTTATATTGCTCTGTTTGAGTATCTCCTCCTACACTATCCGCCAGTATATAAGGAGCAAGAAGGTCGTAATCAGCAGTCGAAGACCAGTTAATTTTCCTGTTCTTACCCGTTAAATAAGAGGCTGCTCCCCACACCGTAGTATGCTTTGAAAGACGAAGATAGGAAGTAACCCGAGCTTCTCCATGAAGTTTTCCTTCTCCTTTCTGCAGAATAAAGGGTGATTTACTATCAGAATAAACCGCATCTAACTGCAAAGTAGAATAGCTTTTACTAAATTCATTACCATAAATGGCTGGGTTATTCCATCCGGAAGATACCAAATCGTTCCATATTGTTGTGCGTTCTATTACCGCAGTATCGCTTGGGTGTACCTCTGCCTGTAATACCTGACATGGTAAACAACACAAAAATAGCAACCCAAGCCATTTCTTTTTTCTGTTATTTCGAGTACAATGCATCATAGCTTCGCTTCTTTATTCAGTAAAAACAGCTTTCATACTTGTTACACTTATACCCGAACCTGTAAACTCAAGATAGTCGTTCTGACTTCTAAACCGCTTTAAATAGGAACGATTATGGACATCGGTATATCTTAACAAGCCTTCAATAGAAACCCGATACGCCCCTCTTAATAAGGTAACTTCCAAAGTGTTGTTATTAAAATTCGTAGAGGTTACAACTTGTTTTGTATTCAAATTTGTAAATTTCGCCGTAGCCTGTACCTGCTGAATGGCGATAGAATCATTCACATTCACCGTTACAATAGCATTCGTGAAGTAGTCATCATGATCCGATTGGCATGATATAAAGCCAAAAAACACGATGATTCCGAGAGTAAAAAGTATCTTTTTCATTGCTTGATATTCATTTCTTTCATAGCTTTACGTTCATCTCTAATCCGAAATAAGGCTTTACATGGCGGCGGATAACCTTACCATCACGCTCATAATCCGGCGTTATATCTAATATTCTATTGCAGAACATGGCAACATTCAACCTATCATTCAGTAGGCGTTTGGTAACTTTTAGATTGATATTCATAGAGAATGGCTCGGTATATCTCCTATACTCAGCATCAGTATGATTACGAACTAAGAACCTAAGATAGGTATCGTTCTCATCGCCCGGCTGCCAATCTTTGATATTTCCATCAGGAGTCATATACTTATCAGGGATATTACTTAACGGAAGTCGTTGTGAAGAGGTAAACCATAGGCATTGAGCCGACACAGAAAATCCTAACTTCAGTTTTGGAATATCAGTATCAAAGATAAAGTTTGTATTTGCCATTTCGTTCTCCAAACCATCGTTGTCCTTATACAAACCTACATATCCTATCTGCCGATTATTGATAACGGCACTCGGACGATACATCACTTCCTGTGAATTACGATACGTTGTTTTAAACCATGCACCATTAATGGTAATACGTGTATGGATAGATGGAATACGAACACTGGAGAAAGTGTATTCTATTCCCTGCTTATCGGTACGGCTGCCATTGCCATATTCCGTTTGAGCAAACAACTGTTGCGCTATCCGATAGGGCAAGGTAGCAACATCGGGAGCAGCAGTTATCGTATTGGCATCTATCCCCGACACGTCATATACCTTATAAGTATAGGGACGATAGATGGTATTTGTGCGGAAACCCGATTTCATACGCTCTTTGAAATAAGTTACAGAAAGACGATTTCCGGCAACGTTTATATCGGTGCCAAGTTCCCATTTAAGGTTACGGGCTGGCTTTAAGGATGGGTTAGAAGGGTCTATTACGTAGGTCATGAGATTGATTGCCCTATAAGCCGGTACAGAATGATAGTAGTTCATTTGAACTATATCAAGGTAATTGGGTACAGGATAAAGATAAGACATGGTAGGATTCTTGGTGTGCTGACCTACTCCTGCCGATATTCTGATGTGTGTTGGGAGATTAGCTATCGTAAACTTAGGAAAGTTCCACCCAATATTCATACGTGGATCCCAGTACCATTTACCCCTCATGGCATATCCGGATGGGAGGTTTAGCATCTGGCCAGTACGCAAACCGGCCACCAGTTCTAATCTGTTTTTGCCCAAAGGAATCTTGATATTCTCTTCTGCATAGAAAGAAAGGGTACTCATTGCAGGGGTTGCCGATAGTTTTCTGGGGCGAGCGGAAGTCTCGGGGTAGAGTGGATGAAGCCCATCGAACACCTGCCCTTTGCCATAATTCTTATCTAAATTCCAATCACTACCTATCACTAAAATATTCGAAATCTTTTGAGAAGGTACTCTAAACTTTGCTTTCAGCTTGATATATATATTGAAAGGTTTACCGTCTGCTTCTTGAGTACCATAATATGTATAAGGGAGAATAACCGCATTCGATTCGCCTTCGGTTGTTGTTATGGTGGCGGGGGTCATTCTTGACAACTGAATTAAACGTGTTCGCGACATCACATCGTGAGCATACGAGGTAGAGAAGGTAAAGTCTAATGATCTAAACCACATCTTTCTACGCATTGTTAGGTTAAGTACCGTCATGAAAGCAGCACGATTATAAGAGGATTTGTATTTATCTATCCTGCCATTTGACAGGTCGGGATCAGACTTTTCCTTATCAAATGAGCCTGTATAGTCAAGGTTGGAAGAGAGATTTAGTGTGTATTTATTAGTCTGCCAACGTTTACCGTAGCGTGCAGAAAGGGTTAAACGATGATAATTTTCCAAAGCATTACGTGGGTCTTCCTTTGCATCCAAATAGTCGATACTAAGGTTCAGAGTTGTCTTATTTCTCCATTCAAAGCCTTTTGACAGATAGAACAACTTGCTATCCATATCGGCTTTTAGTCGTGCATTAACATCGTTTCCACCTTTCTTTCTATCTATCTTCACTAAACCACTCGTAAGATCACCATACTCTACTGATGGAATACCACGAATAATCTCCACTTTTTCTATATCGTCGGTAGAAATCGATCGCATATCCACTCCCCTATTGGTAAAGTCCCGATACGTAGCAATAGGCTCCCAGCTACCTGATAGATACTGCATATTTGTATTTGTACTAATAGGAGCACCATCTACCACAAAGCTTGTACCCAATGATGACGTTGTATAGTTGTCGCTATTATTAGGTACAGCCTCACGAAGATGGATAGCATTGGGTGTTGTTAATTCCGGATCGGATGCTCTGCCTCCCGGTAATAATTCCAGAATATCGGAAAAACTGGACGGCTGTAAATGCTCCATTGCTTGTTTGCCAATGGTCGATGCAGCAGTAAGTCCCTTGGCTTCCTGCGCCGTAACCACCACTTCCTTCATCTCCTTTGTAGCAGAACGAAGGTAATACACCGCCTTGGGGCGTGCCGTAGCTCTCTGCTTGTCATACCCCAAATGACTGATGATAATCCCCTTTCCCACAGGAATATTCAGTGTAAAAAAGCCTTCATTATTCGTTACCGACCGTACGTTACTATTACCTTCCTGCACAACGACCGCACCGACGATGGGTATTTTCGACTCTACATCGACTACTGTTCCTGTCACTATGGATTGGGCAAAGCTATTAAATGAGCAAAAACACACAGTAACGAGGATACAAGCTGTTACTCTTTTCATTTCAAACATCAATATTTAAGTGCAAAGTTACAAGTGAAAAAGGGGGACGACAATACCTAATTCTTGTGATATTTTAACGTTTAAGAGACACAACGGCCCTCTCCTCTCATAATTTCTTGGTAGTATGAAAACAATATAAAGCCTGAAGCAAATACAAAGACAGCCAATAGGTAATAGGAAAAACAAAGGGGCTTAATAGGTAAGGGGGGCTTAAATGGTAGCAGAAGAAAGAAATAAAACACAGCCTTAAAAGAACTTCTGCCTGCATAAAAACTGACAAAAAGGGCATTTCATCTGTAAAGTTTTTTAGTATTACCAACTACAATAAATAAAGCTGCCTATCTTTCTGCAGAGAACAATAACAAAGGCTGTAAAGAGATGCCTTCCATACTACTCCCAAAGGCCATAAAACACCTTGGTCTTTATAGTAATCTAATGAAGCTGAAAGCCTATAAAGAAGCCCGAAACATTCACACTCGGACGTCGCTTTACCGGTATTTCGAAGCGTATGTTGCAGGTAATATTACCTCTATGCAGAAAGATTATCAATCCGGAAAAAGTATTCTTACCTTATAGAAACAACAAAGGCGAGTATTAAAACCCGCCTTTTTAGTTTTCATACATTCCTGTTGTATTCTTCTTACTAATACTTTTAATGACGTTATATCTTCTGCCAGTTTTACAAACAAGTCTCTAAATCCCAGAGACTACTATTTATTTTCCTTTTAGGTAATCTGTAATCCACATCATTTTTTATAGAGAGTAACACGAATGTGTTCTAACTTTTTTTGTTTTAATGTCGTTCCGAGTAAAGCCATATCACATGGCTTCCACTCCGAACTACATTATGCTCAATCTTAAAGAGCTGTGCTTTTCACGGAATCTTATTATTAAACAAACTACTGATATATAAATATTCTACACTTCTGTGATTGCAAAATTACACAAACATTTGGGAAAACAAGCGGCTAAAAATAAGAATACAAACAAATACAACTATATACACGCTAATAATCAGTTAGTTATATTACAATTAACATTTATTTTTATTATCCATTTTCAACCTCAAAACGATATTTTTCCACATTTTTTTGGATAAAAGGGAAGAATTCCATGATATAATTCGGTGTATTCGTGTATGCTCAAGGCAAAAGATTCATGGGTTTTTCCGTCCCTCTCTGTTCCGTATCGATGCTGTTTTTCTTATCAAAAAACGCAAATTTCTATTGCTATCATGAAGATACAAACAGCTGGAAAGCCACTTCTGTTATATAAGGGGAAGTTATTAAAAGAGGAGGAAAGGACGTATCGGTATATCGAAAAACACCAACTCTGCCGTTACAACAAAACAAAGCGCCATAGCAAGCAAAGGTATTATCGGTTGGAAGAAGACATTTACTGCGACAAGACAATAGTTTTTCGTTTACCGAAGAGCTGCTGACTATAGCTTAGGCATGACCTTTTATTTCCATGATCCGGATTTCGAAGTGTTCGGGATCGATGCTTTTCAGGCGGATGCGAGAACGGTAAGAATAAACGGTGGCTTTGGAACAGCGAAGGAAAGCAGAGATAACCTCGTTCTCTGTAATGCCCAGACGAATTAAAGCGTAGATGCGTAGATCGGTGGAAAGATGGTTTTCCTGCTTGGGCAGAATAGCCTCATTGGGCGGAAGCAGCTCATTGAATTTTGTAATAAAATTTGGAAACAATCGCAAGAAGATAGTATCGAAACGTGCATAGAACTCTTCCAGTTCCTCATCTACCACATCCTGCGTTTTCAGTATGGTGCTAAGCTCGTTTCTCTTGCCACCGGTAAAGAGGCGCAAGGCACGCTTTCTGAACAGGTCGAGCTTGTCGATATAGGCAGAGCATTGGATGAAAAACTCCGTGATATACTGATCCTTTATATCGTTCGACTCCTTTAGCAAAGCATTGGCAGTGCTTAACTGCTGACGGATTTCCTGCAGTTCGCGCAACTTCCTACGCACATAAATGACCAGAAGCAGCAGGAAGATGAAGAGTGTGCTGATAACCACCAGTCCGATGGCAAGCCATTTCACGAACATTCTGTTACTCGTTTCGTACGATTTCTGTATAATCGGCCATACCTCTGTAATGTTTAAGGCACGCTGTCTGGCATGACAGAACACCACATCCTTTAATGCCTGATCCATATACTTATAGGCATGCTCCGTGTCTCCTTCCTGAAAAAGGAGCAAAGCGAGCTGTTGCAAGGCCAAATGTTCCTTTACCGAATTTTGTATATCCGATATAGCAGCCGCGATAAGAAACTGCTTCTGCTTTTCCGTTTCGGCCTTTATGCCGTAAATCCTCGATAAAGAATATGCGATGTAACCGATATTACGACTTGAAGCCGGTGTGTTCCGGTAGGCTGTAAGCAATAAGTTTTTGGCTTTTTCTGTCTGGTGCCGACTCAATAACTGGTCGGCTACCAACCAAACGTCAGGTTTTTGTGTCAGGGTTATCGCCGAATCGTTAATTACTTCGGCCCAGCCAGTGTATTCCGCATGCAGACTCGGCTGTAGGGAAGCCTCCGCCAAGCCGTCGTAATAAGCTCTCAGCGTGTTGAAATAGTTGAATAGCAACGAGCGGTCGAGCTTGTCTTTATCCAGCGTGGCAATTACATCGGCAGCATCTTTCAGCTGTCCTCCCTTCACCATCATCTCTATTATGTTAAGGTGAGCATCGTCGATACCTCGCTGATTGTTCAACGCCTGCGCATAAAACAGTTTTCGGTTGGCATAAATCATAGCCGAGTCAATGTTATAACAGGTGTAGGCCTTGAACAACTTTCCACTCAGGTTTAACCTGTCTTCCAAGGTTACTGCCCGCAGAAATTGCTTCCTCAATTTACCGATACTCTCTTCCTTTGCCTGATCATACCGTTCTATCTTATTGATTTCATCATCCAAATCGGCCAATGTAGGGTGAGCATCCTGCCCGAAAGAGGACAAAGAGATGAATAAAAGCAAAGATAACAGAGGGATATAATTGCGAAAAACTTTCATCTTCATTATCTGATATAATTTTTTAGAGACCTACAAAGATAATAAGGAAACTTACATTTCAATCATCGTGGCCGTGAAAAAAAACTAATCGATAACAACCATTGGGAAAGATTTAACTCTTTAAACCCTTATGTATTTTTTAACCGGAAACCCTATAAAGCTATCTGCTTTAACGGTATTCTTCCAATCTACGGCGTGGTATTCTGGCGTCTATGTTGTGGCACTCAGCCACCTATGCTGCGATATTCAGGCACCTATGCCGTGATATTCGGCCACTCCCTCATGGTAGTCTGCCACAGGGCATTCCGGTAAAGGTGGCATATTGCGTTGTAAAAGATGGCATATTACGTTGTAAAAGGTGGCCTTTTGTTCCTGTATAGGTGGCATATTACGCTTATAAAGCTGGCATATTATTTCTGTTTAGGGAATCTTCTCCTTTTAAATCGGTCAAACCATGCCTTTGGAATAGTCAAAAACGCTTCTCCATTTAAGCGATATAAGCCTATAAGGCTTGGTAAAGCAAAGAGCAAAAAGGTAACAAAAAACCGGATTTCTTGTGGAAATCCGGCCCTAATTTGCATGATATAAAAGTTTTTTATCAAAAACAAATTATATAAATCAGATGTATTATTCCGCTATCAGGCTGATGGCAAAGCCACCGCCGGGAGCCTGTGTCAGGTTCAGGGTGTCGCCCTTCTTCAGCACACGCTTGGTGATTACGTAGGCAGAAGGATTCTTTTCGTAGTTGGCATCCTTTGCATCGGCATAAATGGTGGCCTTGTATTTGCGGCCCTTATCGAGGAAGTCGAGCTTAATAGTGCTCTTATGCCCCTGTGCATCACACTTACCACCGATAAACCAGTTGTTGGTTCCCTTCGCCTTACGTGCTACAGTGATATACTGTGCCGGCTCGGCCTCAAGGTATTTGCTGTCGTCCCAATCGGCTGCCACGTCGCGAATAAACTGGAAAGCATCGTCGTACTTGGCATAGTTTTCCGGAGTGTCGGCAGCCATCTGCAACGGACTGTACATTACAAGGTAAAGTGCCAACTGGCCAACCAGTGTGGTATGTACGTAGTTCTTATTGTCGCACCACTTAGAAAGCTGTGTTTCCAGAATTCCGGGGGTGTAGTCCATAGGGCCTCCCTGCAAACGGGTGAACGGCAGAATGACGGTATGATAAGGCGCATTCCCCTCGAAAGCCTCGTATTCTGTACCACGTGCTGCCTCATTACCTACCAAGTTAGGATAGGTACGGCACAAACCTGTAGGACGAACAGCCTCGTGAGCATTCACCATAATATGATGCTTGGCAGCCTCCTTAACAGCATACAGATAATGATTAACAAGTGGCTGACTATAGTGATACTCTCCTTGTGGGAGAATATCGCCTACATAACCGCTCTTAACGGCATCGTAGCCATACTTGTTCATCAGGCTATACGCCTTCTCCATGTGGCGTTCGTAGTTCTGAGTAGATGCAGATGTTTCGTGATGCATCATCAGTTTTACGCCTTTAGAATGCGCATACTCATTCAGTTCTTTGATATCGAAGTCGGGATATGGGGTAACGAAGTCGAACACATCGCGCTTCCAGTGGCCGAACCAGTCTTCCCAACCTTCGTTCCAGCCCTCTACAAGCACTTGTTGCAGACCGTTCTTTGCGGCAAAGTCGATATATTTCTTCACATTCGCAGTGTTAGCGGGGTGGATACCATTAGGCTTCACCTTGCTATAGTCGGTGATACCGAGCTTTACAGATGGAACATCATTGGTATAAGCCCATGGCTTTCCGGCAGCAATCATCTCCCACCATACGCCACAATATTTCGTTGGGTGAATCCAACTGGTATCTTCCAGCTTACAAGGCTCGTTCAAGTTAAGGATAAGATTGTTCGCAAGCATATCGCGAGCATCGTCGCTTACCATGACAGTACGCCAAGGTGTGTTGAAAGGAGTCTGAATAAGCCCTTTGTTTCCTGCTGCGTCAGGTGTCAGCCACGACTCGAACACATAATTCTTATCGTCCAAATTCAGGTGCATGGCAGGATAGTCCACCAAGGCAGCCTCGTGAATATTGATGTAAAGACCGTCAGCACTCTTCATCTGTAACGATGTCTGCACACCTGTTGGCGAGAATTGTGTCTGCGAAGAGTTGGGAGTTATTGCAGCTTTCATCTTGCCACGAATTTCAGAAAGTTTGGAAATCTGAGTTTCATACTCCTGGGTATCGTAGTCGCCCGGCAGCCAGAAAGCAGTGTGATCGCCCGCCATGGCAAATTGGGTGTGCTCTTCTTTCACAATAAAGTAGTTCAAATCGTTCTGCTGTGGGAACTCATAACGAAGTCCCATACCACAATCATATACGCGGAAGCGGATAACGATGTTACGATTATGGGCAGGCTGCTTCAAATCTATTTCCAGTTCGTTGTAGTGATTGCGAATAGTAGCAGTTTCGCCCCATACCGGTTTCCATGTTTCATCGAAGGTCGAAGTCTTTGAAGCAGTTGTTTGGAAACCGCTCATCAAGTCTGTTTCGTCAAATCCCTTGCTTGCATGCTTGTCCTTTTTAAGCTCCAAACCTAAGTGTGAAGGCTTAATTACAGTCTTTCCCTTATACGACATCTCATAAGTAGGCACTCCGTCTCCGGTTAAAGAGAAGGTAACAGCAACCTTACCGTTTGGCGATTTTACTGTCTGCCCCATCATAACAGATGGCAAAGCGAAAAGAAGCGTTGATAAAATCCAACTAATCTTTTTCATAAAGCTTTAATTTTTTATTTAGATATAAATGTTCTGATTGTTATTGAATACATAAATGTTATTGAGTACAAAGATAATTATAAAATAAAAAATAATGAAGAGATGTAATGTAAAAGTAGTATTCTATAAATTCACGTATATACAAAGTATTGTGATTATCAATTCTTTAGCTACAGAATATTACATTTTTAAGTAGATAAAATTATATTCTCCAGACTGCTTTTACAGGTTTTTTTGTATAGAAATTATCATTAGAAATATCTCTTACACCATAGGTGGCGGTACTATATACC
>JBHAEI010000036.1:0-57250 GCA_041855505.1 Prevotella sp.
AGATAGTACTCCTTGAAGTTTCTGTACGTGCCGAAATGATAGCATACAAGGATGGTCATTATCTCGCTTTCCGAGAGTCTGCCCTTGCGGTTGCGATAGTGCTTTCCTTTACCATCATGGGAAGGTAATTGCAGATTTTTTGTCAGTTCGGCATTCAAATTCTTGTCAAACTCATCGATAATACAGAAAATTTCTATAACTTTGTCCTTGGTAATCATCACTTAATAGTTTTGTAACTTGTTGATTTTCACCCATAAAGATACAAAATATTAGTGAGATTACCAACTTTTTAACCACATTTCTTAACCCGAACTCACGTAAATATATCTTTTCCATTTTGTAGTAGTAACCAGCGAGTACCTTTTACCACCTTCCGTTTGTTTATATCTTTCTCTGTATGCCGGAGCTGCTTACGTAATAAATCAATCTTTTCATTCATGAGTTTTACTACATGGAAGTGATCTATAACGAGTGAAGCATTAGGAAGGTTTTGGGATACCGCATTTGTAAAGGCACAAGACAAATCGGTACATACTGCTATAATGTTGTTTCGCTTATGCCCAAGTTTCTTCCAAAACTTATAAGGGAAGACTTTCCTTTTCCTTCACCTACATAAACTATACGCCCTGTTTCCAAATCGACAACTATTGTATTTTATCAATACTGTGGCAGGGAATGAAATGCCTAATCAGGGTATTGATATGTTACTTAAAATGATATTTTGTTTATAAAAACACTACGAATTGGTAGATATATGCGATAAAATATGTACTTTTGCTCTGATTTAAAAGTTACAGACTATGTCGCAAATAAATAGAAGTCAATTCGGAAGTAAAATAGGGATGATTCTTGCAACGGCAGGAGGAGCTGTCGGATTGGGGAATGTATGGCGTTTCTCTTATCTCACGGGGCAGAACGGAGGAGCTGCTTTCATCCTTGTTTATATAGGCGCTATGCTGTTGCTGGGACTCCCTTGCATGATCAGCGAGTTTATTATAGGTCGTCATGCAGCCTCAAATACAGCCCGTGCTTATGCCAAACTGGGGAATGGAACGGCATGGAAGTGGGTAGGCTTATTGGGGGTTATTACCGGATTTCTCATCACCGGCTATTATGCAGTGGTATCAGGTTGGTGCTTTCAGTATGTGTTTGCCTCAGTGGCAGGGCATCTTCATGGCTCACCAACATATATCAAAGAGTATTTCCAAGCTTTTATGACGAATCCATGGAAACCTGTTTTATGGACAGTTGTTATCTTCTTAGTTACCCATTTCGTAATTGTTCGAGGGGTAAAGGAGGGTATCGAGAAGGCTTCCAAGATAATGATGCCTGCTCTCTTCATCTTCCTTATTATAATCGTGGTGGCAGCCTGTATGCTTCCCGGTGCCGAAAAGGGTATCAGTTTCCTGCTGAAGCCCGACTTTACGAAGTTCAATAAAGAGGTGTTCCTGTCGGCTTTGGGACAGTGTTTCTACTCATTGAGTATCGGGATGGGTTGTATTTGTACTTATGCATCTTATTATAGCCGTCAAACAAACCTTACCCGGACAGCTTTTCAGATAGGTTTTATCGATTTCCTTGTGGCTATTCTCGCCGGACTGATGATATTTCCTGCCGCTTTTTCGGTCGGTATCAACCCCGATAGTGGTCCGTCGCTTATCTTTATTACCCTCCCGAATGTCTTCGAGCAGGCATTTGGCAGTGGCAGTATCGTGGGATTTATAATTTCTTTGGCATTTTATCTGTTGCTGTCGATGGCGGCTCTTACCTCGCTTATCTCCCTTCATGAGGTAAGTACGGCGTTTTTTCAGGAGGAGCTGCACATCTCCCGCAGCAAGACGGCTACGATAGTAACCATAGCCTGCTGTCTGATAGGTGCTTTGTGCTCGCTGTCGTTGGGTAAGGCAGACTTTCTGCAGATAGGTGGTAAATCGCTGTTCGACTTGTTTGACTTTGTAACGGGACAGATTTTCCTGCCGATAGGCGGACTGCTTACTTGCCTTTTTATCGGTTGGTACGTGCCAAAGAAATTGGTGAAGGATGAGTTTACCAACTGGGGAACACTGAAAGGAAGCATCTTCGGAGTCTATTATTTTTTAGTTCGTTTTATTAGTCCCACTGCCATTCTTTTCGTGTTTTTGCATCAATTAGATGTCTTATAAAATCGAGAAGACCTTAAAAAAAAGCTATGAGCAAGTCTGAATCGCGGGCAATTTTTGGCAAGGTAGGAGTTATTCTGGCTACAGCCGGCAGTGCAATAGGATTAGGAAATATATGGCGTTTTCCTTATATGACAGGCCAGAATGGTGGAGCCGCTTTCATTCTGTTGTATCTTTTCTGTGTCTTTTTGCTGGGAATACCGGGCATGGTGGCCGAATTTGTGGTAGGGAGGCATGGTGCTTCGAATGCAGCCCGTGCCTATCACGCATTTGGGAAATCGCCTCTATGGTCGCTGGTAGGAGGTATGGGTGTTTTTTCGGCCATGCTTATTCTCGGATTTTACTCTGTTGTTGCAGGGTGGTGCCTGCAATATCTGTACGCTGCTACGTCGGGACAGTTACAGGGCAATCTTATCTATATTCAAGACTATTTCGTAAACTTCTCTCAAAAAGGATGGATATCACCCCTTTGTGCCGTCCTTTTTGTCATTATGACCCATTATGTAGTTATAAGGGGTGTACGTGGAGGCATTGAACGGGCTTCCAACATTCTCATGCCTGTATTGTTTGTGCTGCTTGGTATGCTGGCAGTTGTTACGTGCGCGCTCCCCGGCGCAGTAAAAGGGATAGAGTTCCTGTTGTATCCCGACTTCTCGCATCTTTCTAAAGGAGTGTTTCTCGATGCGTTGGGGCAGGCTTTCTTCTCTTTGAGCTTAGGTTCGGCCTGTCTTTGTACTTATGCCTCATACTTCAGTAGGCAAACGAACTTGCTGAAATCGAGTATTCAAATAGCTTCCCTCGATACGTTTGTTGCGATTATGGCAGGATTGATTATCTTTCCTGCAGCCTTTTCGGTCGGTATAAGTCCTGACAGTGGCCCTTCATTAATCTTTATCACACTGCCAAATGTATTTAATCAAGCCTTTTCCGGCCTGCCATGGCTGGGTTATTGTATCTCGGTACTGTTCTATGCCCTACTTGTTTTGGCAGCCCTTACCTCTACTATCTCGATGCACGAAATAGGGACTTCTTTTTTCAGAGAGGAGCTGCACGTAAAGCGTACTACTGCAGCAACCATTGTAACAGTGATATGCTGTACGATAGCTGTATTATGTTCTTTGTCGATGAACCCGGATTCGGGGTTGTCTATCTTTGGAAAAGGCTTGCTCGACTTTTGTGTCTTTCTTACAGGGCAGATATTCCTTCCATTAGGCTCCCTGCTTACTTGTATTTTTATAGGTTGGGTAGTTCCTCAAGAAGTGGTGAAGGACGAGTTTACCAACTGGGGCACATTGCCGGCAATGTTTTATAAAGCATGGTTATTCATGGTGCGGTTTGTAAGTCCTGTCTGCATCGTTGTAATATTCCTACACCAGCTCGGACTCGTATAATGTTTTTTAATAGCTATGAATCTGAAATCTTTCTTTTACCTAAACCGCTCCGACCGTAGGGCAATGTTGTTCATTGCAGCCCTCCTGTTGGTTTGCATCGCACTTAGCATTCTGGTAGGGAATAACTTTACAGAAACGGCAACTTCCGACTCTCTTTCCCTGCATCGGCAGGATAATTTCGGTACGACACAAAGTGCGAAAGTTAGGGAACATGTTGGCGACTTGGCACAACGGCATACGGAACAGTTCCTCTTCGACCCCAATACGGCCGACAGTGCCACCTTCGCAAAACTGGGACTTTCCCCTTTCCAAATTCGAAATATTTATAAATATCGTGCGAAAGGCGGGGTTTATCGTGCGCCGGAAGACTTTGCCAGAGTGTATGGAATGACCCGAAAGCAATATACCGAGCTGGCTCCTTTTATTCGTATCAGCGATGATTACTTGCCGGCTACCACCTTAACCTCGGTAGAGGCCTATATGGAGCGTCGGCAAGAACGGGCAAGGCAGGTGCATGAAGCCTACGAGAAGTTTAAGGCTTCGGATGCGTATAAGCCTTATAAGGAATACGATCGCGATACGATTCGCTATCCCTTGAAACTGAAAGTGGGGCAGCATATCAACCTTGCTACGGCCGATACCACTTTACTGAAGAAAGTTCCGGGTATTGGGTCGGGGTGGGCACGTGCTATTGTGGCTTACGGCGAACGCTTGGGAGGTTTTGTATCGGTGGGGCAGCTGAAGGAGATAGAGGATTTTCCCGTGGAGTCTTTGCCTTATTTTGAGGTGCGCCAGGCTCACACCGAAAAGCTAAACTTGAATACCCTCACTCTCAACCAGCTCCGAAAACATCCGTATATCAACTTCTATCAGGCACGTGCCATTTGCGATTATCGGCGCCTGAAGGGGAAGATTACCTCGCTTTCCCAGCTTCGTTTGTTAAAAGATTTCCCACCCGAAGCCCTCGAAAGGCTGGCTCCGTATGTTACTTTTTAAGCAGGGTACAATAAAAAACAGGAAAGCGGTTATTTTGTTTACATAAATAGTTTTTATTTATAGATAAGATGTATAATTTCAATGTTTCAATGCTATGGATGCGGTAATGTTTATTGTTGGATGTATATTAATTATACTTTTGATAGGCTCAATAGCCTATGGATTGTTCACAACGTTCAGATTGTTAGAAAAAAAGGATTATAAAAGCTTCCTGCTTGATCTTTTGTTTAAGTTAGTAATACTCTGTTCTATAATTCTGTCGGTTAAAGACAAGGCCTCTTTCCTGATTGAAATTTTAAGACGGAATGGCTTTGATGTATAACTTTTATAGTAAATGATAATAGAAAACGGGGATATATCAACATGATATATCCCCGTTTTTCCATATTGTATATAAATTACTCTTGTTTAATCAAGCTCTTATGGGTCGGTTTATTTTTGTTTCAATGTACTACCGGTGAATACAGGATAGGCATATAAACGAGTATCAATGTTTACACCGACTTTTGTATCAGAGAAATGAAGAACGATGGATTGGCGTGAACCATTTGTTAAAGTGATAGCATTCTGTGTCCAATAGGCACCGAAATACCCTGAATCTTTGAGTTGAAGAACTCCACTATTATTTACGTAACCCATTGCAGGAAGATAGAAATAATGATCTGGGTTTATTGTTGGTTTGTCCATTTTTCCAACACTGGCAGTCCAAGGTGCACCATCTATTGATGCTGTAGTTTCATTCCATACCTTCCAATATTCATTCTGTCGGTAGTTAAAGTTTCTCCATTCGTTTATTCCTTGGACAGGAGAGGTATATCCCTTACCAAGAAATTGCAGTTTCAAGAACCACATACCACCTTGATATACATGGCCATTCATAACCCACAAAGTTTTGCCATCCCAATGTGCATCACCTGCCCATGCGTATAGGGCAGCTTCGTTTACATTGATGGCATCAGCACAAATGTTCGTTCCATCAAGTACATCACCATCATTCCAGTTATTATTTGCATCAAGAGTATAAGGAGCCGACTCGTTGCTGATTACAGGCAATGTACTTGGAGCATTGTTATACCAACAAGGTTTTTTAGCATCCCATGTATAGTAGTTTGGCTTGTAGTTCTCCATCTTCAGCTCGCTCTTCTTGAAAGGAAGATTCTTGCCGGGTTTTAGGTCGAGTGAAGTATATTTCTGTGCTATAACTCCCTCTACTCCGGTCTTCTTATCACGAATGGTATATTCTATTTTTACATTGTGGTAAGTTCCGGGAGCTGCAACCATAGTAGCTGCATTCTTGGTATAGTCGGCAGTCTTCGGAATGATATAGCTGTCATTCAGTGTCAGCGTAATGCTCTTAGAAGCACTTGTTACATTGTCGGTCTTAATACCGGTTTGATCATCAAAATCGTAAATACCTGCAATATCCTCGTCGGCAGACACCTTAATGCTCTTTACATACACATCGTTCGATAGCTGCTCCTTGCCGTACCATGGAACAAAGGTAATATAAGAAGCCTTATGGTCGAGCTTAAACTTATACACATTGTCAGTTAATGTAGCTGTAGCAAATCCACAATCTCCATCTGTTCCAATGTGGCTGGCATCGTTTGGAGTGGTTTGTGTTTGATTGGCTGCAATGGTAACCTTATTTCCGCTTGTAGCGTTCACACCCGTATAGCGAACTTTATAGCTTGGATTGGTGAAAGGCTCATCGAAATAGAACTTAGCAGAAGGCTGTGTGCCTGTAATATTACTACGCTTGCTATCTACGAGTCTGGGACTATCGTTAATCCAAATTTTGTCATTAAGTGTCCAAGAGAAGTCTATCTTGGAGTTGTCATATACACCGGCAGTACGTGTTTCCGGCGCATCGCTGGCGAATACCACCTTTCCTTCTATGTTATCTTCAGAATTTTTGTCCCCGGTTTCTGTGATATTTTCCGACGAACAACCTGCCAACAGTGAGGCACTCAATGCCATCGCTGCCATGATAAAAATATTTTTTTTCATTTTTATAAAAACTCTTTCTTTAATACCTTAAATTATTTTTTTAGTGTTTTCTACCTTGTAAGGTAACATTAATCTTCTACAGGTGTAGGCTCTAATTCATCCTCTGCAGGATTATGGTCTCCTTCAGCTTTTGAATAACCCATTAAATGCTGCTCCATATCTACATGGATAATCTGTGTAAGCGGGCAAATATATGCCTCACGTGATTTTAATTCTTTTTTTATCATAAGATTTTAACTTTGTGAATTAAAGTAGTAAATATTTATTTCAGTAAAAATCCATGTCTGCTGTAAAGTGACGTTTCTGCTTGAATATCTTATCAAAAGCGCATATTCTTTTTTATCTCTCTTAATATGTTAATCCTCTCTAAGCCGAAAAGATGCTGCAAAGGTATAAAATTATTTATAAAGTACCAAATCTTTTGAGATGTATATGTAAAAATGTGTATAGCTGCTTCTTTGGCAAGAAGTGGTTATGCAATAAAAAACAAAAGCAGGACAATCATACTTGTTTGTCCTGCTTTTTGTCGGGATGACCGGACTCGAACTGGCGACCCCTACGTCCCGAACGTAGTGCGCTACCAACTGCGCTACATCCCGATTTGTGGTGCAAAGGTAATGCCAACGAGTGCAATGAAAGTTTACTTTCACATTGCCGAGTGCGGCTTACCTTATGCAAAGGTAATACTTTTTTATGAATAATTCCATCTTGATGCTATTATTTTATTGTTTGCTTAAGAATATATTCTGCAATTAAGTGTTCTTTGAGGGGATAATCTATGCTTTTAATAGGATAAAAAGGTAGTATCTTTGGCAATATAGAGGATTTGTTTTATCTTTGCATGACATGTATTAACTGTATAAATTCATGGAAACAGAGCCAATCAACTATAGAATCAATGTGCGTGGCAGGTTGCTTAACTTGGGCGAGCCACAGGTAATGGGCATTTTGAACGTAACTCCCGACTCATTCTTTGCCGATAGCAGAAAGCAAACGGAGTCCGAAATCTATCATCGGGCCAATGACATCATCGAGCAAGGAGCAAGTATCATCGATGTGGGAGCATGCTCGACACGTCCCGAAGGAGCGGTTGTCGATGAGGAAGAGGAGATGCGCCGCTTGGCTTTTGCCTTACCCATCGTTCGGAAAGCGCAGCCCAATGCCATCCTTTCGATTGATACCTTCCGTGCATCGGTGGCTCGCAGAACGGTAGAAGAATTTGGCGCAGACATTATTAATGATGTGGAAGAAGGAAAAGACCCGGATATGTTCGGTACTGTAGCCGCACTGGGAGTACCTTATATCCTGATGTCGGTAGCGCCCAATTTGGAGGAAATGTTGATCAATTTCTCTCGTGAAGTGCAGGAACTGAGGGCACTCGGGCAGAAAGACATTATCCTCGATCCCGGTTTTGGATTTGGAAAGACCCCTATCGAGGACAATTATGCCCTGCTGAATGTTATGGAGCGCTTATCCATTATGGAACTGCCCGTCTTGGTAGGTATTAGCCGTAAAAGGATGATTCACCGGTTATTGGGAATTACGGCCAATGAAAGTCTGAACGGAACGACCGTCCTTAATACAATAGCGCTCATGAAAGGAGCAAATATTCTTCGGGTACATGACGTGAAAGAGGCAGTAGAGGCCGTGAAAATAGTACAGGCTCTACGGCATAAAAACCCTTAAAACCTTAGTTCTCTATGTTTTATCCATTCTTAAGTATCTTCTTCGAATTTGGTATCAAGGATGTTATCGACATTGTTCTGGTAGCCCTGATGCTGTATTACATCTACCGACTGATGAAAGAATCCCGTTCCCTGAACATCTTTATCGGTCTGATGCTGTTTGCGATTGTCTGGCTAATTGTTAGTCAGGTACTCGAAATGCACCTTCTGGGGGGTATTATGGATAAACTCGTATCGGTAGGAATGATTGCTTTAATTGTCCTTTTTCAGGATGAGATTCGTCATTTCCTCTATAGTTTGGGAGCGCATGGTAAGTTTCAGAGAGTTATCAGGTTTCTTTTTAAAAAAAATAAAGACGATGTCGATAAGGAAACGATTATGCCCATCGTAATGGCTTGTATGAATATGAGCAAGCAAAAGGTGGGCGCGTTGATTGTTTTTGAGCGAGGTGTAATGCTGGATGATATTGTGGAAACGGGCGAATTGCTGGATGCAAGGATTAGCTCCCGACTGATAGAGAATATATTTTTCAAAAATTCTCCCCTTCATGATGGAGCTATGGTTATCTCGAAAAAGCGTATTAAGGCTGCCGGCTGCATTCTTCCGGTGAGCCATAAGCAGGATATTCCACGCGAATTAGGCTTGCGCCATCGTGCTGCTTTGGGTATCTCGTCCGACTCCGACGCTCTCACCATTATCGTATCTGAGGAGACCGGTCGTATCAGCGTAGCCATGCACGGCGAATTTCAGTTACGTTTGTCGGCCGAACAGCTTGAAAGTATTCTGACGAATGAAATGTAAGATACAGAAGGGATGAAAGGCCATTTTGCTATTCTTCTGACCATTCCTTCTCCTATCCTTTTTCTCCTATATCTGTAGTCAGTCTTGTCCCCTATAACTTATAGGTTAAAAATAGTCCCGAACGCTTGCTTTTATCCCGCTAATTTGCTAACTTTGCATAGCAAAATAAAGAAAGAATAATTACAATATATATATTATGGAATTATTAGAGCAAATCGTTGCACGTGCAAAAGCCGATAAGCAACGTATCGTGCTCCCCGAGGCAGAAGAGGAGCGTACACTGAGAGCTGCCGACAGAGTGTTGGCAGATGATATCGCAAACCTGATCCTCATTGGTAATCGTGAGAATATTCTTAAACTAGCCCAAGAATGGGGGCTTAAGAATATCGAGAAAGCTACGATCGTAGATCCGCAAAATAACCCAAAGAGCGAAGAATATGCAGCCAAGTTGGCTGAACTTCGCAGGAAAAAGGGAATGACTATAGAGCAGGCACGCGAGCTTGTAATCAAGAACAACCTTTATTTAGGCTGTATGATTATCAAGATGAATGGCGCCGACGGACAGATTTCGGGCGCTCTATCTACAACAGGCGATACCCTTCGACCGGCACTTCAAATTATCAAGTGTGCTCCCGGCATCTCATGCGTAAGTGGTGCAATGCTTGTTCTTACCCACGAGCGCCAGTATGGCGAGAACGGTATTGTGGTAATGGGCGATGTTGCCGTTACTCCTAACCCTACAGCCGATCAGTTGGCACAGATTGCTTATGCCTCTGCCGAGACAGCGAAGAGCGTAGCCGGTTTCAAAGACCCGCATGTAGCCATGTTGAGTTTCTCTACCAAAGGCTCGGCAAAAGATGCTATCGATAAGGAAACGGGGAAGAGCGTCTATATCATCGACAAGGTGGTAGAGGCTACCAAGATAGCAAAGGAAAAGTATCCGGAGCTGAAAGTAGATGGAGAATTGCAGGCCGATGCGGCACTTGACCCAAAAGTAGCAGCGATAAAAGCTAAGGATTCGGGGATTGCAGGTAAGGCAAATGTGCTGGTAGTTCCTAATCTCGAGGTAGGAAACATCGGTTATAAGCTGGTACAACGCTTGGGCGGCGCTACCGCTATCGGCCCTATCCTTCAGGGTATAGCCCGTCCTGTAAACGACCTTTCAAGAGGTTGTTCGGTCGAGGATATCTATTATATGGTAGCCATCACGGCTTGTCAGGCACAGAATGCCAAGGCAAACGGTTAGTTATGAGGGGCGATAGTTAAGTAAAGCAGAGATAACGAACAGAAAAAGAAGACATTTTACCGATTATAAAATGAAGATATTAGTATTAAACTGTGGTAGTAGTTCCATTAAGTACAAGTTGTACAACATGGAAGATGAGAGTGTTCTGGCGCAAGGCGGAGCCGAGCGTATCGGGCTTGATGAGGCTTTCGTAAAGGTCACTTTGCCTGATGGAAGCAAGGAAAAGATAATGCACGACATGCCCGACCATAAGGAAGGCGTGAAGTTTGTGTTCGACCTTTTGCTGGATAATCGCCTTGGCGCTATCAAGAGCCTCGACGAAATCGATGCCGTCGGTCATCGTGTCGTGCAGGCTGGCGACCTCTTCGAGAAGAGTTGTATCGTAACCAAGGAGGTAGAAGAGGGCATTGAGAGTCTGATAGAACTGGCTCCGGTACACAATCTTGGCCACCTTCGTGGTATCCGTGCCGTAGATGCCCTGATGCCAAACACCCCACAGGTAACCGTATTCGATAATGCTTTCCATAGCAGCATGCCGGCATACGCTTATCTGTATGCCGTTCCTTATGAGCTATACAAGAAATACCATGTGCGCCGTTACGGTTTCCATGGAACCAGCCATCGCTATGTATCACATCGTGTTTGCGAGATGTTGGGTGTCGATATCAACACGCAGAAAATCATTACCTGCCATATAGGTAATGGAGCCTCGGTGGCTGCTATTAAGAATGGCAAGGTCGTCGATACCTCTATGGGACTTACTCCGTTGGAAGGCCTGATGATGGGCTCACGTTCCGGCGACATCGACGCGTCTGTCGTTACCTATCTGATGGATAAACTCGGCAAGAAGCCACAGGAAATGGCCGACTTCCTGAACAAGGAGTCGGGCGTGTTAGGTATCACAGGCATCTCTTCCGATATGCGTGAGATAGAAAATGCCGATAAGGAAGGCAACGAACTGGCTCACCTCGCTTTGCAGATGTATAACTACCGTATCAAGAAATACATCGGTGCTTATGCCGCAGCGATGGGCGGTGTCGATATTATCGTATGGACTGCCGGTGTGGGCGAAAACCAGATAGGCACCCGCTGGGAGGCTTGTCAGGGCTTGGAGTTCCTCGGTGTCAAGATGGATAAAGAACGCAACAATGTGCGTGGCGAAGAGCGGATTATCTCTGCCGACGACTCAAAGGTAAAGGTTGTACTTGTTCCTACCGATGAGGAAATCGTAATTGCCCGAGATACGCAAGAGCTTGTAAAGGGATTGAAGAAGTAATAAGTTTCAAACTTTCATTCCTATAACTCGAAAGAACATGAAGCAAGAAGAAAAGACAAAGATACAGGAGCGTGTTGTTGAAGTGCTCAAAACGGTTTACGACCCGGAAATTCCTGTAAACATCTACGATTTAGGCATGATTTATCGTATCGAAGTGGAAGATGACGGTACGCTGGACATGGATATGACCTTTACTGCGCCTAACTGTCCTGCTGCCGATTTCATACTGGAAGATGTACGTACCAAGGTAGAAAGCTGTGAGGGCGTAAAAGCCGCGAACATCAACTTGGTATTCGATCCGGCATGGGATCAGAGCATGATGAGTGAGGAAGCAATGGTAGAGCTTGGTTTTGCGTAAGGCTTATGAAGAATATCTATTTCCTATCCGATGCCCATCTTGGGTCGCTTGCTATTCAGCATCGCCGAACACAGGAACGTCGCCTTGTCCGTTTCCTTGATAGTATTAAGGAAAAAGCCGAGGCTATCTATCTATTGGGCGATATGTTCGATTTCTGGAACGAATACAAGTATGTTGTTCCGAAAGGCTATACCCGTTTTTTAGGGAAGCTCTCGGAACTTACCGATAGTGGCATAGAAATACACTTCTTTACAGGCAATCATGATATTTGGACTTACGGCTATCTGGAAAAGGAATGTGGGCTGATTGTGCACAGAAAGCCTACAACGATAGAGCTGCACGATAAAGTGTTTTATCTGGCGCATGGCGATGGTTTGGGCGATCCCGATCCGAAGTTCCAATTTCTTCGGAAAGTATTCCACAATCGTACCTGTCAGAAATTGCTTAACTTCTTTCATCCTTGGTGGGGAATGCAGCTCGGTCTGAACTGGGCTAAGCGCAGCAGAATGAAACGTCCCGATGGCAAAGAAGTGCCGTTCATGGGCAACGATAGAGAGTTTTTGGTACAATACAGCAAGGCCTATATTGAGAGGCATACCGATATCGACTATCTGCTCTTCGGGCATCGTCATATTATGCTCGACCTAAAGCTGCAGTACAATGCCCGAATGATTATATTGGGGGATTGGATTTGGCAGTTCTCCTATGCTGTCTTTGATGGCGAGCAACTATATCTTGAACAGTATGTAGAGGGTGATAGCAAGCTTTAAGGTATATATAATAAAGGTGTAGTGTTACTATTTTTATATTTTTCATTTTATCTCTGAAAGTATTCAACCAGAGGTATAGTAGAGAATTTAATGCATGAATATACTTTTATGCTATAATTTGAGCTCGTATCTTATGAGCAAAGATGCGAAATATTAATTTATATCATTTAATTTTTAGATTTTAAATTAATTGGTCGCTTATTTTATTCTTTATGTAATAAAGATTTTACTGTTAAAATTTAAAAGTATTTTTCTTTATGCTTTGAAATTTGCAAATTAATATATAAATTTGCAACCTACTTAAGGTAAAAAGTAATTTAATAGTATAAACTTTATATTTTTCTGTATTAATATGCAAGGATGATAAAAATTAAACTGTATATGTAGTGATATATTATGCAATTTTAAAGATAGGAATAGAAAAGAGTTAGTTAAACAAAATAGGGATACTAACATTTTTATATTATAGAAAAAGGGAATTAACGAATAGAATAAATTAAAAATATCATTATTAAACAAAGGGAGATTTTATGAAAAGAAGACTCACAATGCTTTTAGCTAGCTTGTTTCTTGTATTGGGAACAGCCTTAGCGCAAAAAGTTGTCTCAGGTACTGTTGTCTCTGGTGAGGATGGTCAGCCAGTTATTGGTGCAGCTGTTAAAGCCTTAGGCTCTAGTGTTGGTACAACAACTGATATTGACGGCAATTTCTCGTTTGAATTGCCTGCAGGAGAAACAAAAGTGGTAGTATCTTATGTAGGTATGCAATCACAAACCTTGATTGCGGGAAGCAATATGAAGGTTACTTTAAAAGATGATAATAAGAATCTTGATGAGGTAGTGGTTGTAGCTTATGGTACGGCAAAGCGTACCTCTATTACAGGATCTATTACTCAAGTAGATGCTAGTAAGATAGAAAATCGTATAGCAACATCGGCAACATCTGCTCTAGAAGGTAATGCTCCAGGTGTACAAGTAAATAGCTCTTATGGTGAGCCAGGTGCAAACCCAACTATCAGTATTCGTGGTATTGGCTCGTTAGTTCAACGAAAAAGAGCAGCTAATGGTGCAGGACAGTCGCCTGATGGAAGCGTACAATCTCCTCTTTATGTAGTAGATGGTGTTATTTTTACAGGTAATATTGCCGAGCTTAACCCTAATGATATTGAAAATATCTCTGTTTTGAAAGATGCTTCTTCAGCAGCTTTGTATGGTAATCGTGCCGCAAATGGTGTAATTTTGATTACAACAAAGCGTGGTAAAGGAACATCAAAGCCCGTTATTACTTTGAAAATAGGTCAAGGATGGTACACTAGGGGTATTAAAGAATACGACCGCTTAGATGCTGATACATGGATGGAACAGTCTTGGAAGGCTTATCGTAATTATGCTATGTCTACGCCATCTTTGGCAATGAATGCTACAGATGCAGCTGCTTATGCTTCTGCTCATCTTATGGAATCTGTTCAAAGAAATATTTATGATGCACCTGATAATGCGTTGTTTGATGCTAATGGCAAGTTAATCGCGAAGCGTTTACCCGGTTATACTGACTTGGATTGGCAAGATGCAGTAGAGCGAACAGGTCATCGTCAGGAGTATACTTTATCTGGTAGTGCTGCCGGTGAGAAGTTTAATGTCTATTCTTCTATAGGCTATTTAAAAGAAAATGGCTATATAAGAAACATTGGATATGAGCGCTTTACAGGTCGCTTAAACTCTGTTTATACCCCTAATAAGTGGTTACAGATGGGCGCAAATCTCAGTGCAACCTATTCAAATAGTAGATTTAATGATTCTGCTACGGGTAGTTATTTCTCAAATCCATTCTATACAACACGTTATATGGCTCCTGTTTATCCTTACTATGCGCATAATGCAGATGGTAGTATTCAAACAGATGCCGATGGAAATTATGTATATGATACAACATCTCCTTATCTAAGTAATCGTAATATTGTTTACGAGTTAGGCATGAACTCACAGAAGAATACACGTGCTGTCATTAATGCGGTAGCATTTACAACGATAACACTCCCTTATGGATTCTCTGCAACTGTAAAAGGAAATGTAGATCATTCTAATACGAATGGTGAGAATTTTGATAATCCGGTAATTGGTGATGGTGCATCAAGTAATGGTCGCTTTAGAATAAGAACTTATCAGTATAATAACTATACGCTACAAGAGTTGATAAACTGGAATCATTCTTATGGTCTTCATAATATTGATGCTATGATTGGTCATGAAAATTATTCTTGGAAGCGTAAGGCTCAAATAGGAATGAATACAGGTATGGCTGTTGATGGTATTCTTACGATTGGTAACTTCTTAACCAATTCTTACCTACAAGGTGCAAACGACGACTATAAGACAGAGTCTTACCTTGGACGTGTACGTTATAACTATGATGAAAAGTACTTTGCCGACTTCTCTTTCCGCCGCGATGGAAGCTCTCGTTTTAAGAAAGGACATCGTTGGGGAGACTTCTATTCTTTTGGTTTCAACTGGAATATAAAGAAAGAAGAGTTCTTGAAGAATGTTAAGTGGATAGATCAGTTGCGTGCACGTGCCTCTTATGGTGAGGTTGGTAATGATGTTGGTGTAAGCCTTTATGGCTATCAGGCATTGTATTATATTGATAAAAATGCTGGTACAGCAGCTCTAATTAAGCAGTCTCTTGCTGCCGATAATATTAAATGGGAAACTACACAGACGCTTGATTTTGCTGTAGAAGGTCGCCTTTTCGATCGTTTAAACTTCAATATAGGCTACTTTGACAAGCGTTCTAAGGACTTGTTGTTCGAAGTTCGTATGCCATTGTCGGCTGGTTCTTTCCCAGAAACGGAGAATACTTTTGCAAACTTAACACAGTATCAGAATATTGGTACTGTTTCTAATAGAGGTTGGGAATTCTCTTTCAATTATGATGTGTTGAATAAAAAAGACTGGTCTTGGAATGTAGGACTTGATGCAACTTTCTTGAATAGTAAGATTATAAAGTTGCCAGGTGGTAAAGATATTCTTAATGGATTGAAGAAGTTCTCAGAAGGACATAGCCCGTATGAGTATTTTACCTACCACTTTGAAGGAGTAGATCAGATGACCGGTAAATCACTTTATACACTTGATCCGGATAAAAAGGCTACAGCAGCATCAGATGGAGCTTTGGTTACTATTAACGGAACAGATTACACAACCGATACTTCTTTTGGTTTAAAGAAGTGGGCTGGCAAAGTTGAGCCAGATGTTTATGGCTCTATTTCTTCAAATCTTCGTTGGAAAGACTTGTCTTTGAGTACTTTATTTACTTACAGTCTTGGTGGAAAAATTTATGATGCGGCTTATCAGGATTTAATGTCTGCTAATTCTGCCACTTCATTAGGCGCATTGCATAAGGATATATTGAACTCTTGGAGTGGAGTTCCAGATGGGATGACAGCAACATCTGCTAATCGCATTGATCCTAATGGTACTCCTGTGCTAGATTATAATCTAAGTACATATAATAATGGTAATAGTGACCGCTGGATAACAAGTGCATCTTACTTCATTGTAAAGAATATTACGCTGTCTTATAACCTACCTAAGGTATGGATATCTAAGTGGGGTATTGAGAGCTTAAGTTTGAGTGCTGGTGTGGAGAACGCATTTATATTTACTTCTCGTAAGGGCTTGAATCCACAGTATAGCTTTACAGGTGGTACAGACGATACTTATGTAACTCCACGCGTTTTCAACTTAGGATTATCTGTAAGTTTCTAATAGTGGAAGATAAATTCACTATGAATGAAGTTCTAATATAAAGGAATAGTAAAATGAATAGATCAATAAATAAATTATTAGTGGGCTTTGCTCTTTCTGCAAGTGCTATGACAATAGTATCTTGTGGAAGCGATTACCTTGATACAAACCCAACAGAATCGACCTCAACTAACACTGCAATGGCTACTACTGCCAATGCAAAGAAGGCATTAAATGGTATTGCTAAGAGTATGAGTGTGCAACAATCAGCATATACACAGGGCTTTGCGGGTGAGAATGCGATTATACGTCTATATGAAAATCTGCCTAGTCAAGATTTTAATTATAACTATTATGCACCAGGTTGGGCTCCTATCCACAATCAAACTCTTCATCATAGAACAGATTCTAGATATGATGAGTATGCTTGGGCATATTATTATCAGTTAATAGGGCAGGCTAATTCTATTATAGCTAATGTAGATAAAGCAGCAGGAACACAGCAGGATCGTGATTTTATCAAGGCTTCTGCACTTACTTTCCGTGCGTATGCCTTTGAAAAGTTGATACACTATTACTGCTATCGTTGGGAAGATAGTAATAATGGAACATCAAAAGGATTGGTTCTTCGTTTAGATGAATCGAATGGAGATTTAGCATTATCAACCCTTGCAGAAACTTATACTCAAATCTATAAAGACTTGGATGATGCCATAAGTCTTTATACTTCTAGTGGCGAAGATCGTAAAAGTGGCAGTGTTTGGCTTCCTAATATCAATGTAGCTCATGCTGTTTACGCTCGTGCTGCATTGACAAAACACGATTATTCAAAGGCTCTAAGCGAGGCTCAACTAGCACGTCAAGGTTATGATCTAATGACAGGTGCCGAGGAAAGAGCTGGCTTTGCTAAACCTACTAGCGAGTGGATTTTTGGTAGTTATGGTGATGCAACAGAGCAAAACTGGTATTGGGCATTTGGTGTTCAGGGTGCTTGTAATGGTTATTATGCAACAAATACTGGTATGCAAACAGGTGCTGGTACAATAGGTGCAGAACTAATCGATAGAATTCCTAATGATGATGCTCGTAAGCAGATGTATATTACACCCGATAAGTTTAAAGATGCTTCAGGTTCTGTAATTGCAAGTCGTACCAATAGTACACAGGTTAATCAGACTTTTGGGCTTATTGAGAAAGGAAGCAATATCTATACAATGGCGGCAGACTTTATTAAAGCCAACTCACCATCAGGCTTTACGGCTGCTTATCAGTCGGGAGCTTATTATATGGATGGACAGCTTAAGTTCTGGGTTTTCGACCAACCCGGTGTAAGTTATGTGCCATTTATCCGTTCAAGTGAGATGGTTTTGATAGAAGCAGAGGCAAACTACTTCTTAGGGAATGCAAGCGCAGCACAGGCAAACCTTGTAGAATTGAACGCAAGTACAGGTCGTAACAGTAGCTATACATGCACGAAGACGGGAACAGCCCTATTAGAAGAAATTCAAGATTACCGTAATTTGGAACTTTGGGGTGAAGGTTTTGAGTGGAGCGACTTTAAACGTTGGAATAAATCGGTTGTTCGAAAGACATTTGCTAATGGTGGAAATGCGCATACAGCAGTAGCAACAACGATAGCACCGGATGCTGGTAACAAGTGGACTTGGGATATTCCAAAGGCTGAAACGGATTACAATCAACCTCTTACACAGCCATAAATAGTATAGGCTTGAGCTTTAATAAGAAATAAAAGGCGGTAACAATATTGTTACCGCCTTTTATCTTTAGGTATCTAATGTATAACAACAGATGTACCATTATCAACCTTTAAAAGTAAGGTAAATCTATTTTTATATACTAAGAAGAAAATAACGAGTTACTATCACTTTTAACAATTACCATAAGTGCTTGCTTGTTAGATGTTTATGCTGTTAATTTTAGTGAGGGTATGACAGCAAGTTCTAAAAAAGTAAGCTGATTTACAATCCCTAGTTTTTGTATATTATTGTAAGTGTATGGTTTCCTGTTTATAGCAGGATATTACACATGCGATGAAGCCATATATGAAACACGAGATGTGTGAACGTCTAACACCATGTGTACGAGAGCTCCACACCATTAAAAACAGCCACAGTAATAGTGAATGATTTGCGTTTAACAGTAGGAAGATGATGGATGCTTGTCGAATGATGAAGTGCTACAATATTCTTTATGAGTCACAATCGTATTCTATTTAGAAGAATGTTAAGAAGAAAGTTGCTGTCATACTGTCACTAAAATATAGATTATAATGTACTGAATAACAGCGTGTTGAGAAATATGAGAAGAGTGAAAGTAACATAAAAAAATATTTGTTAGTAAGATAGAGAGGCTGTACTTCTATCTGCATTATGCTCTGTAAAAAGTGGGGAAACGTGAATACCTAGCTAATTAAATATTGGGGGAATGTGAGAAAAGTGCTTAGAAAAATTTTGGGGGATTGTGAAATATGTACTATATTTGCGCATAAATAGGATTAAATAAAGGCTTGATAGAATGGACTTTAAAAGGAAATTGTATGCAGAAATGCTACGTTGGAAGAAAGAAGAGCAAGGAAGAACAGCTCTTTAGATAAAAGGGGCACGCCGTGTTGGTAAATCAACATTGGCAGAAAACTTTGCTAAAAGGGAATATAAAAGCTATATTCTCATCGATTTCTCAAACACAGCAGCAGAGGCAAAAGAACTATTTGATAACATCTTTAATTTTGATTACTTTTTTCTTCGCCTGCAAATTATTTATCGTGTAACATTAGAGGAAAGAAATTCTGTTATTATCTTTGATGAAGTTCAACAGGCACCGTTAGCACGACAGGCAATAAAGCATCTTGTTAAGGATGGAAGGTTTGATTATATAGAAACAGGTTCGCTAATATCTATTAGGAAAAACATAAAGGATATAGTAATTCCTAGCGAAGAAAATCAGATAACATTGTTTCCAATGGATTATGAAGAATTCTGTTGGGCATTAGGAGATGTAGCTACTATTTCTCTTATAAGGGCTTGCTTTGAGAAACAACAGGCATTATCAGATGGGGTAAATAGGCAATTAATGCGTAATTTTCGTTTGTATATGCTTGTGGGAGGAATGCCACAAGCGATTGAAGCTTACCTGAATCGAAATGATATGTCGTATGTAGATAGTGTAAAACGAAAGATAATTGAACTGTATGAGCAAGACTTTATGCGTATAGATCCCACAGGAAAAGTGTCGAGATTATTTCGTTCTATTCCACAACAGCTGGCAAGTAATAGTACTAGATTTATCCCGTCAAAGGCATTAAATGGGCATGCACGTCCTAGTTTGTTGGGAGAGACGATAGCAGATATAGCTGATTCTATGACGGTAAATGTAGTTTATCATGCCAACGACCCAAGTGTTGGTATGGCTTTACATGGCAGTATGAGTGCATATAAGTTATATATGGCAGATACAGGGCTCTTTGTTACACTAGCCTTTATGGATAAAAGGTAACGGATAATACTATCTATAGCAAGCTATTAAGCGATAAGTTAGATGCGAACTTGGGCTATGTATATGAGAATGTTGTGGCACAAATGCTTCGTGCAGCAGGTCATAATCTGTTTTATTATACATTCCCAAAAGATACAAGACATAACTATGAAGTAGATTTCCTTGTAAGTAGTAATGATAAAGTTTGTCTTATTGAGGTGAAATCATCAGGTTATCGTACACACGTCTCGCTGGATGCTTTCTTGAAAAAATACTTAAGACGTATCTCAAGAGAGTATCTTGTATAATAAAGGACTTGAAAGTGGAGGGTAGCATATCTCTTATTCCTACTTACATGGTTATGTTTATATAATGAATAGTGAATAGTTTATTAAGTTTTCAACTTTCAATTAGAACTATTCTCGATTATTTCCTGTAACTTTGCTTTGTAAAATGATTTAACAATGGATATTAAAACGTTATACGAGATTTATAAAAGCCATCCGGTGGTGACCACAGATAGTAGGAATTGTCCGGAAGGCAGTATTTTCATAGCTTTGAAAGGAGCATCGTTCGATGGCAATAAGTTTGCAAAGGCGGCACTGGAAAAGGGCTGTTCCTATGCTGTTATCGATGAGAAGGAATATGCAGAAGCCGGAAACGACCGCTTAATTCTTGTAGATAACGCACTTATTACCTATAAAGAGCTGGCACGTGAACATCGCCGTAGTTTCAATATTCCTGTAATTGGCATTACCGGGACAAATGGCAAGACTACTTCAAAAGAACTTATCTCGACTGTTTTGAGCGAGAAATATAAGGTACACCATACGGAGGGCAACTTCAATAATGATGTCGGGGTACCCCGTACCTTGTTGGGAATGACCTCAGAACATGAGATTGCTGTCATCGAGATGGGGGCTTCTCATCCCGGTGATATTAAGATTCTTGTGGAATATGTAGAGCCTACCTGTGGACTTATTACCAATGTGGGACGTGCACACTTGCAAGGTTTTGGAAGTTTTGAGGGCGTTAAGAAGACAAAGGGAGAGCTATATGACTTCTTAAAAGCACATAGTGGTTTGTTGTTCCTCAATGAAAGTAATCCGGACTTGGTGGAAATGGCAGAGAAACGGGAGTTTGAACGTGTCATAACCTATGGTCAGGATGCAACAGCCGATGTAAGAGGCGAAGTAATTAGCTGTACTCCTTTCTTGAATTTTTCATGGCAAGCGTCTCAAGCGTTGGGTACCGAGCAGATTGTTTCGGCAGTTTACGAAGTACAAACCCATCTTATTGGTGCGTATAATCTCGATAATATGCTGGCAGCCATCACCATTGGCCTGCACTTCGGAGTAGAACCGCAGAAGATTTGTCATGCACTGGAGAGCTATATTCCCAGCAACAACCGCTCGCAGCTTACCGAAACGGCTACCAATAAACTGATAGTTGATGCCTACAATGCCAACCCCTCGAGTATGAAGGCTGCCATCGAGAACTTCCGTTTGATGGCAGTCGAGCATAAAATGGCCATTCTTGGCGATATGCGGGAGCTGGGCGAGGTAAGCGATGAGGAACATCAGCGGGTGGTAGATCAATTGAAAGCCGCCGGACTTACGAACGTATGGCTGGTAGGCGAGGAGTTTGCCAAGACGCAATGTGACTTCCGTAAGTTTAAGGATGTTGAGGAAGTAAAGGTTGCTATCAGGGAAAATAAGCCTGCCGATAGCTATATTCTTATTAAAGGCAGCAATGGTATTAAGTTGTTTGAACTGCCGGAACTGCTGTAGGTAGCGGCTGTTTTCTCGTTGGCTTATCGGATTTGTTGTCGCAATTAAGTACAAGCAGCCGAGTATCTGCGGCAGATGGTTTTGTAAAAGGTAGTCTTTTACCGAGTAAAGGGCCACCTTTCGTACCGAAAAAGGGCATATATAGCACTGCTATATATGCCCTTTTTAATGTCATTTACTAATATCTGAAAATCAGATAGTTACCTGATTATCGGATAAACTTCCTCAAAACCTGCCCCTTGTAGGTATTTATGGTGATATAAACAGAGTCGCCTGTAGTCAGGAAATGGGTGGGAATGCTCACATATGCTTTTGTACTATAGTACTCCGGAATACCATTCTGGCTGTGTAACAGGGTGAGATGATGGGTAACGTTTCGTCCCGCAGCCTGTGGAGTAACGGCATCCGTAACCAGTCCTACCGTCTGAGCCGCTTTCGGATCGTCGGCAACTCCCGTCTTGACAATCAGCGACAGGTTGATGTACTTGTTGTTTTGGCTCACCCATGCGCTCTCCAGTGTAAGTGGATCGATCGTTACATTTTGAACTTTAGCCCGATCTTTGGGATTCAGTACAAGAACATTGCTGATGGCAACAGGCTCTGTGATACCATTTTCTACCTTATTATAATAAAGTAGGGAACGGTAAGTGGAGTCCGGAGTTGTAGCCCATTTCGCAGATATAGTAGGCGATAGCTGTAGTTGTGTACCATTATCGGTTATGACTTTGGCGAAAGCTGCGGAAGAATTAGTCGTTGCTTCCACAAAGTCAGCATGCAAATATGATAGTTCTGAATCTCCTTTATCATAGTAATCATGCTGGCAAGCTGCCAGAAAGAGGGCAAGCCCGCCTATTAATATCTGCTTTTTCATATTAAAACTGGTTTTCAACAATCTCGGTTAGCACATCCTTAATGTCAAGACCGGCGGCACGAACCTGTTGCGGAATGAAGCTGGTAGCGGTCATACCGGGCGTGGTATTTATTTCAAGCATATTCACAACGTCGTTGCCATCTTTATCTTTAGAGATGATATAATCGATACGGATAATACCGTTTGCATGAAGAATGTCGTAAATACGGCTTGTTTCGGCCGCAACTTTTGTAGCTGTTTCCGGCGATAAACGGGCCGGTGTTATTTCTTCAACCTCACCTTTGTATTTTGCGTTATAGTCGAAGAATTCATTCTGTGTAACTACTTCGGTGGCCGGAAGTACAACAGTTTTATCCTTTGTTTTATATACTCCCTGCGAAATTTCTGTGCCTTCCAGAAAACTTTCTATCATTACTTCGTTTGCTTCCATGAACGCCACACGAAGTGCGGGGGTTAGTTGGTCGGCATTCTTTACCTTTGAAACGCCGAAACTGCTACCATCTGCGGCAGGTTTCACGAAGCAAGGCATACCAATTCGCTTAGCTATTTCCTCCTCATTGATCTCCTCACCGCGGCGAACAAGAATGCTGTCGGCTACTTTTACACCGAAACTGCGAAGGTAGTTGTTGAGTACATACTTATCGAAAGTTAGTGCTTCAACGAGTACGCCACTGGTAGAGTAAGGCAAATGGATAAGCTCGAAATAGCCCTGCATCAGACCATTCTCGCCCGGCTGACCGTGGATAGTGATATAGGCATAGTCGAATATGATTACTTTACCATTCTGAACAAATGAAAAATCGTTTTTATCGATAGGGGCAATATTACCATCCGGCAAGTTTACATGCCAGTCCGTCCCTTTGATATCTACTATATAGATATTGTAACGCTCTTTATCAAAGAAAGAGTAGATGCCCTGCGCAGAACGCAATGATACATCATGTTCTGACGAATCGCCACCGCAAACGATGGCAATAGTTCTCTTTAAGTTCTCCATTTTTTGTTTTAATCTATCTTTTCGTGGCCTTTCGGAAGGCCTTTGTCTTTTATTTTTTCTCTTGATAACTTATCTTGCATCGTGAAAGGATGCCTCTTGGCGTCCGTTGATGAAGCCCCGCCAGCGTTCGATGAGCGCAGACAGGTCGGGCGGCAGTTCGCTTGTAAAGTCCATTTGCTTACCCGTGATCGGGTGAACGAAGCCCAATGTCTTGGCGTGTAACGCCTGACGCGGACAAATTTTTAAGCCGTTCTGCACAAAAGCCTTGTACGAACTGGAGCGTTGTCCACGTAAAACCTCCGTGCCACCATAGCGTTCGTCGCCGAAAAGGGGATGTCCGATATGCTTCATGTGTGCCCTAATCTGATGTGTTCTGCCCGTTTCCAGAATACATTCGATGAGGGTTGTGTAACCAAAACGCTCTAAAACCTTATAGTGGGTAACGGCAGGTTTACCAATTTCGGAGTCAGATGGGAATACTGTCATACGTAATCTGTCTTTGGGATCGCGTGCAATGTTCCCTTCGATGCGCCCTTCGTCTTCCACAAAGTTGCCCCATACAAGGGCGGTATAGCTCCGATGGGTGGTTTTATGGAAGAACTGTTTGCCCAAAGCGGTCTTGGCTTCAGGGGTTTTGGCAATGAGCAGGAGCCCGCTGGTGTCTTTATCGATACGGTGTACCAGTCCTACTTCCGGATCGTTCGGGTCGAAAGAAGGCAAATCTCTCAAATGCCATGCCACGGCATTGATTAAAGTGCCGTGGAAATTGCCCGCTCCGGGATGCACAACAAGCCCTGCCGGCTTATTAACTACCATGAGTTGGTCGTCTTCATACACCACATCGAGCGGAATATCCTCCGCCTCTATTGTATTGTCGTGCTTGGGGCGATTCAGCATTAAGGTGATAACATCGAGCGGACGCACCTTATAGTTGCTTTTTACGGGTGCTCCATTCACATGAATGTAGCCTGCATCGGCAGCTTTCTGTATGCGGTTACGGCTTGAATGCTGCATGCGCTCAAAGAGGAACTTGTCTATTCTGACGGTATCTTGCCCTTTATCGACTTCTATTCGAAAATGTTCGTACAGCTCTCCCGTCCCTTCTGCGGGCAGGCCGTCTGTTAAAGTATCATCGTCGTTAAGCATTAGCTCTTCCTCTTCGAAGGCTCCCGGCTCTAAAGCATCATTCTTCATTGTGTTTTTGAGTTCTTTTCGGCTGATAAAAGTCGTACGACATTCTTTTTATTTCTCCTTTGTACCGGGTGTTTCTCCGGGCAATGCCGCCTGTGGAGCAGGCGATGGCGAGCCGGGAGTGTTGCTCTCAGGCTTTATTTCATTGCCGTTCTCATCTATCGGTACTTCCACTTCCTCATATACTTCATCGTATTGGGGAACTTTCTGTTCCACTTCCACATCCTCGTATTGTGGCTCGTTAAGGCTGTCGTTAGGGTTTACTTCTCGCGTACCATCGCCCACTTGCAAGATAATGGTTGCATCGGCAGGTACACGGTCGCCGGCCTGCACGTGCTTGCCATTGACGATAATACCGTATATCCAGTCTTTTTCTCCCGGAATATACTCCGGCTCTCCCACCTTGAAGTTCATGGACAGCAACTGTGCCGTTGCCTCACGCAGGGAGTTGTTGTCGATAATATCCGGGATAACAAGGGTAGGAGCGCTTGCCGCATTGATAGTAACGTAGATGATATGAGTGGATTTTACACGTTTTCCACCTAACGGACTCTGCTCCAAAATACAGTCGGGCGGAAGGGTTTTTACGTAACTTGTATCGGTAACCTGTATGGTGAGTCCAGCTTTATCCATGATACTCACCGCCTCGTTGTACTGCTTATGGAGCACGTTGGGTACTACGATAGACTCTCCATGATGTGTATAATAATCAACACCATATCTCACACCAATGGCCAGCAAGATAAGAATAAGGACAATTGCCAATAAGTTGCCCAGTATGTAAGTGCTGAATATTTTTTTAAAGAAGTTTCCTATCGTCATTTTCTTCGATGTCTATATATAATAATGTGAGCAAAGGTATATAAAAAAACGGAAAGAAGCAAAGTTTACCCTCTACTTCTTTCCGTTCAGCATGTCTCCTCATCGAGGAGCAAGCTTTCATTACTTACCGTGATGTTCGTCAGAAACGGTTAGCTTCTTACGACCTTTGGCGCGGCGGGCAGCCAAAACGCGGCGACCGTTCTTTGTTGCCATTCTCTCACGGAACCCGTGCTTGTTCACTCTTCTTCTGTTGTGAGGCTGAAATGTTCTTTTCATTGCTTTATCTTATTATTTTGTTTTTTATTCAGTATTTTGGGTTGCAAAGGTACTTATTTTTTTTATAAATACAAAGGATTACCTTAATTTTCAAAGGAATACCCGTCTTTTTTCAGTATAGGCGGTCTTTAAATACTGTATGATTCGGGAAGGTGGAATGCTTTGTTTCGTTCTGTCTGTTTTGTGAAAGAGGCGAAATAAAGGGAAATTTTCTGACGATGAAATCTTAAAAGCGGAGAAGTCGAAAATTTGTTACTGCCGATTTCTGAATGTTTTTTCATGGGGTTTACCAAATTTATAGTAACTTTGTAGCACATATTACCCGATTATCAGAACGGCACATATACTTATCCGGAGAGTAAAGGGTATGAAAAACGATAGAAATATAATATAAGAATAAACATATAGTATTATACAACAATGATTAATTCACAGGAAATAAAGATCGGAACATGTATCCGTCTTGATGGTAAGATTTGGACTTGTATTGACTTCCAGCACAGAAAGCCGGGTAAGGGTAACACCGTTATGATTACAAAGCTGAAGAACGTAGCCGATGGTCGTGTTATCGACCGTACTTTTCAGGTAGGTTTCAAGCTGGAAGATGTACGTGTAGAGCGTCGTCCTTATCAGTATTTGTATCAGGATGGAGAGGATTATATCTTCATGAATCAGGAAACTTTCGAACAGATTCCAATTCCTTTCCACCAGATTACAGGTGCAGCTTTTATGAAGGAAAGCGACATTGTAGAGGTGGTTACCGACACATCGGACGGTACTATTCTATCGGCAGAAATGCCGGTAAAGACCAATTTGGTTGTTACTCATAGCGAGCCGGGTGTAAAAGGCAATACTGCAACCAATGCAACCAAGCCGGCTACTCTGGAAACAGGTGCCGAAGTTCGTGTTCCTTTGTTCATCAATGAGGGCGAATTGATTCAGATCGACACACGCGACGGAAGCTACTTGGGTCGTGTAAACTCATAATCTGTTTAGGTTAAACTTATTATAAGGCAAGAGGGAAGATATAAGTAAGGAGAATTACTTAGCTTTCATTCTTGCCTTTTTTTGTTGAATAGTCAGCGCCTTGTACGCCATTCTTTATTATGAAATATAGCATCATTGTTCCTGTCTATAACCGTCCCGATGAGGTGAACGAGCTGTTGGAGAGCCTACTTTTGCAAGAGCTTCACGACTTCGAGGTGATAATCGTAGAAGATGGCTCCTCTATACCTTGTAAGGAAGTATGCGAAAGGTATCGTAGTCAGTTAGACTTACATTATTATAATAAGCCAAACTCCGGTCCGGGACAGAGCCGTAACTATGGTGCGGAGCATGCAAACGGCGAGTATCTGCTCATACTCGACTCCGACGTCGTTATCCCTAAAGGATATCTTACGGCTATATCGGAGGAATTAGAACGTGAGCCGGCCGATGCTTTTGGTGGTCCCGACCGTGCACATTCCTCTTTTACGTCCACACAAAAGGCAATTTCTTACTCCATGACGAGCTTCTTTACCACCGGCGGAATACGTGGTGGAAAGAAAAAACTTGATAAATTCTATCCCCGTTCGTTCAATATGGGAATCCGAAAGGATGTATATGAGGAGTTGAAAGGGTTTTCTAAGATGCGCTTTGGAGAGGATATTGACTTCTCGATTCGTATCTTTAAAGCCGGGAAACGCTGCCGTTTGTTTCCTGAAGCGTGGGTATGGCACAAGCGACGAACGGATTTTCGTAAGTTTTGGCGACAGGTATTCAACTCGGGTATCGCCCGCATCAACCTTTATAAGAAATATCCCGAGAGCCTGAAGCTCGTTCATCTCCTGCCTATGGTATTCACTTTGGGAGTGGCTGCCTGCTTGTTAGTAACATTCGTAGGTATTGTTTCTTACTTTCTTCAGGCTTGTATTTACTTTCCAGCAGCCCAAAGTGGTTGGGGAGCAACTTTATATTTTGGCGGTTTGATACTGATATTACTGGGTATTTGTCCGCTATTTCTTTACTCACTCCTTATCTTCATCGATGCAACTGTTCAGAATAAGAGCCTCAATGTAGGGCTTCGCTCTGTTGTAGCTGCCTTTGTTCAGCTGCTTGGATATGGTTGCGGATTCCTGAAAGCATGGTGGAAACGCTGTGTGTTAGGGAAAGATGAATTTGCTGCTTATGAGAAAAACTTCTATCAATAACAGGCATTTCCCATCTAATTTCCCCTTATTATAAACGCATAAAAACACTTGTCCTTTCACTTCCTTAACTCCCTTAACTCCCCTAACTCCTTTCCTTAACTCCTTTAACCCTATGAAATATACAATCTGCGACTGGGCGGAAGACGACCGACCAAGAGAAAAATTAATGCGTCTGGGTGCTCAAGCACTTAGCAATGCAGAGATATTAGCCATCCTTATTGGCTCAGGAACACCTGAAGAAAGTGCTGTCGATTTGATGAAACGACTCATGCAAGACTGCAATAATAACCTCAATACACTTGGTAAACTATCTATCTCCGACCTTGAAAAGTATAAAGGAATAGGACCGGCAAAGGCTATTACCATTCTTGCCGCATGCGAATTAGGAAAGCGCCGGCAGGCTTCCGAGTTGGAGGAACGCCCTCAACTGAATGCCGCAGATAAGATTTACGCTTACATGCACCCCCGAATGCAGGATCTGGATGTGGAAGAAGCGTGGGTGTTATTGCTTAATCAGAACTATAAACTCATTGATGCAAAGTGTGTATCGCACGGAGGTCTGACAGAAACTGCAGTCGATGTGCGGGTAATTATGAAAGAAGCTTTGTTGAAAAACGCCACTGTTATTGTTTTCTGTCATAATCATCCCAGCAACAATAACCGCCCAAGTACGCAGGACGACAGGCTTACCCACTCCATTGTAAAGGCCTGCGAAGCACTTCGCATTCACTTTGCCGACCATGTGATAATTACCGACGGGAGTTTCTTCTCTTATCGAGAGGAGGGGCGATTGTAATAAATAATTCCCAAAACGAACTTCCTTATAAACTCTATTTCTTTCTTACTTATTACTATTAAATGTTTTTTGTTTTTTCCGTCATTTTATCGTAACCTTTCAGTTTCTTGTTGGTCAATGGGTTACAAGTCCTTTTTAACAGTATTATGACAGTAAGTTGCCGTCATATGCTTTCACGGTTGAAGCCTGATGGCTTATCAAGATTGTTCAAGTATTTATACCTTTACAGATATTAAGCATAAAAATGGGTTATCTTTGATGCCTGCTTTAAACAAGGTGTTGAGTACAAACACCGATGGTGTCAGGTAATAACTCAACCTGTGTAGTGCTCTAACTCTATCGGTACATTCTACTTTATATGTGAAAGCTGATAGCATGAGTAGCTTTGTCAAACCTATTCCTGCTATAAAAGCAAAGTGTAAATGATAGTCGTTTAGCCTGTATTCATGCTAAATAATCGAGAGGTGAAATTATTTCATACCCCGATTTTTCCGTTTCATGCGCTATTTTTTCTTATTGGCGCACTTTCTATTGCATAGAAAAAGTATTGTTCTTATCTTTGCTACATAATAAATCCGATGCGCATGGATAAATCATAAACTTTTTAAATCTATTGAAAATGAAAAAAAAGTAATTTTTAGGGGGCATTGTTAGGGGTAGCATTTACCCTAATGTCTTGTTCACAAGAAGATACCAATGTCGTTTCTTCTAATTCCAATTTTACTATTAAATAGATAAGCATATGAAAAAAATATTTCTGCATTTATTGCTATTAGTTTGTGGTTTAACGGCTAATGCGCAAGGTTTCCATTATGGGGTTGAGGCTGGAATAAGCTTGAGTCATCCGGATATGACCTATAGCACAACAACAAAGACAAGAGTTGGTGCTGTTGTTGGTGTACGAGGTGAATATGATTTTCAGTCAAATACGAATGGATTATATATCTCTGCTGCCTTGAAATGGGCACAAAAAGGTCATAAAACGGAATCATTTTTAGGACATAATGGAGTTCCAAACAGCTATGTTAAGGGCAAAGTAACACTAAATTACCTTGAATTACCTATTCATATCGGTTATAAATTGGCATTAAGTAATCAGGTGAGCCTATTCGGAGAAGCTGGTCCTTACATCGGATATGCTGCTTGGGGCAAAACAAAATATGATGTTATCGGTCAGAATCAAACAATTGAAAAGAAAGTTTTTGATAAGAATGACGGCTTCAAACGCTTTGACGCAGGTGTAGGAATAGACTTGGGCGTACAGCTTTATAAGCACTATCAGGTAAGACTTGGCTATGAAAGAGGCTTAACGCAAATAGAGAACAATAAGAATATTCCGGCAGGTTCACCAAAGAGCAAGTATCACAACAGCAACTTTAATATTACTTTAGGGTACACATTTTAAGGCTTTATGTAATTAAATGCCGGCAGTTTCATAATATGGAAATGTAGGTAAAGCCGTGTTCGGATGCTGTAAAGTATCGGGAACACGGCTTTTATTGTTGCAAAGTGGGGTACGGTGTATGGCGAGATAGGCGTTTTCGCGGTTTTTCTTTTGCACTTTATCCTCTTTAGACTACCTTTGCAACTATTGATAAAATCACGGAAATGGGTAAAGACCAATAGCTTTTTATCGATGATATATCAATGGTTGAATAGTAATAAGCGGTTATAAGTATAAGCAGCAGGTATAGTGTATGGCACTGAAGAGGATGTTTCATGGGAGAATGCTCACGGAATGGGCATTGATAACGATAGTAGCCTTCTTGTTTTATGATGTGATATGGCTGATTACCGACGATGATTCGGTGTTGGATAACTTCAATAATAATGGGGGATATATAGCAATCGACTTTGCTTATTGTGCTTTCTTCTCTTTCCTTATTTTATGGATAAGTATGCGGATAGCGCATATTGGTTATTTTAGCAAACTTACCTATCGGCGCCAGCTATTATTGAGCTTGGTTACATTGGCAAGTAATATGCTCGTAGCAGCCTTATTGGAATGGTTGTACGATATATTGATTTTAGCGCCTTACGATACCTTTGCATCCGGACTTGTCATTGCCTGCTTCCTTGCAACATTGGCTTCTATGGTGCATAACATGCAGTATTACAGCAGGATAATTGCCGAACAGAATGCGCATAGCATCTCTATTGAGAAAAAGATGATGAAGATGCACCTCGATCCTCATTTCGTTTTCAATAACCTTAATATCCTTGCCTGTCTTGTAAAAACCAATCCCGATGATGCAGAAAAGTTCATTATTCTTCTCTCGAAAGTGTATCGCCATATCATTTCAAGTATCGACAAGGATGTAACAAGCCTTTACGATGCGCTTGATTTTGCCCGACGCTATGTGGAAGTGCTCAATGTTAGGTTTCGGAATAAAATAAATTTACAGATAGATACGGTGCCGGAGCAGATACGAAACGAGGGAATTCTGACCTCATCCCTTCACTTATTGATAGAGAATGCAGTAAAACATAACATGCCGGAGGGGGCTACAAGGCTCACTATTACTATCATCAGGAAGGATAACCGGCTTATGGTGCGTAACAATATCATATCGAATGGCTCTAAAAGCACTATTCCTTCTTTGGGAATAGGACTGAAAAACCTGCAGGAACGCTATCGCCTGCAATGTGGGGAACTGCCCGAAATACATCAAACGGTCGATTATTACGAAGTATTATTACCCCTGTTACCGATAGAAGAATGAAGAATATACTTATTATAGAAGACGAAATGCTTAGTGCCGAACGTCTTAAACAAATGCTAATCGAGATAGATAACTCATCAAATATTGACGGTCCGCTCATAAGTGTGTCGCAGGTTATAGATCACTTACGGGCTCGAAATGACTACGATCTTATCTTTTCCGACATCCGATTGGGTAGTCATACTGTTTTTGAAGCATTCCACGAGGTAATGCCTCATTCATTCGTTATCTTTACAACGGCATACGATGAGTTTGCCATGGAGGCGATTCATTCCAATGGAATAGACTATCTGTTGAAGCCTTTCGATATAAACGATTTGCGAAAGGCTATCGAAAAGCTACGCCTTGCACCTGTAGAAGAGAAGTTTTCGGATACTCATTTGGCAGGTTTGGCACATGACTTGCATTGTTATCAGGAACGTTTCCTTGTATCAAGGGGCGATGATCTCTTCTCGCTTCATGCCGATGAGGTGAGCTGTTTTTTACGAGATGACCGGCAAGTACGGGTTATTACACCACAAGGCAAGCAATATGTCATATCTATTTCGCTTACAGACCTAGAGCAGAAGCTCGATCCCCGCAAGTTTTTCCGTATCAATCGACAGTACATTGCTCATATCAACCATATCAAAAAGATTTCGTTCTTTTCTAATTCCAAACTTAAAGTATATATTATGGGATGTGATGACGATAATATTATAGTAAGCAAAGAGCGTGCAACGCAATTTAGAGCGTGGCTTAATACATAGATTATAAACACGGTTTATAACATAATGTCTTGCTATTTGTCTCTGTGTGGAATAAGAATTACTATCAAGATACCGGCTTTCCCGGTTCATCCCGTTTAGAATTTTGCCGTCATACTATCATGGGAATGTGTATTTCAGATGCTTGTAAATCAAAAGGTTACAGGGATTGTTAAAAATGACGGCAAAGATATTTTTTTATTTTTCTTCTAGAAGTAGTAACAATGTACTTTACGAAAGTTATTTCTTTTCGAGTAATTTCCCTAGTGCTTCTACGTCTTCTTCCGGAGTATCCCAAGACGTAACAAAACGTGCAATCATGTTGTCATTGTCATATTTCCCCCAATGGGTAAACAATACATGCTTCTCCAGACGTTTTACTTCCTCGTTGGGAAGAATAACAAATTGCTGATTGGTAGAGGTTTCTATGAGCATTCTGTAACCATGCTGCAGGAAAAGCTCCCTGATTCTTACAGCCATCTCATTGGCATGACGTGCCAATTTAAAGTACAATCCGTTTGTAAACAGCGCATCAAACTGGCAACCAATCAGTCTTCCCTTTGCCATCAATGCCCCATGTTGCTTGATGATGCTAAAGAAATGAGTGTGGGCGTTATGTCTTGGATATACAATAGCTTCTCCGCAGAGCGCACCAATCTTTGTTCCACCAATGTAGAACATGTCGCAATGTGCGGCAAGATAAGGCAATGTGATGTCGTTTCCATCCGCTTCCAAACCGTAACCAAGCCGAGCGCCATCCACATAAAGCTGTAGTTTATATTTTTTACACACCTGATAGATATCATCCAGCTCCTTAGCAGTGTAGAGTGTACCATATTCTGTAGGGAAAGTGATGTACACAAGACCCGGATAAACGCTGTGAGAAGCATTCCCGTCGTGTGTGAAGTCGTCCATAAACTTATCCAGAACACAGGCTTCCATCTTACCCTCTTTGGCGGGAAGGGTAATAATTTTATGTTCTGTAAATTCTATTGCACCAGCCTCATGGGTAGCAATATGACCACTATCTACAGCAATCACCCCCTCATAGGTATGTAATGCCGCATCAATAACGGTGGCATTGGTTTGTGTTCCTCCCGATAAAAACCAGATTTGAGCATCGGGAGCATTGCAAAGTTCCCTGATTTTCGCCTTTGCCGATTCTGTAAACTCGTCGAAACCATAGGTTAAAGACTTAGTGTTGTTAGTATCTATCAGTCTTTGTAGGACCAGAGGATGAGCACCATTGTTATAATCACTTTCTAACGATATCATTGTCTTCATAGTTTGTGTGATGCAAAATTATATTAAATGATTTAATCCTCAAAGATTTTTGGTTATTAATTATAAGTGATGATACCCGACGAAGCTCTGCTTTACAGGTAATATTCTTCAAGAAAAAGTTGGTTATTATTTTGGTTTCCGACCGATTTCAAGTATCTTTGTAGCTATGAATGTACAACAGGCTGATAAGATAGAATGGAGTAAAAACATCATCCTTGTAGATGGGGATTATGTCGATAAGGTGGTATTCGACCTTATTGTAAACTTCGAACGTATGCTGAACAGAAAGATTCCGCAAGCCGATCTTGCCCATTGGTTGGTAAATATTGCTTTGGATGGGAGGCTTAAGCCCGGAAAACATGAAACACAGGTAGTGCTTTTGCATGATAAACAGGTAGAAAAATTAGAGAACTTCCTGCCTTCGGGTTATTCTGTCGAGCTTAATGGAAAGGCTTTCAAAGACGAACAGCTTGGCGAATTTATAGTGAATGATATTCCTACCGATGAAGATATGGCGAAAAAGAGGGAAGTTTTGTTCGACCTTCTTCATACCGTTAGCCACGAAGCGGGGGTAAATAGAGTTATGGTTGTTGCCGATACCGACGATGCGGAAGTGCTGTCAGAGATAAAGAGAATCCTTAAAGATGTAGACGATGAAGAGAAGCACATAACCGTCTTTGGAATGCAACCCCTCTCCGGAGGCAACTTTCGGCAGGAGATACTAGGGTATTCGCTTATGAATGCTATGGGAATAAAGGGTGAAGAGTTCAAATAAGTAAACAAAGAAAATACGAATATAAGAATGGTAAATACAACTTCTACAAATGTTCAGGGTGCTATAGCTAACCCACGCATCCTCATGATAGGTGCAGGTGGCGTGGCAACTGTCGCAGCTTTCAAGATTGTTCAGAATCTTGACGTGTTCGGTGAGTTTATGATTGCGAGTCGCAGGAAGGAAAAATGTGATGCTCTTGTTGAGTCTATTCATGCCAAAGGGTATAAGGTTGATATCAAAACAGCGCAGGTAGATGCCGACGATGTAGAACAACTTAAGGCTCTTTTCTCGGCTTTTAAGCCCGACTTGGTGATAAATCTGGCTCTTCCTTATCAAGATCTTACGATAATGGATGCTTGTTTGGCTTGTGGATGCAACTACCTTGATACCGCAAACTATGAGCCTAAGGATGAGGCTCACTTCGAATATAGCTGGCAGTGGGCATATAAAGACAAGTTCGAGCAGGCTGGTTTGACGGCTATACTTGGCTGTGGTTTCGATCCGGGAGTATCACAAGCCTATACGGCATATGCTGCCAAGCATTATTTCGATGAGATTCATTACCTCGATATAGTAGATTGTAATGCCGGAAACCATCATAAAGCCTTTGCAACCAACTTTAATCCGGAAATCAACATCCGTGAGATTACACAAAAAGGATTGTACTATGAGAATGGTAAATGGATAGAAACCGCCCCTTTGGCAGTGCATCAAGATATTACATATCCTAATATCGGTCCTCGCGATTCTTATCTTATGCACCATGAGGAGTTGGAGTCTTTGGTAAAGAACTTCCCAACTATCAAGCGGGCTCGCTTCTGGATGACTTTCGGAAAGCAGTATCTTACGTATCTGGATGTAATCCAGAATTTGGGAATGAGCCGTATCGACGAGATAGAATACGAAGCTCCTTTGTCTGATAACAGCGGAAAGACTGCAAAGGTAAAGATTGTTCCACTACAGTTTTTGAAAGCAGTTCTGCCTAATCCGCAAGACTTGGGCGAGAATTATGACGGCGAAACGTCTATCGGTTGCCGTATTCGCGGTATCAAAGATGGTAAGGAAACCACCTATTATGTTTATAACAATTGCAAGCATCAGGATGCTTATAACGAAACAGGTATGCAGGGTGTGAGTTATACAACAGGTGTTCCTGCCATGATTGGAGCCATGATGTTTGTAAAAGGATTATGGCGTAAGCCCGGTGTTTGGAACGTAGAAGACTTTGATCCGGATCCATTTATGGAACAACTCAATAAGCAAGGTCTTCCTTGGCACGAGGAGTTTGGGAAGGATTTGGAGCTTTAATAGTTGCGTTGTGATGCTTTAAGATATTCCATAGATGGCTTGTAGTATAGATTTTATTGATTTCGTCTGCCGGCAGATAGCACCTGTTGGGGAGGTTAGGTATCGTAAAATGTTCGGCGATTATGTCATTTATGCTAACGAGAAACCGGTTATTACGGTATGCGATGATATAGCTTATGTAAAGATTCATCCTTCAATAGCACATCTTATGGAAGATGCAGAACGCGGTTTTCCCTATGATGGAGCAAAAGAACACTATATTCTTGATGTGTCTCAGGCACAGAAAGCAATAGAGGTGATTACGATTTTAGAAATCGTACTCCCTTATCCTAAAAGTAAAACAAAGAAAAAATAAATACAATTATGGCAAAAGAAGAAAACAATACAGCAGGCGAGGGCAAACTAAAAGCCCTCCAAGCAGCGATGGCTAAGATAGAAAAGGACTTTGGCAAAGGGGCTATTATGCGGATGGGCGATAATGTTCAGGAAGCTATCGAAGTGATTCCAACAGGTAGTCTGGGGTTGGATATAGCACTGGGTGTGGGTGGTTTCCCTCGTGGACGTATCATAGAGATTTATGGTCCGGAGTCATCAGGTAAGACAACCCTTGCCATTCACGCCATTGCTGAGGCTCAAAAGAAAGGTGGTATTGCTGCTTTTATCGATGCGGAGCATGCTTTCGACCCAACGTATGCAGCTGCTCTCGGGGTGGATATAGACAATTTGTTCATTTCACAGCCTGATAATGGCGAGCAAGCATTGGAGATTGCCGACCAATTGATACGTTCTTCAGCTGTCGATATATTAGTAGTCGATTCAGTTGCTGCCCTTACTCCTAAGAAAGAAATAGAGGGCGACATGGGCGATTCGGCAGTAGGCTTGCATGCAAGGTTGATGAGTCAGGCTTTGAGAAAGCTCACATCCACCATCTCGAAGACTAATACTTGTTGTATTTTCATCAATCAGTTGCGCGAAAAGATTGGTATTTCGTTTGGTAATCCGGAAACAACAACAGGTGGTAACGCCCTGAAATTCTATGCTTCTGTTCGTATAGACGTACGTAAGAGTACTGCTATAAAAGACGGAGATGAGGTTCTTGGCAATCTGACAAAGGTAAAAGTAGTAAAGAATAAAGTAGCCCCCCCATTCCGTAAGTGTGAATTCGATATTATTTTCGGCGAAGGTATCTCAAAGATTGGTGAGATAATCGACCTTGGTGTAGAGTATAATATCATCCAAAAGAGCGGTAGTTGGTATAGCTATGGCGATACTCGCTTGGCTCAAGGACGCGATGGCGTAAAGACAATGCTAAAGGATAATCCTGAATTAGCAGAGGAATTGGAAGGCTTAATCAAGGAAGCTATTACATCAGGCGCTAAGAAATAACCCTTGAATTTAATTATAAAGAATCCCTTTTGTCCACTTGGGCAAGGGGGATTTTTCGTTATTATGGGTCTTGACTACCTTATTAATAAGTAGACAAAGGAGGAAAAACAGTTGTTTTATTATGGTATATTCGTTGATTTCAACGGCTTATCATCTTCTTTTTCATCTTGAAAGACACCCTTCGCGTTGCTAACCGGCGTCCCTTGCGTTATTAACCGGCATTCCTCTTATTCAAGTCTCTCGAGCTTTTCCCGATATTCCATAGGGGTTAATCCGGTCAAACGTTTAAAGTATTTGCAGAAAAAGCTCTCATTAGGAAACGCCATCTCATCGGTGAGTTGTTTTATTCCTTTTTCGCTATGGCGTAGTTCTATCTTTATGGCAGTAATGATAGAACGGTCTATCCATGCTTTTGCAGTTATACCGGTTACCTTCTTTATAATTGTTCCTAAGTATCTTGGGGAGATGCAAAGGCGGTTAGCGTAGAAGTCGATGGTATGTTCTTGGGTGGCAAATCGATTAACTAAGTCGAGGAACTGCCCAAAAATTTTCTGATTGTGGGTAGTGTGTTGTTCTTGGGTTTCTAGTTTTGAAAGGAATAATTGGTCGGAATAACTAAGCAAAGCTGTCATCAAATGATATAATGTTGTTTGATAAAAGTTGGTCTGTCGAACTAAAATAGTCATTTGATCCAATATACTTCCGATAAAGCGAAGTTCCTCCTTATTAGGTTGCATACGTAGGAAAGCGTGCTTACCGCTAAACGATGGCAGCCTATTCTCATCCAGCACTTTAGCCAATATATTGTGATTAATAACAATACCCTCTATATCCATGTCGTCGGAAGTCTTTATTACTTGTAGCAAGGAGCCTTCTTTAATGAATACCAAATCGCCTGCTTTAAAGTGTTCTTCCACCAGATTAACGAAAAAATGTGCCCATCCTCGCTTGAAGATACCCAGTCTCATCTCTTCCATTCTCATTGGACCTAGATCTAATAAATGCTGCTTTATACTTTGGGAAATCGATGATACTAGTCCGATTCCATGTTGTATATAAGGACTTTTATCGTTGTTCTCTTCCTGTTTTATAATGTCGTGCATCAGGGAGAGGGTTATGTTCGGTATGTACTTTTCGTCTTTCATATTTTTATCTGCTCCCTGCAAATATAGTAAATAATGTTCTTTTTGTACTCATATCCGGCATTTAAATACAAAAAGAACATTATTCGGTCATAAAAGATAATGTGGAAAAGAAAAATGCTGTGTATTTTTGCAATTGATAAAACATTAGTATATGAAGGAAAATAGTAAATATTATTTCTTTAAGGTCTGCTACTTATTGATAGTTTTTGTCCTTTTCTCTGTGAAAGGAATAGGGCAGACATTGGACGAATGTCAGTCAATGGCAGAACAGAACTATCCGCTTATTCGGCGATGTGCCCTCTTGGAGTATACTACCCGGCTTACATTAGAGGAAATTAGCAAAGGATGGTTGCCCACGATAACGGCTACCGTGCAAGGAAACTATCAAAGTAGTGTATCTACTTTACCCGATGCACTGGCTTCAATGATGCGTGCACAGGGGACAGAATACGATGGTCTAGGTCGTTTTCAGTATCGGGCAGGAGTGGATATTGTGCAACCTATTTACGACGGAGGGCATATCAATGGACAGCGAAAAGTGGCAAAAGCCGAAGGAGAGGTACAAAAAGCGCAGAATGAAACCAACCTTTATCAGCTCCGTCAGCGTGTTAATGATCTTTACTTCGGTCTTTTATTGGTAGAAGACAGACTGCAAATGAATGCCGATTTACAGGAACTTTATCGTACGAATGAGGCAAAGCTGCAAGCAATGTATAACCATGGCACTGCCTCTTTAGCCGATTTAAATATAGTAAAAGCCGAAAGAATAAGCGTAAATCAGCAAAGAACAGAGTTGGAAGCACAGCGAAAGAGCCTTGTACAGCTGCTTTCTGCCTTTATAGGAAAACCTATCGGTACCCTTATTCGTCCCTCTCTGCCTGCTATTGACACGAAAGAAGTACATCATCCGCAGCTGAAACTTATCGATAATCAACAGCTTTTAATTCGTGCACAGCAATCATTGCTACGCTCAAGGGTACTTCCCAGACTTAGTGTTTTCGCTTCAGGTTACTATGGTTATACCGGTTATGACATGTTTCACGATATGATGCACCGTACTCCCACGCTCAATGGCATGGTTGGTTTGCGTCTTACATGGTCGCCCTCAAACTTCTTTACACAGAAAGTGGAGCGTCAAAAGCTAGAAACCCAATCGCAGTTAATGGAGAATCAAAGGGAAACTTTTCTTTTTAATAACCACATTAGTCAAATAGAAAAGGATAATATTATAGAGAAATACCGCCTGATGACAAAAGAAGATGAGCAGATAGTGGAGCTTCGCAGGCAAGTTAGACAAGCTGCAGAGTCTAAACTTTCACATGGAATTATATCTTCTCACGACTTAGTAAGAGAAATAAATAGTGAAAATCAGGCACTGATACAGCAGAGTTTACATCAGGTTGAGTTGCTTAAATCGCTCTATGATTTAAAGATTATCCTCAACAACTAAGTAATTGTCAATATATGAAAATAACAAAAAGTTTAATAGCAGCAATGTTCATTATGATGATGACAGGCTGTAAAAGTGATAAAAAGGATTACGATGCCACCGGAACGTTCGAGGTAACCGAAGTTACTGTTTCTGCAGAGGCTTCCGGAGAGCTAAAGTCTTTCGGTGTAACAGAAGGGCAACAGGTGAGCGATGGAGTTACTTTGGGTGAGATAGACTCTAAGCAATTGGTCTTGAAAAGAGACGAACTTGCCGCCAATCAAAGTCAGCTTAATGCTACCAATAGTCAGATAGAAGCAAATAAACGTCAGCTGGAAGCTACGAGAAGTGCTACGGTAAGTAAACAACTTGATTTAAAAAAGCAAGTAGCTTCTATTCATCAGCAGATATCCAACCTGTTTAGAGAGAAGCAACGCTTTACGGAATTGTTACGAGACGGGGCGGCATCACAGAAACAAGTTGATGATATTAGCTATCAAATAGAGGTGTTACAGAAGCAGTTAGCAGCTACAGAGGAGCAAATTAGTAGTCAGAACGCATCGCTTTCCGATCAGGATAAGGGCATCATAGCACAGATAGAGGGACTTCGTTCGCAGCAAAACGGTATCTCTGCCCAGCACAAAGGAGTGGAAATCAGACGTGCACAGTTCGACGATCAGATAGCGCACACTGTTATACGTAGTCCTATTTCAGGAACAATCCTAGAGAAATATGTGGAGGCAGGCGAGTTTGTTGCTACCGGAAAGCCTCTTTTTAAGGTAGCCGATATGCGCCATATGGTACTTCGTTGCTACGTTACCTCTGCCCAATTGACAAAGGTACGTGTAGGAAAGAGAGTGCGAGTAAGATTGGATTATGGTGGAGGAGTAGGTCAAGAATATACAGGAACAATAACTTGGATATCGACAAAGAGTGAGTTTACTCCTAAAACCATTCTCACAGAAGATGAGCGGGCAGACTTGGTTTATGCAGTAAAAATATCCGTTCTGAACGATGGAAACATCAAAATCGGAATGTATGGACAGGTAAAGCTATAGCATTTTCACCTTATTATATAAGTAAGCACTCAATACTACGTGTGCATACATTTAGGAAAAAGTGTGCATACATTTAATATTATGAGTGCAGGTGTTTAGAATTATGCGTATAGGTATTTAATGATAGTAGTGTATGTTTTGGCATAAATCGGTAGGAAAGCAGATGGTTTCTCCCCTTGAAATAAATAAGCAGGGCAGTAATCCTTTGCAGATAACGCAAGGACAGGAGTCGTTTGCTGCCCTTACTTGTACGGAAGTGTCCAAGTCGTATGGGGCTATTAAGGCATTGGAGGATGTATCTTTCAGTGTTAAGAGGGGCGAAGTGTTTGGCTTGATAGGTCCCGATGGTGCGGGAAAGACCACTCTTTACCGTCTGATGACAACGCTTTTAAAGCCTGATACAGGCAGGATAACGGTAGAAGGATTCGACACTGTCTATCAAGAAAAGGATATTCGCCGCATCGTTGGATATATGCCGGGTAAGTTTTCACTCTATGAAGACTTAACCGTTGAAGAGAATTTGAAGTTCTTTGCATCTGTGTTTGGCACGACAATAGACGAGGGTTACGACACGATTCATGCTATTTATAGCCAGATAGAACGCTTCCGAAGTCGTAGGGCAGGTGCTCTTTCGGGCGGAATGAAGCAGAAACTGGCGCTCTCATGTGCCCTTGTTCATCAGCCAAAGATACTCTTTCTTGACGAGCCTACTACTGGTGTCGATCCTGTTTCGCGTAAAGAGTTGTGGGAAATGCTATTAACGTTGAAGGAAAAGAATATCACCATCGTTGCTTCTACACCTTACCTTGATGAGATTTGTTGTTGCGAACGGGCGGCATATTTAGCTCCTATGCCCGTTGATGAGGATAATTCGCCAGCAAAAGGGAGTACCATACGAGGGATAGACAAGCCCGATGTTTTACTAGAAAGGTTTAAAGAGGTATTTCGTCCAGCCCAGTTAGCACGCAAAACAACCTTCTCTACAACCGCCGAAGCCCCCGAAAATGTGATAGAAGTAGAACATCTTGTAAAGGCATTCGGCACGTTTCATGCTGTTGATGACATCTCTTTCTCTGTCCGAAAAGGCGAGATCTTTGGCTTCCTTGGCGCTAATGGTGCAGGTAAATCTACCGCTATGCACATCCTTACAGGCTTAAGTCAGCCCACAAGTGGCACAGGTCATGTGCTTGGATATGATGTTTCAACCCAGTATGAAGAGATAAAGAAGCACATAGGATATATGAGTCAGCGCTTTTCTTTGTATAACGACCTTACCATTGCAGAGAACTTACGCTTGTTCGGGGGTATCTATGGCATGTCGAAAGAGGCTATCGGGACCAATACTAACAGACTTCTTCAAGAGCTATCATTTGAAAATCACCGCAATGATATTGTCGGACGGCTTCCTCAAGGATGGAAACAAAAGCTGGCATTTTTAGTAAGTATCTTCCATAATCCCGGTATAGTGTTCCTTGATGAGCCTACAGGAGGAGTCGATCCGGTTACTCGCAGGCAGTTTTGGGAGCTTATTTACAAGGCAGCTAGGCGTGGTATTACGGTCTTTGTAACCACTCATTACATGGATGAAGCAGAATATTGCGACCGTATTTCGATAATGGTAGATGGAAAGATAAGTGCCATTGGTACGCCTGCCGAGCTGAAACACCGGTTCGGACAAGCTGATATGAACGGTGTCTTTGTTCATTTGGCAAGAAAATCCCATATGTAATTCAACTGGAAAAAATTGAGAAAAGAAAGATGAAGCAGCATATATTTACTGATTTTATCATTAAAGAAACAAAACATATTCTGAGGGATAAGCGCACAATGCTGATACTTTTCGGTATGCCTATCATCATGATGCTTATCTTCGGTTTTGCTATTCGCAATGATGTTAAGGATGTACGAACAGTATTGGTAACCTCTTCTGCCGATATATTAACACAAAAAGTAGTTACAACTTTGAATGCTTCCGAGTACTTTTCCATAGTGGCTACTGCTGCAACGTCGGCTTCTGCCGAGCAAATGATACGAAATCAGCAGGCAGATATGGCATTGGTTTTTTCGCCATCTTTTGCAGATAGGCAGGCAAAAGGTGCACAAATACAACTGATTACGGATGCAACCGACCCGAATATGGCACAGATTTATGCGAATTATGCGCAACAAATCATCCAAGATGCACTATTGCAGGCGGTAAAAAGCGGCTCTTCTACGGCGGTAGGAATTAATGTTAAGTACATGTATAACCCTAGAATGGAATCGGCTTATAATTTTGTACCGGGTATAATGGGTATGTTGCTCATCCTTATTTGTGCTATGATGACCTCTGTAAGTATTGTACGGGAAAAGGAGAAAGGCACAATGGAGGTGCTATTGGTATCTCCTGTTCATCCTTTGCTTGTTATATTGGGTAAGGTTATACCTTATTTTGTTTTGGCTTTTGCTATTTTGGTGAACATACTCCTAATGGCTTACTATCTTCTTGGGGTACCTTTGGAAGGCTCTTTGTTCTGGATCGTTGCGGTATCACTGCTATATATCCTCTTGTCTCTGTCCTTAGGACTTCTTATTAGTACCATTGCGCAGACACAGTTAGTGGCTTTACTCATGTCGGCAATGATTCTTTTGCTTCCTACAGTGCTTCTTAGTGGGATGATTTATCCTATAGAAAGCATGCCGGCAATATTGCAATACGTGTCGTGTGTTATCCCGGCACGATGGTATATAAGCGCTATGCGAAAGCTGATGATTATGGGTGTGGGTATAGATAATGTGTTTTTGGAAGTCTCGGTATTAACAGCTTTCACTGTTTTATTGCTTACCATCTCGCTTGTTAAATTCAAAACTCGATTGGAATGATGCTCTTCTCTTTACTACAAAAGGAGTTTATACAGATACTCCGCAATACTTTTGTACCTAAGTTGGTAGTTGTTTACCCCATTCTTATTATCTGTGTGGCTCCGTGGATAATGAACATGGAGGTGAAGAACATAACGATTGATGTAGTAGATTCCGACCATTCCACTACCAGTCAGCGCTTTCTTCATCGCATAGAAGCTAGTAAATACTTTATTTTTCATGGTCAGCCTGCTACCTATACAGATGCTTTAGCCCACCTTAACGATGGTCAGGTGGATGTAATCATGGAAATTCCGCCCCATTATGAGCACGATCTTGTAGCTAGTCAAAGCTCGGAAGGCAAGCTCAAAATGCCTTCTGTGCAGATAGTTGCTAATGCTGCTAATGTCCAAAAAGGAGGAATAGGTACCGGATATCTTAGTCAAATCATTATGCAAATGGTGCAAGAAGAGGCGAAACCGGGAATAAAAGTAGGAGAGATGAGTTCTCCCGAGATTAGCGTAATGAATCTTTATAACCGCCAATTGAACTATAAAGTTTTTATGATACCTGTCTTAATAGGCTTACTGGTAATGCTTTTGTGTGGCTTTTTGCCTGCTTTGAACATTGTAGGAGAGAAGGAAAGCGGGACAATCGAGCAGATAAATGTTACCCCAGTATCGAAAACAGCTTTCATTTTTTCGAAGTTATTGCCTTATTGGATTATCGGAATGCTCGTTATTTCATTATGTTTACTGCTCTCGTGGGCAGTGTATGGTATCGTTAGTGTGGGTAGTTTATGGTTGGTTTATTTACTTGCCATGCTACTGGCTTTAGTCTTTAGCGGTCTGGGATTGATAGTTTCCAACTACAGTAATACTATGCAACAAGCTATGCTTCTTATGTGGTTCTTCGTTGTTTTGATGATGTTGCTTAGTGGAATGTTTACTCCTATCCGCTCAATGCCTATATGGGCACAACACATAGTGCAGTTAAATCCAATGCAATACTTCGTTAGTGCCATCCGTACAGTATTTATCCGAGGAGGTAATTGGGAAAGTATTCATCAGCAATTAATTATTCTTGCAGGCTTTGTTATGCTCTTGGATGGCTGGGCTGTATGGAGTTATAGGAAGAATCAATAATGATTATCGGTGGAGAAGGATAGAGGTCGTGGTGAAGGAGGATAGATTTATCGGTGGAGAAGGATAGAAAAAGAAAGCGGGTCGGGTATAAGTATCACTACTTTTCCCGCCCCACATGAGAGATTTTATAAATTTATTAATGACTTCCTTGCCCCCAATGGGCAGGCAACTACTTTTCTTCTTTCCTGTTATTTAGCTCATAGAGTTGCCATTGTTCTTGCACTTCGTCAATGGAAATATCAAGAAGCTGCATCTCTTTAAATACGTTTGGCAACATTCTCGCAAGGAAATTGCGCTTGCGAGCCTTAGTAATCTGCTTGCGAGCACCATTAGATACAAAGTATCCTAAGCCTCTTTTGTTGTAGATTACCTCATCGCGAGAGAGCAGTTCGTAGGCTTTTACGGCGGTATTTGTATTCACTTGCAAGGCAACGGCATATTCCCGAACCGACGGTATGCGGTCGTCCTCCTTATAAGTTCCTGCTATTATCTCGTCGCAAAGCCTATCTGCCATTTGCTCGTAGATAGCTTTTGTTTCGTCAAAGTTCATAGGCAATCTTATCCTTTCTTCTACTTTAAGGCTCCATTAGATGTTAATGAAGCGGTTACTGATAACTTGCAGGTGTGTAAAGATGCGATAAGCAAGCCAGTAAAGGCATCCTGCAACGATAATGAGAAGGCTATATCCAAAGTATGCATTGTGCATCCACTCGGGTAGATACACCTCGTAGTCGGGGTTGAATGCCAATAAAACGCCAAATAAAGTACCGATTATTCCTATTGTCATGGATATAATAAGCAAGGCAATACCCGTTTTTAGCCATGCTGTTTTGCGGAAAAATACTCCTCCAAGTACGGCTATAGCATTCGTGTTGATATACAATAGTACGATTGCAAAGGCTCCTTTTATATCGAATTCACTTACAATGTCGTCATAATAGGATCCGATTATCGATGCTCTTGCGCCATGATGCAATAGCATAGAGAAGAGTTGTTGTGTCAAATCGGCAAGGATAACACCCGCAAACAAGGCTAACGGCAACACGATTAGGGTAAAAATAACCCTTGAAAGGAACTTCTCCAAATTGGTAGCAGGCAACATCAGCTCGAACATTCTTCCTTGTTTGTCCTCTATATCGCTGATAACGAATGTTCCGCAGATCGAACTTCCCCCGGAAATTAGTCCTGTTGCAATGCCAATAGCGGCGGCAATTGTGTACGGAAGAACCGGGCCATAGCTTTCATTCGTATTACTAAAGCTACTTGTTAATAGCGAAACCAAGAAGACGATAGCCGCAACGGTTAAGCTCCACTTTATCAATATGCCTTTTCTTAGTAGCAAAAGGCGTGTGAAAACCTTATAAAATCGCTGAAAATCAAATGTATTCATATCTTCGTTTCCTTTCCTTTTTTACTTGATTAGTTGTGTGTTGTTGCTAACTTTACTTGCGATATTATCGTTGTTTACATCCAGTTCGCGGAGTGTTCCCGATAGTTTTACAGAGCCCACACCGCTCGCTTCTACCTTAGAAGTGCCCGAATTGTGATACTCGACATTAACACTTCCCACACCGCTGACATCGAATGATGAGGCTTTGGCGGTGAGTTGCTTTACCAATACATTACCTACATCCGAAATATCTGCTGTAAACTTATTGGCTATAAGCCCATTAATCTTCGTGTTTCCTACTCCCGAAACGTCTAAAGACAGCTCATCTACCCTCATTGGTTGTGCTATTTCTACATTCACAACACCACTTTGATCAATGCTTTTAAGGTCGGGTAGGGTGATGTAAACGTTTACATTATCCAGTTGCTTACCGGATTTAGCACCAAAAGAGAACGATTTTGTTCCTCCTCTTTCGCCTAAATAGAACGATAGCGTGTGCCCATCTCTCTTAAGATTGATATGTTTAAACGCCCCTTCCGGTGCTGAAACCTTAACCGAATAAGTCTTACCTTGTGCGATATGGATATTGCCTATCCCATCTAAGTCTATTTCATTGAAGCCCGAAAGGTTATAGCTTTTTGTAACAACCTTACCTAAATTGCCGTCTGATAACCCGTTTTTATTCCGCAAACGAATACAAGAAGTAGTGGCAAAGGTGGTTATACTGATGAACATTAGTGCTGCTAAGGCGTAAAAATTATACTTTTTCATATTGCAATCCTCCCTATTTTAGTTTGCCAAGAATAACGGCATTGAATAAAAGTTCTAAGTTAATGGGACTCTCCGGAGCATCTTTCTCGCGAGTAGATATACTCATGTTGCCCTGTAAAGAGGGCTCTGCGTAGAGAATAGAGCTGTTGTCCTCGCCCGGTTGGCGTATTCCAAAGGTGTATTTATCGGTTATTTCCTCCACAGAAGCATTGAGGAGCACCCTGGAATGGTCAATAATAACGACGTGGTTAAGCAACTGCTCGATGTCATGTACCTGATGTGTGGAGATAATCAGAGTGGAATTGTCGGGCATATTGCCTGCTATTACCTTTCTAAAGAGCACCTTCGAGGGAATATCTAAGCCGTTTGTAGGCTCGTCCATTAGTAAAAGACTACAACAAGAGGCAAGGGCAAAGCTTATATATACCTTCTTTTTTTGTCCCATAGATAGTTGCTTGAAGTTTACATCGGTAGGCATTTCAAACTCTTTCAGGCACTTTTCCAAACTGCTTTGGCTGAACTTGGGATAGAATGCCTCGTGAATTTTGATGTATTCTTTTAGCGAAAGGTTGGGGAGATCGTACTCTTCCGGCACAATATAGATGTCTTTCAAAAACTCCGGTTGTCGCTTTGTCGAAGTAAAACCGTTCACTTTCACATTGCCTAAACGTGGACGAAGCAAACCGGAGATAAGGTAAAGCAGGGTGCTTTTACCTGTTCCGTTCTTGCCAAGCATACCAATAATGCCTTGGGCAGGTAACTCTAAGTCGAACCCACTAAACACATAGTGCTTTGAGCCGGGATAATTGAAGGTTAAGTTTTTTACTGTTATCATATCATTATTATTTTGGTTGTGCTACTTTCAGATGTTGTTTTTTATTTCTTTATGAGTGTTATAGTAAAATAGTACACCGCAAAAGTATGATAATTAATACTTACTTCCAAGTTTTTTCCTGTTTTTTTTCATTTTCTTTGTAAAAAAACTCCGTTGGAAGGATAAATTAATAGCTATTTCGGCGTATCCACCTTATTATATTATAGCGCATAAATAATTATATTATAGCGCATAAATAAAGGGAGCAGATGAATACGATAAAAATAGAGTTTGTAACTCTTTGATTTGTAATAAGATAGATATACCAAAGTAAAAGGATATAAATAGCACGGCTATTTATATCCTTTTGAGGTGCTATTTATGCCCTTTTACTAAGCAAAACGATATGTTTTACTCGGCTATTTATATCCTCTTGCCACGCTAAGTAGATTAAATTGCAAAGCTGGAAAGACACATTGAGTTATCACTCTCAATGTTACTGATAGTAGGCATAGTTGCTTTAAAGCTGGAATACAATACTCACTTTTAGGTATTGTAGCATAAATGGCATAGCAGTACTTTTGTATCATTATTTTAATAATGTTTTTTATACTTTAAATAAATGAGGAAAAAAGTATATGGTATAGCATTGTCGGCAGGTTTATTGATATCTTTTGCTTTACCATCAGTAGCACAGAACACCGTAACCACACCTTCTTTCACGAATGATAGTACCAAGAATATAGCCTCGCAACAAGGAACTATAAGCGGAATAATAACCGATAAGGGCGGAAATCCTATCGTGGGTGCATTGATTACGGTAAAAGGTAGTCAAGAAAAAGCAGTTACCGATATCGACGGACACTATCTACTCAGTGGTATTATGGGTAGCCATGCACTGCTAAGGGTAAGTTGTATGGGCTATCAACCGGGTGAATTCACCGTGGCCTTAGGGTCAAAAGGCAATCAAGATGCCAACTTTAAACTTACGGAACGACCGGAAAAGCTCCAAACAGTAGAGGTTATTGGTCGTAACGAACGCTCGTATAAGAACACGATGTCGTTCATTGGAACGAAAACCGAGACCCCTTTAAAGGACGTACCACAATCTATCGGCTATGTAACCAAGGAGCTGGTACGCGACCAAGGGGCGACTACCGTGAACGATGTAGTAAAGAATATCAGTGGTGTAAACCAATATACCTTTTACAACGACTTCTCTATTCGAGGCTTCAGAACAACAGGTAACCGCAATTCCGGTAATCTTGTGAATGGCATGCGAGCTCAAACCAGTTTGTGGAAGCAACAATCTTTAGCCAATATAGAGCGTGTAGAGGTTATTAAAGGTCCTGCTTCTGCTCTCTTTGGAAACGCTGCTCCGGGTGGAGTTATTAATAGAGTAACGAAGAAACCATTATTTAATAACCGCAATGTTGTATCTACTACCGTTGGAAGCTTTAACACATTGAATACCTATGGCGACTTTACGGGTCCGTTAGATAAGAAGAGCACTTTCCTTTATCGCCTTAATATAGGATACGAGCACACCGACTCTTATCGCGATTTACAGGCAAACACCAACTATATCGTGGCACCTTCCTTCTCGTATCTACCTACAAAGAATACCCGTTTTAACATCGATATCGTGTATCAACACACCGATGGTAAGGTGGATAGAGGACAATCTATCTTTGGAGATAAGGGTTTGAGCTCTGTTCCTATTACTCGTTCACTATCGGCGGCGAATGATTTTCTAAAAGAAAACCTCGTTAATATAACATTAGGACTTACTCATCGCTTCTCTGATAAACTATCGTTTAATGCCACTTACTTAAACTCTTCTTACGACGAAGACCTTAGAGAGCACAACCAAGCCAATGCTTATGTGAAGCTGGCCGATGGTAGTCAGAGCCCCTCCCGTATCTTAATGCAATGTCTTATTCGCCAACGCCACTTCCGAAACAATAGCTTTAATACCTATTTTAATTACAATGTTCAGACGGGTATCCTCAAACACAGACTACTTTTTGGTTATGATTATTTTCAAATGGAGCAACTTGCAGGCTCTTCTTCAATGATAGCCGGCGGTTATTTGCTAAAGGATGGCAAAACAACCAACACGTTTAAGCCTGCCAACATAGCCCAATATGTGCTCGATGCAGACGGAAATCCAAAGACAAATGTGCCCTATTACGACTTAAATAGCGATAACAATAATGTGGAACGCGATTTCTCGAAATATACATTTGTAACGAGCAATCTTAATCCTTATCTGCAATACTCGCACGGAATCTATTTACAAGAGCAGTTAGAGGTGGGAGTCTTAAAGCTATTGTTGGGAGTACGGCAGGAGTATTTCACGGATATATTGAATAAGAAGACTACGAAAGAGAGTAGAACTCACCAGCACGCATTCATTCCAAGACTGGGAGTTGTAGTATCTTTAAATAAGAATATTAACCTTTATGGTACATGGGTGAAGGGTTTTGAGCCGCAAAGTGCATCGGTGCAGGGCAACCCTAATACCGGCGGACCATTCGATCCGGAGTATAGCCAACTGTTTGAGGTGGGGGCAAAGAGTGAATGGTTCGACCATAAACTTAGTATGACGTTGTCGTTTTTCCACCTGACAAAGACCAATACGCTATACAATGCCGGCGATACTGATAACCCGGAGCTACTGAAACCGGTAGGAGAAGAAACGTCAAAGGGTATAGAGCTGGATATTGCCGGGTTTATCTTACCCAACTGGAGTGTAGTAGCTAACTACGCATATACCCATGCCGCAATAACAAAAACGATGGACAACAATGAAGCCGACTTTGGTATGCAACGCCCAAACACCCCGCGTAATGCGTTTAACGTATGGAGTAAGTATATTATTCGTAAGGGAATGTTCCGCAATCTGGGTGTAGGTGTGGGGGTAAATGCCGTAACTAAGCGTTTCGGACAGGTGGGTAAGCGTGCCAATACAATAGTTTATCCCGGCTACGGATTGCTAAATGCGGCCTTTTATTACCAAATGAAGCGACTCCAAATGCAGATAAACTTAGATAATATATTGGATAAAACCTATTGGGTCGGAGGGTATGACAAGCTACGTTCCTTTCCCGGAGCACCACGAAGTATTAAGGCTACGGTAACTTATCAGTTCTAACCCATTAGCAATTGGAGCATTCTTTATCAATAAAGAAGGCCTGTATTGGAGCACGCTTAAATATCTAAAACAATAAGCAGGGGGATGCCGGAACTAAAATAGAACCAGTCCAAAGTTACTATTTGTGGTTTTAAAAATACAAGAACCATATCAAACTCGATATTCGAGTGCTGATATGGCTCTTTTCATTGCCTTTAAAAGTGGGTAAGTTCTAATTTATAGGTCTGTGTTTATCAAATGTTTTTTGACATACCTTCTTGTTATTACTCTTTTACAAGGAACGGTTATCTACTTGTTTAGCTTTCTAAGTTTTTGTCTATATTTAATAGCAGCCTCTGCATCTTTGAGTGCTTGCTTCTTAATTTTCTCGTTGTTTTGAGCTGTTTGATAGTTCTTCTTAGCTATTTTGTAAGCATCAGTGGCACTTTTATATGATGATTTGGCATTCTTAGTGCGCACTTTCGCATTCTTATACTCAATCTTTGCATTCTTAACTCTATGCTCAAGTTGGGCTTTAGACATTGCTTTATAGTCATAAGTCTTTTTATTTTGCGCATGAACAGATAGCACAAGAGCAACCATACTCATGACCAAAGCGAGTGTAATTTTCTTTGTTTGCATAATTTCTCTTTTGAAAAATGATTAATAAATAAGAGGTAAAAACCCCTGTAAGTGTTTTATTTTTACTTTTCAAAGGTAGAAAGAAAAGATTATGGTAGGAGTAAAGTAAAATATTTTATAATTATATTTAACGATTAATATATTAAATATATTAGTTGTTAAATGAGAAATAATGGTATAACACTCAATATATTAATTATTACGTATGTATATTTTTTAGAGGCTCCTTATTTACCTTTTATGGGTAATTTTGAGATTTTTGAGGATGTGTTTCCACTATATTCTTCATCCATCTGCCACGGCAGAGGCGGATAAGGAACATGATACCGCGAAGAGAAAGCTCCAAAGCCATGGCAAACCATACACCCCGCAAGCCGTAATGAGGAGCAAGGGTTGCGGCCGTAGTGAGTCGGATAAGCCACATGCTGCCAAGATTGATGAATGAAGGGATTATCGTATCGCCTGCTCCCACACACACACTATACGACACGATGGCGGCGGCAAAGAACGGCTCGGCAAAGGATTCTATGCGAAGAACGGAGGTTCCCAGATCGCGTATCTGCTCGACGGGCGATAGCATCCCTATCATTTCGGGAGCAAAGATATACATGATGACTCCCATTACCGCCATTACCGCCATACCCAGAACGACGGTAATCTTGGCAAAACTCATACACAATTCCTTGCGCCCGGCGCCTACGCTTTGTCCTACCAATGTTGTTGCGGCCTCGCCAATACCATATCCGGGCATGTAACAAAGGCTCTCTGCCGTAATGGCAAAGGAATGGGCGGCAATGGAAATATTACCCAGCGGGGCTACGATCATGGTGGAAATAATTTGTGCTCCGTTCATCAAGAGATATTGCCCTGCCATGGGAGCACCTATCTTAATGGCGGTTGTGATGTATTTCCACACCCAGCGGAAACGCTCGGTATCGAGTTTCCACGCCAGAATATTACTACGATAGACGGCAAAATAGAACAACGGAAGCGCGGCCGAAACGAACGCCATGAGCGTGCCAAGTGCTGCTCCCTCTACGCCCAGTCCCAGTCCGGGCATCGTAAAGGTATATCCAAGCACCGTAAGCGGGCGTGTTGGGAAGATAAACAGGAAGTTGAAGAATACGTCGAAGAAACACATCAGCACGGCAATGAAGCTGGGATGGCGCATGTCGCCCGACGATTTCAGCATGGAAGCCGACAAACTTTCTACCATGTGGAACGGAACGGCAAAGGAAAATATCAGCACATACTTCGAGGCATCGGCCTGAATATCGGCTCCACCTCCGAGCCATCTTGGTAAAGGGCCTGATATGCAGATGGCCAAAACCATGAGGATGAGGCTGAGGAATGCGCCAAACACATAGCCATGTCGCATCACGGCACGTGCCTTTGCAAAATCGTTAGCCCCGATAAAGTGAGCTGCCTGTACCGAGAAGCCCATCGTAAAGGCTCCCACCATAGAGCCAAAAAGCCATGTGGCAGGCTCTACCAAACCAATAGATGCCGAGGCTTCCGCTCCTAACGAGCCCACCATGGAGGCATCTATATAGAACATCATAACGGAAGTTACCTGCGCCAAAATGGAAGGAATACTCAACTGGATGATCAAGTTGAGCTTCTCACGTAGCGACATGACCTCACCGTTACGAATTTTTGCCAGAAGTTGGTCGGAGACAGCTTTGCTAAATATCATAAAAGAACTATAGAGCAAAGAAGAGCCGCAACGGGCCCTTCATCGTATAAACATAAAAAAGAAATTATTCTTTATTATCTTAGTTATTGCCAAGCGGTGTCCCTGCGGGTGCAAAATCTACTAACCGAAGGTCGAAAATAAGGTTAGAGTAGGCCGGTACACCATTATGTGCTTGAGTTCCATAACCAAGTTGATAAGGAATGTAAACCGTCCAATGGTCGCCGGCGTGCATTTTTTGCAGAGCTGTTGTAAGGCCGGTATTAATTATGAGGTTATTATTCTGGCTCTCCTTGACCGCCCAATGAGCAGCACGCGAGGTCTTTGCATTGAAGATATTACCGCTCCATGATGTGTCAAAGATAAGTCCGCTGGTATAAGTGGTAGAAGGAATTATCCTGCCTTGGTAATGAACGCGCACCGAGTCGGTATAGATAGGGCTGGTAGTTCCTGTTCCCGTCTCATTGATATGCACAATGATATAATCTTCCGGCTTGTAAGCTACGGTACCGGTGTTAGGCAACGTCTGCCCTTGTTTGGAATAAGTAAGAATCATTTTCCAAGAAGTATCGCCGGCATCAATCTTCTGCTTCGTTGTTGTATATAGATTGTTCCAGTACGTATCGTTCTTAGCCTGCCAGTCTGGGAACTCATCTATCGAGTCGTCGGTCTCCGAGCATGCCATGAAGCTGGTAGCCGAGAAGATAGTAACGAATAGGAAGGCGGCAAGCGAAGCCCACTTTTTTATATTGTTTTTCTTCATAATAAGCATTTGTTTTAAGTTGGGGAGTTTTATCGGGAGTTAAGGGAGTTATTTTGAGAAGTTAAAGAAGTTAAAGAAGTTAAGGGAGTTAAAAGACAATAGTAATGTTTCCTCATAATGTTTCCTCATATGTAAGGGTTAAAAAACATTTGTCCTCTAACTTCTTTCACTTCTTTCACTTCATTAACTTCTCAAAATATGTAAAGGTTAAAAACATTTGTCCTCTAACTTCTTTTCACTTCTTTCACTTCTTTAACTTCTCAAAATAACTCCTCAAAATAACTTCTTTAACTCCTCATTACTGGTTGTCGATATCGATTTTCTTCAGAAGCGAGGTGATAGACACACGGTCTTCGATGATTTCGCGTAGCTTCTCCACGGGAACACGCTCCTGTTTCATGGAGTCGCGATAGCGCAGCGTTACGGTATTGTCGTTCAGTGTGTCGCCATCCACGGTAACGCAGAAGGGCGTACCGATGGCATCCTGCCGGCGATAACGCTTGCCGATAGAGTCCTTTGCCTCCATGTGGGTAGTGAAATGGAACTTCAAGTCGTTCACAATTTCCTGTGCCTTCTCCGGAAGTCCGTCTTTATTCACCAATGGAAGCACGGCACACTTGATGGGAGCCAATGGCTCCGGAAGCTTAAGAACAACACGTGATGAGCCATTCTCCAGTTGTTCCTCTGTATAGCTATGACACATAACAGAGAGGAACATACGATCGACACCGATAGAGGTTTCTACATCGTACGGCGTATAGTTCTCGTTACGATCCGGATCGAAGTATTTTATCTGACGCCCCGAGAACTTTTCATGCTGAGAAAGGTCGAAATCGGTACGGGAATGGATACCCTCCACCTCCTTAAAGCCGAAAGGCATGTGGAACTCGATGTCGGTTGCGGCATTGGCATAGTGTGCCAGCTTCTCATGATCGTGGAATCTGTAGTTCTCATCGCCCATACCCAGTGCCTTGTGCCATGCCAAACGATGCCGTTTCCAGTACTCAAACCACTTCATTTCGGTGCCGGGTTGGCAGAAGAATTGCATCTCCATCTGCTCGAATTCACGCATACGGAACACGAACTGGCGTGCAACAATCTCGTTGCGGAAAGCCTTTCCAATCTGTGCAATACCGAAAGGCAGCTTCATACGGCCCGTCTTTTGCACGTTCAGGAAGTTTACGAAGATTCCTTGAGCCGTCTCCGGGCGAAGGTATATCTTCTGACTACCGTCGGCGGTAGAGCCCATCTCGGTGGAGAACATCAGGTTGAACTGGCGAACATCGGTCCAGTTCTTCGTTCCGCTGATAGGATCTGTAATCTCTTCATCGACGATGATTTGCTTCAGCATTTCCAAGTCCGGTCCCTGCATAGCCTCTGTATAACGAGCATGCAGCGCATCGCGCTTCTTTTGGTTTTCCAAAACGCGAGGGTTGGTGGCACGGAACTGCTCCTCATCGAAGCTATCGCCAAACTTCTTTGCCGCCTTTGCCACCTCTTTTGCTATCTTTTCGTCGTACTTAGCTATCTGGTCTTCAATCAAGACGTCGGCACGATAGCGCTTCTTCGAGTCGCGATTGTCTATCAACGGGTCGTTGAACGCATCCACGTGTCCGCTGGCCTTCCATACGGTAGGGTGCATAAAGATGGAAGCATCGATACCCACGATGTTGCTATGCAGCAATACCATCGATTGCCACCAATACTGCTTAATATTGTTTTTCAGCTCGACACCATTCTGACCATAGTCGTAAACGGCGCCAAGACCATCGTAAATATCACTACTTGGGAAGACGAAGCCATACTCTTTGCAATGACTTACAATCTTTTTGAAAACATCTTCTTGTGCCATGTCTTTTTTTATAACCTTAAAATTTACGGCAAAGATACGATTTTTTATTTGAAAGAGGTTTATGATATATCCTTTTTTTGCATTGCACGCATAACGTAGGATAAACCATAAACCTCAAGTCTGAAAACTCTCAAAAGTCTGAAACCTCAAAATCTCAAAGTTCAAATCTCTCTCTTCTCTCCTCCCTCTTCTCTCTCTCGCGCGCGAGAGAGAGAATGCGAGAATTAGAAGATGTGGAATGCTCCACAACTCTGTGCCGTCAGAGCGGCTACGACGGCGGCAATTACCGTGCCTAACAGCTTTAGCCAGCCGATAAGCGAAAGTCCGCCGTACTTCTTGTTTTCATTGTTGTTTGCCATAATCGTTTTTGTTTGTTTTTAATTACTTTTTTACCGGGCCGGGAGTTAAAGGAGTTATTTTGAGAAGTTAAAGAAGTGAAAGAAGTGAAAGGAAGTTAGAGGACAAATGTTTTTAACCCTTACATATTTTGAGAAGTTAAAGAAGTGAAAGAAGTGAAAAGAAGTTAGAGGACAAATGTTTTTAACCCTTACATATGAGGAAGCATTTATGAGGAAACATTACTATCGTCTTTTAACTTCCTTAACTTCTTTAACTCCCTTAACTCCCGATAAAAACTCCCTTAACTCCTGAAGAAATCTCCCTTACGGCCTATAGGTCTGGCTCCTGATGTGAGGGCTCGCTACCCGAATGTGCCTCCTTGGGTGGCAGGGCAGAGCTCTCGCCCGCTTTCGGACTGGCATAGTTGCTGCGTTCCTGTAAGGTGGCATCAAGGTTAAGGTTAGACTTGCGAAGGATACCCGTGGCAAGGGCGTTCATCTTAATGCCTTTAACGTGCTTGGCAACGTTAAAGTCGGCAGCTTTCAGCGCGCCACCCGTAACGTTCTCTATCGAGGTCGAGAAGATGGCAAGGTCGTCAATCTTCACATTTTTTCCCTCCAAGAGCAGCTCCTTGATGCAGCTCACCATGTCTGCCAAAATACCGAGTACAGCACCTTTCGAGAAGGGAGTGTTGTGCTCGCTCATGTGCTTGGCAAGCGCCTTAAGATCGACGGTTTCGGTCGATACGGTACGAGCGTACCAATGCCCATACACCTTTTCCGAAATTCGGCTTTTGTTCTGATAAATCTGAAATGGAATCATAGTTTTTAATTTTTTTTTATGAGGGGGAAGTCCCTCTTGGTTTTCTATAGCAAAGATACACACTCCATTCCCACCAAAATTGATTATCTCCCTTTAGGAACGCTTATTTATCCTTATAGGCAAAAAATATTTTCTCCCTTCTGAAAAAGAAACTCCACTGCACTAAAAAAGTATTTTCTCTTCACACTTTTTTCTCTTTTGAAAGAAACGTGCCGGGTGGTACTTTGTGGCATGCCACATTAGTAGGTACAGGATTTTTTGCCGCTTTTCAAAGAAGTAGCAAATTATTATAATAAGAAAATATTATTATATTATAATATATTATAATA
>JBHAEI010000037.1:0-67434 GCA_041855505.1 Prevotella sp.
CTAAGCCACAGCAGGGCCATTTCAAGAAAGCCGGCACAACACCAAAGAAGCACTTGGCCGAGTTCAAGTTTGACGAGGAGTATAACCTCGGCGACACTATTACGGTGGAACTTTTCAATGACACTAAGTTTGTAGATGTTGTTGGTACCTCTAAGGGTAAAGGTTTCCAGGGTGTTGTTAAGCGTCATGGATTCGGTGGTGTAGGCCAATCTACCCATGGTCAGGATGACCGCGCCCGTAAGCCGGGATCTATTGGTGCTTGTTCTTACCCAGCTAAAGTATTCAAGGGTATGCGCATGGGTGGCCAGATGGGTGGCGACCGTGTTACTACACAGAATTTGCAAGTGTTAAAGGTTATTCCAGAGCACAATCTTCTTCTTGTTAAGGGTAGTGTAGCTGGATGCATTGGTTCAACCGTAATAATTAAGAAGTAATGGATATTAACGTATTAGATATCAAAGGTCAGGAGACCGGCCGTAAGGTAACTCTTAACGAGAATATCTTCGGTATTGAACCTAATGATCATGTCCTATATCTTGCTGTTAAGCAGTATCTGGCAGCACAGCGTCAGGGTACGGCTAAGGCTAAGGAAAGAAGTGAACATACTGGTTCTACTCGTAAGTTAGGACGTCAGAAAGGTGGCGGCGGTGCTCGCCGTGGTGATATTAACTCACCTTTGCTCGTTGGTGGTGGTCGTGTGTTCGGCCCTAAGCCACGTGATTATAGCTTTAAATTGAACAAGAAAGTAAAACTTCTTGCTCGTAAATCTGCTCTGACATACAAGGCTCAGGAAAGTGCTATCGTTGTAGTTGAAGACTTCAATTTCGATGCTCCAAAGACGCAAGATTTTGTAAATGTTACTAAAAATCTTAAAGTTGAGGGTAAGAAGGTACTTCTTGTTTTGCCAGAAGTAGAAAAAAATGTATATTTGTCAGCTCGCAATCTAAAGAAAGCAGAAGTAATGACAGCAGCAGAGGTAAATTCGTATAAAGTTTTGAATGCTGATGTTTTGGTTATTACAGAAAACTCTTTGAAAGCGATCGACGAAATCTTAACCAAGTAAATTTAGGAGACATTTAGAATTATGGGATTTATCATTAAACCTGTGGTCACTGAGAAGATGACCAAGATGACAGATCAGTCTTCTGAGAGCAAGAAGTTTGTTACTCGTAGTGAGAAGGTTGCCAAGGCTAAGAATGCCGAGAAAGAAGTTCGTAGCTACGTGATAAAGACAAAGAATCGTCCTGAAGGTCTGAAGAAAGAAAAGACCGTTTATTCTTATACAAAGGAAGGTTTGGCTAAGTATGGCTTTATTGTTAAGCCAGAGGCTAATAAGCTTGAGATTAAGAAGGAGATCGAGAGTTTGTATAACGTTACTGTATTGGATGTAAACACTATCCGTTATGCAGGTAAGCGTCAAGCTCGTTACACTAAAGCTGGTCTTGTAAAAGGTCAGAAGAACGCTTTCAAGAAGGCAATTGTCACCTTAAAGGCTGGCGATTCTATTGATTTTTACAGCAATATTTAAAATAAAAAATGGCAGTACGTAAATTTAAACCGGTAACTCCGGGACAAAGACACAAGATTATTGGCACGTTCGAGGATATTACTGCATCCGTGCCAGAGAAGTCTCTCGTTTACGGTAAACGTTCAACTGGTGGTCGAAACAACACCGGTAAGATGACTGTTCGCTATATTGGCGGCGGCCACAAGCAGAAGTATCGTCTTATTGACTTCAAGCGAGAGAAAGATGGTGTTCCAGCTGTAGTTAAGACAATCGAGTATGATCCTAATAGATCTGCTCGAATTGCTCTGTTATACTATGCTGATGGTGAAAAACGTTACATTATTGCTCCTAACGGATTAGAGGTTGGTGCTACACTGATGTCAGGTGCAGAGGCTGCTCCTGAGGTTGGTAACTCTCTCCCTCTGGCAAATATTCCTGTTGGTACTGTAATTCACAACATTGAGTTACGTCCGGGTCAGGGTGCATTGCTCGTTCGTTCGGCTGGTAACTTTGCTCAGCTTACTTCTCGTGAAGGCAGTTATTGTGTTATTAAGCTTCCTTCTGGCGAAACTCGTCAGATTTTGTCAGCTTGTAAAGCAACTATTGGTAGTGTTGGTAATTCTGATCATGCGCTGGAGCAGTCAGGTAAGGCTGGTCGCTCTCGTTGGTTAGGTCGTCGTCCTCACAACCGTGGTGTTGTTATGAACCCTGTTGATCACCCAATGGGTGGTGGTGAAGGTCGCCAGTCTGGTGGTCATCCACGTTCTCGTAAGGGCTTGTACGCTAAGGGTCTGAAGACTCGTGCACCAAAGAAGCTTTCAAACAAGTACATTATTGAGAGAGCTAACAAGAAGTAAACAAAGTAATTAAGAGTAAATTATGAGTCGTTCATTAAAAAAAGGTCCATACATTAATGTGTCGCTGGAGAAGAAAATTCTCGCTATGAATGAAAGTGGCAAGACAAATGTAGTTAAGACATGGGCTCGAGCATCAATGATTTCCCCTGATTTTGTGGGTCACACTGTTGCAGTTCACAACGGAAATAAATTTATCCCTGTTTACATTACTGAGAACATGGTAGGTCATAAGCTTGGTGAGTTTAGCCCTACTCGTCGTTTTGGCGGCCATTCTGGTAATAATAAGAAGTAAGCAGGTCAATATTATCCATTTAGAAAATAGAATAATATAAAATGGGAGCAAGAAAACATATAAAGGCTGAAGCTCGTAAAGAAGCACTAAAAAGCCAGTATTTTGCAAAGCTCAAGGACTGTCCTTCTTCTCCACGTAAAATGCGCTATGTTGTAGACATGGTTCGCGGAATGGAAGTAAATCGTGCCCTTGGTGTGCTGAGATTCTCCAAAAAGGCAGCTGCGCAGAATGTTGAAAAACTGCTGCGTTCTGCAATAGCAAACTGGGAGGTGAAAAATGATCGCAAGGCCGAAGATGGCGAGCTTTTTATTTCTAAGGTCTTCGTTGATGAAGGCGTTACTATGAAGCGCATGCGTCCTGCACCACAGGGCCGTGGCTATAGAATTCGCAAACGTTCTAACCACGTCACACTTTTCGTTGATTCGAAAACTGACGCTAATAATGAAAAATAAATAGTATAATGGGACAGAAAGTTAATCCAATTAGCAACCGTTTAGGTATTATCCGCGGTTGGGAATCAAATTGGTTTGGTGGCAAAAGTTTTGGGGATAACCTTGTTGAGGATCGTAAGATTCGCGCTTATCTGAATAAGCGTTTGGAAAAGGCAAGCGTTTCTCGTATTGTCATTGAGCGTACCTTGAAGCTCGTTACCATCACTATTTGTACTGCCAGACCGGGTATCGTTATTGGTAAAGGTGGTCAGGATGTAGATAAGCTTAAGGAAGAATTGAAGAACCTTTTCAAAAAGGAAATTCAAATTAATATTTTTGAGGTTAAGAAGCCTGATTTAGACGCAAATATCGTTGCTAACAACATCGCTCGCCAGGTAGAGGGTAAGATTGCTTATCGTCGTGCTATCAAGATGGCTGTTGCTAATGTAATGCGTGCTGGAGCAGAAGGTGTTAAAATTCAAATTACTGGTCGTCTGAACGGTGCCGAAATGGCTCGTAAGGAAATGTTTAAAGAGGGGCGTACTCCTCTGCATACATTCCGTGCCGACATCGATTATTGTGCTACAGAAGCTCTTACTAAAGTAGGTCTTTTGGGTATTAAAGTTTGGATTTGCCGTGGAGAGGTTTACAATAAGGTAGATCTTACTCCTAACTTTACTCAGGAGAAGAGTGCAGCTCGTTCTAATGGCGGTGCACGTTCTGGTAGAGGTAATCGCAGAAGAAACAATAACCGTTAAAAGTAAAAAGCTATCATGTTACAGCCAAAAAGAGTAAAATATAGAAGACCTCAAGATGGACGTGGTAATAAAGGCAACGCCCATAGAGGTACACAATTGGCTTTTGGTTCGTTTGGTATCAAGACACTTGAGCCAAAATGGATTAATAGCCGTCAGATTGAGGCAGCTCGTGTAGCGCTGAACCGTTACATGAACCGTCAAGGCCAAGTCTGGATACGTATTTTCCCTGATAAGCCAATAACTCGTAAGCCTGCTGATGTGCGTATGGGTAAAGGTAAGGGTGATCCTGCAGGATGGGTAGCACCAGTTACTCCAGGTCGTGTCCTCTTTGAAGTAGAAGGTGTAAGTTTCGATATAGCAAAAGAGGCTCTTCGCCTTTGTGCTCAGAAACTTCCTGTTAAGACAAAGTTTATTGTTAGACGTGATTTCGATAAAAACGCTTAAGTAAGATGAAGATTAAAGAAGTAAAAGAACTCGAAACCAAAGAATTGGTTGAGAAGATAGAGAATGCCGAGGTTGCTTTATCCAAGATGAAGTTAAACCATCAGGTTACTCCTCTTGAGAATCCATCTCAGATTAAGAGTGCTCGTCGTGATATCGCGCGTATGAAGACAGAACTTCGTCAGAGAGAACTTAATAAATAACAATGGTCCAGATGGAAACAAGAAATTTAAGAAAAGTAAGACAGGGTGTCGTTATCAGTAACAAAATGGATAAAACCATAGTTATTGCTTCTAAGTTCAAGGAGAAACACCCTATTTATGGTAAGTTTGTCCAGAAGACAAAGAAATACCATGCTCATGACGAGAATAATGAGGCTAACATCGGTGATACCGTACTTATTATGGAAACTCGTCCTCTTTCTAAGACAAAGAGATGGAGATTAGTGCAAATTGTAGAAAAAGCTAAGTAATTATGATACAAGTAGAATCAAGACTTACAGTATGTGATAACAGCGGTGCTCGTGAAGCTAAGTGCATTCGTGTACTAGGTGGTACACGCCGTCGTTACGCAAGTGTTGGTGACGTTATCGTAGTTGCAGTGCAGAACGTCATCCCATCAAGTGAATTGAAAAAGGGTGCAGTATCAAAGGCTTTGATAGTACGTACCAAGAAGGAAATTCGTCGTGCAGATGGTTCTTACATCCGCTTTGATGATAATGCTTGTGTGCTACTAAACAATGCAGGTGAAATTCGCGGTAGTCGTATTTTCGGCCCTGTTGCTCGTGAATTGCGTGCAGTAAATATGAAAGTTGTTTCTTTGGCACCTGAGGTTCTTTAATTTATAAATTGACAATAAAATGGCAAAATTTCATATAAAGAAAGACGATCAGGTAATTGTCCTCGCCGGTAAGGATAAGGGCAAATCTGGTAAGGTGCTTAAAGTTATTGCTGAAAAGGAACGCGCTATTGTTGAAGGTATTAATATAGTTTCTAAAAGCGCTAAGCCTTCTGCTGCAAATCCACAAGGTGGTATTGTTAAGCAGGAAGCTCCAATTCATATTTCAAATTTAAGTCTCATTGATCCGAAGAGCGGTAAGGCTACACGTATCAGAATTGAACGTGAAGGCAAGACTGTTAAGCGTATCGCTAAAAAGTCAGGGGAGGTTATTAAATAATGAATACAGCTCAATTAAAGAAACAATATAAGGATCAGATTGTTCCTGCTTTGCAGAAGCAGTTCAATTATTCTTCTGCGATGCAAGTTCCAGTATTGAAGAAGATTGTTATCAATCAGGGCCTGGGTGATGCTACACAGGATAAGAAGATTATTGAAGTAGCTATCAACGAGATTTCTGCAATTACTGGTCAGAAGGCTGTTGCAACTTATTCTAAAAAGGATATTGCAAACTTCAAGCTTCGTAAGAAAATGCCTATCGGTGTTATGGTTACTTTGCGCAGAGAGCGCATGTATGAGTTTTTAGAGAAGCTTGTACGTGTTTCGCTGCCACGTATTCGTGACTTCAAAGGTATTGAGAGCAAATTTGATGGTCGTGGAAACTATACTCTCGGTATTACTGAGCAGATTATTTTCCCAGAAATTAATATTGATCAGGTAGATCGCATCCAAGGTTTGAATATCACATTTGTTACTTCTGCAGCAACAGATGAAGAGGGTTTCGCACTTCTTAAGGGTTTCGGTCTTCCATTCAAGAATGCTAAAAACGATTAATTGATATGGCAAAAGAATCAATGAAGGCTCGTGAAGTAAAGCGTGCTAAACTTGTAGCTCGTTACGCAGAGAAGCGTGCAGCTTTAAAGAAAGTTATCGCAACTTCAAACGATCCAGAAGAAGCATACGAAGCTGCTCGTAAGTTGCAGTCTATTCCAAAGAATGCTAATCCTATTCGTTTGCACAACCGTTGTAAGATAACCGGTCGTCCAAAGGGATACATTCGTCAGTTTGGTCTTTCTCGTATCCAATTCCGTGAGATGGCTTCACAGGGTCTTATTCCGGGTGTTAAGAAAGCAAGCTGGTAATTTCTGTAGAAATAGTGATTAGCTGAGTAATTTATTACTTTAGCTAATCATTTTGATACGTATTTTTTAATATTGTCGGGGTGGTCCCGATTAATTAAACATTTTTTTATGACAGATCCAATAGCAGATTTTCTGACTAGACTCAGAAACGCAATCATGGCTCATCACCGTGTAGTAGAGGTTCCTGCGTCTAACTTGAAGAAGTCGATTACTAAGATTCTCTTCGAGAAGGGTTACATTTTGAACTACAAGTTTGTAGAAGATGGACCTCAGGGTACTATCAAAGTTGCTTTGAAGTACGATCCAGTTACAAAGCAGAGTGCAATTAAGAGTTTGAAACGTGTTTCTACTCCAGGTCTCCGTAAGTACACTGGTTACAAGGACATGCCGAGAGTTATTAACGGACTAGGTATTGCAATTTTATCTACGTCTAAAGGTGTAATGACTAACAAAGAAGCTGCAGCCGAGAAGATCGGTGGTGAGGTTCTTTGCTACATTTATTAATTGGAGGAGTTTATATGTCTAGAATAGGTAAATTACCAATTAGTATTCCTGCAGGCGTAACAGTTGCAATCAATAATGATGTCGTAACAGTTAAGGGGCCTAAGGGTGAACTCTCACAGAAAGTAGATCCTTCTATTAAGACAATTATTAAGGATGGTGAGGTAACTTTTGAAGTTGATGAGAATAGCCCGGTAAATTATAAGCAAAAGCAGGCTTTCCATGGTCTTTATCGTTCACTTGTCAATAACATGGTTGTTGGTGTAAGTGAGGGTTATACAAAGACATTAGAGCTTGTTGGTGTTGGTTATCGTGTTTCTAACCAAGGTAATATAGTAGAGTTTTCTTTAGGTTATACTCACCCTATCTTCATTCAGCTACCAGCTGAGATTAAGGTAGAGACAAAGAGTGAACGTAATCAGAACCCTATCATTACTCTAGAATCAGCAGATAAGCAGTTGCTTGGTCTTGTTTGTGCTAAGATCCGTTCTTTCCGTATGCCTGAGCCATATAAGGGTAAAGGTATCCTGTTCAAGGGTGAGGTTATTCGCAGAAAGTCTGGTAAGACCGCTGCAGCTAAGTAACTTTTATAATTCATTACGATTATGACAACAAAGAAAGAACAAAGAAGACTAAAAATAAAGCTTCGCATTCGTAAGAATGTTACTGGTAGCGCAGAGCGTCCTCGTTTAAGCGTTTTCCGTAGCAACAAACAGATTTATGCGCAAGTAATTAATGACTTAACAGGAACAACTTTGGCATCTGCTTCTTCTCTTGGTTTGGAGAAGATGGCTAAGATTGAACAAGCTAAGAAGGTTGGTGAACTTGTAGCTGCACATGCAAAAGCTGCTGGCGTAGAACAAGTAGTTTTCGACCGTAACGGTTATCTCTATCACGGACGTGTACAGGCTTTGGCTGAAGCAGCACGTGAAGGAGGTCTTAAATTCTAAACGATTATGGCAATGAATAGAGTAAAAGTAAATAGTGACATTGAACTTAAAGATCGCTTGGTTGCTATCAACCGTGTAACTAAGGTTACTAAAGGTGGTCGTACTTTCACATTTGCTGCTATCGTCGTTGTAGGTGACGGTAATGGCGTTATTGGTTGGGGCCTTGGTAAGGCTGGCGAAGTTACAGCAGCTATCCAGAAGGGTACTGATGCCGCAAAGAAGAATCTTGTAAAGGTTCCTGTTTTGAAAGGTACAATTCCTCATGAGGTAGAGGCTCGTTTCAGTGGTGCACAGGTTCTTCTGAAGCCAGCAGCAGCCGGTACTGGTCTAAAGGCCGGTGGTGCTATGCGTGCAGTTTTGGAAAGTGTTGGTGTTACTGACGTGATTGCTAAATCTAAAGGTTCATCAAATGCACACAACTTGGTTAAGGCTACTATTGCAGCATTGGCAGAAATGCGTGATGCCTATACTGTAGCTGGCGAGCGCGGTGTTAGCATGGATAAAGTGTTTAACGGTTAATCATTGGGAGATATATTATTATGGCAACAATTAAAGTTAAGCAAATCAAGAGTCGTATCGGCGCTCCAAAAGATCAGAAGAATACTTTGTTGGCACTTGGCTTACGCAAGATTTCTCAGGTTGTTGAGGTAGAAGATACTCCTAGCAGCCGTGGTATGATCCGTAAGGTTCATCACCTGGTATCAGTAATTGATTAATTAATGTATAAACAATTTTGTTATTATGAAATTAAATAATTTGAAACCAGCTGCAGGTTCTACACACTCACGTCGTCGTATTGGCCGTGGCCCGGGTTCTGGATTAGGTGGTACTTCTACTCGTGGACATAAAGGTGCTAAGGCTCGTTCTGGTTATAAGAGAAAGATTGGTTTTGAAGGAGGTCAGATGCCTTTACAACGTCGTGTACCAAAGGGTGGATTCAAAAATATCAACCATAAGGAATATTTCGCTGTAAACCTATCTACTCTTCAGGCCCTTGCTGAGAAAGATAACCTGACTAAGATTGGTATAGCTGAGCTCAAGGCTGCTGGATTAACCAACGGTAAAGAGTTAGTTAAGATTCTTGGTAATGGCAAACTGAAAGCAAAGCTTGAAGTAGAAGCCAACGCGTTCTCTAAGACTGCAGAAGAAGCTATCAAAGCAGTTGGTGGTAACACAACTTTAGTTTAAGTTAATGAAAAAATTTATTGAGACTCTGAAGAACTGTTGGAAAATTGAGGATTTGCGTCAGCGACTCCTCATAACCATTCTGTTCACAGCAATATACCGTTTTGGATCATTTGTGGTTCTTCCTGGTATCAATCCGACATTGTTGGAAAAACTGCAATCACAGACCTCTGGTGGCCTTATGTCACTTTTGGACATGTTCTCAGGTGGTGCATTTTCTCATGCGTCTATTTTCGCATTAGGAATTATGCCATATATCTCAGCTTCTATTGTCATGCAACTTCTTGCCGTTGCTGTTCCTTATTTTCAAAAGTTACAGCGTGAAGGCGAGAGTGGACAAAAGAAAATAAACTGGTACACACGTGCTCTGACAGTATTTATCTTACTGTTTCAGGCACCTATGTACCTTACCAACCTTAAGGCTCAGGCTGCAGGGGCTTTGGCTTCTGGCTTGACATGGACAGAATTTGCAGTACCTGCAACTCTTATTTTGGCAGCAGGCTCTATGTTTATTCTATGGTTGGGTGAGCGTATTACCGATAAAGGTGTAGGAAATGGTATTTCCCTAATCATCATGATTGGTATCATAGCACGTCTTCCACAGGCTTTTATTCAAGAAGTCAGTAGCCGCTTTACAGCGATTACGAGTGGTGGTCTTGTAATGTTTATCGTCGAGTTGATAATCCTTTATGCAGTCGTATGTGGCTCTATTCTTCTTGTTCAGGGAACTCGTCAGGTTCCGGTTCAGTATGCAAAGAAGGTTGTAGGAAACAAGCAATATGGTGGTGCTCGCCAGTACATTCCATTGAAATTGTTTGCAGCTAATGTAATGCCTATCATCTTTGCTCAAGCATTGATGTTCATTCCTTTGGCTGTTGTGCAGTATTCAACAGATAGTACTAGTCCTATTCTTCAGTCATTGATGGATACTAAGAGTTTTACCTATAATGTTGTTTATGTAATCCTGATAGTTGCATTTACCTTTTTCTACACTGCAATAACACTTAATCCGACTCAGATGGCAGAGGATATGAAGCGTAATAACGGTTTCATTCCGGGAGTAAGGCCGGGCAAGGATACGGCTGATTACATCGATACTGTAATGACACGTATCACCGCACCGGGAGCTATCTTTATCGCTATCATAGCAATTATGCCTGCCTTTGCCGGATTATTGAATGTGCAGGATGCGTTTGGTCAGTTCTTTGGTGGAACGTCGCTGTTGATTCTTGTTGGTGTCGTTATCGACACATTGCAGCAAATTGAATCACATTTGATGATGCGTCACTATGATGGCCTCTTGAATTCAGGGCATACTCGTGGTGGTGTAGCTGCCTATTAATTCTTTTTCTTTGAAGTTATATACTTTTAAAGATGAAGAGATAATGAGAAAATAAAGACTACTTCAGTATTCTTTTTACTGGAGTGGTTCTTTAAGTTTATGTTCTCCATCAGGTAATAATCTATAAGATTAAACTATAAATTATGGCAAAGCAAACTGCAATTGAGCAAGATGGTACAATCATAGAGGCACTTTCCAATGCAATGTTCCGAGTAGAATTAGAGAATGGTGTAGAAATCATTGCTCACATTTCTGGAAAGATGAGAATGCATTACATTAAAATTTTACCTGGTGATAAGGTGAAGGTCGAGATGAGTCCTTATGACCTTACTAAAGGTAGAATTGTTTTCAGATATAAATAATTAAATCAGATATGAAGACAAGAGCATCATTAAAGAAACGTACAGCCGACTGCAAAATCGTTCGTCGCAAAGGTCGTTTGTTCGTGATTAACAAGAAAAACCCTAAGTTTAAGTTACGTCAGGGTTAAGTTAAAAATATGCAAAAGTGAAGTGTTCTGTGATATTATGCTTACCTTTGCATGCTTTTTAGCGTAAAATTCAATTAATTAATTTATAATTAAACAATGGCAATAAGAATTGTTGGAGTAGATTTGCCCCAGAATAAGCGTGGCGAAATCGCATTGACCTATATCTATGGTATTGGTCGAAGTAGTTCAGCAAAGATATTGGATAAGGCTGGTATTGACCGTAACCTGAAGGTTAGTGAATGGTCGGATGATCAAGCAGCTAAAATCCGTGAAATTATCGGCGCTGAATTTAAGGTAGAAGGTGATCTTCGTAGTGAGATTCAAATGAACATCAAGCGCCTAATGGATATTGGTTGCTATCGTGGTGTTAGACATCGTAATGGTCTTCCTGTTCGCGGTCAGAGTACTAAGAATAATGCTCGTACCCGTAAGGGTAAGAAGAAGACTGTTGCTAATAAGAAGAAGGCTACTAAGTAATTTTAAGGAGGAAAATTAATTATGGCAAAGAAATCAGCAACATCTAAGAAAAGAAATGTAAGAGTTGATGCAATGGGCCAATTACACGTGCACAGCTCTTTCAATAATATTATAGTATCTTTGGCAAATAATGAAGGTCAGGTTATCTCTTGGTCTTCTGCCGGTAAGATGGGATTCCGTGGTTCTAAGAAGAATACTCCTTACGCTGCACAAATGGCAGCAGAGGATTGCGCTAAGGTAGCATTCGATTTAGGTCTGCGTAAAGTAAAGGCTTTCGTTAAGGGGCCGGGTAATGGTCGTGAAAGTGCTATTCGTGCGGTAAACGCTGCAGGTATCGTAGTTACAGAAATTGTAGATGTAACTCCATTACCACATAACGGTTGTCGTCCTCCTAAGCGTCGTCGTGTATAATCACATCTTATAACATTTAAAGGATTAAAATAAATTATGGCAAGATACATAGGTCCAAAATCAAGAATTGCACGCCGTTTTGGTGAGCCAATCTTCGGCGCAGACAAGGTGTTGTCTAAGAGAAACTTTCCTCCGGGGCAGCACGGTAATAACCGTCGTCGTAAGGTTTCTGAGTATGGTGCTCAGCTTGCTGAAAAGCAAAAGGCTAAATACACATACGGTGTATTAGAGCGTCAGTTCCGTAACCTTTTTGAAAAGGCTGCCAAGTCAGATGGTATTACTGGTGAGGTTCTGCTACAGAGCCTTGAGGCACGTCTTGATAACGTAGTATTCCGTCTTGGTATCGCTCCAACACGTGCAGCTGCTCGTCAGCTTGTAAGTCACAAGCACATCACTGTAAATGGTAATGTAGTAAACATTGCTTCTTACAATGTAAAGGCAGGTGATGTTGTCGGTGTTCGTGAGAAAGCTAAGTCGTTGGAAGTTATTGAAGCTGCATTGGCAGGTTTCAATCACAGTAAGTATCCATGGTTGGAGTGGGATGAGAATGCTAAGGCAGGTAAATTCCTACACCGTCCGGATCGCGCAGATATTCCTGAGAATATCAAGGAGCAGTTAATCGTTGAGTTGTACTCTAAATAAAAATCATTGAATTAATGGCGATATTAGCATTTCAAAAACCTGATAAAGTTGTGATGCTGGAGGCTAACGACAAGTTCGGCAAGTTCGAATTTCGTCCATTGGAGCCAGGCTTTGGTGTTACTGTCGGTAACGCTCTTCGCCGCATCCTCCTTTCATCTCTTGAAGGCTTTGCTATCAACACTATTCGTATTGCAGGTGTTGAGCACGAGTTTTCTTCGGTACCCGGTGTAAAGGAAGATGTTACCAACATCATCTTGAATCTAAAACAAGTTCGATTCAAGCAAATAGTAGAAGAATTCGAGAATGAGAAAGTTAGTATCACGGTAGAGAATTCTACAGAATTCAAAGCAGGTGATATTGGTAAGTATCTGACTGGATTTGAAGTGTTAAATCCTGATTTGGTGATTTGTCATTTAGACTCCAAGGCATCTATGCAGATTGACCTTACAGTTAATAAGGGTCGTGGTTATGTTCCTTCAGAGGAAAACCGTGAGTTCTGCACAGATGTTAATGTACTCCCAATCGATTCAATCTACACACCTATTCGTAATGTTAAGTATTCTGTTGAGCCTTACCGTGTTGAGCAGAAGACCGATTACGATAAGTTGGTAATTGAAGTTACTACAGATGGTTCCATCCATCCAAAGGATGCATTAAAAGAAGCTGCAAAGATTCTTATTTATCACTTTATGTTGTTCTCAGACGAGAAGATTACTCTGGAGAGTCCTGATCAGGAGAACAACCAAGAGTTTGATGAGGAAATCCTGCACATGCGTCAATTGTTGAAGACCAAGCTGACAGATGCTTCTTTGAACTTGAGTGTTCGTGCACTTAACTGTTTGAAGGCTGCAGATGTTGAAACCCTTGGAGACTTGGTTCAATACAATAAGACAGATCTTTTGAAGTTCCGCAACTTTGGTAAGAAATCGCTTTCTGAGCTTGATGATTTGCTCGAGAGTCTGAATCTATCGTTTGGAACCGATATTTCAAAGTATAAATTGGACAAAGAATAAGATAACTTGGTTGTGAAAGACCTTGATGGGACTTTCACACCGGTTTCCTCTTATAGCTTGTTCGCAATCAGAAAACAAAATGAGACATAATAAGAAATTCAACCATTTAGGTCGTACTGCTGATCATCGTGCAGCTTTGCTATCAAACTTGGCAATTGCACTTATTCAGCACAAAAGAATCACTACGACTCTGGCAAAGGCTAAGGCACTTAAGAAGTACGTGGAGCCATTGATTACACGTTCTAAGAATGATACAACAAACTCACGTCGTGTAGTTTTCCGTTATCTTCAGAACAAGGAAGCCGTTACTGAGCTGTTTAAGAATATCTCTGTAAAGGTAGGCGACCGTCCCGGTGGCTATACTCGTGTAATCAAATTGGGTACTCGTCAGGGCGATGCTGCAGAAATAGCATTCATTGAACTTGTTGATTTCAACGAGAACATGGCCAAGACTCCTAAGGCTGAAGTTAAGAAGACTCGTCGTAGCCGCCGTTCTACTAAGAAAATAGAAGCTGCTGAAGCACCAGTTGCAGCAGAGGCACCAGCTACTGAAGAGGCTAAGGCTGAATAATATTTAGAAACAGTATTTTCTATTTATACGTTGAGACTCCTAAAGCAATTTGCTTTAGGAGTCTCTTTTTGTTCCTTTTGCTACTATGGCAGAGTGAGTTATTTTTCCTGATGGAACGATTATTCTGTAGGGCTAAAATAAATATGTGTGGGGGTAAAGAAGGATATCAGTTTGGTACTGTGGCACTCTCCTATAAAATTGTGTAAACCAATTTGTTGATCTGCCTGAAATTGATGATAGGTTTACAGCACGCTAAAGTAATGTATTGTATAGTGGGAAAGTATGTAGTCGGTGTGTAAGAGAGGCACATTACAGGTAATTTAAATTCCATGTTTGTTGATGTCATTTTTAACAGGTATTATAAGTAATTGGTATTTAAAGGATTATGAAGAAGATGTGGTTGATGGAATGACAGCAACTTTTATAAGTTTTAAAATCCTCATTTGTTTCCCTCAAATTCTTCAGTAAAGGTTTGATAAGTATTCTTTGTTTTCCGTGTCGTATTGGGTAAGATTTCATTCACAAGATGTTATAATGTAAGTGTAAAGATAAGATTTATGCGTTAAATGCGTTAATTAGGGATTTTCCCCGCATGAAAAGGGATTTTATCTTTCCGCAGTTTAGAATAAAATTATACCTTTGTAACATAGACAAACACTAAAAATGCAGAAGAATTTAATTTTAGGGGCAGCTGCTTTAATGCTATTAAGTAGTTGCAATACTTATACAAGTACAGGAGCCTCGTTTGGAGGCATTCTTGGTAGCGCTATAGGAGGAATAGCCGGTGGCGGGCGTGGCTCGGATATTGGTACAATTATAGGTATGGCGGGGGGCGCAGCAATCGGTGCCGCTGCCGATAATGCACGGAACAAACGTGGACAACAGGATGTTCACAACCACTACGATCGGGTACAGCAGAATAAGGCACGTGGAGTGAATCCCTATCAGGAAGGAGAGGGAACTTACGATGATACCTATCGTATGAGCTCGGCACCAGCTTCAACCGGAGCAGAGGATGCCGGTGGTTTTGACTCGTTGAACAGGGGCGACGACAGAATATACGATTTCCAGAGTGCTGATTATACAGGGGATTACTCTGCAGCGCAGGATATAACGACCAACTCGAATAGCGACAATGTTGCTTCATCAAGTGCCTCTCATGCCATAGGTACTCCAAATGTTGTGATAGTAAACCCACGCTTTGTGGATGATAACCACGATGGTGCGCTATCGACAGATGAGGTGGGGAAGATAATCTTCGAGATAGTTAATAAGGGAACAACGGTTGTTTTGGATGTTATGCCGTCGGTTATAGAGACATCGGGTAAGGTACCTGTCTATATTAGTCCTTCCATTCATGTCGAAAGCATTGCTCCCGGTAAAGGCATTCGTTACACGGCAATGGTAAAGTCGGAGAAAAAATTGAAGAATGGTACCATGAAGTTTGCACTTACTGTGCTGCAGGGTAAGAAAAGTATCAGTAAGGTTACCGAGTTCGTTGTTCAGACAAAGAAATAATCTACAAGTCATTATATATTTCAGGGAAGGTATCTATCCGTCAAGGGTAGATACCTTTTTTATTGATAGTGAAAAATAAGAAAGAGGCAATAAATATGGTGCTCTAATCTACTCATGTTCTTTTATTATGTTATGTTCCATGTATGAGTATTGTAAAGGTGTTTTTTAGCGACTAAAAGGGCGTGTTTTGTGTGGTAAAAGGGTATATATTGCCACGTAATGTAGGCCTGTTTACTCGCGTGTTTGGCATTAACTCACAGTGTGTTTAGTATTCACTCCTTGTGTGTTTAACATTCACTCACCAAGTAAAAAGGCTATTTTTGTAATACGTTGATTATCAGTTTATTGTTTTAGGCGCTTTTATCTGGCAGAATTTTTCATGAAGAATGTTCTTTATAGGCATGTTCAGATAGGCAGATAAAGGGGAAATCTGTTATATACGCGGAGAATTTATGACATAAAAAAGCAAGAAACATACTTTACAGAGTTGTCAGGAAGTATGTTTCTTGCTCTTTTTTCACCATTGTTGCTTTATTCGAACAATCCGGTTACGCTATTCTTTACTTTGCTAAAGAAATCGGTCCAGCTACTACTCGACTGTTCTCCTTGCTTCTCCGGCGCCTTTTGATGTGGGGTACCGTTACCGTTTTGCGGTGATATAGTTTTCGCCTTTGCCCTTGCTTTGTTAGGTGCGGTGGGCTTACTTGCCTTTACATTGCCGGTATTATTTGTCTGGCGATTTAGCTTTGTGTTCACCTCTCTTTTAATTTCGGCAGGCTTATCCTCTGGCACTTTCTCCCATTCGGGAATAAACTCATAGCATACGCCGGCCTCACCATACTCTACTTCTGTAACCTCTAAGGGAGAAGAATTGTCGATATAAGGAATCTCCGGAGTGTTTTTCAGAATTTCTATCCTGACAGATGCCACGCCTGCCGATATACTTCCGATGGCGCGTGCTGCCGCATACGACAAATCGACGATGCGCCCACGCACAAACGGACCACGGTCGGTTACTCGTACAATCACCTGCTTACCGTTTCTCATGTTGGTAACACGAAGTTTGGTACCAAAGGGCAAGGTGCGGTGCGCACAGGTAAGGTCGTTCTTGTTATAGCGTTCGCCATTGCTCATCTTACGGCCATGCAAGGCATTGCTGTAGTAAGACGCACGCCCACTGGACTGTGCACTGATGTTTATTACCTGACAAGACACAAAAAGAATTATCAGGAGAAGTTTTATTCTGTCCATAAGTTTTATTTTAGAAAGGCTTCTCCCAATAATTCTCTCTTCGAATTGTTTTATTTCCTGTAGCGCCTCCTTTTATGAAATAAGGAGAGTTACTACATTTTTATAAAAATGGGATAACCTTTAAATTACACCTTGTGCAAGCATAGCCTTGGCCACTTTCATGAAGCCGGCAATGTTAGCACCTTTTACATAATCGATGTAGCCGTCGGGCTGTGTGCCATACTTCACGCATTGCTCGTGGATAGAGCGCATGATGTAGTGCAGTTTCTCATCTACCTCCTCGGCACTCCAATGCAGGCGGATAGAGTTCTGTGTCATTTCAAGGCCCGATGTTGCCACACCGCCGGCATTAACAGCCTTGCCCGGTGCGAAGAGAACTTCCTTTTCTACGAATTTTTCGGCAGCTTCGGCCGTACACCCCATGTTGCTTACTTCGGCAACACAGATAGGGTTGAAAGCCAAAATCTTCTCGGCATCCTCGCCATTCAGCTCGTTCTGGGTAGCGCATGGCAAATAAATGTCGGCCTTCTGCTCCCAAGGTTTCTTACCGGGAAAGAACTGTGCGCTTGGAAACTTCTCTGCATAAGGTGCGCAAACATCGTTTCCACTGTTGCGAAGTTCCAGCATGTAGTCGATTTTTTCGCCCGTAATTCCCTCCGGATCGTAGATATAGCCATCCGGACCACTAAGTGTAACAACCTTAGCACCTAACTGTGTGGCCTTCTTTGTAGCACCCCAAGCCACGTTACCGAAGCCCGAAATAGCAATAGTCTTGCCCTTCATGTCGATATTACGCGTCTGAAGCATATGATGAACGAAGTAAAGTGCTCCATAACCTGTAGCTTCCGGGCGAAGAATAGAGCCACCCCATTCCATGCCTTTACCTGTAAGCATGCCTTGAAATTGGTGGGTTAGCTTCTTATATTGCCCGAACAAATAGCCTATTTCCCTACCACCGACACCGATATCTCCGGCAGGTACGTCCTCATCGGGACCTATATAGCGATAGAGTTCGTTCATAAAAGCTTGGCAGAAGCGCATGATTTCGGCATCGCTCTTACCACGAGGCGAGAAATCGGAGCCACCTTTTCCGCCACCCATAGGCAGTGTTGTGAGCGCATTCTTGAATGTTTGCTCGAAGCCTAAGAACTTTAATATACTTAGATTTACGGAGGCATGGAAGCGTAATCCGCCTTTATAAGGACCTATTGCGCTATTAAACTGTACACGATAGCCGATATTTGTTTGTACATCTCCTTTGTCATCTACCCATGCAACTCTAAATGTAATGACGCGTTCAGGCTCTACAATGCGCTCGATGATACGTGCTTTCTCAAATTCAGGGTGCTGATTATAAACATCCTTTACCGATAACAGCACTTCACGAACAGCCTGTAAATACTCTACTTCGCCCGGATGTTTTTGCTCCAAAGCCTGCATAATTTTTTCCACTTCCATAGTAGTAATAGTTTTTATTGTTTATGTTAGGTATATTATCATCATTAATTGATGGAACAAATATATCCAATAAAACCGATACTTCCAAATGAAAAGTAAGAATTTTTAGTATTCCAGACATGCCCTTTGTAGGCTAAAATGCCACTTTTTTCAGCTTGTAGAGTGCAAAATAATGAAAAATATCTCATAAAAACAACCAAACGATATACTATCAAGGTTTAATTTCGTATTTTTGTTTTTATTTAAAATTTTTCTTATGACTAACCAATTACCAGAATCTTTAACACAATCTTATCTGAAAGATGTACGTTTTGCGAATTTAATGATGCGCAGAATCTATCATGTTCTCATTGTCGCCAACCCTTACGATGCGTTCATGCTGGAGGATGATGGTCGTATAGAAGAAAAGGTATATAATGAATATGTGGAGCTGGGTTTGCGCTATCCTCCTATGTTTATACAGGCTTCCACCAATGAAGAAGCCGAGCATGTATTGCAAACGGTGGATATCGACCTCGTTATCTGCATGCCCGGTAATGCCGATAACGATGCTTTTGATGTAGCCAGAGCTATAAAGACCATATCTCCGGATATTCCTTGTGTGGTACTGACACCTTTCTCTCATGGTATTACAAAGCGTATGCAGCATGAGGATCTGAGTATCTTTGATTATATATTTTGTTGGTTGGGGAACACGAATCTTATCCTTTCTATTATCAAATTAATAGAAGATAAGATGAATATAGATAATGATATTCAGGAAGCCGGCGTCCAGATGATATTGCTGGTGGAGGATTCTATCCGCTTTTATTCTTCCATATTGCCCAATCTTTATAGTTATATTCTTACCCAAAGTCGTAATTTTTCCACCGAAGCACTTACGCGACATGAAGCATCTTTACGCCAGCGAGGACGTCCGAAGGTAATGCTTGCCAACTCATATGAGGAGGCTTGGGCTATTTATAGTCGCTACAAAGACAACTGTTTAGGGGTTATCTCCGACGTAAGATTTCCGATTAACAATGTAATAGAAGGTGGACAGCATATTGACCATGCCTACTTTGGCAAGCGAGATGCCGATGCCGGCTTGAAACTTTTGCGTGCAATACGCAGTACAAACGAATATATCCCACTTATATTAGAGTCGTCCGAAAGCGGAAACCGTAAGAAAGCCGAAGCAGAGGGATTCCTTTTTGTAGATAAAAATTCTAAGAAAATGAATGTCGATTTGCGACAGATGCTGGAAGAACATTTTGGCTTTGGCGACTTTATCTTCCGTAATCCCACCACCCATGAGGAAGTGATGCGCATTCCGAATCTGAAGGCTTTGCAGGATAATATCTTCAAGATACCCTACGACTCGATGCTTTATCACATTTCCCGAAACCATGTAAGCCGGTGGTTGTCGGCACGTGCCATCTTCCCCGTTTCGGCCTTTCTGAAAGATATTACTTGGCATCGTCTGCATGATGTAGATAAACATCGGCAGATAATCTTCGATGCTATCGTACAATATCGCCACATGAAGAATCTTGGAGTGGTAGCAGTGTTTGATAAAAATAGATTCGATAAGTATGCCCATTTTGCAAGAATAGGCGACGGTTCTTTAGGAGGAAAAGGGCGAGGATTAGCCTTTTTGGATAATATCGTAAAGTGTCATCCCGAATTTGAGCGTTATAAAGACGTCTCAGTGCAGATACCTAAGACGGTAGTTCTGTGTACCGACATCTTCGATACGTTTATGGAGCAGAACAATCTCTACCCAATAGCGTTGAGCGATGCTAGCGACGATGAGATATTACAGGCTTTTTTGAAAGCCCAATTACCCGATACCTTTATCGACGACTTCTTTGCTTTCTTCGAGGCAACAGGCGCCCCTATTGCCGTTCGTTCCAGTTCACTGCTGGAAGATAGCCACTATCAGCCTTTTGCAGGGATATATTCCACCTATATGATACCCTTCCTGAAGGATAGGGAAGAGATGCTTCGTATGCTTGCTTGTGCCATAAAGGCTGTATATGCCTCTGTATATTACAAAGCATCGAAGGCCTATATGACAGCTACGAGCAATGTTATCGATCAGGAAAAGATGGCTGTTATCTTACAGCAAGTGGTAGGCGAAGAGTATGGAAAGAAATATTATCCTGCAATGTCGGGCGTTCTTCGTTCATTAAACTACTACCCTATCGGAGATGAGAAGACCGAAGAGGGGGTAGTTTCATTAGCCTTAGGATTAGGGAAATATATTGTGGATGGTGGTAAGACACTTCGTTTCTCGCCTTATCACCCGCATAAAGTCTTGCAGTTAAGCGAGGTGAAGCTGGCTTTAAAGGAAACCCAGACGCAGTTTTATGCGCTCGACATGCAGCGGGTGGGGCAGGATTTTAAAGTAGATGATGGTTTTAATATTCTTCATTTGGATATAAAAGAGGCGGAAAAAGATGGTAGTTTGACCTATATAGCTTCCACTTATAGCCCTGACGACCAAGCTATCTATTCCGGACTTCAGGAAGGTGGACGAAAGATTATATCCTTTGCAGGCGTTCTTCAACATGATGTGTTTCCTTTATCCAACCTTCTTCAGATGACTATGGAATATGGTGTAGAAGCTATGAGGCGACCTGTAGAGATAGAGTTTGCCGTTAATCTGCATAACGACCGCTCCGGTGAACTTTATCTTTTACAGATTCGTCCTATTGCCGATACCAAACAACTGGTGGAAATCGATTTCTCTGAGGTCGATCAAGCGGCATGTTTGCTTCGTAGTAATCACTCTTTGGGACATGGCGCAATGAATGATGTACGTGATATTGTGTATGTGAAGACAGGCGACAGCTACTCCCCCAAGTATCATCAGGAGATTGCACAGGAGATTGCGCAGTTGAACGACAGCCTGCTAAAGGAGGAAATACCTTATATATTAGTAGGTCCGGGACGTTGGGGCTCCAGCGATCCTTGGTTGGGTATTCCTGTTTCGTGGGCACAGATATCAGGAGCGAGAATCATTGTAGAAGAAGGTTTAGAGGCCTATAACGTCGATCCCAGTCAGGGTACTCATTTCTTTCAGAATCTAACATCGTTTGGTGTGGGCTATCTCACTGTGAATAATTTTACGAACGACGGCTGTTTCCGACAAGAACTGTTGGATGCTTTGCCGGCAGTTAAGGAAACAAAATATATTCGTCATGTCCGATTATCGAAGAATCTCCGAATTTTAATGGATGGAAAACAGCAAAAAGCGGTGGTGTTACTTTCATAGTTATTTTGCCAATAATACTTTTTATAGTATACTTTAAGGGTTATTTTTCACTCTTTACAGAGAAAAAGTTCTAAAAAAAATTGTCAATCATTTTCTTTTTTTATACATTTGCGACTGTTTATTACATATTTAAATAAATCACTTTATGATACGATTAAAGCAACGAAACAGTTTTGATGAATTAGAAAAGTTTGCTAAGCCCTTGAGTAGCGAAGAAATGAAGAGGTATGTAGGAGGAGGGAAATATGGATCTTGTACGGATCTTATGGATATGAGTACCTGTTTTATAGGTGCGGATTGTAGTGGTGAAAGTAATGGTAGCTTTAACTTTCCTTATAGTATGGATGAAGTTGTAGTTATAGGTCATAAAGGCACTAATGGTTCTATCCATAGTATTAAAGGAGATGGTGGTATAAATGTTGCTCATTCTAATCCTTATAATGCAGGTTCATTTAATATGAATGATATGGGGGGTGGTTTTACTAGTCCTGTGTCGGCACCAGATACTCCGAGACATGATAACCTACACGATGGAATAAACCTTACCAATAATAAGTATATTGCATTAAATTTGAAAGGCTATAATGCACTAAGTGATCAGATCAAAAAACTTTTTGAAAGTAATGCTACGCTAAAGAAAATCGCATTACGCTTTGATAAAGGACAAGGTAAATTGATTATTGGGACGGTGAAAAATCAAGAGGTTACCCCATTTGGATATGCTGACCCTGATGGGGAACACATTTTCTTAAATACACAAGATATAGATACGAATGGATGGAACAATCCGGAAGGAGACTATATTGATAATGCAGGAATAGCTATTGGGGCAGACTATACTCAAGAAGAAAAGTTATTGGTTACTTTGGCCCATGAGATCATACATGCTAGCCATTTTTCAATTTATAATGAAGCCATGCAATTAAATAAAAGTAATTCAGATTATGCGGCAAGTTGGCTAATGCAGCAAGGACATAGTGAAGATTTTGTGGATGTCTTTTTCCATAAAGAGAATGGTCGATGGGAAATAAATTCCGATAAGGTGCGGAATGACAATATGCATGAATATATGAAGAGGCATGATGCAGAAACTATAAATAGTGCTGTAAATGAATATAGAGAAGATTTTAACTTAATAAAACATGATTAGAAAAAAGTTATTTGTATGTTTTCTTATCGGTATTGTACTAGCCTGTACTAATCTTAATATAGGGGTGGCTTTCTCTTCTCCTAGAGGGATAGTGAGGATTAAACCTAATAAGCATACTAGCAAATTACAGCAACTTTTGAGTAAGCCTAGAGGTACAGTAATAGAATATTGTGATTTGTCAGATGATAATATTTCAAAGTTCCCTGACCTGTCTGCTTACACGATTCATTCTTTGAATTTATCTAACAATCAGTTAGATACTTTGATTCTTGAATACTTGCCTCAAGGAGTTAAATCCTTAGATATATCTGATAATAGATTGAGCGGTTTTTTGTACTTATACTTAGATTCAAAAGAAAAAGTACTTGTTGAAGAGAGGATAAAACTTAATAATGCTTTTCCGCTCCATGAGCTAAATGTAAGTCATAATCAGATAAGGAAGATTTCTGTCGGACTTGGATTAAGGAAGTTAATTGCTTCATATAATAAACTTATTTATGTAAACTTAAATCAAACAAGAGTAGAATATCTAGATATTTCTCATAATCCAGATCTTAGTAATGAGGTTGATTTTATGCCAGAAGGTATAGATACCATTGTTCGTGAAGGTATAGCTAATGATAAAAAACTTGTCAATAAACAAATGGCTCATCCCATATATGATTGAAGCTATACAAAATAGATAGAAGGTGATTCAAGGTAAAAGCAAGATATAGTTTTAGAGTAAAAATTCTTTATGATTCTAATAGATTTTTAATAATAATGAAACTGATCTTAAATAGATTTCCTTTTATCCTAACTTTCTTTTTGTGCAGTATTTCCATTGCTGCACAGAAAGCATTTACTTTTACCGAAGTTATTGATACTTTGGCGCTATCTTGTGATGAGGCAAAGATGGCTAAGCTGGAGTATCAGAATGCGATTATGCAATATGATAATTATAAAAAGAGCTTTTTGCCGTCCTTGTCATTGTCTTTGCAGCCTGTTTCCTTTAACCATTCTTTACGATTACTACAAAATTATGTGGATGGAAGTTACTCGTATGTGGAGGATTATGCCAATACGAGTTCGATAGGAGTGAGTGTTAAGCAGAAAGTTGGTATAACGGGAGGCGAATTATATGTGAGCAGCAGTCTGAACTATTTACGCGACTTTTCCGAGAATCGTAATAACTTTTACACAACGCCTTTCTCCATAGGATATAGCCAACCCTTTTGGGGGAGTAGAAAGCTTTACAAATATACAAAGCAGATTAATGAGAAGACTTTTCAGAATGCCAGTCAGCTGTATTATGCCAAGCTGGCTGCCATTCAGAACAAAGTAGCAGGGATGTTCTTCACTGCCCAATTAGCCTTAGAACGGAAAATATTTTCTCGCCAATTGATGGAGCGAAACGATTCTTTATTGAAAGTAAGTAAAGTAAGGTTGGATAATGGTTATATTACAGAATATGATTATAAGCAATTAGAATTACGTGCAGCCAATCTGTTATATTCTTATGAGGAAGCAGCCAATGCTTGCGAAGCGGCAGTAAAACAACTTTCTACTTATTTAGATACAAAAATAGAAAAGATTGTGGAGCAGGAAGCCATAGAGCTCCCTATGGTGTTGGAAGCCCAAACCGTATTAGGACTGATAAGGGCTAATAATCCATACTACCGACAGCAAGAAATAGCGATGTTGTCGGCACAGCAGGAGCTTTATCAAGCCAAGCTGGAAACCAAAGTGAATGGAAATTTCAAAGTCAGCGTAGGAACAAATAACTATGCCAACACCTTTGCCACTGCTTATAAGCGTAATAACCATAGTGAAGCTATATCGGTGGGTATTAGTATTCCTATCTATCAGTGGGAGATTAACAGGAATAAAGTGAGGATTGCCGAGAATACCTACCGATCTAAACAGATTGACATGGATAATAAAACGGTCGATTATGAACAGTCAGTCCTTAATGATGTTATTGCTTACAATCATAATATCAAACTTTTGTATGCAAGTTTAAAAGCAAAAGACATTGCCGCAGAACAAATAAGGTTAGCTATGTTGCGATATGAGTTAGGTAAAATATCCGTTTACGAATTGCACGAAGCACAGCAACAACAAGACACGGCGATGTTACGATACTTTGAATCACTTCAACAAGTATATATAAATTATTTTCAGTTGCGTAAAGAAACCTTATATGATTTTCTATATAAACAACTGTTGTCTGATAGGTATAAGCTATAACTACGGATGTATTAATAACAAGAATAAGCATATTAAAAAGGGAAAAATATTAACTTCAAAAATAAATTATTTATGTTGCAAATTAAACATCGAAAAAGTCTTGAAGCACTATTGCAGGCTAAAAAGGCAATGAGTAAAGATGAGATGAGAATGTATGTGGGAGGGGGAAAAAACCAGCCTTGTGTGACTCCTATGGATATGAGTATAATGCCCGAAGGAGGTGGCGGTAGTAGTAAAAGCTCTAGCTCTTCTCATAATTTGGATGAGGTGTTGGTTGTAGAACACTTTAGAAGTAAGCCTATCAGGATAATTGATTATACTAGTTATTTAGATACTTTTTATCGTAATCTTTATGACTATGGTTCACAACATATACATAAGGATTCATCTAGTAGTGCAGGAGGGAGTAGTAATAATTTTGTAGGAGTGATGGGTAATAGTAAAACGAATCAAAATAACATCCCACCAGCTCCTCCTCTCCCAATGGAGGCTTTTATAGATAGGAAAAAGCTAGAGGAAATGAAAAAATCTATGGATCCAAATTTATATAAATTTATAGAGAAGCTATGGGAAAGTGGGATGTTACAAAAGAATCCTGACCCTAGTGTGAATAATTATCCTGCATATTATGATTCGGAGAAAAATATATTATATATAACAAATCCTGATTTTGCATCAGAGCATACCCTTGCCCATGAATATGCGCATTATTTGCAAGACCAGAATAATGCGCTTGCGCCAGCAGGTAGTGATATTGGCGACTTTAATAATGAAATGCAGGCTGATATATTGGCAACAATATATAGCTATGCTTTTCAAGGGAATTTTATGAGTAATGTCTGGATGAGTTCTAAAACCAAAGATAACTTAGCCAAAAATCTTGGAAAAGATTCTAAAGGGAATATTAGTGTAGAGGATAATTTATGGAATCATTTAAATGATAATTCTTTTATGCTTCAGTTACAAGATGAATGGAGGACATATCATGAGGAGCATCCTACAAGTTCTCCAACCAATCTAGCAGGCGAGAAGCGAGATTGGAATTATAATTGGCAATACTATTTTGATAAACTTGGTATCAAACATCCTTAAAGTTAATTTGTTATGAATAAATGTTTTATATGCTTTTATAGTATGCTTTTAATACTATTTTCTTGTCTTTCAGCTCATGCTCAAGATGATGATATAACAATAAGAATAGGCAAACTAACAAGAGTCTCTTATTATAATGATCAAGTAGATGATAGTTTACATACCTATTATATTACATCGGAAGCTAGAAAGATAGAGCGTTTTATCAAGAATGGAAATTGGCTCTTGGTAGATAAAAGATATACTCCCTATAATAGTAAAACACTGCCTATGATAGATTCCTGCCTTTTGAATTCTTTAAAGAGAACTTTGTCTGAGAAAGAAGTTGAAATTCTAAATTCTCTAGGTGCAGGGAATGTTTTTATGTCAAACTTTTATGTTTTTGTAAATAGTAAAAAGCGATTTGTGAAATTGATGATTTGGGGATGCTTTGATAAGTTTTTATCTAAGGCTAAGATCTATAAAATCATTCATCTATATAGCAAGTGTAAGCTCCCTATACATCCGGTTGCCGGTCAGCTTAAGGAAAAGGAATATTATATAACAGGGGCTTCGGTATCTAGAATAGAGTGATATTGAGAATGTCGGGAAAGGGATAGATTATCTACTCCCTTTTCTGAAATTTTTATAATGCTATGGCGATATTAGAATAGTTCTTAATCTATGGAAGAATTAGAGAATAGCAAAAACAGAGATATAGAACGCTCGGAAAAAGTGCGAGATATTTGGGAAAGCTTAAATAACAACGGCTATATGTTGAAGTTACAAGATGAATGGAGAACATATCATGAGGGGACATCCTACAAGTTCTCCTACCAATTTAACAGGTGAACAAAGAGATTGGAATTATAATTGGCAAAACTATTTTGATAAACTTGGTATAAAACATCCTTAAATTTAATTTATTATGAATAGATTTTTATTGTGTATTTATAATTTCTTCTTTTCATTTTTATTTTTTCTTCCAGTAAATGCTCAGGGGAATAAAGTGATAAAGGTTGGAAAAATGGTACGGGAATCTTTGGAATTATCATGGAGTAAAGATACTTTCCTAACTTATTATATAGCCTCAGATGCTAAAAAAATAGAACGTTTTATTCAGAAAGGGCATTGGCAATTAGTCGGTAAAAGATATACTCCCTACAATGATATATCAAGGCCTAAGATTAGGATGTGCTTAGTACAAACCTTGAGTAAAGTTCTTACGCAGGCACAGAAAGATTCTCTAAATCCTCAAGGTGATATGCATAATCTCTTTATGTCTCAGTTTTATGTTTTTGTCAAGAGCAAGAAACGATTTGTAAAGCTGGAATTAACAGACGATGTGGATAAGTTCTTAACCAAGAAGCAAATTTACAAGATACTCCGTTTGTATAGTAAGTGTAAGTTACCTATACATCCGGTTGCCGGTCAGCTTAAGGACAAGGAATACTATATTACAGGGGCTTCAGTATCTATGATAGAGTAAAAATCCTTAAATATAATTTATTATGAATAGAGTTTTATTGTATATTTATAACGCCTTCTTTTCGCTTTTATTTTTTCTTCCAGTGAATGCTCAAGATGATGATATAACAATAAAAATAGGCAAGCTAACAAGAAGTTCTCATTATAATGAACGAGTAGGCGATAGTTTGCACACTTATTATATTACATCGGAAGCTAGAAAAATAGATCGTTTTATCAAGAAAGGAAATTGGCACTTGGTAAATAAAAGATATACTCCCTATAATAGTAAGACAATGCCTATAATCGATTCCTGTCTTTTGAATTCTTTAAAGAGGACTCTGTCAAAGAAAGAAATAGTAACCCTAAATTCAATAAATAAAGGAAAAATTATAATGTCAGACTTTTATATCTTTGTAAATAGTAAAAAGCGATTTGTGAAATTGATGATTTGGGGATGCTTTGATAAGTTTTTATCAAAGGATAAAATCTATAAAATAATTTATCTATATAGTAAGTGCAAATTGCCCGTACTTTCTGTAATAGGGCAATTTAAGGAGAGGGAATATTATAGTACAGGATCTGACCTATTTAAGATAGAATGAAACACTCTTAAATTTGTAGTATATGAATAAATGTTTTATATACTTTTATAGTCTGCTTTTAATATTCTTTTCTTGTCTTCCGGCTCATGCTCAAGAAAAGGAAGATACAGTAACAGTGGGAAAATTGATACAGGAATCTTTTTATAATTCAAGAAATAAGGTTACGTATTTCACCTATTATATTGCATCAGATGTAGCTAAGATAGAACGTTTTATCAGAAAAGGACATTGGAAATCTACTCCAGAGAAAAGATATACTCCCTATAATAGTAAAACGATGGTAATGATAGATTCTTGTTTCAAAAAAACTTTAAGAAGAGTACTTACAAAAGAACAAAAAGATAGCATAAATCCATTGGGCAGCAAGGGAAATCTGTTTATGTCTCAGTTTTATATTTTTGTAAAGAGTAGAAAGAGGTTTGTAAAGTTAGAATTAACAGATGATGTAGATAAGTTCTTAACCAAGAAACAGATTTACAAGATACTCCGTTTGTATAGCAAGTGTAAGTTGCCTATACATCCGGTTGCCGGTCAGCTTAAGGAAAAAGAATACTATATAACAGGAGCTACGGTAGATAAATTAGAATAATTATTATATTTAATAAAGAAAAGGGATAGATGGTAGATTATCTACTCCCTTTTCTAAAAGTTTTATAATGCTATGGCTATATTAGAATAGTTTTTAATCTATGGAAGAATTAGGAAATAGCAGGAATAGAGATATTGAACGCTCGGAAGAAGTGCGGGATATTATTGATCGTATGCCTACCAGTTGGGCTAAATGGGTAAGCTTATGTGTAGGAATACTCATTGGCATTGTATTTCTGTTGAGCTATCTGATAGAATACCCCGATACGGTTACGGGTAGTATCAGCATGACCGCAGAGAATGCTCCCGTGAGGATAGTTGTAAAGGTGGATGGCAGGCTTATCTTGTTACGTGGTAATCATACCAAGGTACAGAAAGATGATGTGATTGGTTATATTGCGAATGGGGCAAACTATAAGCATGTGTTACAGTTAGACAAATACCTTAATTCTAAAGAGTTAAAAGTATTGTCATATCCTCCAAAGGACTTAAATATAGGCGAACTTAGTAATAGTTATAATACTTTTGTTCTGGCTTATACCAAGTATAAACGTGTAATGAAATCGGATATCAGAGTTGTCATGCGTTCGGAGATAAAGAGCAAAATACGGTCGGATAAGGATTTAGTAGGTAATATAGACAAGGCTACAGAACTAAAGAGTAAAGTTTTGGCATTGGCCAACGACCAGCTAAAGAAAGATAGTTTGGTGTTAGCGCAGAAAGGTATGAGCAAGGTGGATTTTGATCAGCAATATAGTAACAACCTTTCACTGAAAGAAGCTATTGTAAATGAGCAGAATAATAAGCTTTCGAAACTCTCGGATATTAGGGAGAGTGAGTTGGAAACTCAGCGTTCGTTACTCGAAGAGCATAACGAGAAAGCACAAGCTTTGGATGAGTATGTGGCCAGTTGTAATGAATTGAAGAATGCCATCAGGTTATGGAAAGAGAAATATTTACTTTGTGCACCTATGGACGGTAGTGTAGAGTATTTGGGCTTTTGGCGTAATAATAATTTTGTAACTAACAATAGTGAAATCTTTTCAATCATCCCTGTAAAGAACAAAGTAATAGGGGAAGTGATAATGCCGTCATTAGGAGCAGGAAAGGTAAAGGTAGGACAAGAAGTAAATGTAAAACTTAATAAATTCCCTTATGATGAATATGGACTGTTAAAAGGAGAGGTCAGTTCTATATCTCGTTCTTCTAATTATACGAGGACTGCGGAGGGAGAAATTGATACTTATCTTGTAACGGTAAAATTTCCTCACCGGCTAAGAACCAACTTTGGGTTGGTCTTGCCAATTGATTTTGATACCAAGGGCGTGGCAGAAATCATCACGAAGCCAAAGCGCCTTATAGAACGATTGTTTGATAACTTAAAAGCACAAAAAACAAAATGAAACTAACTTTATGTTTTCCTGTAGAGTACCAAATGGATTCGCATGACTGTGGTCCTGCATGTCTAAAAATTATTGCTAAATACTATGGAAAATATTTCTCTTTACAATATCTTCGCGATCAATGCGGTATTACACGTGAGGGGGTCAGCCTCTTGGATATTAGTACCGGTGCAGAGAATATCGGACTAAGAACGGTAGCTTTCAAGTGCAATATCAATACATTGCGCGAGAAAGCTCCGCTACCTTCCATCCTTTTTTGGAATAACAATCACTTTATAGTGGTGTATCATGTCGGTAAAAAGCATGTATGGGTATCCGATCCACAGAAAGGAAGGGTAAAATACACCTATGAAGAGTTGAGGAAAGGATGGTATCAAGAAGGGCAGGAAGGGGTATTGTTGGCAGTTTCTCCCTCTGTTGAGTTTAACGATACTGCCAAAGATATACAAAGAAAGGATAGCCTGTCGGGAATGGTGCGTTATTTCTATCCTTTTAAAAATAATTTTGGATTGATATGTGTCATCATGTTGTTGGTAACACTATTGGAGGGAGTGCTGCCTTTTATCTCCAAAGCAGTGATAGACGTAGGTATCAAAACATCAGATGTTAAGTTTATTTACATGATACTAATAGGGAATATTGTTATCTTAATTAGTATTATGGCGTTTAATGTAATAAGAGATTGGATTTTAATGCATATTACGGCGCGTGTGAATATAGCATTGATATCAGATTATCTTATTAAGTTGATGAAGCTTCCTATTAACTTTTTTGAGAATAAGTTAATAGGAGATATTTTGCAACGTGCACAAGACCATGAGCGGATAAGGAGCTTTATTATGGGTAATTCGCTTTCGTTAATATTCTCAACACTTACCTTTGTTGTATTCTCTATCATTCTTCTTGCGTATGATTCTGTTATCTTTTATATCTTTTTGGCAGGTTCAATACTGTATGCCGGATATGTATTACTGTTCTTGCAGATAAGAAAAAAGCTCGATTGGGAATATTTTGAGCTTATATCTAAGAATCAAAGTTACTGGGTAGAAACGGTAGAAGCAATACAGGATATTAAGGTATATAACTACGAAAAGCAAAGAAGGTGGAAGTGGGAGGCTATCCAAGCACGACTTTATCATGTGAATAAGCGGGTATTAGTGGTAACCAATATGCAGAATTTGGGCGCACAATTTATTGATAATCTGAAGAATATGTGCATAGTATTTTATTGTGCAATGGCTGTTATAAAAGGAGACATCACCTTTGGTGTGATGATTTCAACTCAGTTTATATTGGGGATGTTGAACGGGCCGTTAATTCAGTTTATCAATTTTGTCGTATCTGCACAATATGCAAAGATAAGTTTTTTGAGAATTAATGAAATTAGAACTTTGGAGGATGAAACGGAACTCTTGTCGGTAGGGGGTACGACTATAGTTCCCGAAGACAAGACTTTGACATTAAGTAATGTTCATTTCCAATATACTACAACTTCCCCCTTGGTGTTGAAAAATATCTTTTTACGTATTCCCGCCAATAAAACAACGGCTATTGTGGGTGGAAGCGGTAGTGGGAAATCTACACTGATGAAATTGTTGATACGATTGTATGCCCCCAGCTTTGGTGATATTTCGATGGGAACCATGAATATTAAAGCAATTAATTTACGCACGTGGAGAGAAATGTGTGGAGTAGTATTACAGGATGGTAAGATATTTAGTGATACTATTTTAAACAATATAGTATTGGAAGATGAAAATATTGATTATGATAGGCTACACGAGTCTTGTTCCATAGCACAAATAGAGAAAGAGATATTGGCAATGCCGAAGGGGTTTCATACCCTGATAGGTGAAAAGGGGAGGGGACTAAGTGGTGGACAACGCCAGCGTATATTAATAGCTCGTGCCTTGTATCGCAACCCAACTTATCTTTTTTTGGATGAAGCGACTAATGCTCTCGATACTGTAAATGAGAAGAAAATAGTGGAAGCCATGAATATAGCGTTCCAAAACAGGACAGTTGTTGTCATTGCTCACCGACTGAGTACTATTCGCAATGCAGAGCAAATAGTAGTAATGGATAAAGGGATGATAGTTGAAATAGGTAATCATAAAACACTGATGGAGCGCAAAGGAGCCTATTACGCATTAGTATCTTCTCAAAGCGAAGTATTAGTAGAATAAATATTTGAGAAATGAATAGTCGAAAATTGCGGGAGAATGTTGGGGCATAGAATAAATTGATTTATTCAAAGTACTGTATGTTTATAAGGCGATGTGTTCCGATAACATATATTTTTCAATAACATATGCCACACCATCCTCTTCGTTTGAAAGAGTTACGAAGTCGGCTTGTTCCCGAATATCTTCGTTGGCATTAGCCATAGCAACGCCTAATCCCGCGAAGCGTATCATGCTAAGGTCGTTGTATCCATCGCCACAGGCAATGATTTCATTGGCAGTCAATCCTGTAGTTTCTAACAGTTTTTGGAGCGATTGTGCCTTATCTACATTCAGTGGAACACATTCCAGAAAATAATCGGCCGAACGATACACGTTCATTCTGCCCTTCACCTTCTCGGAGAGCTTTAGCTCTACCTCGTGAAGAGGTACGGGGTCGCCCACGATAAGGCACTTGTTGATGGGATAAACCAATTGATTTAGGAAGTCGTCATACTGCTCAATAGGGAGCTTATTGATGAAAGCCTCTTCTTGAACATATTTGTCTGTTTCACTCGTCGCAGCAATTCCCTCCCCTTGATAGGTCAGAATTTGCATGCTATTTTCCATAGCTGTATGGTATAATACAGGTACAAAGGCTGGGTTTAATGTCTGTTCGAAGATGGTTTCTTGAGTGGTACAGTTGATAATTTTAGCTCCATTGTAAGATAGAATAAATCCATTATACTCAGCTAATTTTAATTCTTTTGCAAGAGGAGCAATGCCGTAAGTCGGTCGGCCGGATGCCAATACCACCTTAACCCCTTGCCTTTGAGCAGCCATCAGAGCAGCTTTCGTCCTCGGTGTTATTTCTTTTTTACTGTTGGTTAATGTGCCGTCAAGATCGAGCACTATCATTTTATATTTAGTATTCATGGGATATTTCTTTTGTTATCTTGAAAGAATAATGGTGCAAAGATACTATATTTAAGAGGAGTAAATGTTGATAAAGATATAATATTATGGAGAAAAGTGAGATGAAATCATTATCTTATATAAAAAGTTTGTTTTTTGAGAAAATTATTCATACTTTTGCATCGCAAGAGATAGAGAGTTGTTATTTGAAATTATAAACTAAAAAATAGATTCAATGAAAAAGTATTTAGCAGAAATGGTAGGCACAATGGTGCTTGTCCTGATGGGTTGTGGTGTTGCCGTATCCTTAGGTTGTGATTCTGTAGGCGATCAGGCTACAGTACTTGGAACAGCAATGGCATTCGGTTTGTCGGTTGTTGCTATGGCTTACACTATCGGCGGCATCTCAGGTTGTCATATCAATCCGGCCATTACGTTAGGTGTTTATCTTAGTGGTCGTATGAGTGCAAAGGATTGTGGTATGTACATGATCTTCCAAGTTATCGGCGGCTTGATTGGCGCAGCTCTCCTTTATCTGCTTGTTATCAGTGCCGGAGCCGATTTCGCTCAGGCCGGTGCAGGGCTTGGAGCTAACGGTCTGCAGAGCGGAATCAGTGCTACAGGCGGTTTAATCGCCGAGATTATCTTTACTTGCGTATTCGTTTTGGTTGTGCTTGGTGCAACTTCAAAGACCAATGGAGCTACAAACAACTTTGCAGGCCTTGCCATCGGTTTGTCTCTTATCTTGGTTCACCTTGTATGTATTCGTTACACAGGTACATCTGTAAATCCAGCCCGCTCTATCGGCCCGGCTTTGTTTGCACAGTTGGCAGGTGGTCCTGCGGAGGCTTTGTCAAATCTTTGGATTTTCATTATCGGCCCATTTGTAGGTGCAGCTTTGGCAGCTCTTATCTGGAAGACCATAGAGCCGGCTTCTGTTAAGGAATAAGCCTCGATAGGGAAAAACTTTTTTGAGATTATACATTTTATCCCTTTCTTCAGGAATACTCCGAAGGAAGGGATTTTCAGTATATAATGATAAAAGATAGCAACTGCAGATTTCTATAAAATTACTGAAATTAACAGTTATGGTAAGAAATGTTGGGGTGCTCTTTTGGTAAAGAGAAAATAAAATGCTACTTTTGTAGCTGAATATAGGATAATAAATTTATTAATTTAAATACATATAAAATATGGCAGTAGATTACAAAAAACTGGGTCTCGTAAACACTCGTGAGATGTTTAAGAGAGCCGTAGATGGTGGTTATGCTATTCCGGCATTCAACTTCAACAACCTTGAGCAGCTTCAGGCTATTATCAAGGCTTCTTCAGAACTTAAGTCACCGGTTATCCTTCAGGTTTCTAAGGGCGCTCGTAAATATGCAAACCAGACTTTGCTTCGTTACCTTGCAGAAGGTGCAGTAGAGTATGCAAAGGAACTGGGTTGCAACCATCCTGAGATCGTTCTTCACTTGGATCACGGCGATAGCTTCGAGACATGTAAGAGCTGTGTAGATTTTGGTTTCTCTTCTGTAATGATCGACGGTTCTTCTCTTCCTTACGATGAGAACGTTGCTCTTACAAAGAAGGTAGTAGAGTATGCTCACCAGTTTGATGTTACTGTAGAGGGCGAGCTTGGCGTATTGGCAGGTGTAGAGGACGATGTCGTTGCAGAAGAGTCTCACTACACAAAGCCGGAGGAAGTGGTAGATTTCGTTACAAAGACCGGTGTTGATTCATTGGCTATCTCTATCGGTACTTCTCATGGCGCTTACAAGTTTACTCCGGAGCAGTGCACACGCGACCCGAAGACAGGCCGTTTGGTTCCTCCTCCATTGGCTTTCGATGTATTGGAAGAAATTGAGAAGCAGCTACCGGGCTTCCCCATCGTACTTCACGGTTCTTCTTCAGTTCCTCAGGAGTATGTTGATATCATCAACGAGCACGGCGGTAAGTTGCCAAATGCAGTAGGTATTCCTGAAGAACAGCTTCGCAAGGCTTCTAAGAGTGCTGTATGTAAGATTAACATCGACTCAGACTCTCGTCTTGCGTTCACTGCAGGTGTTCGCCAGACATTCGATGAGCATCCGGAGTACTTCGACCCACGTCAGTACTGCGGTAAGGCTCGTGAGTATATGGAAGATCTTTACAAGCATAAGATCACAGACGTTCTTGGATCAGACAATAAGCTGATTAACAAGGATTAATCAACCTCTGACACTAAGAAATCAGATAAGCAAACAGAGCGGTGGCACAGAAAATCTATGCCACCGTTTTTAATTCTTAATATTTTAATAGACAGAAATGATATAGAAATGAAACAGATTTTATTCTTATGCCTGTTGATGGTTATGGGACTAATGACATCAACTGCACAAAACACAAAAGGCGCAAAAGGAAAAGCAAGTACTACTTCGAAGAAGGTTATGAAGAAGACTTCCGGTAGCGGAACAAAGGCTAAGACTATAAAGAAAGTGGCCGATGCTGCGGGAGCAGACAAGAATGTTGTATTCAATAAATGGGCTATTACCGACTCTGTGTATCCTAATGAGTTAAGAACAGAGAATATCAGTACCACCAAGGTTGTAACAAGGCAAGTGAAAGGTACTACGTATTCAAAGATAGATACTGTATCTGTCGATACCATATATAGCAAACCTGAAACTGCTTTAGCTGCAACGGAATCTGCAAACGGGAGATCAGGCAGCGCAGATACAACCTACACGGCGGAAAACAATGGTGTCAGGACTGTAACGAGTGTGCGTACACTAAATATTCGGTTACAAATGGATAATCGTAACGATGTGGCACATCTAACATCCAACCGTCCTCTTAACAGAATTGTCCTAAGGAACTCTTCCGGCGAAGTCCTGAAAGAGATTGTACTGGAAGGTGAAAAGAAATATACAATCACCTTAAGCGATTTGCCCAAGGAGGAATATATTTTGGCCTGCTATGCTACCAATGGGCAGATAAGAACGTTTATCGTTAAGATAAACAAGTAATAATCTCTGTTTGGGATAAGAATATGGTGATGAACGGCTCTGTATTGTGTGTGGCAATATGACCTTTTGTAGAGTAAACAACCCTATATTGCAATGCAAACAACCCTATATTGCAATGCAAACAGCCCTCTTTTACCATACAAAAGGGTATGTGTTACAGAAAATTTTATTTTTCTTTTATTTTCCGTCACTTTTAACAATTTGTGTAAAACGCCTGTCGGATAAGGTTTTATAAAGATAAAGCGAGTGGTGGTATGACAGCAACTTCTCGGAGTCTTGTGCCATTCTGCTATCATAGCCTTTTAAGTTTTGCTGTCATGTCATCATTAAGAATATCACCCTAATAGACTTATATTCAGAAGATTGTGTAAAGTGTTAAAAGTGACGGCATGAAAAATATTTTTAAATTAAGGTTTTACTACCTTTCTGATTCGGGATTTTTATCTCGAAGAGAGTCAGAGCTGTTGCTGTATGTATTAAAAATCCACCTTTCAAGACTGCATGCTTGAAAGGTGAATTTTGTATGATAGTCTGTATTTCTTCTTACTCTTCCAAATGTTTAAAGGCTTTGGGCAGGTAATCGATAATATCGCTTGCTATCATACTCTCTTTTCCCAATCTCTTTGCAGCCTCATCACCGGCCAGTCCGTGCAGGTACATTCCCAGCAAACTTGCTTCTTTGGTGTTGTATCCTCTTGCCAACAGCGCGGTAATAATGCCTGTAAGAACATCGCCACTGCCTGCGGTAGCCATTCCGCTATTGCCTGTTGTATTGAAGATAATTTCCCCATTGGGTAGGCATAGTGCGCTGTGATGGCCCTTTAGAATGATATAGGCATGGAGAGACTTGGCGAGCTCCGATGCACGCGACAGCCGTTCGAAGCCATTAGTGGTAGGAACACCGGTCAATCTGTCTAACTCTCTTGGGTGCGGTGTCATGATAATGCTTTGGGGAAGTTGCTGCATCCATGCGCGATGACTGGCCAATATGTTTAAAGCATCGGCATCCAGCACAAGCGGGCACTGTGTTCTCCTTATCTGTGAGATAACGGCAATGGCGGTGTCCTCGTTGGTTCCCAAACCGGATCCTATGCCCACAGCGCTGTATTCATCCGTGCTGATGGGCTCTAAGAACATTGTTCCCTCGTTCCCTAACTGCACAATAGCCTCCGGAACAGCTATTTGCATAATGTTGTAATTCACCTTGGGAGTGTGGATGGTCAGCTTTCCTGCTCCTGCCCTTAAACAAGCTTTTCCCGAAAGGATGGCTGCCCCCGACATTCCATAGCTTCCTGCTATCAGGAGAGCATGCCCCATGTCGCCTTTGTGGGCAAAGTCGGAGCGTGGTTTTAGTAGGGAACGGATATCTTTTTCCTCTATAACATTGTAGGGAGTCGTTGCTTCATCGATATATTCCTGACTTAACCGGATATCGAGTATCTTTACCTCCCCTAAAAACTGTTGGTTATCGGCAAAAAAGAAAGCCAGTTTGGGTTGATGAAGCGTAAGCGTAACGTCGGCCTGAACAATGTTTGCCCTTACGTTGAAGGAGTTATCTTCCGTCATCAGTCCCGAAGGAACGTCTATACTTACCACCTGTGCCGGACATTGATTGATATATTTCACGAGAGACGCAAAGCCTCCGGCAAGGGGCTTGTTAAGTCCGTTTCCAAAAAGTCCATCCACAACAAGCATGTCTTCCTGCAACGGAGGAGGGTTAAATTCGGTCGTTATTTCGGTAAAGTCTTTTCCAGCTTTGCTATTGGCAAGGCGTTCCATGTTTGTGTTGCAATCGTCCGATAACTGTTTGCTGATATTAAAGAGGAAGGTTTTCACTTTATATCCGTTATCGGCCAGCAGCCGTGCTACGGCAAGTGCGTCGCCGCCATTATTCCCCGGACCGGCAAACACCACTACGGGCGTAACCTTGTTCCAACGCTCCATGACAGCCTCCGTAAGAACAGTTGCAGCACGCTCCATTAAATCGATCGATTGAATGCCTTGCTTTTCTATCGTAAACCTGTCCAGTTCACGCATCTGTGCACTTGTAAATATCTTCATTGATTAACTATTCTCCATCATTTTGAAAGGTGCAAAGGCTACTTGCATTCCACAAAGTCCAGCTCGTCGCGCTTGATAATGAGCGGATAGCGTTCAGGATGTTTCAGACTATCGATTTCGAGCTCTACATGAAGGTCGGGCCATTCAATGGCGTTGCGCCCAGACATCTTTATGTTCAGTACGTTGCTGACACTGGCATCACGCATCCAAGGAATACGATTATAAGACAAGAAATAATCGTTTCCACAGACGGACAGCATAATTCCCTGCGCATTAATCATCAATACGCTTACCGATGTGTCGGCGGTATAAATCCTTGAAGTCGTTTCCATATTGTTCTACTTTTTTCCTTATGTCGTTTAACTCGTGCTCTGAAAAGCCATAATTAGTTGCTAATTCTATCTCCGGCTCCAGCCAAAACTTTGCTTCGTTATCCCCCTTAACAACGTGTATATGCATTCGTTCTTCCTCATTAGAGAAGATTTTGAAAGTATATCCTTTTTCTCGTCTGAATACTGGACTCATAGGCAACTCACGTTTTATTTTGTTGTCAAAGATACAGAAACTTTCCCTTTTTGCCAAAAAGAAAATGATAAAACATAAGGCCGATGCGGAAAAATGGATATATCGAAAAAGATTATGGATAACTTATATTTTTTCTGGTTGATTCTTTTATGTTTCTATGATGCGAAAATATACACTCTTTAGGTTGGGTAACAGGCGGTTTCCAAAAAGAAATATTCCTTTTAGGCTGTACCGTGAAATAAAATACCTGTCAAAAGGGACGTGTTTCCTATTATTTTCGTAATTTTGCAACTTAAATAAACTATTTAGTAAGATGAGCCAAATAACCATTTTAGACAAAACGTTTGAGACATCTATCCCTGAAGCTGAAATTCAGGAACGCGTAAAGGGCGTAGCCGATCGTATTAACAAGGATATGGAGGGTAAGAATCCTTTGTTGCTTGCCGTGTTGAATGGCTCATTTATGTTTGCCGCCGACTTGATGCGTAACATAACGATTCCCTGTGAAATATCTTTCGTTAAGCTGGCTTCCTACGAGGGAACCACTTCTACAGGTAAGATAAAAGAGGTGATAGGGCTGAATGAAGATATTTCTGGGCGCGAGGTTATTATCGTGGAAGATATCGTAGATACAGGTTCTACCATGAGGCGTATGCTCGAAATATTAGGTACACGTAATCCTAAAGGCCTGCATATCTGTACACTGCTGTTGAAGCCCGGAAAGCTAAAGGTGCCTTTGAACATAGAATATACAGCCTTGGAAATCCCTAACGATTTCATTGTAGGTTATGGTTTGGACTACGATCAGCAAGGAAGAAATTTAAGAGATATTTATACATTAGTAAAAGAATAATGAAGAACATTGTAATTTTTGGCGCCCCGGGTGCGGGTAAAGGTACGCAGAGTGATAAAATGATAGAGGCTTACGGTCTGGGTCATATCTCTACAGGTGACGTACTTCGTAACGAAATTAAGAATGGAACAGAATTAGGAAAAACGGCTAAAGGCTATATCGACAATGGTCAGCTAATCCCCGATGAATTGATGGTGGATATTCTGGCCAGTGTTTATGATGGCTTTGGCGAAGAACATAAAGGGGTTATCTTTGATGGTTTCCCACGTACCATCCCGCAGGCAGAAGCTTTGAAGAAAATGCTGTCGGAGCGTGGTCATAAGATTGCAGCAATGATTGAGCTGTTTGTTCCGGAAGAAGAGCTGATGAAGCGTTTGTTACTCCGTGGCCAGCAGAGCGGTCGTTCCGACGATAACGAGGAAACAATCAAGAAGCGTTTGAATGTTTACAACACACAAACCTCTCCATTGATTGACTGGTATGAGAAAGAAGGTATTCATCACCATGTAGAAGGCTTAGGAACGGTAGATGAAATCTTCGGTCGTATTGCATCCGTTATCGACGCACTTTAATTCGATACGATACACAGGTAGGTGTTAGGTGAGACGCTGTAATATGGTTAATAGCTGTGTTATAAGTACGTTTCCTAACATCTATTTTAATTTATAAAGCGTAGTAAGCTCTCCCTTTTATTTATCGGCTTCCCCCTTCAGGGAACTAAAACGCTTAATGGTAAAACTTCAATTCTATTATGGCTGATTCGAATTTCGTAGATTATGTAAAGATATATTGCCGTTCGGGCAAAGGTGGCAGAGGCTCTATGCACCTTCGTCATGTAAAATATAACCCTAATGGTGGTCCTGATGGTGGCGACGGTGGTAAAGGAGGCAGCGTTTATTTGCGGGGTAATCATAACTATTGGACCTTGCTTCATCTTAAATATCAGCGACATATCTATGCCGAACACGGTGGAAACGGCGGTCGCGACAAGTGTCATGGCACCGATGGTAAGGATGTTTACATCGATGTACCATGCGGAACAGTGGTGTATGATGCCGAGACCGGTAAGTTTGTTTGCGACGTTATGCACGATGGGCAGACCGTCCTTTTGCTGAAAGGTGGTCGTGGCGGATTGGGAAACTTCCAGTTCCGTACCTCCACCAATCAGGCTCCACGCTATGCACAGCCCGGCGAGCCGATGCAGGAAATGACGATTATCATGGAGCTGAAACTGTTGGCCGATGTAGGTTTGGTAGGTTTTCCTAATGCCGGAAAATCCACTTTGCTGTCGTCATTATCGAGTGCCAAGCCCAAGATAGCCAATTATCCTTTTACCACCATGGAGCCTTCGCTCGGTATTGTGAGCTATCGCGATAACCAAAGCTTTGTAATGGCCGATATTCCGGGTATTATCGAAGGGGCCAGCGAGGGACGTGGCTTGGGACTTCGTTTCCTTCGCCATATAGAACGTAACTCACTCCTGCTGTTTATGGTGCCCGGCGATACCGACGATATCAAGAAAGAATACGAAATTCTGCTGAACGAACTGAAGCAGTTCAATCCTGAAATGATTGATAAGCACCGTGTGTTGGCAGTTACCAAGTGCGACTTGCTCGACGACGAATTAATCGAAATGCTGAAGGAAACGTTGCCGACCGACCTTCCCGTTGTCTTTATTTCGGCCGTAACAGGACAGGGTATTGAGGAACTGAAAGATGTTTTGTGGCGTGAGCTAAATTCGGAAAGCAACAAACTTCGTTCGATAACCTCCGAAGATACGCTTGTACACCGTGATAAGGATATGAGTCGTTTTGAGGCTGAAATCCATGCGGAAGGTGCCGACTTCGAGGATATAGAAGAGGTAAGCGAGGAGGAGATAGAAGATATCGACGACTTAGACGACTTTGAATACACCGATGATTAAGCCTGTATTGCATTATTATCCACTCGATGAGGCTGTTATGGCCTTCACTACTACTCGGCATGGCGGTATGAGTAAGGGGAATTTTGGAGAGCTGAACATCAATCCTTTCCGTGGCGATACCCCCGAAGCTGTAGAAGCCAATAGGCAGGCTGTTGCACAAACGCTGCGACTTCCGCTCGATAGAATTATACGTCAGCATCAGGTACACGGAGTGGAATGCCGCCAGGTAACCGAGGACTTTTTCTCACTTCCTGCTTCCGGCCGACAACAATTACTGGAAGGAGTTGATGCCGTGATAACGAATATTCCACAAACCTGTGTAGGAGTGTTCACTGCCGATTGTGTTCCTATCCTTCTTTTTGACCCTGTACAGAAGGCTGTGGGCGCCGTTCATGCAGGCTGGAGAGGAACTTTACAGCGTATATTGGCAAAGACGGTAGTGGCTATGCAGGAAACTTACGGCTCTCGTCCATCCGATTTGAAGGCGTTGATAGGGCCTTGTATCAGTAAGAAAAACTTCGAAGTGGGGCAGGAGGTGTACGACCTTTTTGCGGAGGCCGACTTTGATATGGAGCGCATAGCTATCCTATATGATAAATGGCATATAGATTTGCCCCTTACCAACCAACTGGAATTGGAAGCTGTCGGTGTAAAGAGCGAGAATATTCTGCAGTCGGGTATATGTACTTTCGATAATTCCGATGATTACTTTTCGGCCCGAAAGCTAAAGGAAAACTTTGGTACTATCTATACAGGTATTATCTTGAAGTAACAGGAATGCGTCCTCCTTTTATATAAAGGTGTTCGTATAAAACTAAAGTTAAGGCTTGGCACGAGGCATAACGACCGGTAGTGAGCAGAATATCACATATTGACAGTATAGCTAATCAGAGGATATCGGCAGAGCAAAGAAGACACTTTTAAAATGGCAGGGTGGTATTTATAAAGGTTGAAGTCGGGATAAAAAGAAAAGAGTAAAGATGCTTATGGATGGCATCTTTACTCTTTTTTCGTTTTTAACAGTAAGACTGTTATTATATTATTTGGCAGTAACAGGCTATTCGGTGCTGTAATCGGCGACAAGTTTCCTGTAATTATCAAAGAGCTTGGTACGGGAAATATAGCCCACAAGGTGCTTTTCATTGTCGAGAACAGGCAGGTTTAAGGCTCCGGTTTTCTCGAAAACCTTCATGACATCCTCCATCGGGTCGTTGATGGATAGCACTGCCAGCGGTGGCGTCATGAGTTGCTTTACGCTGAAACGGTGGTAAAGCTCGGTACGGAAAATGACATGGCGAAGTTTGGTAATATCGATTTCTCCTAAGAGTCCACCATTATCATCGACTACGGCAAGGTAACTGTTTCGGTTAGAGCTGATAACATTCACCAGTTTTCCCATTTCCAAATCTTCCTTTACCGAAGAAAACTCTTTGTCGAGCATCTTGTCCATGGTCATTAAAGTAAGGACAGAGCGGTCGGTATGATGGGTAAGCAGCTTTCCTTGTTTTGCCAATCGTACTGCATAAATACTGTGATGCTCGAATATGTTGATGGTAAGGAACGAGCAAATCGTAACAATCAGCAGCGGGATAAACAGCTGATAGCCACCTGTCAGCTCGGCAATCAGGAAGATACCTGTCAGCGGTGCGTGCATAACTCCCGACATCAGTGCTGCCATTCCATAGAGCGTGAAATTCTTTTCGGGAATATAAACGCCTATCTGATAGGTGTTCCAGATACGTGCAAATAGGAAACCAGCAAAGCCACCTATAAACAGTGTGGGAGCAAATGTACCGCCACAACCGCCCGAGCCGTTGGTAGCGCTGGTCGCAAACACCTTGGTTATCATTACCAAGCCCACGTAAAGGATGAGGTATTTCGCGTTGCCTGCAAACATAGACCCATCCATTACCTTCGACCAGTCGTGCGGACTATTGCCCTCGATGAACACCCTCATGTGGTCGTAACCTTCTCCATAGAGAGAAGGGAAGAGGAAAATCAAGGATGAAAGAATGAGTCCACCTGTAAATAATTTAAGGTAAGGACGATTGGACAACTTGCCGAACATTCCCTCGCACCAAGTCATAACGCGCATGAAATAGAGCGACATGAAACCGCAGAAAATACCCAGAAGAATGGTTGCCGGCACACGATTCAGCATCCAAGAATAGTCTATATGGAAGGCATAGAGCGAAGAACTTCCGGTAAAGAGCCATGAAAAGCATGTTGCCGTAACCGAAGAGATGAGGATTGGAAGCAAAGAGGCCATGGTAAGATCGACCATAAGAATCTCCAATGTAAACACAAGTCCTGCTATGGGAGCCTTAAAGATACCCGATACAGCAGCAGCGCCACCACAGCCTACAAGCAGCATAAGTGTCCTATCTTCCAGTTTGAAGAGCTTTCCCAGATTACTGCCGATGGCAGAGCCCGTTAAAACAATCGGTGCCTCAGCTCCGACAGAGCCACCAAAGCCAATCGTTATAGCTGCTGCGACGATGGATGTCCATGTGTTATGCCCTTTTATTCTTGACTTGTTGGTAGCCAGTGCATAGAGCACACGTGTGATACCATGGGAAATACTATCACGTACAATGTATTTGATAAACAGGCTTGTGAGCCAAATACCGATAATCGGATAAACCAGATAGAGCCAGTTGATACTTGTTATCGCAAACCCTGATGTAAGGAGCGACTCTATTTCATGTGTCAGCCAGTGTAGCACATAGGCTGCCACAGCTGCAAAAAAGCCTACCAAAAAGGCCAGAACCAAGACGAACTGGCGCTCGGAAATATATTTCTGTCGCCAAGTTTCGAACGTTTTTGTCCACTCTATCTTGGGGAGTGTATGTGTATCTGCCATGGAACTCATCCTGTTCTCTTTGCCTTTTACTTCCTAATAATATGAACTGTGCCGTCTTCCTCCAACTTGATAATGCTGGAAGGTGTGTGGGGCTTATGTTCTTGGCGACGGGCAAAGCATACATAATCTACCCCTTCCAGAATTTCCGGAGCTATATCTCCATAATTCTGGGCAGCCGGTTGCCCACTGATATTGGCAGAAGTGCTTACGATAGCCTTTTGAAAGCGATAGCATAGCTCTTTCGAGAAAGCCTCCTTCGTGATGCGAATACCAATAGAGCCATCTTCGGCTATAAGATTCGGAGCAAGATTTACGGCGTTATCTAAAATCAAAGTAGTAGGCTTTTCTACGGCATCGAGCAGTTGCCATGCCACGTCGGGTACGTTTCTTACGTATCGTTGCAGGCGGTTATCAGAATCAACAAGGCAGATAAGAGCCTTGGAATCATCTCTTTGCTTTAGTTTATAAATCTTTGCTACAGCCTCGGGATTGGTTGCGTCGCAGCCAATTCCCCATACTGTATCGGTAGGATAGAGGATGATTCCTCCCTGCTTCATTACTTCTACTGCTTTTCTTATATCGTCTTCTTGCTTCATGCTTGTTACCTGTTTCTTTTAGATTTGCTATCTGCTATCCTTTAAAAGGGCATCTTTTGTTCTGTAAAAGGGCACATATAGTTGAATAAAAGGCCACCTTTTACCTCATTAAAGGGCACCTTTTGTTTTGCAATTCCCCCGTTGTTATAGTGTCGCAAAGATATAATAAAAAACCGAAAGGGCAAAATAAATGATATGAAAAGGGCGATACCGATTGTCGGTACCGCCCTATCTTTATTTAAATAAAGAATAATCTCTATTCCAATCCTTGTGTCAGATAGCAGGAAACTACTATCTTTATAATTCCCATCCAATAGCCGAAGCACCCAAAACGGCAGCAGCGGCATCATCAAGCGAGCTTACAAGGAACTTTGGTTTGTTCTTGAAAATCTCAAGCGCATGCTTGTTGTATGACTCAACAATAGGATTCATCAACAAGTCGCCGGCCTTTGTCAAACCACCAAAGAATACGAATGCCTCCGGAGATGAGAAGGTAGCGAAGTCGGCACAGGCCTGACCAAGCATTTCACCGGTGAATTTATATACCTTAAGAGCCAATTTGTCGCCCTTGCTTGCTGCGATAGAAACATCCAAAGAAGTAATGTTTTCCGGTTTTATTTCACGAAGAAGCGATTCCTCTTTGCTCTTCTCCAAAAACTCACGTGCTGTGCGTGCGACACCTGTTGCCGAGCAATAAGCCTCTAAACAGCCGGTACGACCACAGCCACATGAACGGCCTTCCTTGCCACGAATCATCGTTACGTGTCCTAACTCACCGGCAAAGCCGTCAGAACCATATACCATCTGGCCGTTGATTACAATACCTGACCCCACACCTGTACCTAAAGTAATCATGATGAAGTTCTTCATACCTCGCGCAACTCCATACTGCATTTCTCCGATAGCAGCGGCATTGGCATCGTTGGTAAGTCCTACCGGGATGTTCAACTTCTTTGAAAACATCTCAGCCAATGGCACAACACCGTTATGACCCCATGACAAATTCGGGGCAAATTCAATCGTTCCACGATAAAAATTACCATTAGGAGCACCGATACCCATTGCCTTAATCTGGCTGATACCCCCCATCTTGGCAATGATAGGCTTCAATGCTTCTACGCCGGCATCAACAAAATCTTCTACAGTTTTATATGCCTGCGTCTTGATAGAGTTTGATGCGAGCACCTGACCGCGCTGATCTACGATACCGAAGACGGCGTTTGTACCTCCTAAGTCTAAACCGATAACAAACGGTTTCTGTTCTTGCATTTCCATATTTGCAACTTGCGTTTCCATATTTGCAATTAGTTTTTAGTTTTTAATACTATCGCAAAGTTATGAAAAAAGTGGAACTAAACAAACTTTTGATGGTAAATTTTGCTTATCTCATATATTTTTCGCACTTTTGCAACTCAATTATAGATTATGGATTGGCCAATACAATTAGATATACTTGATTTTATTTTTAAGGGACTTCTGATAGGAATGATAGCATCGGCGCCCATGGGTCCGGTAGGAATTTTATGTGTTCATCGCACGCTTAATAAAGGTAGATGGTATGGGTTTGCCACCGGTATAGGTGCAACCATTAGCGATGTGTTCTACGCTTTGCTGGCAGCTTTCGGTATGGGCTTTATCATGGACTTCATCGAGGATCCTACTTATAATTTTATTTTGCAGATTGTAGGTAGTGTGGTGTTGCTTGGTTTCGGTGTCTATTGCGTGGTATCAAACCCTACAAAGAATATGCATAAATCTGGCAATAAGCGTGGAACACTGGTGCACAATGGTGTAACAGGCTTTGCTGTAACGGTATCTAACCCGCTTATCATATTCCTGTTTATTGCAGCGTTGGCGCAGTTTGCTTTAATTCAGCCCAAAAGATTGTTTGAAACCATAGTAGGTTTCTGTTGTATTCCTATAGGAGCATTGCTTTGGTGGTATGGGCTGACATGGCTGATTGACAAGGCCAGAGGAAAATTCGATGATAATGGCATCTTGATTATTAATAAAATAATAGGTTCTATTGTTATTCTTTTCTCTGTCATTATGTTGTTTGGTACAGTCTTTAATTTGTATCATTTGCCAACTATCTTTGAGTAAATAAAATCTTTCAGTTAGGGATATTATGTTTGTTGCAAAGCAATTACGTGAGAAGAGTATTGCGGAATACCTGCTGTATATGTGGCAGATAGAAGACGTTATCCGCGCTTATGACTGTTCGCTGGTAAGAATCCGAAAGGAATATATCGATCAGTTCGACTATACGGACGAGCAAAAGGAGGAAGAAGAAGACTGGTTTGGCGACTTGGTAAGGATGATGAATCAAGAAGGTTGTCGCGAAAAGGGGCATCTTCAGATTAATAAGGTGGTGATACAGGCCTTGGAAGAACTACACGCCGAGTTGCTTCAGTCGTCTAAATTTCCTTTTTATTCGGCAGAATACTATCGGGTGCTGCCCTTTATCGTGGAACTGCGGGGTAAAACAAAGCGTGTTGCCGATAAGATGGCACGTAAAAACGATGAACAACTGAAGGAAGTTGCCGCCAATCTTGGGAAGAGTGAGATAGAAGTTTGCTTCGACTTGCTGTACGGTGTCATGATTCTTCGCCTGCAGAAAAAGGAAATCTCACCGGAAACCACCCATGCTTTAAAGGAGGTTACTACCTTTATCGGTATGCTCTCGGATTATTATATTAAAGATAAAACAGAAGGCTTGGTATTCGAAGATAATTAATCTTGCCTGTTCATGTTTATCGATAAGCGAACAAATAAAAGGGATTTTATGATGAATATTCTTGTTACAGGTGCAAATGGCCAGTTAGGCAACGAGATGCAGATTGTTTCCAAGCAATCGAAAGACAACTATATCTTTACAGACGTGTGTGAAGGTTATACACACTTGGATATTACCAATGTGGATGATATTCGTAAGATGGTGAAAGAACAGGATGTGAAGTGCATCGTAAACTGTGCGGCGTGGACCAATGTGGATGCTGCCGAGACTGCCGGAGAGATAGTGGAAACACTGAATGCTACCGCACCCGAAAACCTTGCCAAGGTAATGAAGGAAGTAGGTGGACTCCTTATCCACGTGAGTACCGACTATGTTTTTGGAGGCGACCCTTACAACACTCCTTGCAAGGAAGACCAAAAAGGAACTCCAACCGGAGTATATGGCCTTACAAAGCTGCACGGCGAGCAGAAAATTCAGGCTTCGGGAGTCAATCATATCATTATCCGTACCGCATGGCTTTACAGTGAGTTCGGAAAGAATTTCGTAAAGACGATGCAGAATCTCACCGCTACAAAGCCACAACTGAAAGTGGTTTTCGACCAGTGTGGTACACCAACGTATGCCGGCGATTTGGCCGATGTCATCTTCGATATTATCGAAAACCGTAAGTATGAGGGCAACAATGGCATTTATCACTTCTCGAATGAGGGGGTTTGCAGCTGGTATGACTTCACGAAGAAGATAGCCGAACTGGCAGGAAACAAGGATTGTGAAATTCTTCCCTGCCACAGCGACGAGTTCCCATCGCCCGTAAAACGCCCGGCTTACTCGGTGCTTGATAAGACGAAGATTAAGGAAACTTTCGGTATTAAGATTCCTTATTGGACGGATTCGCTTGTAAAGTGCATGAGAGGACTACAATAAAACATCGAAAAATAAAACGATATAAATGAACGAAATAGAACGTAGGCGAACCTTTGCCATCATCTCTCACCCTGATGCAGGTAAGACGACTCTTACAGAGAAGTTCCTGCTTTTTGGCGGACAGATACAGGTGGCGGGTGCCGTGAAGAGCAATAAGATAAGGAAGTCGGCCACCTCCGACTGGATGGATATCGAGAAGCAGCGTGGTATCTCGGTATCTACGTCTGTAATGGAGTTCGATTACAACGATTATAAGGTGAATATCCTCGATACACCGGGACACCAAGACTTTGCCGAAGATACCTACCGTACCCTTACAGCGGTAGATTCTGCTATTATCGTAGTGGATTCTGCCAAGGGTGTCGAGGCTCAAACGAGAAAGCTCATGGAGGTATGCCGCATGCGCAATACGCCTGTTATTATCTTCATCAACAAGATGGATCGTGAAGGGCGCGACCCTTTCGATGTGCTGGATGAGCTGGAAGAGGAACTGCAAATCAGTGTTCGGCCGTTGTCGTGGCCTATTGGGCAGGGACAAAGGTTTAAGGGTGTTTACAATATTTACGAGCAAAAGCTGAATCTTTTTACGCCGAATAAGCAGCGGGTAACCGAGAAGATAGAGGTAGATATCGACTCGAAGGAACTTGATGAACAGGTAGGCAGCGACTTTGCCGATGCTCTGCGGAACGACTTGGAGCTGGTAAATGGCGTATATCCCGTATTCGACCAAGAGGCTTATCGCCGTGCAGAGGTTGCTCCGGTATTCTTTGGCTCGGCTCTGAACAACTTTGGTGTGCAGGAGCTGCTGGATTGTTTCGTGGAGATAGCCCCCAGTCCGCGTCCCACCAAGGCCGAAGAAAGATTGGTAGAGCCTTCAGAGCCTAAGTTTACAGGCTTTATTTTCAAGATTACGGCCAATATCGACCCTAACCATCGCAGCTGTATAGCCTTCTGTAAGGTGTGCTCGGGTAAGTTCGAACGCAACCAGCCCTACCTACATATCCGCAATGGCAAGACAATGCGCTTCTCTTCGCCTACGCAATTCATGGCACAACGCAAGAGTACAGTGGATGAAGCCTATCCCGGCGACATAGTAGGTTTGCCCGATAGCGGTGGAATTTTTAAGATTGGTGATACCCTTACCGAGGGCGAGAACATACATTTCAAAGGACTGCCAAGTTTCTCTCCGGAGCTGTTTAAGTACATAGAGAACGACGATCCGATGAAGTCGAAGCAGTTTCTAAAGGGCATTGAGCAGCTAATGAACGAGGGTGTAGCACAGTCGTTCGTCAATCAGTTCAATAATCGTCGAATAATCGGTACCGTAGGCCAGCTTCAGTTCGAGGTTATCCAGTATCGTCTGGAGCACGAATACAATGCCAAGTGTCGTTGGGAACCTGTACATCTTTATAAGGCCTGCTGGATAGAGGCCGACGATGAGGCCGAGCTGGAAAATTTCAAGAAGCGTAAGTACCAGTATATGGCAAAAGATTCGGAAGGGCGCGACGTGTTCTTGGCCGATTCAAGCTATGTGTTAAGCATGGCACAGCAGGATTTCGAGCATATCAAATTCCATTTTACGAGTGAGTTCTAAAGCGCATATAGCCACAGTATAACTTTAGGTACGTGTGCTTTTCAAGTATATAAATCACCGGCTCCTTTCATGATTAAGGAGTCGGTGATTTGTTTTTGGGCTGTGATAAATATGTTGTCTGTTTTATTCTATAGCTGTTTTTTTCTTTACCAAAACGGCGTTATGTGCTGATTCCATGGTGAGTTTCTACCCTTTGTCATATTCCTTATAACATAAAAGCGTACTTATAGCGCAGTAATAGGGGCTATATTATGCAGTAAAAGGGCATGTATTGCCTCGTAAAAGAGTATATATTGCTACGAAATTATTTTTTATTTTTGTTGCCGTCATTTTTAACAATTAATGTAAATGCCTGTTAGGCAATTCCTTATAAGGATAAGATGGGTGGTGGTATGACAGCAACTTCTGTAAACGTACTGTTGCCTTTCTATCTCTGCATTTTACATTTTTACAGTCATACCATTGTTAAAAATATGATTTTATCCTTTTGACATTCAGGGCGTTATGTAAAATGTTAAAAATGACAGTAAGGAGAAATAATTTTTATTTCGTGTTTTGTTACCATTTCTGGTTTGGGGATTCTTATTCGGAATTGAAGGAATATGTTGTTAAGCAGGCATTATGTATTGGTAAAATAGAAAATATATATTTATTAATTCACGGGGGCATGTAATAACTCTTAGGTTACTTTTATAATTCATTGGCTATAAAGATGTTTAAATAGGAGCATCCGGTATGTAAGGAAATATCGTTTCCAAAGCATCAAGTGTTGATGCTTCTGCAGGTAAGTCAGGCATTTTTTCCCTTCTGTCTTTGGCACTTCCATATCTTTTTTATACTTTTGGCATTCCGTATATTATGTTGGGGAGAGTAGGAGCTAATTGTCTGTTCCCCGTAAACTAAAGAGAGAAAAAACAATGATGCGACAAATAATTAATCATTTCACCGACGACGACCTCTATAAGTTGTCAATGTGCTGTGCAGTAATCGATAATTATCCACGTGCACATGTGTGTTATCAATTCGTGGATCGTGATGATACGGTGTATCCCGACGGCTTTGCCAAAGAGGTGGAGCACCAGATAGAACTTTTGGAGAACGTGATTATAACTTCGGAGGAAATAGCCTTTATGCGCCGTAAATGCGGATTTTTCCCGGAGTGGTTCTTTACTTATTTGCGAGGTTACCGCTTTAGCCGCGACTGGGTGAAGGTTTGGCAGGATGAAGCCGGCCATCTGCACATAGAATTCGAAGGACTTTGGGCCGACACGATTTTGCTCGAAGTAAAGGTTTTAGCCATTATCTCGGAGCTGTACTATATGTTTAATGGGCAGGCAGACGAGTTGGATTATAGAGAGCTTTATGAAAAGACTTATCATAAAGCAGAGCGTTTGTTGGAAGCAGGATGTGTTTTCTCCGATTTCGGGACACGTCGCCGTGCCAGTCTGATAGCCGAAGACACGGCTGTAAGAGCTTTGTCGGAATGCTATAAGAGTCGGGACTGGAGGAAAGGGCGTTTTGTGGGTACAAGCAATGTGTATCTTGCAATGAAGTACGACCTGACCCCTGTGGGTACGATGGCGCATGAGTTTATTTGTGCCATTGGCGGTATGTATGGGCCACAGATGGCCAACTTCATGGCGATGGAAGCATGGCGACATACCTTTGGAGGCGCATTGGGTACGTATCTGTATGACTCCTTCGGGTGGGATATCTTCTCGAATAATTTCTCGGAGTCGTTTGCGAACATGTTTAAAGGGCTTCGTGTCGATTCGGGCGATAACTACGAGCAGTTGGAGAAGATATGTGCCAAGTATAAATCGTTCGGAATAGATCCCCGTACCAAGCAGGTTATCTTCTCGAACGCCTTGGATACCGACCGTGTTATCGAGCTGCAGAAATATGCTGAAACACGTGTATTGCCCTCGTTTGGTATCGGTACGCACTTCACGAACGACTTCTCCGGCGTAAAACCCATGAACATCGTTATAAAATTAGTGGCCGTTAAGATTACAGAGTCGTGGCCTTACTATAACGATACGTGTAAGATATCGGAGGATAAGGGGAAACGTACGGGTAAGCCTGACGTGATAGAACGCTTTATGAAGCTGATTCATTATCAGGAATAGATGATAAAAAGAAATGGTGACATCGACAAAAAGTCAATGCCACCATTATTTTTTGAACTATAGGTTCTTCACAGAGACTACAATCCTGATAATTATTTAGAGAGTTTTTGTTTTATACTAAAAATCAAAATTTAGCCATTTTAATAGCAACAACGGCACATTCATCGCCTTTGTTTCCCAGCTTTCCGCCACTGCGATCCTGTGCCTGCTCCAGATTATCGGTAGTAAGCAGGCCAAATACTACAGGAATATTCTGTGTAGCATTCAGGTGCGCGATACCATGGGTTACCCCTTCGCAGATATAATCGAAGTGAGGAGTTTCGCCCCTGATGACACTTCCCAGAATGATGATGGCATCAAAGCCATCGTTTTTTGTCATTTGTTGGGCGCCATAGATAAGTTCGAAACTTCCGGGAACCGTCTTTACATGGATATTTTCCGGTAGCGTGCCATGCTTCTCAAGGGTTTTTACAGCACCATCGAGTAATGCCCCCGTAATATCTTTGTTCCATTCTGATACTACTATGCCAAAACACATGTTACTGGCATCGGGTACCGACTCAATATCGTAATCAGATAAATGGTGTAATGCTGTTGCCATAGATTCTTATTTATTAATTAGATGCACGCGCGATATACTTGTCGATATCTTGGAAGATAGGAGAATTTACATACTTCTTCTTGATATCCTGATAGATAGCCAGCGCATCCTGCTTCTTTCCTTCGCTTTCCAGAATGATACCTGCCTTGCGAAGCGCCAGTGGAGCTATGCTGAGGTTGGTATGGTTGTCGGCTTCCTTATCGGCCAGCTCGGCTGCCTTCTTGAAACTTTCCACAGCCTTGTCGTTCTGATTGTTGTTGGCATAGATATCGCCTAAGGCCATCTGTGAAGCCGGACTGATTTCCTGATCATTGGAAGTCTTGAACTGTTGCGCGTATTCCAGCGCCTTTGCCCAATCCGGTTTGGCCTTGTGTGCATAGCAAAGCGCAATATACAGGTTGGCCAGATTGCCCGCATCGGTGCTGCTGTAATCCGACTGTATCTTCTGGAAGCCTTTCAGGGCATTGTCATACTGTTGCGCGTTGAACAAAGTCTGGCTCTTTGCCAGTTCGGTGTTAGCCTGTTCCTGTTGAGGGAGCGCTACCAAATTCCTGTAAAGGAAGTAGCCGCCAACAATTACAATGATTGCTATTACAGCAATAATAATTTGCTTCCTGTATCTCAGAAAAGCAGCCTCAGAGTTGTTTTGGATACCCTCGAAGGTATCTTGTACGTTTTGATTTGCCATTTTTATATTTTAATCCTTTTTTATTTTCTAACTGTTTCCTGTGATAGTTATACGCAACAAAATTACAGAATTTCCCCCAATTACTAAAATATATATATCTTTTTTTTCTATGTTGCCCGAAAAACGGCTACCTTTGCAGATATTATATGTTATGCGGTTAGAGAAATTATCGATCATCAATTATAAGAATATTCAGGCCGCCACGCTTGAACTGTCCCCTAAGCTGAATTGTTTTATCGGCCATAATGGCGAGGGTAAGACAAATTTGCTGGATGCAGTGTATTATCTTTCTTTCTGTAAGAGTGCCTATAACCCGAAGGATTCGGAGGTGATGCACCATGAGGCCGATTATTTTGTGCTGGAAGGTGATTATGTTACCGACCTTTCGGAGCCTGAGCAGGTGTATTGTGGGATGAAGCGAGGGGCGAAAAAGCACTTTAAGCGTAACAGGAAGGAATATAAACGGTTGTCGCAGCACATTGGCATGATACCTTTAATCCTTGTTTCGCCTTCCGATTCCATTCTGATAGAAGGGGGAAGCGAGGAGCGCAGGCGCCTTATGGATGTGGTAATCTCCCAATATGACGCGCCTTATATCGATGCCTTATCCCGGTATAACAAGGCGTTGCAACAGAGAAACGCTTTGTTGAAACAGGAGGAAGAGCCGGATAGCACACTTTTGGAATTGCTGGAGGCACAGATGGCAGAGTATGGCACGGTGGTATATGAGAAGCGCAACGCCTTTGTTGAGGAGCTGGTACCTGTATTTCAGAGTATCTATCAGTCTATCTCTCAGGACAGGGAGCAGGTTACCCTCGATTATGTTTCGCATTGTCAGCGAGGGGCTTTGCTGGAGGTAATCCGCCGCGACAGGGCAAAGGATCGTATTATGGGTTACTCGCTTCATGGCATCCATAAGGATGATTTGCGGATGATGCTGGGGGGGTATCCCATTAAGCGTGAAGGGAGTCAGGGGCAAAACAAGACGTATGTGTTGGCTTTAAAACTGGCGCAGTTCGACTTTTTGCGACGAAAGGCGGGTAATAATACGCCTTTGTTGTTGCTGGACGATATTTTTGATAAGCTGGATGCAAACCGTGTGGAGCAGATTGTAAAACTTGTTTCAGGAGACGAATTCGGTCAGATATTCATTACTGATACCAACAGGGATCATCTTGACAGAATCCTTCAGAAAGGAAACTTCGACTTTAAGTTGTTCTCTGTTCATGAAGGTGAGATAAAGGTTAAGGAGGGATAAAGCATGTTCAGACGTAAAGTACAGACACTGGATGATGTCGTGAATAGCTTTCTGAGACGGGAAGGCTTGGAGATGCCGCTCCTGCAGCGTCGGTTAATCGATAGCTGGGATGTGGTTGTAGGTAAAACTATTGCGAAGTATTCTCAAGAAAAATTCATCAAAAACCAAACATTGTTCGTAAAAATAGCCAATCCTGCACTTCGTTCGGATTTATCGATGATGCAGGCCGAACTGACACGTAAGCTGAATAATTATGTTGGCTCAATGGTAATTGCCAATATTCGTTTTTATTGAAAGTATTGTTTCCTTGAAAAGAAAAGTCCTGTAAAAGTATGCAGACGAAGATAGAGTTCTCGAAGATAGTTGTCGAGGAGATGATCAGGCTATATGTAAGGAAGAAACTGCATCTTAAAGAGCTTCCTCCTGAATATGAGGCTTTACGAATGTATTGTTTAGAGCGCCTTGATAGTTGTCGGTTTGGTGACGAAAAACCTAAATGCAGCGACTGTAAAGTGCATTGCTATAAGCCTGCCATGCGTGAGAAGGTAAAGGAGGTAATGCGGTGGGCCGGATCCAGAATGCTGTTTTATCATCCTATTGACACCATTAAATATTTGTATTTCGAGTTTAGATGAGAAAATTTGCTATCATGGCATCACTTGTCTTGTCTTTGTAAAACCTTATCTGAGAGGTGTTTGCATGAACTGTTAAAAGTGACAGCAAATAAGAGAAAAATAAAATAGTTAGTTATACATTATCTTTTTTCATGTAAGAGATAATTTTTAGTGCGGTAAAAAATGCTTTTGTGCAGTAAAGCATGATATCTGACTAATAGCATCTGACAATATGATATATACGCTCTGCGATCGTCTTTTGCTCTGAGCAGAGATGGGGTATAAAAACCAAGCGTCCGCCTATTCACATAGGCGGACGTTCGTCTTATTAAGGTTTCCCTTAATAAAGTTACTCTCTAAAAAATGAATATAACGTTTTGAAAATTTTTCTCGTTGTGTATATAATACCAAATTCGGCCCTTTTATGGGCTTGCTTTGGCGTGTTTGTCTTTGTTGTTTATTGTGCGTTCTTAGGCTTTCTGCCTCTTTTTGCAGGAACTTTCGATGCCATTTTTAGTTCTTTCTCCTGTTTTTTCTTCTTATGGAGAACCTCTATCAGAACATCTAATTTGGCGTTAAGTTCTGTGATACTATCGACTTGGAACTTATCGGATGTAAGTTTCTCGAGCAAACAGTAAGGCACTGTCTGTGCTTTCTCTTTAAGTTCCTTCCCGTGCTTGGTTAAATAAACAAAAGTTTCTCTGCCATCCTCTTTTCCTTTCTTGCGCTTTACCAAGCCTTCTTCATCCATTCGCTTGAGCAAAGGGGTAACTGTATTTGAGTCGAGATCCAGTCTGTGTGATATCTCCATGACTTTTAATCCATCTTGTTCCCATAGTACAAGCATTACGAGGTATTGAGGATAAGTTAATCCGATAGAGTCCAGTAGTGTATAATATGCCTGTGTAACTAACCTACTTGCAGTATAAAGTCTGAAACAGAGTTGACTCTTTAATTTAAGAAGTTCGTCCGTCATTTGTGTTTTATAAATTGAGTGTGTAAATACTTTCCTAAACTTTTCTTTATTGACTTATCTTTTCTTTGTTAATGGTACAATCAATCTCATTAAAACAAGAATTATGGCTAAGTTTAAAGCGGCTGTCATTCTGCGTTAATCCGCCCGTCTTAGTTTTTGTATCTGTTTTTTATTTGTGCAATGTTTGTTGTCGTTTGCGATGCAAAGATAATTGTATTTTTATTTATATCGAACTATTATTACGGCTTTTAACAAGCATTAACAGTTAGTCGTTGTATTTTCAATGATGAAAAACAACGATTATAGCTGCAATATCTATTTTGCAGCTGGTATTTATCGAAGATCTACTATCTCGGCAGTAGGATATTTCCGTTTATTGAATGTAAAGGTTGCATCGCTAAGACGAGCCGCTCTGATGTTTGATACGTTGATGGTTGTCCATTTTCCCGACTGCTTCATCTTGATGGTTTTTACCATATTGCTATCCGTTACGGTGATATACATTTCTGTAATGGAATGCCTGCCATTGGCAGAGGTAAGGTGTACTATCTTGTTTGTACCGCTTTTGCTTTGTGCAAGATTGTATCCACTCTTGTATAAATTGACGAGTGAAAGCGGATTCATGGCTGCTTTTTGTGCCGTGGTAGGGTTGGAAACATTTACCTCATTGGTTGATTTCATGTACGACCATTGTGTTTTTCCATCAAACCAAACGGTCATTTGCTCTGTTTGCGCAGTGAACTTGTTGCCTTTGATATATACAACGCCGGCTGTTCTGCCGGGCATACCTGTTCGGCTCATGGTAAAATGAGCCGTTACCCCACCTTTGTTATTGATGATAGCCGTAGCCTTATCCAGTGTCTGACGTGCGCTTTGCGCATATATTCCGGTACTGACCATCATGAGGACAAGTACCAAAAGCTGCTTTATTTTTTTCATGTTTAAATTCTTTGTTTCTTTTTGTTGTTTATGGTTATAGACATACTATGCCCTTGTTGGTTTAAGAAAAACAGGAAAAAGCGATGTCTTTTAATGCAATCTTAATATTTCGGAGCATCTTTTAAAGGGTCTCAGATACTCCTTTCGTGGCGCTTTTTAGTGTCCGCGCAGTGTCGCAAGGAGTGCATCGAGCGAGGTTTCATCCGTAATTAGCACCTCACGTGGCTTTGAGCCTTGTGCTGCCCCCACGATACCCGCGCTCTCCAACTGATCCATCAGTCTGCCTGCCCGATTATACCCGATGGCAAATTTTCGCTGAATCATGCTCGTTGAGCCTTGTTGGCTAATCACTATAGCCCTTGCAGCATCCTCAAACATCGGATCTACATTGTGTGTATCGAGCGTGCCTGCTGCCGAATTGCCATCTTCTGCTACCGGTTCTGGGATTTCTAACGATCTGACAGGGCCGGGTTGGCTCGCAATGAAGTTATTAATATTGTTTACTTCCGGTGTATCTACGAATGCGCATTGCACACGGACAGGCTCTGCTCCATTCAGGTATAGCATATCTCCGCGTCCCACCAACTGCTGCGCTCCCGGACGATCGAGGATTGTTCTGGAGTCGATCATTGAGCCTACTCGAAAAGCGATACGTCCCGGGAAGTTAGCTTTGATATTACCCGTAATAATGGTTGCGGTAGGTCGCTGTGTAGCTATAATCATATGAATGCCTACGGCACGTGCCAACTGGGCAATACGGGTGATGGGCATCTCAATCTCCCTGCCTGCAGTAAGAATCAAATCGCCAAACTCATCGATAATAACGACGATATAGGGCATGAATTCATGTCCCTCTTCAGGATTAAGGAGGTGGTTTAGATACTTGTTGTTGTATTCTTTAAGATTTCTTGCTCCTGCCGCTTTCAGCTTATCATAGCGTTCGTCCATCAGTACGCAAAGCCCCTTTAAGGTTTTTACCACCTTCTGAACATCAGTGATAATAGGCTCGTCCATATTGTCCTCTACGGCAGCCATAAAGGGTTTTGCGATGGGAGCATATACACTGAACTCTACCTTTTTAGGATCGACCAATACTATTTTCAGTTCATTGGGGTGTTTCTTGTAAAGCAGAGAAGTGATGATGGCGTTCAGTCCGACCGACTTTCCCTGTCCCGTGGCACCTGCGACGAGCAAGTGAGGTATCTTGGCCAAATCTACCATGAATACATCGTTGGTAATGGTTTTACCCAATGCGATAGGTAGCTCCATGTTAGACTCCTGAAATTTCTTGGAATTCAGGATAGAGAACATAGAGACAATATTTGGCTTGGCATTAGGAACTTCTATACCCACCGTACCTTTCCCCGGCATAGGAGCTATGATACGGATACCGATGGCAGCCAGACTTAACGCAATATCATCTTCCAGATTCTTGATTTTTGAGATGCGAACACCCTGCGCAAGCGTAATTTCATAGAGAGTAATCGTTGGTCCGACAGTAGCACGGATAGAGCGAATTTGTACACCGAAGTCACTCAAGACCTTGATAATCCTATTCTTGTTGGCCTCCAGTTCCTCTTTTCCCACATAGCTCGCATTGCCATTTATATCGTACTCTTTCAGCAAGTCGAGCGTAGGGAATTTCCATTTGGTAAATGGCTCACGAGGATTAATAGGAGTACTGAGACTGTCGTAGCCTGCAACCACCTTGCTGTTTGCCCTTTCGCCATTCTTGGCAACCTCCACTTCCATGCTGACATCTTCTTGTTTTGAAGACATGGCAGAAGTAGTAATCCATCCGTCCTTTTTGCGGATGGCAGATGTTGTTTTCTGGATTTCATTCTCGTCGAACTCAACTGTTTGGGCAACAGGGTCGGTAAAGTTAGCTTCATGAGGATTCACTACCTCTTCATCGTCTTTTATTTCCTCTACATTATCTAAGCCATCAACGGCATTTTTATTTTTACTGGCTACTGTAAAAGTTACTTTATCACGGATGTAGCCCACAGGATTTATGATTTTTCTAACCACCGTAATGGTTTCTGAAGTAAGGTAAGTGGCAAAAGCAATGAATACCAACACTAAAACAGCTATCAAACCGGGCGTACCGATGATATTTTCAAGTGATTGTTTAATGAAAACTCCATGGTCGCCACCGGGGTTATACACTTGGGTCCCCATGACATCCGACAAAAGAAAAGAGAACAGAACAGAGAACCAAATCATCGAAATTGCCATTCCCATGAACCAATTCCATAATTTTATTTTCTTATAAGCCCCCATCATCTTTAGTCCGCATAGCGCAATAAACGCAGGAATAAAGAATGCCGGGATACCGAAACATCTGGCTATTAGAAAATAGGAGATAACGGCTCCGAATGATCCGCAGATATTCTGGAACTCTTGTGTGGTATTCTTGAATTCGCCGGGACGTAAATCGGTTACTAAACTTTGGTCAGCCTGACCAGTAGAAAAGTAACTGAAGAAGGCAAAACATAGGATGATGGCAAAGAGAACCAGTAATAATCCAACGATCAGGCCTACCTTATCGTTATAGATGTTGTGTAGTCCTAAGGCTTCAGAAAAAGTTTTTGCTGTTTGTTCGGTTTTCTTTTTTGCCATTCTTTTTTGTTTTTTATTCTTGCAAAATTAATAATTTATGGTCAATTACTCCTAATGTTTACAGAAGTTTTTTTAATTTTGCAAATTGAAAGCATGCTAAACATGAGTACAATACTATATAGTAGATTCGATAAAAAAAATATAAGCAAATTGCCACGGGTAACGTTCCCCGGTAAGATTATAGTGGTAGATACACCGGAAAAGGCTGCCTCGGCAGTGGATTTTTTATCTAAAAGTGATATTTTAGGAATTGATACTGAAACACGCCCATCGTTTAAAAAAGGGATTGTGCATAAGGTTGCTTTGCTGCAGGTGGCTACCCACGACGTTTGTTTCCTCTTTCGCCTGAATATTATAGGGATAACAGACAGTATCATCAAGCTGTTGGAGGATAAGAATATACCGAAGATAGGCCTTTCGTTGCACGACGATTTAACAATGTTGCGTCGTAGAACAAAGTTTACTCCCGGCTATTTCATCGACTTACAGAATTTGGTTCCCGATTTAGGTATCAATGACCTGAGCCTGCAAAAGATATATGCGAATATCTTCGGAGAGCGAATTACGAAGAAGGAGCAATTAAGCAATTGGGAGAATGCACAGCTGACGGATAAGCAAAAAATATATGCTTCGACCGATGCGTGGACCTGTATCAATCTCTTTGAGCGTATCCATGAACTGCGCGCTACGGGCGATTATGAATTAATTAACAATGAACCTGAAACTTTGCATAGTGCTGTTGTATAGTATTTTCCCCTTGTTGCAGAAGGAAAGAGAGTTTCAATAAAAATGAATAGAAAATATTGTCATCAATGTATAAGAACGTTTATTTAAAGAAAGGTAAAGAGGATAGTCTGTTACGTTTTCATCCTTGGATATTTTCCGGTGCTCTCAAATCGATAGACAAGGGAATGGAAGAGGGCGAAGTCGTAAGAGTGCTGACTGCTAATGGCGACTTCATTGCTGTGGGACATATGCAGATAGGCTCTATTGCAGTACGTGTTCTCTCTTTCCATGATGTTGCTATTGATGAGAATTTCTATGAAGCACGTATCAAGGCTGCTTTAGAAGCCCGTCAGGCTATGGGTGTTATTCGTGAGGAGGCTGCTCTTGGCATAATGGGAAGCGAGCATATCAACACCACTTATCGGCTTATTCATGGTGAAGGCGATAACCTTCCCGGACTTATCATCGATATGTATGGCACTACAGCGGTGATGCAGGCACATTCGGTTGGTATGCATGCCGACCGCCATCTTATAACAAAGGCTTTGGTGAATGTGCTTGGAGAGAAGCTGACCAGTGTTTATTATAAGAGTGAAACTACCTTGCCTTACAAGGCGGAACTGGGTCAGGAGAATGGCTTTATCTATGGAGAAACGGACAATAACATTGCGATAGAGAATGGATTGAAGTTCCATATTGACTGGCTGAAAGGACAAAAAACGGGCTTCTTTATCGATCAGCGTGAGAATCGCAGTCTGTTGGAGTACTATGCAAAGGGCAGGAGTGTATTGAATATGTTCTGCTATACAGGCGGTTTCTCCGTCTATGCGATGCGTGGAGGGGCAAAAGAGGTACACTCAGTGGATAGTTCGGCCAAGGCGATAGAGCTGACCAACAAGAACATAGCCCTTAATTTCCCTGACGATCCCCGCCACGAAGCCTTTTGCGAGGATGCTTTCAGGTATCTTGACGAACACGACGACAAGTACGATCTGATTATTCTCGATCCACCTGCCTTTGCAAAACATCGTAAAGCCTTGAAGAATGGTTTGCGTGGTTATACCCGTTTGAATGTAAAAGGATTTGAAAAGATTAAGAAAGGAGGTATTCTTTTCACCTTTAGCTGTTCACAGGTAGTTACGAAGGATAACTTCCGACAGGCCGTATTTACAGCAGCTGCACAAGCCGGTCGTAAAGTTCGCATCCTGCATCAGCTGCATCAGCCGGCCGACCATCCTATCAATATCTATCATCCCGAGGGAGAATATCTTAAAGGTTTGGTGCTGTATGTTGAATAAAGTAAGACATTTCATAGCAGAAAACAGATTGTTAGATAAAAAGAGACGCTATCTGGTGGCCCTTTCGGGGGGTGCTGATAGCGTCTCTTTGTTGTTGATACTTATAGCTTTGGGGTATGATGTAGATGCCGTTCATTGTAATTTCAAGCTGCGAGGCAGCGAGTCTGAACGTGATGAACAGTTCTGTATCGACCTCTGTAAGCGCCATTCCGTACCCCTGCATTTGGCTCGTTTCGACACACAGAGCTATGCCATAAAGAAGAAAATCAGTATCGAAATGGCAGCCCGTGAGCTTCGTTACGGTTATTTTGAGCAGTTGCGTAAGGATTTATCAGCCGATGGTATTTGCGTAGGACATCATCAGGAGGATTCGGTAGAGACGGTCTTGCTCAATCTGATACGGGGAACGGGACTTCGTGGCCTTGTCGGAATCCGTCCTCGTAACGGGTATATTCTTCGCCCGTTGCTAAGCGTGTCAAAGCACGATATCGAGCAGTTTCTCGAGGATAGGGGCGAAACATATATTACCGATAGCTCTAATCTGGAGGATAATGTGCAGCGTAACAAGTTGCGCTTGAATATTATTCCGCAGCTGAAGGCTTTAAATCCGTCGTTCAACGATAGTGTTGCGCAAATGTCGGTTTACCTTTCCGAAGTCGAGAAGGTGGCAGAAGGCGCTATGAACGCGGCTTTGGCGAAATATAGCCTTTCGTTGGATGGCCTGCAAAAGGCGGAAGAGGTAAAGGTAAAAAGGCAAGAAATTCTGGACTTTTATTCTTCTGAATACTTCCTGTTTCGGCTTCTTGCGCCCTTGGGTTTTAATTCCGCCCAACTGAAAGAGATAGGAGAGGGGCTACATACCGGGCAAGGACAGCTATGGCAAAACAATGGTTACGAGGCTACCTTTACCCAATCGGACTTGATAATCCGCTCTCGGAAGAGCATAAATATGCCCGACAGGAAGTTTCCGGAAACAGGTATCTATGTAATAGACGGAGAAAAGCGCGTGCATTTGTCTTTCATCGATGACGTCCGGACGGTTACCACGGATAAGATAAAGGAAAATCCCTTGTCGGCTTACTTGGATGCCGATGCCGTTAAGTTTCCTTTAACCCTCCGTCGGGTAGCTGTAGGCGATAAGTTTCGCCCTTTGGGCATGAAAGGGATGCGGCTCGTCAGTGATTTCCTTACCGATTTAAAGAAAAACCGTTTTGAAAAGCGCGACCAATTACTGGTTGAAGATGCCGAAGGAAAGGTGCTGTGGCTTGTGGGACTGCGCACGGACGACAGGGTAAAAGTAGCTTCGACGACCAAGAAAATATTAAGAATAGCAGTAGAAAACAGTAACAGACATGAGCAAATCTAATCAAAGTAGAGACAGGGAAATTATCCGTACCAGCTATATAGGAATTGCAGCCAATATCTTTCTGGCTACCTTTAAGACATTGGTAGGGTTTCTTTCCGGCTCTGTTGCCATTATTATGGATGCGGTAAACAATCTTAGCGATGTGTTGTCGAGCGTGATAACCATCGTGGGTACCAAACTGTCGGCAAAGCCTGCCGATGCAAAGCACCCTTTCGGGCATGGCAGGATAGAGTATTTTGCAGCTATCATCATCTCTGTTATCGTATTAATCGCAGGTATAACATCGCTGATAGAGAGCGTGAAGAAGATTTTCCATCCTACACAACCTTTTTATTCGGCGCTCACATTGGTTGTTATCACGGTAGCCATCTTTGTGAAACTCTTTTTGGGTATTTATGTAAAACGAAAGGGAACCCATCTGCAGAGCGACTCACTGATAGCTTCGGGTGCCGATGCTTTGTTCGATGCTGTTATCACTGCAGCGACTCTCCTGTCGGCAGTCATCATGCTTATTTGGCATGTTAATCTGGATGGCTACTTCGGATTGCTCATTTCCTTGGTGATCTTCAAGGCCGGTATCGATATGATAGGCTCCCCTATTAATCAACTTTTAGGTCGTGCCATTCCCGAATCTCTGGTAAATAATATCCGCCGAATTGTGATGAAACACGAAGGGGTGTATGGGGTGTATGATATTATCCTGAACTATTATGGGCCCAACACCATCATCGGCTCGCTTCATATCAATGTGCTTGACCTGACCACTGCCCGTGAAATCCATCAGCTCACACGCTCTATACAGGAAGAATTGTACGAGGAGTTCAACATAATTATCACTGTGGGTATTTATGCTATCAACACAAAGGGAAAGGTAGCCATGCTGCAACGGCAGGTAATGGCACTGATTTACAACCATGAGCATGTGTTGGAGGTACATGCTTTCTATGCCGATGAAGATAAGAAACTCATCACGCTGGATGTTATTCCTGACGTTCATGTGCATGATGACGATGCGTTTAAGGCGCATCTGTTGGGGCATCTAAAGGAAGCGATACCTGATTTTGAATTTAATTTGGTGATAGACCATAACTATATAGAAAGGAAATAGTCCTCAGCCTTATGGGCTTATATACTTTCGGATTTATGAAGAAAACGTTATTAATACTGCTTTTGCTGACGGTGGCAATTCATCTGCCGGCACAGAACTTTCAGAAGTATTTTACGGATGCTACCCTTCGGCTGGATTATATCTTCTCCGGAGGTGCCAAGAGTCAGCATATCGCGCTGGATGAGCTGTGTCGCATACCCCGTTGGTATGGCAAGCGCAGTCGTTTAAGCGAACTGCCTGTGGAGGGAAATGGCCAGATTACCGTTCGCGATCATCATACCCATGAGGTTATTTACCGTAATTCCTTCTCTACCTTGTTTCAGGAATGGTGTACGTATGATGAGGCAAAGACCATAGAAAAGGCTTTTCAGAACGTGTTCCTTGTTCCGTTCCCAAGGAATGTGGTGGATGTTACGGTAGATTTAAGGAATAACCGCCGACAGGTTACTACTACGTTTACTCACACGGTAGATCCTGCCGATATTCTTATCCGCCATATAGGCGGGCAGGAAGTAACACCTTACAAAACCCTTCAGCAGGCTGCCGATACCACCAAATGTATTCATATAGCTTTTGTGGCAGAAGGTTATCGGCAGCAGGAAATGCCTGCTTTTATTGCCGATTGTAACACGGCTGTCGAAGCACTCTTTGCCCATGAGCCGTTTAAGAGTAGGCGCAATCGGTTTAATATCATCGCCGTAGAGGCTCCATCCTTGGATAGCGGTACTTCCGAGCCAAGCAAAGGTGTTTGGAAAAACACCGCTTTACATGCTCACTTCGATACATTCTACAGTGATAGGTATCTCACAACATTGCACCTGAAAGACCTGCATAACTGGCTCGCAGGCACACCTTACGAGCACATCATCGTGCTTGTGAATACCGAGAAGTATGGCGGAGGAGGCATCTTGAACTCCTACAACCTTTCAATGACGCACAATAAGTATTTCAAGCAGGTGGTGGTACATGAGTTCGGACATTCCTTTGCAGGCTTGGCCGACGAATATGCGTACGATGCCGAGCCTATAGAAATGTACCCGACGGATGTGGAGCCTTGGGAAGCCAACATTACAACGCTGGTCAATTTCAAGAGTAAATGGGCCGACATGGTGCGGAAAGGCACACCTATCCCGACTAAACAGCCGACGGATTTAGACCGTCCCGGAGCTAAAACAAAGGATTGGCGCATTGGTGTTTACGAGCCTGCGGGCTATACGGCAAAGGGTGTTTATCGGCCATATCCCGACTGCAGGATGCGTACAAATGCCACACCCAACTTCTGCCCAGTGTGTCAGCGTGCCATAACGAGGGTAATCGATTTCTACACCAAGTAGCAGAATAATCTGAACCCGTCCCTCTGCCGATAAGGGGAATCTGCCCTTCCCGATACTGTTCACACTCTTTTCTTCGGCAGCCTATTTCCCTTTTTATCCAGTTAATCTATAGTCTTCAGCCATGGATTAGCTTGAACGCTCATTTTGCAGACTTTGGAATAGGTGCACTGTTGGGCTTAGTCTTGGTGGCTACAAGGTGGAAGGGTGCTGAAATGACAAGCGGCCCGGCATACCACGTTCTGTGTTTCTTTTAGTTGCGTAATATATCCTGTTGCCAATAAAATAACTTTTTGGTTTCTGGAAAATATATTTACCTTTGCGCAGATTAATTAAAAAGGGAAAAAAGAATATGAAAGTACTGTTAGTTTCAGGTCATACCGACCTTAAAAATGATTCCGTAGCCAATAAGAATATCATAGAGCAGGTAAAAAAGTTGTTGCCGGAAGTCGAGATAGACGACCTTAGCAGCCTATATCCTGATTTTAATATCGATATAGAAGCCGAGCAAAAGAAGCTGGTGGCAGCCGATGTTGTCGTGTTGCAGTTTCCCGTTTTCTGGTATAGCCAGCCGTCTGTTCTGCATCGTTGGATGGAGAAAACCTTTGCGCATGGTTTCTCGCATGGTAGCACAGGCACAGCTTTGAAGGGTAAGAAACTGATTGTTTCATGTACAACAGGTGCTTCCGCAGCTTTTTATGAGGGTAAAATGGCCGGCGATTCCATAGTCGATTATATCATGCCTGCCCATCGAGGAACGGCCTTCCTGACTGGTATGGAATTGCAAGAGCCCATTGTTACTTACGGTGTTTCTTATGCTTCTCGCAACGATGAGGCTGCTATGGCCGACATGATAGCAAGAACAACCGAGCATGCCGAGCGACTCGTACAGCTTTTAAAGAGCCTGTAAAACGTGCTTTATGCAAGGTTTCGGCATATCGTTAGCCTTTTGTTGGTAGAAAATCCCTGCCCGTTTATGTGGCTCTCTATTAACGATATGCCGACCAAAACGGATATATCTCTTGCCACTGTGATAGATTTTCCATCCTCTTATATACAGGTCGTATTGTTGTTTGGTGGTAAAAAGTATAGTAAGGCAGACTTCCATGACAAGGAAGTCTGCCTTATTTATTTTTAAATGAATATCAAGTACATGAATATTTATTGTAAATATATTTCAAAGATATATTACCTTTGGCAGTATTTTGCAGGTATCTGTCTTTCAGTAGTTTGCATATTGAAAAATTATCTATGCCTTTTTTCGTTGTAATCTATGCCTTTTTATCCGACAATCGATGCTCTTTTACTTTGCTATTCATGCCCTTTTACCATGTAAAAGGATATCTATGAAAATGTGTAAGGATGTTTCCAAGTGCTATAATATTCTTTTTATTCATCTTTTGCATGCCGATCTAATACATCCGTTGTACTTTCCTTACAGACTTTATTTCTATTTTTTTATTTCCCTATATTATATAATGTATAATAGTCTTTCTGTTCTTTTACCGGAAATATTTTTCACTGTTTTCTGATATTTTCGGTTATATTATTTGGTGTTGTGTTTAAAACTCTCTACCTTTGCACTCGCTTTTTCGGCAAGGCCTCTGGCCGACTCGTGGAAGCGTTATAAAGAAAGTGTTCTTTGAATAGATTTACATAACAGACAAAGTAGTACAAGAAGCGTTCATGGCCATTGGTGTCATGAATGGGTAA
>JBHAEI010000038.1:0-31199 GCA_041855505.1 Prevotella sp.
AGATTCTGAATCGGGCAAAGAAACAAGCCGAAGAAATAATCAGGGAGAGCAACAAGCGTATTGAAAATGTAATCAAGGAGATTAGAGAAAAACAGGCCGAAAAGGAGGAAACGAAACGTCTTCGCCAACAGTTAGCGGAATATGAAGCCAACATATTGGGAGAGAATGAGATTGCCCCAAAGGAGAAAGAAGGACAAAAGAAGTCCGGTACCAAACATATAAAGGAGCATGGTCTGCTCTCCGACGATGAGTTCCAAAAGAAAATAGACAAAATTAAAAGTCGTAAAGAGCGACACGAACAGCACCTAAAGGACAAAGCCACGAAACAACAGGCTGCTGCCGAGGCCTTAAAGAATGTCGTTCAGAAGCAAAAGACAGGTGGCATTATTGCCGTCGGCTCCACAGTCCGCATCAAAGGACTTACTTCTGTGGGCAAGATAGAGAGCATTGACGGCAAACAGGCTATGGTTATCTTTGGAGGAATGCGTTCAAAGATGGCACTAAGCCGACTGGAAAGTGTCGATACCGCAACACAGCAACAAGAACAAAAGCAGTTTCAAGCCTTCAACTACAGCCGTCAGACACGTGCCACCATCGAACAGCACCGCAACAACTTCCATCAGGAACTGGACGTAAGAGGCATGAGAACGGAGGAAGCTATCAATAAAGTTCAAGGCTTTATCGACGACGCTATCCTTGTAGGAACGAGTCAGGTACGCATCCTTCACGGAAAAGGGAACGGTATTCTTCGCCAGATGATACGCCAATATCTGAAAACCATTCCGAACGTTACAGACTTTAGGGACGAACATGTACAGTTTGGTGGAGCGGGGATAACGGTAGTAGAGCTGTAACTATCTATCTTATACCCCCTCCCTATCAAAGCCTATCCACAAGATGGAAATAACAGAAATAATGTTAATTTTACTCTTAGAACACCTAAATAATATTATTGTTCCTCACTTATTCATTCATGTTACCACATGGAAACATACCTTTGCGGTTACCAAGTGGTAACACAATAAATACAGGTAGCATGATAAAAGACAAGGAACAGACAAAACAACGCATTGTTACAGCACTGGAAAACATTATTAAAACAAAGGGATTTGAGTATTTAGGCATCAACTCTTTGGCACAAGAAGCAGGCGTATCAAAGATGCTGATCTACCGATATTATGGCGGACTCAATGAATTGATTGGCAATTACATTGAGGAAAGAGACTGGTGGATTAATGTTGATACGCGCTTCTTAGGTACCGAACAACTGAATAAAAACATAAAAGAACTCTACCATAGGTACATCGACCAGCTTCGTGATAACGTTATTCTCCGAAGACTGTACCGCTGGGAGCTATCCACTGAAAATGCCATCACTGAGAAATTACGCCAAAAAAGAGAGGAAAATGGAAAAGAATTAATACAGCGAGTGGCAGAAATTACCCACCTTCCCGATACAGAAATAGCTCCTTTGGCAAGTATTCTATCAGCCGCTATCAGTAATTTAGCACTAATGGAAGACCTTACCATTACTTACAACGGCATTGAACTGTATAGCGAAAAGGGGTGGCAACAGATAAAAGAGGGTATCGACAAAATAATAGATTTATGGATAAGAAGCATATAAGACTGGGGAAAAGTTTAATTTTAATATTTATATTCACTATGATATCAGGGGAAAAATTGCATGCACAAAACGCCGATTTCATGTATATGATAGAGCAAGCCATAAAAGCTCCATCAGGTCATAACAGCCAACCATGGCTGTTCCAGATAAAAGAAAATGAGATAGAAATACTTCCAAATGCCCGATACAGACTTGAGAAAGTAGATCCACAAGACAGAGAAATGTTTATCAGCTTGGGCTGTGCAACCGAAAATCTGTGCATTGCTGCCACTACACGGGGCTATTCCTCGAAGGTGACAACGACCGAAGAAGGGAAAATTACAGTACATTTGGAGAAATCGGAATCCATAAAACCCGACTCGCTTGCCGCCCAAATTCCCATTCGACAAACTACACGCAGGAAATATAATGGAGAGATTATCGACTCAACTATTTTCCGAAAGATTGCCAATGTACCTTGCGAGCCTGACATACACGTACATTTCTTTAAAAGAGGAAGCAGCGATTTTCAGAAAATAGCTCAATATGTATATATGGGTAACAATATACAGATGAAGGATTCCGCTTTCCTGAATGAGTTAAAAGAATGGATGAGATATAACAAAAAGGAACAAGACAAGAAAAACGACGGCTTGAGCTATGCCGCTTTTGGTGCTCCTAACCTTCCCCATTTCATTGCAAAGGCCATCATGTCGAAGATGATTAATGCCAAGACACAGAACAAAACGGATTATCGTAACATCAACTCTTCCAGCCATCTGGTATTATTCACTACCACACACAACACACCCAAAGAATGGATTGCCCTTGGCAGGACACTGGAACGCTTTCTTCTCTTATTGACTTCGCACAATATAAGGAGTGCTTACCTTAACCAGCCCAATGAAGTAGAACAGCTTTCTGCAAGCATGGCAGAGGGTTTAGGACTCCAAAATGAAGTCCCCAATATCCTACTTAGAATTGGTTATGGCAAACTTCTGCCTTATTCCCAAAGAAGAGACATAAGCACCTTTATTTACAAAGCAAAGTAGTATTTAGAGTTTCAACGATACAAGACGGCTGCAAAGAATGACAACAGTGCAACAAAAGGGCATGTATTACGATATAAAAGGGCATGTATTGTACAGTAAAAGGGCACCTATTACTGTGTAAAAGGGCATGTATTACTAAGAAGTTAGTTTTTATTTTGCTTGCAATCACTCTTAACAATTTGCATAAACTGTATGTTTAAGATACACCCCTGCTCGGAATAATAATCTCGAACAGGGGTGTTATTATGGCTAAATGCTATCTAAATGGGCTTTTACGATTGCTCCTTCTGCCTGTTTATACGAATGTTTCAAGGAATTTCATCGTGCCATCTACTCTTACAGTACCTGCTGTAGCCGGCAAAAGAATCGACTCGCCAGCCTTGAAAGTTGTCAGGTTACCTGCTTTGTCGGTAATCGTGGTCTCACCTTTCAGGCCGATAAGGATAACAAAAGAATCTAAATCCTCATAATCCAGTACCATCGGCTCGTTTAAGTCATACACCGAAGTCGTGAAATAAGGGCATTGAACAATGCCCACTCCTGCATTCTTTTCAGGAGTATAATGCGTCTGATAATCCGGCAAACAGGTGTAATCGATACACTCTGCCGCTTGTTTGGTATGCAGTTCGCGGTAATTACCATTCTTATCCTTACGGTTATAATCAAAAATACGATAGGTTATATCGCTCGTTTCCTGAATTTCTGCTAAGAAACAGCCTGAACCTATAGCATGAATTCTTCCTGCAGGAAGATAAAAAACATCGTCTTCTTTTACTTCATAAGTACATAATGCATCGGGAATTGTGCCGTCGGCAACTTTTGCTTTATATTCCTCCGGAGTTAAAGGAGTTTTCAATCCTACTCGCAAAAAGGCTTTCTTGTCCGATTTCATTACATACCACATTTCCGTTTTTCCTCTCGGTTTTCCGATTGCCTGTGCTTGTTCGTCAGTTGGGTGCACCTGAATAGAAAGGTCGTCGCAAGCATCGATAAACTTAATAAGCAAAGGAAAGGAATTGCCGAAACGTCGGTAATTCTCCTCACCAACAAGTTTTGGTCCCAATTCCGACAATAGTTCATTCAGATTTTTGCCATCATATTCGCCTCCGTCGATGATGCTTTCATCACCTTGCACACCGGAAATCTCCCAGCTTTCGCCTACATTACTTGGCACATCACCACTAATTCCCTTGAAAGGCACAATCTTATTACCTCCCCAAATGGTTGATTTTAAAAGAGGTTTAAACTTAAATAACTGCATATATCTTTGTTGTTTAGATTTAATTATGGAATAAATAACAGTCGTACAACAACCTGTTACCCGATGATAGAGACAAAGTTAATAATAAAGTTTTATTTATGCAAGAGACAAGGCACTATGCAAAATATCTTTAAACGATTAAGCTGCTATAGAAAGATTTACTGCCTACTTTTGTTAAAAGAATAGGTATTCTACATAAAATAATCATATTTCACATAAAAACATGAGGAAAAATTCCAAAAATTGGAGAAGAAAATGTATCTTTGCAACGGTGATAAGATTATCATTAGTCAATATTATCGATATGTCGTTAATACATATACAAGACAATGTAAAAACTTCATACAACAATTATATTATACAACAACTAAAGTTTTCATACATTTCTGTTAAGAAGCCCTACCGAGCGAGATGCTTAGTCGGGCTTCATTTTTTTAAACTTAGGCTAAGCTCGGTCATAAAGGCTTACTGCCATTATCACGTTTCGAACTATCCGGTTTCGTATTACGAGCACAATATATTTACAAAGAAAGATTATAAGCCTATTAAAAACTTTCCGAACAGCCCCCTATTAACATTATTTCACGCAGTTTCTTGCAAACTTTTTGGAAATGTTGCATTTGATAGTTGATTAAAACAAGAATAATATTTCAATAGAACATCAAATATTTAATCGTATGAAACAGAAAAAATTATTAATTGCATTAGCAGTATTATTCACAACATTAGGGTTTCAATCTTGCCTTAATGATGACGATGATGAGTTTTCTTCGAACTATCCTAATGCCTTGGTAACCCTAAAAACTAACCCTGCCGATGGTTCCTTTTATCTTCAATTAGATGATTCTACAAAGATAATTCCTTCTAATCTGAAGTCTTCTCCATATGGAAAAAAAGAGGTAAGAGCATTGGTCAATTACAATTCATCCAACACTTCCAAGCAAGAAAGAACCATAACAGCACATATCAACCGGATAGATTCTATTCGAACAAAGAATATGGCTGCAGACATGGGGGCAAAAAACAGTTCTACTTATGGCAATGATCCTTTAGAAATCGTTAAGGATTGGACAACATGTGTTGAGGATGGGTATCTGACTATACGTTTTAGAACTTATTATGGTGGGGGAATTTCCCACAGTATTAATCTCGTACAAACCTCTAATCCTTATGAACTGGAGCTATATCATAATGCAAATGGCGATATAAGAGGTGTTGCACGCGATGGATTAGTGGCTTTCCGCTTGGATAAGCTACCTTCAACACAAGGAAAAACAGTAGATGTTACCTTGAAATGGAACTCTTTCAGTGGAGAGAAAAGTACTAAATTCAAATTCAAAAAATAAAGTTTAACTCCTTAACAAGAACTAAACTCATATACGGTAATAGTCAATGAGTTTATTTGCATTATCCAAAGAAGAGCAAATCATAAGGATGTTCCGAAAGGGACATCCTCGTGCTATGGATATGCTATACACAGAATTCGGCGGTTATTTAACAGGTGTATGCTCTTTATATATATCGCAGGAGGAAAATCAACACGATGTAATGCAAGAAAGCTTCATTAAGGTTTACACAAAAATAAATACCTTTAAATATAGAGGAAAAGGAACCTTAAAGAGTTGGTTGGCTAAGATTGTTGTTAATGAAGCGTTAATGTTCCTACGTAAGAGGAAGCCTGCAATATTTGTTGATACAGAAATAGAACAGCTAAAAGAAACATACGTCTCGCCGGATGTTGATACTATTACAGATGAACAAATTGCAACCTTGATAGGAAAACTCCCACCGGGATGCAGAACTGTATTCAATCTCTATGTCATAGAAGGGAAAAATCACACAGAAATAGGGAAGCTGCTAAACATTAAACCGGCATCATCAGCATCACAATATCATAGAGCTAAGCAACTATTAGCCGAAATGATTAAAAAAGAAAGAGAGGAGGAGGAATAATCATGGAAGAGGAGTGGATTGAAAAGATAGGTAAACGGATGAGAAATCGAGAGGTTAAACCGCTTGATAACCTTCTTGATGATGTTAAAGATGAGATTGAAAAAAGGAACATAACACCTGTATCTATAGAGAGTCGTAAGATGGTTTTAACTCGTTCCGGATTGTATAAGATAGCAAGTTTTGCTGCTATCTTGATTCTGAGTATCTGTCTTTGGCGTTTCATACCTAACCGAAATACGCCACAATCGTATTTCACTCTAAATAGAAACAGTTCTAAAACCCGGATAAACAAACATCTTTTAATAAATGATTTAAAGGCTAAAGAGAAGGCAATACTGGCAACCGTTACACATATTATTTCTCATTCCAACTGTCAGGACTCAACTTTCCTTAAGCCTCAGTTTGCTATACCCGCTATAAATGAGGAAGATTCTGTCAAGATAAAAACAGATGACAAGGACTTAAACCATAGCAGTGTACCGGAAGATTCAAAGCAGCAGAATACCACATATATATTAAAAGAAAAAGAAGAAACATATCATGGCAGGGATGCATATCGCCATGATAGGCATAATCAACAAAAATCGTCTATAAGCATCTCAACCTATTTGGGAGGAATGGGAGGAGCTTCTTATTCATCCGGAGGAGTTCTTCTGGCTGTAGCTGCACCTATCGGAGATTATCCAAAGGATTTTTCAGGCGAAAATACAAGCAACTTAGTCGTTGAAGGAGCCAACACCGAAAAGCATATTAAATATCATCAACCCATAAAGTTCGGCATTTCGATAAGAAAGAAGATTAATGATAAATGGGGAATTCAAACCGGAATCACTTACAGCCGCTTATCATCAGAAAGCACAAGTGAGGGAAACAAACATCATTTATCAGAACAAACATTAGACTATATCGGCATTCCGGTATCGGCATCCTACACCATTGCCAAAGGTAAACACTACCAAATCTATGCAATAGCCGGAGCAGAAGTTGAAAAATTGGTCAATGGAAAAGAAAAAAGGAATACTGCTCCCGATAGAAAAATTAAAGAAACACGTCCTCAATTTTCTATAAACAGTGCTATCGGATTTGAGTATAACCTTACGAAAGAGAGCAGTATTTATATAGAACCCGGAATAAATCATTATATTAATAATGGTAGCAGTATCGATAATATATACAAAGCAAAGCCTAATAATTTCAGTTTAAATATAGGCTTTAGAGTACATCTTAACAGATAAATAAGTTATTAAGACTAAGAGGACCATAAAAAGAGAAGGAATGAAATCCGGATAAAATATATTCCTTTTCACTCTTCTTATTACTATAAAATGTTTTTTATCTTTACTGTCATGTCTTTAACATTTCCAATCATCTGTCATTCAGTGGGTTATAACTCTACTTTAACAGTGGCATGACAGTAAGTTCTTGTCAGCTATCTTCCCGGTTTGAATGTCATGAGCCTTTATAGTTCCTCGGTTTCATATCTTTGCAATAATAAACCATACGCATAACAGACTACCCTTTATATTTATTTTAAAAAGGTGTTGGATACAAACACCTATGGTGTTAGGCAATTACTCCGCCCGTGCATCCTACCAACTCCACCAAATTACATGATATTTTGCCGTAGATAATCCACTCCTCGACCAACCTTTGTCTGAAGAGTGTAATTCTATTCCTAACCATCCTCTCTAAAAACTTGCTGTCATCCCGTCAGCGAAATTAATTATCCAAACAACTGAAAAACAGTAATTTACAAGGATTGTTAAAAATGACGGTAAAGATGATTATTTTATTTTTTCTTAGCTAATAAGTTATTCTCCCTTTAATGTATCAGAGTTTTCTTCTTTTATACGATACATATTCCTTACATATTCGGCAACCTTAAAGCCGGGCTCTAAGGTATTACGCCGCACTTTCAGACGATAGTTATACACCGTTTGAACAGAGTACTGAAGAATCTCTGCAATATTAACGCTCTCTTCTATTCCCAAACTAATCAAGGCATAGATGCGCTGCTCCGGCATAAGTACCTTATTCTCATTCTTTTTAAATCTGAACTCCGGTAACAGTAAGGCGTTAAAACGATCTACAAAGTCGGGATGGAGGGTCTGGAAAGAATCATCAAAAACCGTATAAAACTGCTCTACTGCACGATCCTTAGCTATTGCTCCGGCTGTCATACGCTTTGCTTCTCTATACATTCCTGCTTGCAACATCCTCGCCAAATCCTTTTTATATGCGCGAATGTCTTTCAATAAATCGGCAACCATGGTTAATGTCTTGGCACCTACCATATCATTATTCTTCATGAACATCTCTGCATCAGACAACTTTTGCCTTAATGATGCGATAATTTCATCCTTCCGGACTGTTTGCAAACTGATATAATCCTCTTTTTTGCGTTCTTGTTGAAGAGCCATACGTGCATGCTGATGGCGAAGATAAGCCCTGTATAACTGATAAATAGTTATCAAAAGGAAAAGAAGAAGAAAAACTACCACAATCAAGAGGGTGGTATGCTGACGTTTATTGATCTTTATATAATCATTATTAATGGCATTTTGTGCTTCAATCAGCTTAATGCTTCTACCCACATCTTTATATATGGTAATATCGGTAGCTGACAGACGGGTGTATTTTACAAGCCGATCGTTCTGATTATAGCAATCAGCCGACTTACTCAGCCATTCGATTATTAAAACTAAAGAAGATGAACTACGATTGGCACAGCGAATGTCGGCTATAGCCGAAGATATTAAATACTCAAAGGCTTCATCTTTTTGTCTTAGGTTAGAGCATATCTGATACAACAGCACATCGACCAAAGCCGCATCCATAGAATAAGGTTTTATGGTTTTCCTTAAAGCCAAAAGGTGCGCTTTTAGCTGCCGATTATTGCTCTGTGGCAACAAACCTGAATAATAGAAATAATATTGAAGGCTGTTAGGTTTGAGGTATTTTTTATAGGTATTCCAGACATTTTGCTCTTCTTGTTGATTTTGTTGGGATGAATTATAGGATCTGAAATTAAGATGACGCATCATTACTGCGTTTGCATAATCGGCTCTTAACTGTGGCAGAACCTTATCTATACCACCTATTAAGCCAAGCCTATTGGCTGAAATAAGCTTATCTCCACGATCGGCATAAATAAAAGCTTGCTTTATAAGCGCTTGCTGAATCCATTCTATGTTCTTAGCTTTCTTACCGTAATCATAGCACTTTGAAAGATAATAAAAAGCCGAATCGCTATCAAACTTTGCATACGCGTTGGCAAGCTGCTTGCAAGACAAATAACGATCTGTGATATTTGTAGATACCGATAAATAGCCTTTAAAGCGCTCTATCTCTTTTTCTTGCTGCCTCACGTAGTTATGGCTATTTGCCACTTCTTTATCTAACTTCACTAAAAAGGCTTCCCTGTCAGTGCTCATAACAGGCAAAACCTTAAAAAGGAACAAAAGGTAAATAGCAAACTTCTTCGTCATATTCTTATTACATCAATTCTGTTTCACAAATTTATATATTTTTCTCTAAAGACCGCAAGAATTTTGTTTCATTTCTTTGCAAGTAGTGAGAAATAAGATAAAGAGAGCGGCATACGGCGTTCGATAGTGCTATTTTTATTGATTTGTACCTTGATTTTATAGGTTAAAACCTGCTCGTAATTGATTTATATCATGCCAGAATCTTATATTAAGGAATTATTTTCTTAATATATTACTTACTTTGTTAATATCATTTATGCTTGATAATCAACGTTTTATATTGTTTTCAACCTTACTCTAACCCTTTTTCAGAAAATTATTGACAATTCTCTACTTACATTTTACATATCTTTGCAACATCAAATAAACCAAAATATAAATGCCTAAGTAGTTCTCGAAGTAATCGATATAACAATTATATAACTTTTAACTAAGATGAAGAAAACTCTAATCACATGTGCTACCATGTTACTCTCTTCTGTAGCATTCGCACAAAAGGCACCACAGCTTAATGCCGGCAACATCAATGAGGTTATTAATGCAATGACCTTACATGAGAAAGCCACATTAGTAGTTGGTACAGGTATGGCTGGTCTGACCTCTACAGGCAACCTTGGCTCATACGCCAAGCTCGTTCCCGGTGCAGCAGGTTCTACAGCTGCCATTCCCCGTTTAGGAATTCCCTCAGCAGTTTTGTCAGATGGCCCTGCAGGACTACGTATTAACCCTACTCGCGAGTTCGACAGCCACACTTATTATTGTACTCACTTCCCTATCGGGACATGCCTTTCAAGTTCATGGAATGTGAATCTTGTTCAAGAAGTAGGTGCTGCTATCGGTAATGAAGTACTCGAGTATGGAGCCGATGTGCTGTTAGCTCCCGGCGTTTGTTTACACAGGAACCCTCTTTGTGGCCGTAATTTCGAGTATTATTCCGAGGACCCAGTCCTTTCAGGTTACATCGCTGCTGCCTATATCAATGGTGTTCAGAGTCAGGGTGTAGGCACATCTATCAAGCACTTTGCCTTCAACAACCAAGAAACAGCCCGTTTGGGTAACGATGCCAGGGTAAGTCAGCGTGCTGCAAGAGAGCTATATCTAAAGAATTTTGAGATTGCTATTAAGAAGTCTAATCCTTGGACTGTCATGTCGGCATACAATCTTGTCAATGGAACAATGACTTCTGAAAGAAGAGACTTGCTGACAACCATTCTCCGTAACGAATGGGGATACAAAGGTATGGTTATGACCGACTGGCTGGGTGGTACCGACCCTGTATGGCGTGATTCCAAAACAGACCGAGTTGCCAACATGGTTGCCGGTAACGACCTTATCGAGCCGGGAGCTCCGGAGGATACAAAGACCATCGAAGAGGCTGTAAAGAGTGGCAAGCTGGACGTTAAATACCTGAACGAAAACGTTCGCCGCATCCTTGAGATGATTGTAAAGACTCCACGTTTCAAAGGTTACAAATACAGCAACAATCCCGATTTAAAGGCACATGCGCAGGTTACTCGCAACTCGGCAGTCGAAGGTACCGTTCTTTTGGAGAACAAAGGTGTTCTGCCTTTTGCCTCAAATATCAAAAACGTGGCCCTATATGGCGTGGCCAGCTACGACCCAATCGCCGGTGGTACGGGCTCCGGAAACGTAAACCGTGCCTACACCGTATCGCTTGTTGAGGGCTTGCGCAATGCTAATTACAACGTAGATGAAAGCCTCATCAATCTTTATAACCCACATATCAAGGCTGAAAAAGAAAAAATTGCCAAGCTAAATCTGGCTTTCTGGCAGAAATCTCCTCTTCCAGCAGAGATTGTTCCTGCTCAGAACGACCTTGCAAATGAGGTAAAAAACAATGATGTAGCAATTATTACTCTGGAGCGTTTATCAGGTGAATTCTCTGATCGGACAGATAAAGATTTCAATTTATCAAACGAAGAATTACAGCTTATCAACACCGTTAGCAATGCTTACCATGCAGCAGGCAAGAAAGTTGTAGTTGTTTTGAACATCGGTGGCGTTATCGAGTCGGCTTCTTGGAAGAACATTCCGGATGCTATACTGTTACCATGGCAGTGTGGTCAGGAGATCGGAAACTCTATTGCCGACATTCTTTCGGGTCGTTTGTCTCCTTCGGGCAAGCTTCCAATGACATGGCCTGTAAGCTTTAACGACGTTCCTTCTTCTAAAAACTTCCCGAAAGATGGTATTGCCATTAACTTTATGGATCGCAACTTAGGTAAATATCGTACTGTTGCCAACGTTGGCTACACAAATTATGAAGAAGATATCTATGTAGGTTATCGTTACTTCGACACATTCGATAAGGCAGTTTCTTATCCATTCGGATATGGCATGTCTTACACAACATTCGGTTACAGCAACATTAAAGCTGCTACAAATGGCGATAACATCGATGTAACCGTAACTATAACAAACACCGGAAAGCGTGCCGGCAAGGAAGTTGTAGAGGTTTATGTAACCGCTCCTAAAGGTGCTATCGACAAACCTACACAGGAATTGAAGGCTTTTGCAAAGACAAAAGAACTACAACCGGGCGAAAGTCAGACGCTAACAATGAGTTTTGCTAAAGCCGACTTAGCTTCCTTCCAAGAAAAAGCAAGTGCATGGGTAGTCGATGGTGGTACTTATACTATTAAAGTAGGTGCTTCCAGCCGCGACATCAAAGGCACTGCCCAGATAAAAGTTCAGGGTATGAAGACGAAGGTCAACAACGTTCTTAAACCGGTTAAGCCTTTAAATGTGCTAACAAAGAAATAGATTCTCTTAGTAACAATATTATATTACCTAACAAAAAATAAACCTATGAGTAAACAAAAATACTGGGCACTAGCCCTAATGAGTTGTCTATTGCCTGTTGCGACCTATGCACAGGATGTAAAGAAAGACAGTACAGAAACCGATTCGAAAGAAGTTAAGAATCGAAACGTAATGTTGAATGCTTCCAGTGCCGACCAACCTCGTCAGATTTCAATCGGTTTACCTTCGAGTTTGAGTGCTACAATCTTCCACAACGGGCTTCCTGAATCATATTCAACATGGCCCGATATGCCTTACTTCTCATGGTTTGGCGGGTCTTCTTTGGGCAAAATGTCTGTATTAAGTATGAGTGAGACTGCCCTTCAGTATGGTACTGTTGGTTATACCGTTAATAGTGCCGACCGTCATTCCAGTCCTGCATTCCAAGGAACAGCCATTTATGCACTGAACAACTATGGTCGACAGAGCTTTGATGCCACAATATCCGGTCCTATTACAAACAAGCTAGGCTACATGGTTAGCTCTTATCAAGTATGGGATCCGGGTACATACAAGCTCGATGCTGCCAGAAACCAGAACAGAACTCAGCAGTATAAAGCCGGATTAGATTATAAGTTTGGAGGTGGTCGCGGCTTGGCCAGCTTGAATTATAGCTACTCTCGCTACACAAGCAATGGTTTTAGCTATGCCCCATTTATCTTCGTTGGAGATGGATCGGTAAAGAAGTACAATGGTTTCGAAATGGGTAAAGACACCTATTTCCCTTCTAACTGGACAACCTTTAAGTACATGGATGTACAGGATGGTCAGATAAAGGAAAAGAGTTGGAAGGATCTAGGTACGACAACCAACCATCAAGTAACTTTCAACTTAGATTACAACTTCGACAATGGCATGAAGTTAGAGGTTGCCAGCAAGGCACGTATTGGCAAAGTTAATATGGGTATGTTCTCGGTGTCAGGTATTACTAAAAATGAAGATAAAGATGGTGATGGTGTACCCGACAATCTCCTCTTCTTCAAGGATGGTACACCATATAACGACCTTAGCGGTAAGATCCAAAATATTTGGGGTATGATTGTATCTGGTTATGAGCGTTCTTGGCTAACCAGTGCCGTACTGACTGGTAAGTCAAACAACCACAAGCACTCTTGGCGTGTGGGCTTGAACAACTGGTGGAACAGGGCACAGGTAGCTCAACAGAACACTACAATGGCCTTTGTTCCCGAAGAAAATCCGCGTGCGCTTTATACCAACCCGTCTCTCACAGACCCTACAAAACCCAGTACTTTGGAACAGGTAAAAGCCTATAATCCGGGAAGTGGTGAGTTCTATAACGGTCATGAGCATAAAATTGCGCTCTTTGCAAGCGACGACTGGACATTGTCAAGAAAGCTATGGATGAGCTTAGGCTTCCGTTTGGAATACCTTGGTTATTCAGGTTATGGCTATTTGAATCCGAAAGGAATGACTTTCAATAACCGTACCCTGGGCTGGAATACGACCTTACCGGGTGTACAGAAGACACGCTTCACCGGCGATTGGATTAATCCTTCGCTTGCTTACAATGTTCGGTACACCATTGCTAAGGGCTTTGGTTTGGTAGGTGAATACGTATATGTACGCCAGCGTCCTAATCTGCAGGACTTTGCAGGCTCTGAATTTCCAACTACTGCTCCTGTTAATATCAACATGGGACGTGCCGGAATATTCTTCAACCGTCCTTGGATCCAATTGGTTTCTCAGGTTTCTTTCATAGCTCAGACTAATTACAAGAGTCGTGCTACATTCTATCACACCCTTCCTTCAGGTCTTGAGGAAAGCAAGACAGTGCCTATCACTTATAACATCCAAACCATGGGATGGACAACCGACTTCGTTCTAACTCCGTTCAAGGGCTTTACTTTCCATGGCTTATTGACACTTCAAAACCCAGTTTACAAGAAGTTCAGTCCTTTTGTTACCTTCTCTGACGGTGTAACCGATGGTGCCGATGTAAGCGATAACACTGTTACAGCAATGTCGAAGACTCTTATCGAACTTGATCCTTCTTACTCTTGGAAGAACTGGCGCGTATGGTTGAGCTTCCGCTACTTCAGCAAGCAGTACATTAACAAGACCAATACTCTTTACTTCAATGGTCATTGGGAGTCGTTCGGTGGCGTAAACTACACATTGAACAAGAACATTAGCTTTGCCCTTAACGTAGTAAACATCTTCAACCAGAGTGGTGCCAGTGGCTCTATCAGTGCTGCCGACCTCGTTACAAACACTACTAAATACAAGGACTACTTGATGTCGGGTTCATACATTCGTCCATTCGAAGTATCGCTTGCAACAAAGATAAACTTCTAATTAAGAAGTAGATCTGTATTAATTTATATCAGACCGTGCCGATGGGCATGTCTCCCCTTATCCATTTAAGGTCCGGCTCTATCCGGAAAAGACAAGTCTTCGGCACGGTTTTACCTTCTAATAAATCGAAAAGACTTCCTTTCAACGACAAAAACCTACTTATTATGCAAAAGCGCAATCTATATATCTTTCTCATCGCAGGCTTGTTTGGCACAAGTTTATCAGTCGATGCTCAAAACGAAATTCCCGGCTACACTATCAATTCATCTGCCGAAAAAACTACAGTAAGCACTGCTTACGGCAAAGTTATCGGATATATTGAAAATGGAGTCTATACATATAAGGGCATTCCTTACGCTGAGGCTGCCCGCTACGAAGAGCCTCATGCCCCTAAATCATGGACCGGTTTACGCAGTTCCCGCAGCTATGGACCGGTCTGTCCTCATGCTCCCCGTACAGGATGGCGCGATGATATGGGGGCTTTCTACTTCCGTTGGAATGATGGCTTCGCAGGAGAAGACTGTCAAAGAATAAACATTTGGACAAAAGGTATCAATGATAACAAGAAACGCCCTGTACTTGTTTGGCTGCATGGAGGTGGCTATGCTGAAGGAAATGGTCAGGAGCATCCGGGATATGATGGCAGAAACCTGTCGGACAAGGGAGATGTTGTCGTAATAACCCTCAATCATCGACTCAACTCTCTGGGTTTTCTTGACCTATCGGCATTCGGAGAAAAGTACAAGCATAGTGGTAATTTAGGTATGCTCGACATTGTTGCTGCCTTGAAATGGATACATGAAAACATAGCCAACTTTGGCGGAGATCCTAACAACGTAACCATCTTTGGACAGTCGGGTGGTGGCGGTAAGGTTACCACACTTATGGCTATGCCTGCAGCCAAAGGATTGTTCTCGAAGGCTATTGTGCAGAGTGGCTCTATCTTACATGCCATGGATGCAGGATGGGCTAAGAAAATCGGGCAGAAAACAGTAGAGTTACTGGGGTTAGATGCCTCTACCATCGATAAAATGAAAACGCTTCCATACGATAAAATTCGTGAGGCTAATATGAAAGCGATCGCTGAATGTAAGGAAGAAGCTCATAAACAAGGACTGCATCCTTTCATCTTTGGACAGGCTCCTGTTGTAGATGGAGATGTTCTGCCAGCCCAACCGTATGAGGCTTTCAGCCAAAAGCTTTCAGAGGACATCCCTGTTATGCTGGGAACCACTATCAATGAGTTCTCCGGTTTCAACCATGATCCTAAACTTTTAACCATGTCGTGGGATGAAGCAAAGAATGCTTTACAAAAGAGCTATGATAAAAATACAGATAAATATATCGCTTTATTCCGCCAGGCTTATCCACATGCCAGTCCCGGTCAGGCTGTGATTCTTGATATTATCTTCCGCCCACAGGCTGTAGAACAAGCCAACCTTCGTGCTAAATATGCCAAAGCACCCACCTATACGTATATTTTTGGCTATCAATCTCCTGTGTTTAATGGCGCATTCCACTCGGCACACTGCTCAGAGATACCCTTTGTTTTCAACAATGTAATGCTTAGTGCATCCATGACAGGAGGACAACCTGATGCTGTTAAACTTGGGGATGCCATGAGTTCGGCATGGATTAACTTCGCACGTACCGGTAATCCTAACAACAGCGGTCTTCCTCACTGGGATGAATATACGGCAAAGAACGGCGCGGTAATGTATCTCGATGCACCTTCCAGCAAGCAACTAAACAATCATGATAAAAAGTTGCTCGAGTTTATTGCTAAGGTTAATCCATTTGCAGGACTTTAATTCGCCGAATAACTATGAAAAGAAATATACTGTTTATATCATCGTTCCTATTTCTTGCTGCTACTGCTCCTACATCAGCACAAGACTATACAGCCATCAACGACTATACCCTAAACACAAATGCGGATGCGGCTGTAACCACAACACAATATGGGGAAGTAGCCGGATACACAGAAAATGGTATCAAAATTTTCAAGGGAATCCCCTATGCTGAGGCAGAACGCTTCGAAGAGCCACATGCTCCAAAAGCGTGGCAGGGTATTCGTAGTTCCAGAAGCTATGGTCCATGTTGTCCACAAGAATTCCGATCTACATGGCTCTTAGATAATGTTGCCTATACTTCCAGATGGGATGACGGCTATCCCGGAGAAGATTGTCTGCGTGTAAATGTATGGACAAAAGGACTTAACGATGGCAAGAAACGCCCCGTTATGGTATGGATTCATGGTGGAGGGTTCTCTACCGGGTCCAGCCAAGAGCAACCTGCTTATGATGGTGCATCGCTAACTCAAAAGGGAGATGTCGTCGTTGTTTCTCTCAATCATCGTCTGAATACACTTGGTTTCCTTAATCTCTCTAATTTTGGTCCACAGTTCAAACACACATCTAATCTTGGATTGTTGGATATTGTAGAGGCTTTGAAGTGGGTAAAAGCGAATATAGGCAACTTTGGTGGCGACCCTAATAATGTAACTATCTTCGGACAATCTGGTGGTGGTCGTAAAGTTTCTTCTCTTTTATGTATGCCTCGTGCAAAAGGGCTCTTTGAAAAAGCTATTGTACAAAGCGGATCCGGAGCGACTTTCATGCCTAACAAGTATTCGGCGAAGATTGGTGAGCTAACCGTTAAGAACTTAGGATTAGACGCCTCGTCTATAGAAAAGATAAAGACTGTGCCGTTTGAGCAACTTCTCGCCGCGGGAAATAAGGCTGTTACCGAGGTGAAAAAGGAAGCAGATGCTGCCGGTGACGCTACCGATGTGAGCATTTGGGGATGGATGCCTACAAAAGATGGCGATATTTTACCCGAAAATGCTTTTCAAAATGGTAGCGAACTTATCTCAAAAGATATACCGATGATTGTCGGAACTTGCCTCAACGAGTTTGCCGGGTTTGTCGCTTTCATGAATCCAAACTACTTCCATCAGTCTGAATCAGAGATTGATGCAACCCTCGCCAAGACCTACGGCTCTCTGAAAGATGAGTATAAGCAGGCTTTTAAAGAGGCCTATCCTGAACTAAACTACCTTTCTATGCCATTAATCGATTTTAAATATCGTCCTCAGGCACTGATACAGGTGGAAACAAAAGCCAGCGACAAGGGGGGTAAAGTGTGGAACTATATCTTTACTTATCAAAGTACAGCTATTGACGGAGCACTTACGGCATCACATTGTGCCGAACTCCCTTATGTGTTCAACAACGTAACACGGGCAGCTTCGGCTACCAATGCAACACCGGAAGCTATCCGTCTTGGCGATGTTATGAGCTCTGCATGGATTAACTTTGCACGTACAGGCAACCCTAATGGTGATAATGTTCCTTACTGGCCAGATTATACAAAAAGTAAGAAGGCAACTTTACTCTTCGACAAAAACTGTCAAGTGCGTTACAATTATGATGCACATTTGCAGGAAGTAGTTAGAAAGGCAACTCTAAAGAAATAAAAACATCTTGGTACCTCTTCCCATACCAAAGGAGAGGTATCGAGACTTAATCATTATATATTTATGAAGTATTTAGCAACATTAGCCTTATCTTTAAGTCTTTCGGCACAAATTTGTTCTGCAAAGATAGTTAAGACCATTATAAATAGACCCCATGTTATCCTTACTTGTGATCCGGAATTAGACGATAACAACTCTTTAATCCGCTTTTTATTATATAGCACAGACTATAACATAGACGGACTTATCTATGCCAGTAGCCAGTTTCATTGGAAAGGGGATGGAAAAGGCACAACTCATTGGGTACCCGGGCGTGAGTATGGACGTGCAGGAATCACTACACCAATGACCTGTTGGCGCTGGGCTAAAGACGAACACTTCATCCACGACAATGTAGAAGCTTATGCAAAAGTGTATAAAAACCTCAAAGTACATAATTTTAAGTATCCTACTCCAGAGCATCTACGTAGCGTAATCCGCTTCGGTAACATTGAGTTTGATGGCGATTTCTCGAAAGATACACCCGGTTCTGAGCTCATCAAGAACGCCATTCTCAGTAATGATTCCTCAAAACTTTATATCCTTATATGGGGAGGAGGCAGTACCGTAGCGCGTGCTTTAAAATCTATTCAGGATATCTATAGCGAGCAAGATGGTTGGCAAGCAATGAAAAAGCGTATCGCACAGAAGGTTGTCCTTTGTCTTTCAGGCGACCAGGACGACACAGAGGCCCGTTATATGAAACCATTTTGGGGAGAAATTCCTCGTCTTACTCTGAATGAAAGTAACATCTATCTTGTCAATTACTTATTCGCTCCCAATACGCCAGAAGAAGATAAGATTTTCACAACACCCGAATGGGGAAAAGAAAACGTACTAAGCCGTGGTCCTTTGGGGGCACAATATCGATCATGGGGAGATGGAAAACAAATGGTTAAAGGAGATATCTTCGACTATTTCGGTATTCCTGACAAGTCTGCCGATGAACTTCGCAAAGAAGGTTACTTCGTTTGGACTCCTACTATTCGCCCAAAAGGCTCACTATTAGGAGAAGGCGACACCTTCACCTTCCTTAATCTTATCGACAATGGGCTACGTGCCTATGAGGACGATAGTTTCGGTGGATGGGGCGGTGTACGTAGAAATGTTCCTCAAAGCAAGCAAGCCGATAAAGCGTATGGCAATTTTACAGGGGCCGCAGAGCAATCTTCACTCCCCAAGATACTCCCCGATTTCACAGAGCCGGTAGAGAACGGTTTAGCAGCAAGACTAAAATGGTCGGTTACGCCTCGCTATGCCGAGGCCAACCATGAGCCGGTTATTAAGGGACCAAATACCATTTCGGCTATTCCCGGCAGTAAGATTACGATTAACTGTAGTGTTTCCGACCCTGATAAAAACAAGATTTCGCTCCATTGGGCTGACTTTGCCACAGGAACTTATCCTCAACGTGTAAAGTTAGAACAGACGAATACTGCCAAGATAACCTTTACTCTCCCCTCGGATATGAAGAAGGGTGAGACCATCCATCTCGTTCTCACAGCGAAAGACGATGGGAGACCTGCGCTAACAACCTATCAAAGGGTAATTATCAAAGCCGAATAGCATTATTACTCGCATCAAAGAAGAAGATAAAAGGTATCCTACAGGTACTATATGCACAACTTAAAAGATAAATGAATATGAAAAAATATTTCCTCATTATATGCTTTTTTCTACTCGGAAGCACACTAACCTTGTTGGCAGCATCACCCACAGGCAATAACACTCCTAACCGATTACAGAAGAACAAGGTTATTATTGACAATGACTTTTGCGGCGATCCAGACGGACTCTACCAGCTTGTACACCAATTACTATGCAAGACGTGCGATATAAAGGCCATCGTTGGCGGACATTTGGCACCTAATGCAGGCTTTACTCAACGCAAAGATCAAGCCACCGAGTCGTGCGAAAAAGCGAACAAAGTACTCGAGCTTATAGGGATGAAAGGGCAGATAAAGATCGTTCCCGGTGCTGAAGAGGGACTTAAATCCACTGAAACACCTATCGAGTCAGAAGGTGCACGCACCATCGTTGCCGAAGCCCGCAACTGTACCCCGGATAATCCTCTCTATGTTCTATGTGGCGCCAGTCTCACAAATGTGGCATGTGCTCATCTTATTGACCCATCTATCGATGATAAAATAGTTGTCGTTTGGATTGGAGGACAAGAATACGACGGTATCAGCAGCTACCCCCCTCCGGGCTATTCCAAGGTGGAATACAACCTAAACTTATCGATTGCTGCCGGTCAGGTAGTATTCAATAAGAGCAAGATGCGTATTTGGCAGATTCCTCGCGACGTCTATCGCCAGTGTCAGTATGGGCTTGATGAAATTAAAGTAAAGATAGCTCCTTATGGTAAAATAGGACCATACTTAGCCGGCCAGCTACAAAACACCATAGACGTATGCGAGAAATATGGGATAGCCATGGGCGAAACCTATATCTTAGGAGATAGTCCTTTGGTTCTCCTGACAGCCTTACAGACAGGATTCGAGGCCGACCCGGCTTCCTCACAATATAAATATGTACAAAGTCCTTTCATCAACGATGACGGCTCTTACGGACTCAACCATAACGGACGGCTGATTCGTGTCTATACACATATAGATACCCGTCTTATGTTTGGTGATCTTGAAGCTAAGATGCAACTCCTAAATAGAAAATAAATCAATTAAAAACATATCTATGAAAAAAGTTATTACTACCGCGCTCCTATTACTATTAACAACAGGAGCAACAGCACAAGAAACAGTAGCAGTAAATACTGGCGAGATTATTTCTCCAGAAATAAGTGCCGATAATACTGTTGCCTTTCGCCTCTTTGCACCAAATGCAAAGCAAGTTCAGTTAGAAGCCGACTTCCTCCCTAAAGTAATTGTTGAAGCTTCATTTGGAAAAATGGAGGCAAATGGCAAGGTGAATATGACGAGAGATACCAACGGTGTATGGACTTATAGGTCGGATGTGGTAAATCCGGAGCTACACACCTACTGCTTCTACGTGGATGGCCTGCGCATCACCGACCCTAACAATGTTTATATGATTCGTGATATAGCAACATACACCAATTATTTCCTCATTGACGGAGATGTTTCAAAGAACTATTTCGTAAGAGAAGTTCCCCATGGTACAGTTTCTAAGGTGTGGTATCCCAGTCCAAAGTTAGGTTTGGAGCGTCGCCGCATGACTGTTTATACCCCTGCCGGCTATGAAGATAACCCTACAAAGCGTTACCCTGTACTCTATCTATTACACGGAGCAGGTGGAGATGAGAATGCTTGGAGTGAACTTGGGCGTGCCGTTCAGATATTAGATAACCTTATAGCACAAGGAAAAGCCGAGCCTATGATTGTCGTTATGCCTAATGGTAATGGTGCACAAGAGGCTGTTCCGGGGGAATATCCCAACAGCATGTACAAGCCTTCTTTCATGAATAAGAAGACAATGGAAGGCTCATATGAAGTTTCTTTCCCCTCAGATATTATGGGTTATATCGAGAAACATTATCGTACTATCAACGATAAAGCACATCGCGCCATCGCAGGTTTGTCAATGGGCGGCTTTCATTCTATCTATATCAGCGCTAATAATCCTGATCTGTTTGGCTATGTCGGTCCTTTTTCTGCTGCTATTAATCGGGAGGCTCAAGGACCTAATGCCTTTATCTATCAGAACTTGGATCAAAAGCTGGCTATACAATTCAAGAAAGGTGTAAAGCTATACTTCATTGGTATAGGAAATAAGGATTTCTTATACAAGGACAACACCGACTATCGTGCAAAATTGGATAAGGCTGGTTATAAATATCAGTATATGGAGACTGATGGAGGACACGAATGGCGTAACTGGAGAAAGTACTTAAATGCTTTTCTCCCCAAGCTCTTTAAATAGGATATCCTTGCCCCAGCTCTGCGTAGGTTCTATGTAGTAATCAGTTAGCAGAAACCTTGAGGCCTAAGCATAGACTTACCGGAGAACGAAAGCCTGCTTTTGCAAAAGTGGCTTTCGGAGGATACCGAAACACAGAAAAAGACTTCGGGAGACTTTCGCTTTAAGGTAAAACTCCGTTATTTTTCCCGCATACAATCAAAAAATAATCTCAAACTAAACCAATACAAATATGAAACAGAACAAATTTTTCCTCCTTACAGCTGTAGGGTTGATACTGGCAGGCAGCCTGAATGCGCAAACCCAGCCGGTTTATAAGCTATTCCATCAGAATGGTGGTCCTACTTTAGGCTATTCTCCAAAGTCGGGTGTCAAGATTATCACTATCAATGGTAAGAAGTTTAAAGACCTTAACCGTAACGGAAAACTGGATAAATATGAGGACTGGCGCCTTGATTTCAATACCCGTGCAGCCGATTTGGCTTCTAAACTTACAGATGAAGAGATTGCCGGATTAATGCTTTATAGTGCTCATCAACAAATTCCATCAGCTTCAACGGGCTATGGCGCATCTACTTACAATGGCAAACCATTCGACCAAAGTGGTGCTAAGGCTTCCGATTTGAGCGATGTTCAGAAGAAGTTCCTTAAGGAAGACAATCTGAGAGCAGTCCTTATAACTAAGGTAAAGAGCCCATCTGTTGCTGCAGAATGGAGCAATAATCTCCAGGCTTATGTTGAAGGACTTGGGAAAGGCATACCAGCAAACAACTCATCAGACCCTCGTCATGAAACATCTGCTAATGCTGAGTATAACTATGGTGCCGGTGGAGCTATCTCTCAATGGCCTACAGCACTAGGACTTGCTGCTACTTTCGACCCTGCCTTGGTACAAAGGTTTGGTCATATAGCCGCTTTAGAATATAGAGCACTTGGTATTACCACTGCCTTATCACCACAAATCGATGTAGCTACAGAGCCACGATGGACTCGTTTCACAGGAACTTTCGGCGAAGATGTTAATCTTGACGTTGATCTTACACGTGCTTACATCGACGGTTTCCAAACATCTCTTGGCAAACAGGTTATTAAAAATGGCTGGGGATACGGTAGTGTCGTTGCTATGGCTAAGCATTGGCCCGGCGGTGGTACGGTAGAAGCCGGTCGAGACAGCCACTATAACTATGGTAAATATGCCGTTTATCCCGGTAATGGCTTTGGAACACAGCTGAAAGCATTCTTAGATGGAGCGTTTAAACTTAATGGTTCTACTAAGACTGCGGGATCTGTTATGACATTCTATAATGTTTCCTTTGGTCAAGATCCATCTGGAAAGAACGTAGGTGAGAGCTTTAGCAAGTATATTGTTACTGATTTGCTCCGTAATAAATATAAATTTGATGGCGTAGCATGTACCGACTGGATGGTAACTTCCGACAACAAGGCTATAGAATCCTTCGATGGTAAATGCTGGGGAGTAGAAACCTTGACAGTTCCACAGCGTCATTATGAAATTCTTAAAGCCGGTGTCGATCAGTTTGGTGGTAATAACGATAAAGGACCGGTTCTTGAAGCTTTCAAAATGGGTTACAATGAATTTGGTAAAACAGCATGGAGAGCACGTATTGTAGAGTCTGCCCGCCGTCTTCTTTTACCTATGTTCCGTACCGGTTTGTTTGAAAATCCATACTTAGATGTTGCTGCTACTACCGCTACTGTCGGTAACAAGGAGTTTATGCAGGCTGGTTACGATGCTCAAGTAAAATCGCTTGTCATGCTAAAGAACCACAACAACATCCTTCCTATCAAGGATAGCAAGAAGAAAGTTTATATTCCGCAACGCCACTTCCCAAGTGTGGTAGATTTCTTTGGCAATGCTACCAAAGATTATTGGGGCGATCCTATCGATTTAAAGATGGTTTCAAAGTACTATACAGTTGTGGACAATCCGGCAGAAGCCGACTTTGCCATCGTTGCCATTCAAGGGCCAATGAGCGGAACAGGCTATGACGTAAACGACAAGAAGGCAGGTGGTAATGGTTATGTACCTATTAGTTTACAGTATAACGACTATACAGCAACAGAAGCACGCCCTATTAGTATAGCAGGTGGCGATCCAAAGGAGAACTTTACTAACCGTACTTACAAGGGAAAGACCGTTAAGACAGCCAATAAAGACGACATGCTACTTGTCAATAAAACCAAGACACAGATGGGGTCAAAGCCGGTTGTTGTTTTCTTAAGCGCACCTCGCCCTGTTATTGTATCTGAGTTTGAGAAGTCGGCCGATGCTCTTATCGTCAGCTTCGGTACGAGCTATCAACCTTTCTTCGATATTATCAGTGGTAAAAAAGAGCCTTCAGGCCTGCTTCCATGCCAGTTCCCTATCGACATGGCTACCGTTGAGCATCAAAAGGAAGATGTATCACGCGATATGACCCCTTATAAAGATATCGACGGACACCTATACGACTTTGCTTTCGGCTTGGATTGGAAGGGTGTTATCAACGATGCACGTGTAAAGAAGTACAAATAAAAAGTTTTTTACATTAGTTCATATTGAACTAATGTAACTACAATTTTTTGAGCCTAGTTCACACTTAATTAACGTCAGTACGTATGAAAAAGATAAGATTTTATAAACTATTGTGCTGTGGAGCTATTCTTTGCCTCTACGGAACATTGCCTTCTGTGGCTCAAAAGGACAAAAAATCGTTTATAGATAACTTGATGAGCCGTATGACCATAGACGAAAAGATTGGGCAACTCAATCTAATGAGCTCTTACGACTTCGTTAGTGCCGATCAGGTTAATACTGAAAGCGGCAACATGAAGCTCATTAGGAATGGTCAATTGGGTGCTGTCTATGGCATGAAAGATATTAACCGCATGCGTGCCATACAAGAATTGGCAATGAAAGGTAAAAATAAAATACCTTTCTTCTTTGGTATGGACGTCATTCATGGGTTAGAAACAACTTTCCCTATCCCATTAGCTATGGCTTCATCATGGAATACTGATCTTGCTAAAGCATATGCCCGGCATGCCGCTATAGAAGCAACTTCCCTCGGAATCAACTGGGTTTTCAGTCCTATGGTTGATATTGCACGTGATGCAAGATGGGGACGTGTGGCTGAAGGAGCAGGAGAAGACCCTTATTTAGGTGGTATGATGGCTCGTGCTTATGTTGAAGGCTACCAAGGAACAGATGGAGATCTTTCTAAGATAGATAATATTATGGCTTGTGTTAAGCACTATGCACTCTACGGAGCAGCCGAAGCTGGTCGTGATTATAACACTGTAAACCTTGGTCGTCAAGAGGTAATGAATGGCTATATGCGCCCTTATCACGAAGCTTGTAAAGCCGGAGCAGGAAGCTATATGACTTCTTTCAACGAGTTCGAGGGCATCCCTGCCACTGCCAATAAGTATCTTATCGATGATATTCTCCGCAAACAATGGGGCTTTAAGGGCTTTATCGTTACCGATGCCACTGCTATAAAAGAGATGACAGCACATGGCATTGGCGACCTACAAGAGGTTTCGCGCCGTGCCCTACAGGCTGGAGTAGATCTTGATATGAATAGTATGGGATTCGTCGGAACACTAAAGAAGTCGCTTGAAGAGGGTAAAGTATCACAAGAAGAGATAGATCAAGCCTGCCGACGTATACTCGAAGCAAAGTGGGATTTAGGTCTTTTTCAAAACCCATACAAGTATTTCGATAAGAAAAGAGCTGCAAAGAACGTCTATTCTAACGAAATACGACGGCAGAGTAAGCTAACTGCCGATGAATGTCAGGTACTTCTCAAAAATGAAGGTAACCTTCTTCCGCTCTCTCCAAAAGCAAAGATAGCTCTCGTAGGTCCCTTTGCCAACAACCCTGAGGATATGCAAGGCTCATGGGCAATGTCTTCACATAGCAAGGAAAGCGTATCGATTTATCAAGGAGTTAAAGAAGCAGTAGAGAAAGCCGGAGGCTCTGTTACCACCGCAGAAGGTAGTTGGGTAGTGTCTGATTCACTTACAGAATCTACCCTTGTCAATGGTTTGCTAGGTTTCTTTATCCCTAACTATAAGCCGGTAGCAGTACATACCCGTCCGCTTCAATCCTTGATTGATGAGGCTGTTGCCAGCGCTCGCAATGCCGATGTTATCGTTGCATGCCTCGGAGAAGCCAATTCCATGAATGGAGAAGGCTCATCTCGCTCTGACATTTCTATTCCAGAGCCACAAGAACAGCTATTACATGCTTTGAAAGCAACAGGGAAACCCGTTGTTCTTGTGCTCACAACAGGGCGCCCACTAACACTTCCTTGGGAGGATAAGAATATTCCTTCTATCCTTTGTACATGGAGTTTGGGTGATCAGGCAGGCTATTCTATTGCCGATGTATTATTTGGTAAGGTGAATCCCAGCGGACATCTCACCATGTCGTTTCCACGCAGTGTAGGACAATGTCCAATCTATTACAATCATAAAAATACTGGACGCCCACATGGCGACTACGATCCTTACCGCAAGTTCACCAGCTGTTACATAGATGTTTTGAACTCTCCGCTCTATCCTTTCGGTTACGGACTTAGTTATACATCCTTTAAATTTAGCCCGGTTAGTCTTAGTGCTCCTTCTATGTCGGTGCAAAACGGACAGGTTACAGCCAGTGTAACGGTAACCAATACCGGCAGTCGTGAGGGAAAAGAAACTGTTCAGCTATACATCCATGCAAAGACAAGCAGTAGTACACGCCCTGTCAAGGAGCTTAGAGGATTCAAAAAGATTAACCTAAAAGCCGGAGAAAGCCAAACCGTTAGCTTCTCTCTGACTCCGGAAGACCTGAAATACTATAATCATGACTTGCAATATGTATGTGAGCCGGGCGACTTCGACATTATGATTGGCGACAACAGCCGGGATGTTCAAACAGCCACACTGCATGTTATGTAACACTTACAGCCTTTACCCGAGCATTAACCGCGCCGGGTGAAGGCACTATAAACAACTGAAGATTAAGCAACAGCACATGAAAAGAAAAACTATCCTCCTAACGTTAGCCTTTCTGGCAACCGCTTTCTGCCATGCCGCAACTACCTTGCAGACCCTTCGCGTGGAATATGAAACCACACCTTTGGGCATTGATGTGAAGCAACCACGTTTCTCTTGGCAGGCTACATCGACAGAGCGAGGCGTCATGCAGGCTGCATACCAAATCAGCGTAAAGGACAACAATGGTATCGAAGTGTGGAATTCCGGTAAAACAGCAAGTTCCACAGCCCTTAACATTCGCTATAATGGCCGGGGCTTACTGCCCATGACACGCTATAGCTGGACCGTAACTGTTTGGGATAACAAAGGTGGCACCGCCTCGAACACCTCATGGTTTGAGACGGGTTTGATGACGACCACCGATAAAGACGCTGCATGGGGAGGTGCCAAATGGATTGGAGGCGATGATACGAATGCCCTGACTTTTTACAGTCAGTACCTCCCTGTGTTCCGTCTGAAGTATGCCATTACCCTCGACAAAAAGACCAAAAGCACACAGGCCGGCTTCATTTATGGGGCAAACGACCTCCGATTGATGAACAAGGATAGGAATATACTGGGTGTTGCAAATGGGAAAGACCAGTCATACATCAAGTTTGTACTTAACGCAACGCCACTGCTCAAGGGCGACAGTGCCACTATCGACATTTACCGGGTGGGCTATACCCTCTCCGACCGTTCTGACAAGCCTTTCGCTTCATTCAAGATTCCAACAAGTCTGATTAACAAGCAGAACCAATATCAGAAACACAGCTTCGAGATAGCTTCCATGCACGGCACTACACAGCTTTTCATTGATGGTGCCGAGAAACCTGTAATAGATGATTTTAATCTGAATCCGATGGGAAAAGGGGGCGACTACATCTCTTTCCCCAATGTAGGCGACCTTGGCTTCAGTGTCGGTAAGGGCCAGAAAGCTACATTCAGTGAGGTGGAAGTTATTAACTTCCGTTTGCCGAGACACACACTTGTCAGCATCCCTGACGAAACGCTCAGTAACAGTCAGAAAATCTTTACACCGCAGGAAACGGGCGCTCCTATGCTCCGTACCGAGTTTGCCACCAATGGCAAGCAGATAGTTTCGGCACGTATCTATGCCACAGCGCGCGGTATTTATGAGCTATTCCTGAACGGAAAACGGGTAGGCAACGACTACCTGAACCCGGGACTGACCCAATATAACAAAACACACTTCTACCAAACCTACGATGTTACGTCTCTTTTACAAAGCGGCAACAATGCCCTTGGAGCACAATTAAGCGAAGGATGGTGGAGCGGAGCGCTTTCCTTTAGCGGTGCCAACTGGAATTTCTTTGGCGATAAACAATCGCTGTTGGCTCAACTGGTAATTACCTACACCGATGGCAGCCGTCAGACCATCGCTACCAATCCGCAGACATGGAAGTTCTACAACGATGGTACCGTACGTTTGGGCAGCATCTTCCAAGGCGAGGTATTCGATGCAACAAAGGGGATGGGCATTGAGGGATGGACCAAAGCAAATTTCGACGACAGCAAATGGACTGCAGCTAAGGAAGTACCACTCGAAGGTACCATCAGTCACGAAACCCTTCAGGGGTTCTTTGCATGGCCATGTCCCGATGATTATAGCCGGTTTACTCTCACGGCACAGGTCGGAATGCCCGTCCGACAGTTCACTACGCTCACCGCAAAGGGGGTAGAGGAAGTGCGTCCGGGTGTCTTCATCTACGACATGGGACAAAACATGGCCGGTATTCCGAGAATAACCTTCACTGGATTAAAGCCCGGACAGAAGGTATATATGCGCTATGCCGAGGTGAAATATCCCGACTTACCCGAATACAAGGACAACGTTGGCATGGTCATGATGGAAAATCAGCGCGGCGCCATGGAGCAAGACATATACATAGCAAAGGGAGGTACCGAGCTCTTTGAGCCACGCCACACCTATCATGGCTATCAATATATAGAGATAACGGGTATCGACCGTGCCATCGACCCGGCACAGGTAAAGGGTATTGTGCTGAGCAGTGTCGATAAACTTACTGCCAACTACGAAACGAACAACCCTACCCTCAATCGCTTCTTCAAGAATGTAGAGTGGTCGTCATTGGCCAATATCTTCTCTATTCCTACCGATTGCCCTCAACGCAATGAGCGCATGGGATGGAGTGGCGACCTGTCTGTTTTCTCGCCCACCATGTCTTATATGTTCAATGGAGCCGAATTCCTACGCCGCCACCTGCAGGCATTGCGCGATACACAGGAGCCTAATGGCGATTATCCTGCCGTTGCACCGGTTGGCGGAGGCTTCGGAGGCCCTCTTTGGAGCAGCGTAGGCATCACTATGCCTTGGCAAAGCTACCTGCAGTATGGCGATACTGATGCCATCAGCGAGCATTATTCATCTATGCAGAAGTTCATCGACAACCAGCTGAACAACTATATCGACAAGCAGGAGGGCTTCTATAACTTCAATAACGGTATAGGACTGGGCGACTGGTTAGGCTTCGAGGTAGGTAAAAACGACAATACCCTTATCTTCGACAGTTATCTATCTTACGAGCTCAACCTTATGGCAAAGATGGCAAAAGCACTGGGCAAGGAGGCTGATGCTAACCGCTATGCCCGGTTGCGGGATGAACGGGCAGCCTTTATCCGTAACCATTACATCGATGCAAACACAGGAAAGACCACAGGGTCGGGACTGGGAAAGGAAGTACAAGGACCTTTCGGAATGGTGAGCGGACCTAAGCGCAAGGGTGTTTTGATTGACACCCAGACCTCATACGCCGTTCCTTTGGCATTTGGTATTGTAGATAAGCAAAATCAGAAGTTTGTCGATAACTTCCTGAACACCGTTTCTCGACAGAGCATCGGCGACGACGGGAAGTCTTATCCATCCTATTCGCTGATGACAGGTTTCATCGGCACAGCTTGGATAAGCAATGCTCTGACAAAGGTGGGACGTAGCGATTATGCCTACAGGATGCTTCTTAACAAGCAATTTCCCTCTTGGCTCTATCCTGTAGAGCAGGGGGCAACTACCATTTGGGAACGCCTGAACTCTTATACAAAGGATAATGGCTTCGGTGGCAACAACAGTATGAACTCGTTTAACCACTATGCTTTCGGCTCGGTAACCAACTGGCTCATACAGCACTCTCTGGGAATAGCACGCGATGAGAATACTCCCGCCTTCAAGCACTTTGTTCTCTGTCCGGAAGCCGACCCTACAGGCAACCTTACTTCGGCTCAAGGCTCATACGATTCGATGTACGGTCGTATAGAGAGCAGCTGGCAACGAGAGGGCAACACCGTAATCTATCGCTTCACCATTCCTGCCAACACATCTGCCACCGTATGCCTGCCATGTGGTAAGGGCACGAAAATTACCGAAGGCGGCAAGGATATAAAGAAGGCAAAGAGTATCAAACTCCTTTCTATTGTCGATGGAAAACAACAGATGGAAGTTGGCTCCGGCACTTACGTATTTACCGTACAATAATACAGACAAAGATATACAATAGTTATTTGGACTTTTTTAGGTTATGTTGAATTTACAATTAATTTTCATGCTGAGCGCAGCATTGTCTGATTATTTATACTACTTAAATTCCTAAAATCAGTAAATTATTAAGTAGGTTTCAAAATGAAAGTACCCCGAAAGTAAAGCAGTGATTGCCATACTTTTGGGGTTTATCATGGATTACTGCCTGTTGTATCTTACCAAGCAAACCCCCTCTTGTCAAGCAAAAGGAGCCCTTTTATCGAACAAAAGGGCATCTTTTGCACAGTAAAAGAGCATATATTACAATGCAATCTATGCCTGTTTGCCCCGCAATACTTATCCTTTTGCTTTTTATTGTTGTCCGCTAAAGATGTCTTTTCTGATCTATGCACATTGGCGTCAGACAATATGCTGTACCTTGGTATCATCTGAATACCCGGATGTGTCAGTTTGCAATCTTCAAGAAACATAGAGTCGGTTATCCCCCGCAGAGGTTAGAACCGTTTGATTACCGCATAAGCATTACGATAAAGTGCAGACAGGTATCAAAGTACTTCACGTAGTGCATACTACTATTTTCACGGTTATTCCATTTTTGCATGCAAGAATATTTTTTACAATTTTGCTTGTTAATTATTCAAATAAGTTATATATTTGCAAAATAAAAAAGAGAACACACATTGTGTTTTACACTTCTATTATGGTTTATATAACTACAGATCTAAAAAAGGATGAGGAAATCTTTTC
>JBHAEI010000039.1:0-219150 GCA_041855505.1 Prevotella sp.
GTTTGCGCCGATGGTACTGCAATGCAATGCGGGAGAGTAGGAGGCCGCCTTTTTTTAGAATACGCCATACAGGTGCGAATGAGTCCTGACTGCCAAGATTGGCGGTCGGGACTTTTTTCGTTTTTTGGATCGCCTTTTTTAGATATACTCACATAGGATACTGTGAAAGTTATAGAAGCCCTGACTATAGAGATATGGTCAGGGCCTTTTTGTGTTGGTGGGTCCGTTTATAGACATGATTGCTTAATTATGATTAGTATTTAAAGACAGGATTAACAGGATTTATAAGATTAATGTGACTACATGCTTAACGTGATTACATGATTAATTTGCATATAACATACCCTTTTGACTGTGTATTGTTATTTTTATACGAGGTACTGTCCATAAAAGAAGGATGGTTTACACACTTGTTTTCATCTTTTTCGTTCTAATGGCAGGATTTACATGATTACATGGACTAATGTCTTTAATGCGTTTGCCACCTTGGAATAGCTTACCACAATCCCTACAATAGTGCATTTGGATGCCACGACGGTGACTAAGGCGCAGCTTACCAACAGTGTAAGCAATGCCAAGATAGAATATAAGCGTGCGCAGACTCGTACAAAGCAGTCGAAAGCCTCTTACAAACAGGTGCAGAATGCTTATCAACAGTCGAGAAAGAGCTGTCAGGCTGCTCAACAGAATGAGAAAATGAAGAAACCGGTGTTGGAAAATGCACAGAATGCGCTGAAGTACAGAAAGGAAATGAAGAAGCTGAATAAGTAACAGCACTGTTTTTCCCGGCAGATAGATGGAAGGAGGCAAGAAGGTATAGGATGGTGCTGGAGTTAGGTAAGCTCGGAAATATCCGGGCTGGGGGCGATAATTCCACACCGCAATACAAGTTTTTTTTTCATGGATAGCCATGCTGCCTGTTACCAGTATGGAGCTTTCGCTATAATGTAACGACCGAAAGGCGCAGCACATCCGACTATCTGATAGATGGGGACAATACCCCCCGACGCCGACTCTAACCTGCAATACATTCCCGTTACCTACTACAGCGACGGCAGAATGGGCAACGATATTCAAAACCTAAACAAGGAAGAAATCATTGCCGATGTGTTTCGTGAGTACGAGCGCTACCTGAGTGTAGTATCGGACGAGGAAAAAGCCATCATGTTTGTAGATAAAGAAAAGTATAAGTCATAACGAATCATGGTGCAATGAACATTGCCTAGGACGAATGTTCATTACACCATTTTTATGCTTCACTGTATAGTATGATAACCGATATTTACCCCTGTCGATACTAAGAAATAGTGTAAAATTTAATGCAAAAACCAGCAGCTACAAGAATATTTTGTATTATCATACTTATATACTTTATCTGTAATAAATTTATATTGGGCGTAATGGATATTTGGTAGGCTGAAACTTTTCAAATATCCATTGCGCCTTATATTTAAGCCAATTATTAAAAATGACGGTAAGTAAAAAGTTTTTTATTAATTCGTTTTATTATATACATATCTGGAATTCTTATCCCAAACTATAATAATATATAGCTATATACTATCTCAATAGTGTTATAATAAAGCAAAAGACTCATACCAACGAGTAGAGCTATTTCGGAGTAAAGCTTACAACAATAGACAATAAAATTTGTAGATAAATTCAAAATTATATAACTTTGTAATTATAATACAATCTAACGGATATAAAAGTTCTGACATTTTTGGTATTCTCAGAAATTGATAGATATTGAGCAAAGAATAGGAGCTAATCCTTTTTGACTATAACTATATGGAAGAAAGAATGATTTATCAGCATGGCATAAAAAATATCTATATTGAACAAAATAAAGGTATAATTTATATTTATACGGGAAATCATTACGTGGAAGAAACCTCGGATGCTTTTTCCAACGGATCATATCCACTGCTTGATTATGCTCCAACTATAGAACCTGTTATCCCCAGAGAAGAGGTAAGGTTAATTCTAGAATGGATCAAGAAAAAAGCTCCTTCTGAGAAATCAGCCAGATTAGCTTTGCTATATGGAAAAGCTGGAATAGGGAAATCCGTTGTGATGCATAATCTTTTGGAACAGCTGCAAACCACAAGTAATTATTTAGTGCTTGGCTTAAAATCAGACCAAATAGAGTTTGTAGATACTGATGAATTGAGTAAAAAAATCCATTTAAAACAGCCTCTAGAAGTTGCCATAAAGGAGATGGCCCAGAATTATACTCGAGTAGTACTATTGGTTGATCAAATAGATGCATTGTCACTTTCATTGTCTTCCAATCGTACGCCATTGCGTTCTTTATTACAGCTTATAGAAAAGATAAAGAATATCCCTCATGTAAGAGTGGTTATTTCTTGTAGGCCATATGATTTGGAATATGATCCTCAACTTAATAATCTACGGATAGGGAACAAATGGGAATTAAAAGAACTCCCCAAAGAACAGGTATTAAAGACTTTGCAAGAAAATCAGAATAAAGAACGATTGAGTGATAATCTTTTACGCTTTCTTGGAAATCCTCTACACTTGTATTTATTCTTAAAAGTTAAACCAGATGAGCAGCTAACCGACCCACTTTCAACAGATTTACTTTATCACCAATTATGGCGCAAGTATATAAATGATGATAGCGTGCGTAAGGTTAATAAGGAAAAATTATTGGCATTACTTGATGCACTTACGGCTAAAATGTATCAGCGGCAAGAATTGGCTGTACACATTAGAACATTTGAAACACAGTATAATACAGAACTAGAATATCTTTTTTCCAATGAATTACTGATTAGAACAAAAAGTGGGCAAGTTCAATTCTTCCATCAGACGTTATTTGACTATGTTTATGCAAGAAGGTTTGTAGAAAAGGGACTTAATTTATTGACAGAACTCAAAAGACAACATCAAGGTTTATTCTCCAGAGCGTCTGTGAAAAGCATATTAACCTTTTTGCGCGAGCAAGATGTAGATCTCTATCTTCAATATTTAGAACAATTACTCTATGCAAAGGAAGCTGGTAAGAGCATTTATAGATACCATTTGAAATCTCTTGCACTAAGCAATATGGCTTTTTTTGAATCGCCCCTGCCAGAAGAATTAAACTTTATCTCGACAAAAGTCTATATGGATAAATTATATATGAATGTGGTATTAGAATCTGTATATACACCTAATTGGTTTACAGCCATTTGGGAAATCGTTGATGATAATGGTGGATGGAAAAAACTTAGCAAAGATTATAAGGAGAAGCTCATAGTAATGTGCCAACGTACTCTTGGACTAAATACTGATATTGTTCTTGATAAATTGAACACAGAATTAGATTTGAAGGATGAGGAAGACCGCAAATATTTGGTCAATCTATTACAGTACAATGATCTGAATTGCAGAAGTGACAAATTAATTGACTATTACAATAAACTTATCAAGACGAGACATCCCCTAGAATATACGTACCTATTGAAAAATATCCTCAAAGAGAATCCTGTTTTCGTATGTGAAGAGCTGAAGGAGAATGTGAGGTTACAGCTGAAGGAGAAAAATTATATCTATAAAATAGAAATAAATTATGAAGTAACAGATCTTTATGAGGAGTTGCTTAAGAAGCATCATGATGTAGCAGTTCAACTACTTGCGGACATTTTGATGATAACCTATGAATCTACCCAATTTGAACTAAAAGAATCAGAAATATTAAATTCAACAGGATTCTTTAATTTTAAAAGGACAACAGGTAAAAATTTCACATCCAACTTAATTGAAGATTCTGCTAATATTCTTATAGACGATTTCCTCGAGAATATTGATAGTGACTATACCAAACGATACATTGCGGAATTCAGCAAAAGCAAGCATGCAGGATTTGTCTTTATTGCACTGTATATCTACACCTCACATCCTGAACGGTTTAAAGATGATATACATAACATTATCATAAACCGCCAAGTGTTAGCCAATGCACCGAGTTGGGTAGAATATCAAACTATAGAAGCCTTAAGAGTATCTTTTCTTTTGATGACTAATGAACAAAAGAATAATATTGTAGAAAGAATACTTACCATTGACGATAAAATGGAACATAGGCTTTTTAAGGATGTTATAAAGGCAAGGTTACAATATGGGCGCCCTATTCTTAATATTGATTGGCACAAAGGAAAAGCACTGGAAGTAATTCCGATAAAAGAGCTTAAGCATATTTCCGAGAAAGCATACCAAGAACGATTACGAATTGAACGAAAATTCAATAAGGAATATCTGAAAAATAGCAAACCCTCTAGCATATCATCTCACATAGGTTGGACATCTCTTAAGGAAGAACAAGGATTAAAAATGAGTCATGACACTTGGCTCAATTCTATGCTCAAATATAATATAGACCCTCACGAATGGGATAGGCCATCACTTACAGGGCAGTGTCATTTATTCCGGAATGTTGTGAGCAAAGAGCCTGATAAGTTTTTGAAGCTGATAAATCAAACCATTCAGGACAAACGGATCCTCATAGACTATCCTCTAGCTGGAATGCAGGGGCTATTAGATGCAAATAGATTAAATGATGCTATGCACATACTTAAAGGAATACTTGGCATAATCAATAATGATGTAAATTCAACAGAAAGAGGATTCAGTATTCATTCTCTATTGCTTGCACTGAATGATGTCGTCAAGCAAGATCATGTTCCAGAAATTGTAATACAATTGTTATGCAATGCGCTCATAAACGCCAATGAACCTAAGGAAGATATTCACCAAAATGATATAGATGTGTATAACATAGGGATTAACCAACCTAGGGGGAATGCCGGCTATATGTTGGTGGAGTGTGCTCATGAGGATCAATATAAGGAGAAAATTTTCCAAACATTAGAAAGTATCTCAGAGACAGCATCGGTATATACAAGAGCAGCTATATTATTAAATTTAGCAGTGCTGAATTGGTTGGATCAAAATAGAAATGTAAGTCTTTTTAAGAAACTGATGTATGATTTTGACCCTAGGCTGATGGCAATGCCCATACACAATTATAATCCTCTGATATATTTTATTAATTATGCCCTAGATGATTTGATGAATTTCTTTAATCATGCAGCAGATTGTCCTAAATGCTATAAAGCACAAGTTGTCGTATTATGGCTGGCATGGTCGCATAATAATAGAAATGAGCAGATTAAGGTGCTACTCGATAGAATGTGCGAAACAAGTCAAGAAGCTAGATTATCGCTACTTCATTTCCTGAGTACCTTAGATAAAAAGATTAACGAGGATGCTATAGACTATATCTTATACTTTATGGAGCCTCAATTTGATACAAAAGAGATGGGAGAGGCTTGTGATAACTTATTCCACCATATTAATAATTGGCCAGAGAATCTACAATATCAGGTTACCAATACGTATGTTAATTCTCCATTAAGCAGGCATCAGATAAGGACATTCATAACTTTCTTAGGTGGCATTGCTATTAAAAATCCTATACAGGCACTTAGATGGTTAGAACAAATAATGAATACCGATATACCAGATGACTATTTTATCTGGAATCGTATTGTAGATGTCGTTATCCAATCATATAATGGTATCAAATCCTTCAATAAAACCGATTATCAAAACACTTTGGAACATGCAATGGATTTAATAGATACCATCATGCAGAATCCAAGCAATAAATACCTGATTTCCAATTTCATTAATAAACTCGATAATGAGTAAAGATTACCAGTTTGAACAGCTGCAAAGGATATTGGATAACCCTGATTCAAAATCAGGTCTGTATTTAATTGATACAGACTTAGAAGATAAAGATATAGAGAGATTTATTAAGGATGAGGAAGGTAATTCTTACTCATATGTAAAAAGCTCTCTGCTAACAACGAAGGATAGCTCTTCCTTTGACTTATTCATAATTGGACTGAGTCATCGATGTAAAAATAATGAAATAGAAAAACAAAGAAATACTTATCTTACCATACAAGAAGGAAAAGAAGCTCTAATGTATAATCTCTCCATACTTGTTATGAGAGAATTATGCTCTACTGAAAAATTAGTTCTACACATACAAGGAGAAAATGACCTTAACTCATTAGGGCATGAAGATTTGTGTAAACTAAGTGATTCTTTAGAGCATCGTAACACTCCTATTCTAGTAATCTGTAAACGCAAAAGGTCATCAAATGCAAAATGTGATTCAAATATTATACTATTATCATTTAAAAAAAAAATATACTTATGGAAAATAGATTGACTAAAGTGTACATCTCATACAAACATGATGCTACATATGAAGGAACGATAAAGGCTATTAAAACAGGTTTGACAAAAGCCAAAATTGCATATTCAATTGATGAGCATGATATTAAGTATAGAGATAACATTGAAGAATATGAGAAGGAAATAGGTGAAGCCGAGAGAGTCATTATGTTTATTACTGACTCCTATTTAAAATCTATAGACTGTATGTTTGAGATGACTAGAATATTTCGAAATAAGAATGTAAAAGAACGAGTATTCCCCGTTGTTACAATGCAAACAACCCCTCGAAATGGAGATGGACTTAAACAAATTGAAAAGTACTGGGAAGATGAGAAGAACAGAAAGTTAGATGATATGAAGAAGTCCGGAAATACAGATTTTCTACACAGAGAATTTCAAAAAATTGATGATATACTCCAAAATATCAATGATTTTTGGGAGTACTTGGTACATGTAAATACAGGTAGCTATGGAGAACTAACAGCAAATGATGCTTATTTACTTATGGAAGAACTACAGAAAGAAGTTCCTACCACTTCATCTTCCCTCAATCGAAAGATTTTACCTCCTGAAGGAAATTATCCCTTTAAATCTCGTGAAATTTTACAGAATGGAGATAAATCTCTTTATATTGAGAATAATAATGGCAGCATTACTATTAACTGAAAACAAATAACCAACTTAAAAATGTAATTAGAGAAAAACTCTATTATAAACTTTTGCTTCCTATCTTGGGACATATTCTAGAGTTTTAGGACTATTTTGCGTGACCTGATGACCTGATAGTGGTAGCAAGATGAAATTAATTTGTGGAATAGGGCGTAATGGACATTGACAGGTAAATTCCGTATATCCATCAATATCCATTACTACCTAAAATAAAAATGTAATCTTTCTAAAATGAAGATATATCTCTTCTAATATAAAGATATATCTTCTAAGAACTGCGATAACCTTACCTTTGTCCAAGAATGGGTATCTCAAGAGGTGGTGTACAGATCCTCTGCCTGCCGAATTCCGTGCAGTTGCACGAGGAAACGGGTGTAGGCAGCTACGACAGCTTCGGCAAAGCGGGTGCCTTTTTCGGCCGTCGAGCACATCGGATTGCCGATGCCCGTATCGTGGGGCGAGGCCAAATTCCAGTGGCGGGGCAGCCATTGTTTGCCCTCGCGCAGCGCATCGACGGTGAAAGTTCTGCCTTCGCCCGCCCCGGCTTCCGAGAGATTTACCCATTCGGGGTGGTAGTGCATCATGACCGATGTCTCCACTTCGTCGGCATGGTCGCCCGGATGGTCGAAGAAATCCCCGACGGGCGCCATCTTAAACCACTCGCCACAAGCTATGAGGAAGTCGGGATAATCCACCGACAGGTCGCGAATCATGTTCTTGAAGTTGTTTCCCCCATGCCCGTTCACGATAACCAGCTTGCGAAACCCCTGCCGATGGAGCGACGACACGATGTCGGCAAGGATGGCAAACTGCGTTTGATAGCGGGCATGCACACAGAACTTCAGGTCGCGCTGACCCGGATTCTGCGAGCCCATCGGCACAGGCGGCATCACCATGCACTGCAAACCGTGTTCCTCATGAGCCTTTACGGCAGCATCTACAGCGATGTCGTGCGACAGAATACAGTCGGTCATGTACGGCAAATGGAGGTTATGCGGCTCGCTAGCTCCCCACGGCAGCAGCACAAGGTCGTAGTGTTCCTCGCGGGTTGTGCCATAGTTGGCTATCGAAAGGTCTATTTTTCTTCTGTCCATACACTATTGTTTTTATTAGGATAAAATTGTTTTTACGGGTCTATTCCTTATGATTTTATCACCATTGGCAGGTTTCCCACAGGTCGATATCTCATGTTTTTGTTAAAAAATCGGCACTTCACGACTCTATCCGCTTACCGTTTTAACAGGATTTCGCCGCAAAGCCCGGCCGACTTTATCATCATTCTCGGCACATGGAACGGCCCTTTAAAGATGTTTCCCTTGGCCGGCTGTGCCACAGAGCCGTCTCTGTGCAGGTAGCCAAACCACTCGCCATGCTCCGGGTCGGGCAAATGTCGGTATGCCCAGTCGCTGATGATGCGGTGGCGCTCCAAGTATTTCTCGTCGCCCGTGGCCAGATAGGCGTACAGCGAGGCAATAATCGTTTCGCACTGCGGCCACCAGAACTTCATGTCCTGCGAGTAATCCTGGGGCGGGAAGCCCTTGCAGTCGCGGAAGTTGATGATGCCCCCGAAGGCTTCGTCCCATCCCCAGTCCCACGACCAGTCGAATATTTTAAGGCCAAGCTCGGTAAGCTGTCTGTCCCATCCACGGTTGCGCGCCTCTTCCAAGAGGAACCATGCCGTCTCGATGCAGTGTCCCGGGTTAATCGTTCGGCCGTTTATCGTGTCGATGAACTCGCCCTCGGGCCCTACCGTTTCCAGCACAGCCTTGAACTCGGGGTGCACGAAATACTGCCGCAGGGCAGCAATCGACTCATCGATCTGTCGGTCGAGCAGCGGGTCGGGCAGGGTTTTCCGAATGCACGATGCCGTGTTAATGAGAATCATTGTGAGGGAATGTCCCTGACAGTCCATGGCCGGCAGATACTTGCTTTCGAGCAGTCCCGGCGTGTTCTTGTACTTCAGAATGAGGCGGAAGATGTCGAGTGCCCGTTCGGCATACGCCATTTCGCCCGACGCCCGTGCGTATTCGGCCATCGCAATGGCGGCAAACGATTCCGAGAAGAGGTAGCGGCGCATGCGCAGCGGCGTGCCGTCGGCCATCACCTCGAAGTACATCCGCCCATTGGTATCGGTGCAGTGGTCGATGATAAAGTCGATGCAACTCTTCGAGGCAGCCAACCATTCGGGGCGTTTCTCCACCTCATTGTAGGCATAAGCGGCGATAAAGCCGAAGCGACCCTGAAACCATACCGACTTGGTGGTGTCCATCAGCCGGCCGTCGCGGTCGAGACAGGTGTATATTCCGCCGTGTTCCCTGTCCATGCCATGCTCCAGCCAGAAGGGCAGAATGTCCTGTGTAAGGTCGGTGGTGTAGCGCTGTTGCCAGTCGGCAATATATTGTTTTACATCCATGGCGGCCTATAGTTTGTTACAACGGTTAAAGAAATCGATGGCTTCCAGCTCCGCCCTCATGCGCTGTTCCTCCTCCTCGGTAAGGTTTTGGAACGGAACACGGTTAGGCCCGAGGTCGAACCCGATGAGCTTCATGATGCGCTTACCCCCCACGATGTTGCCCCGATAGCGGCAAATCACGTTGATAACCTCCTGCGCATAGTTCTGTTGGCGTCGTGCCTCGTCCAAGTTGCCCTCCTCCCAAGCCTTCACGATGGCCACGAGTCCGGTGCCGTTATAGTTCGAAGTGCCGCAGATACCGCCCTGCGCGCCCCCCTGTGCCAGCGAGGGCAGCAGCGTTTCGTCCTGTCCGTGCAGCATGTCGTACTTGCCGTTCTTGTAAAGTCGGCACTGGTTGTACTCGTACAGGCTCTCGAAGGTGTATTTTATGCCCGCAAAGTTGGGTATTCTGCCATCGACAGCCTTCAGCAAATCGAGCATAGGCAGGAACGCGCCGTTGAAGGCAGGGATGTGATAATAGTAGAAAGGCAGCTCCGGCGCGGCCGCGGCTATCTGCTCGCAGTACTTCACCAACTCCTCTATCCGTCCTATTTTCGGGAACGGCGGCGCCATCGAGCCTATGCCCCATGCCCCTATTTCCTGTGCGTGGCGGGCCAGTTCCACACTGTCTTTCAGGCAGCAGCTACCCACATGAACGATTACCTTAAAGCCTTCGGGCGCCACGCTTACCCACTTTTCGGCCAGTGCCTTGCGCTCGTCGGTGGTAAGCATATAGCCCTCGCCCGATGAGCCGTTCACAAACACGCCCTTCAGCCCGTTCTTTTGCAGCAGCGCGGCGTAAGGCGCTATCATCGCCAAGTTCACATCGCCGTTGGCATCGAAAGGTGTAAACGGCGCATCAATCAGTCCTTTTATTTTCTCCATTGTCGTATATTTTTTAATTAATGATTGCTTTTATCAGCGTATTTCTCCTGTTATCAGAAGCTTTCCCCCTGTCATCAGAGGTATTTCTCCTGTCATCAAGGCTTTTTCTCCTCCCTCCGTCGAGAGTCATTTCCCGCTTCTCCCCGGGCAGCTGTTCTCTCCCTATCTGTTAAAGATGCCCTTTTGCCGAGTAATAGGTGCCCTTTTATCGGGTAATACATGCTCTTTTACAGGGTAAAACATGCCCTTTTGCCGTGCTCTTTGCAGGAGAGGGAACTGTGGGAGGGCTACTCCATGTTGTCGGTTTTGGGTCGAAGGAAGGCGAGCTGCAGCACAAGTGCCACCGCCACGATACCGCCCAACAGGGCAAACCCGCTGCCCAACTGTCCGCCATCGGCCCATTTGCCGAACACCTGCGTAACGACCGCCCCTGCGAACACGCCCGTCATGTTCATGATACCATAGGCCGTAGAACGGCATTTCGACGGGATGATCTGGCACAGAATGGGCATGTTGTTGGCATCGAACATGCCATAGCCCACGCCGAAGAGCAAGCCTGCTCCCACCACGGCCACGACACTGTGCCCATAGCCCAGCAGCACGAGGGCGGGAATGGTAAGTCCCAAGCCGATGGCACCGGTGTAAATGCGCCCACGGATGTTGCGGAGCACCCACTTGTCGGACAGGTAGCCGCCTAACAAAACGCCGATGAACGACGACGCTGCGATGGTAATGGTAGAGATGGGGCCCGCATCCTGCATCGACATGCCTAAGTTTTCGGCAAACAACGTGGGCAGCCAGTTCTTCGTAGCCCAGCCCGGCAAGCTGGGAACGGCGAAGTAAAAGAGGACAATCCAGAACGCCCAGTTCGACAAAACCACGATGAATTCGTGGAAAATCGACGATTTCGACGGTTTTTCCTGTCCCGTTTGCGGAGCCGCTTTGCCGTGCTTCGGACTCTCATGGAGCAAGGCCCACAGCACTACGGCATAGGCTATTCCGACGATTCCAAACCAATGGAAGGTGGATTTCCACGAGAACATGGCCGCTGCCACGGCTCCAAAGCCCCCGATGGCCTGCCCTACATAGATGCCCGTCATGTGGATGCCGATGGCCAGCGAGCGCGACTTGCCCTCGTGCCAGTCGGCCAAGAGCGAGAGCGCCGACGGGATATACAGCGCTTCGCTGATGCCCATCAGTCCACGAAGCACGTAAAGCTGCCGGAAAGAGGTGGCATAGCCCATGAGCATCGTTACGAGCGACCACACAAAGAGGCTGCCCACCACGAGCCATTTACGGCTCATCTTGTCGGCCACCAGTCCCGCAAAGGGCGACACGATGCCATACACCCATAAAAACACGGCCATCAATGCCCCGAAGGCTTCGGCCTGATTAAGCTCGCCGATGTCGGCCTTCATCGCTCCCTGCATGGTAGAGAGCATCTGCCGGTCCATGTAATTGAGCAGCGCCACCACCCAGAGCAGCGCTACGACGAGCCACGGATAATACTTTTTCGTTTGTAAATTCATTGTTTTTAGTTATAAAATAATAAGGGGGAGTGAAAGGGGTTTTTAGGGGAAGTTAAAGGAGTTTTTAGGAGAAGTTAAAGGAGTTTTTAGGAGAAGTTAAAGGAAGTGAGGGGAAGTGATCGCTCCTTCCGGTCGCTAAGAAGTGAAAGGACATTAGCGGGATACCCCAACACCTTTCCTTAAACAAGGGTTACAGACATTTGTCCTTTCACTTCCTTTTACTTCTTTCACTCCTTTAACTTCTTATCTCCCTTTCACTTCCTTTCACTTCTTTCACTCCTTTCACTCCTTTCATTCCATTCCAATCTCCATCCGATAGATGTCGGGTGTGCGGATACCCGGCTTCAGTTCGCCCCCGATGAGATACACTTTGTCGCGGAACTTCACCAAAGCGGCTCCGGCACGGGCGGTTATCTTACTCGTTCCCAAGCTGTGCCATCGGTGCCCGTCATATACACTCACCACGGGATTGAAGCGATACCACTCCACTTCATGCGTCATATAGCCCGGTTGGGGATGATTGACAGCCGACAGGAACACGTCCTTGTTCACGCCTCCGATAGCTAAAATATGCCTGTCGGACAGGTTGATGGCAGCGCCACCGCCCAAGAAAATCTCCTTGCCCGCGCCATCTTTCGGGGCAGGGACGGGTGTTTCGCCCCCTTCGCAGAAGCGTTTTTTACCCTCTTGGAAGCGTTCTTTATCCTCGTAGAAGCGTGTTCCCTCGATGCGGAGGGTGGCTTCCTCGTGGGCCGTCTTGGCTGTAGCGCCTCCCCAAACGTGGAAGATACCGCCCGAGAAGCCGCTCACGGGCTGACCTATCTTTGCCGGATGAGCAAGCGAAAGTTCGCTCCATCCCTTGCCGGGCGCCTGCAAGTCGAGCGCAAAAAGGTGCTCGCCGTTATACACGAGTACCCTGTTGCCATCGGTGCTGCCCGTAAAATTATCCATCGGGGTGGGGAGACTGGGCCATGTTTCCAGCAGGGCTTTCCCCGCTTTCAGCCCCAGCTTCAGCACTTTTGCCGAACTGCCGTCGTGGTTGTTGCCCCCTATCAGCAGCAAGGCGTCGGGAAGCTGAATGGTTACCCCATAGGCGCAAGGCTCGGGAAGCTCGCCGACGAGCTGCCAGTCGAGGGCTTTCCGCTCTGTTACTTTCGCCGCATAAATGCCTTTGTAGTAGCGTTTCTGTCCGCCTTTGGCAGCAGGCGTGTCGGGAAAGTTGCAGCCTCCGGCCATCACAAGGCAGTCGCCAATGGCACCGGCAAAGCAGGCCGACACACCTTTTGCTATCCCCTCCTCATGGGAAGGGAAACCAAAAATACGCTCAAAGCTAACCGCATGCGGTGTTTGTGCCGCCATATCGGCAGGGTAAAGCATCGTTGTCATCATCAAAAGAATTTGTAATATAATAGGGTTTCTTGTCATTCGGAACGATTATCGTTAATAGATAAGGTATCACTTGCCGGCGGAAAGGCTCACGCTTCCCATCGATTGGTTTTCGGTTATATTGGCTGCAAAAATAATACTTTCATGGAACATCTCAAAACATTTCAGGGGACAATCCCCACAGGCATTGCAAGTTTCGCCCATAAAGGTCATAAACCTGCGCGCAAAGGGCCGAATCTTTTTCCCATTTTTTCCGAACTTGAACGAATTGCTTCATAGTTTTAACGTGATGGTTTGGAACCTGAATGAATAGTTTCTCAGAACTTGAACGAGATCGTTCCGAACGGAACGCAGTGGTTTTTGATTTTTATTGAGAAGTAATAGAACATGTCGTAGTCGGACGCGTTGCCCAAAATATTGAACAGTCCGAGCCTGAAAAGCAGCTTCGACTTCCTGAAGTCCTTATGGAAAGTGTAACTTGCATCGACCCGATAGCGCATAGGGTCGCGCACTTTCCGGAACGTTTCGTAGGTATCGCCTATGTCGTCGTCGAAGGAGTTATAGGCTATTTTGCCCGAGTGGAGGTTGCCGCCAAGCGTTATCATCGATGTTCGGCCTATCGAGTAGGACACGGCTCCGTTCAGGATGTGCGGAATATCGTAGAGCGAAGGCATCTTTCCCCGCTCCTTGAGTTCGCCAAACCATTCGTGGCTCTTCGAAAGCGAGTACGACAATTGCCAGCGAAAGCGCTTCCAGTTCTGGTAAAGGTAAAAGCCGATGCCGTAGCTGTCGCCCTCGCCACACATGATGTATTTCCCCCAATCGCTGTCTTCGATGAAGATGTCGGGGCGCAAGGCCAGCAGTCGGTGGCGCCGTTTGTAATAGGCCGACAGCTCCATAACGCCCAGTCGGGAGTAGTGTTTCCAGCCCAATTCGTAGTGCATGGCGTTGCTGGGGGCAAACCCTTCGATGCTTGGCATGATGAAATCGAAGGGGGTAGAAACGTCGGTTACCATGATGTGGTGGAAGAACTGCTCGGAGCGGGACAGGCTGGCCGAGAACATATCGTTGCTCCCCGGCGACCACTTCAGCGACAGGCGGGGCTGAAAACTGAAGTAGCGCCGGTAATGGGTGGGGATGTAAAACACGGAATTAAAGCCCATCTGGGCATACAGGCGGTTGGTAAGCCGCAGCTTGGTGTCGTAGAACAGCGACAGGTGTTTGGTAAGTTCATTCCTGTTTTTAAGCGCTGCTCCGAAGGCATCCAGCTCATAGCGTTCTATGATTCCGTTGAGTCCCCACCGCATGGTAACGTTCCTGCCCGGGTGATAGGCAAACTCCGTATTCATGTAAATACTATGAATACGGCTCCGAAGGTTGTTCAATGTATCGACGCCATACTCACCCGCGTCGGCCCGATTGGTATGGAACGAGAGGGCAAAGGCGGTGGAATTCGTTACTTTCGGGCTTATCAGGGTATTGAAGTTCAGGGCGTAAATCAGATTGTTCCAGTGCAGTACCGAGTGGTTATTCCTCTCGTAAGGTATGTGGTAGTCATCGACGGAGTTGTAGGCGATGAGCTTCAGCGAGCTTACCGAGTCGATGTCCCATGCCAGTTTCAGGTTAAGGTCGTAAAAAGAGTGGTTCAACTTGTCCTCGTCCGACTCGAAACCATCGAAGAAATCGAGCCAGCTCCTTCGGCCACCCACGAGGTACGAGAGCTTGTTTTTCACGATGGGACCTTCGAAAACGGCCGACGCGGCAGGCATATCGAGCGACAGCGTATTAACGAAATCGCGCTTGTTGCCATCGCGCAGGCGCACATCGGTAATCGACGACAGGCGCCCTTCGTATTGTGCAGGCATATAACCGTTATAGAAAGACACGCTCTTCAGGGCATCGCCATTGAAGGGCGACAGCATCACATTGAGGTGGTTAGGGTTGTAAACGGGGAAGCCTTCCAGCAGCGTCAGGTTCTCATCGCTCGCCCCACCCAGCACGTTGAAGCCCGTATTGGCGGTGGAAGCCGATACGCCCGGCAGGATTCTTACCTGCGAGAAGAGGTCGGCATTGCTGAAGGAAACCATGTTCGACGGTGCCACCTCGTCCATTTCCTTGATGCTCTTACGCCTCTTCACCTGCACACTCTTCATTTCGTAGGGCAAAGGCGACAGCCAAATGGGCAGCAGCAGCTCCCGTTCCACCGACACATTGCCCTCATAGGCCGTATAACCCACACTGTTTACGGTTATCCGGTAGGTGCCTTTCAGCAGGCTTACATTAAAAAATCCGTTTTCATCGGTTATCGCATAGGCCGGTTTTTGGTTGTCGGCGGTGATGACAACGGTAGCTCCCAGCAAGGTTTCGTGGGTGTCGGCCTCCTTTACCACTCCCGTAAGTTGATAGCGCAGCGCCTCCAGCACGTCGATGTGCAGCTCCTTTTCGTTCGGTGTCGTCAGGCGGTAGCGGTAATCTTTCAGCAGAACAGCCAGCAAATCGGCCACCGACAGCTCGCCCGAACGGTCGAATTTCACGGTTTTATCGAGGTCGATGGCATCGGCAGGATAGGTAACGGCAAAGTTTCCCTGCCTCTCCATCAGGGTAAACCACTCCCTTAGCGTGGCAGACAGGCTGCCTATTCGCAGCCTACGGTCGGCAATCGGCGGAGGGGCGGTGGCCTGTCGGGGAGCGGTGTGCCTGCCTTTAATCTGAATAAGCAGCTTTCGGCCGGGCATGGGGAGCAGCGCATAGTCGTAGTTACGCAGCAGATAGTCGAGCATTTGCCGCACCGTCAGTCGGCCGCCTACGGTAAAGGCCACCTCTTCTTGTGTGTCGAGCAGCGACGAATTATAGGAAAGCACGATATTTGCCTGTTGTTCTATCCGCTTCAGCCATGAGCGCATGGGGGCGGAAGAAGCCTCTATTCGCACGACTTCTTCTGTCAGAGTACCCTGTCCGCTTGCCATAAGCGAGGCAAACAACAGCAATATGGTTATCAGATATTTCTGCATTTTCCTATCAGGTTTCCCAAATCTTTCCATCAGGTTCCCCTGTTTTTTCATCCTATGTCCTTGTTTTTCCCATCAGGTTTCCCAAGTTTTTATATCAGATTTCCTTGTTCTTCCCTTCAGATTTCCCTGTTTCTCCTATCAAAGATTTCCATCTTTTCATTAAACCCCAAGAGCACCGAAACACATTTTACCGTGTCCCGATGCCCCCTAACAAACATTTTTAATATTACCTCACTATCCGATAGTGTTGCGGCGAAATTGAATCGTATCTGCAATTACAAAGCAAGGCAATCTCTTTTACGGCAGCAGCCGGCTCTTTCATCAGCAGCTGTGTCGTTATCTTGTTGGCTTCCACGCCTTTGCCAATGTCTATTCTCACATCCATTTCCTGTTCTATCCGCCTTACAACTTCCTTTACAGGCGTGTTCTCGAAGTTGAGTTTTTGGGTGGATTGATGGGTTTGCGCCTTCGTTTTTCGCCCCAAGTCGCCATTGCTCACGGCTATCTGCTCGCCTTTCACAAGGACAGCCTCCTTCTCGTTGGTGGCCACCCGCACCCTGCCGGCGCTTACTGCCACCTTTTCATTACCCTTTCGGGTGGCATCTATGAGGAAAGCAGTGCCCAGCACCTCCACCTGTAAGTCGTGCGACTGTACCCTGAACGGCTCTTCCTTGTGCCTGACGGTAAAGAAAGCCTTGCCTTCGAGCCGGGCGATACGTTCGCTGCCGCCCTCCCGATAGGCCAGTGTGGCCAGTGGATAAAGGGTTACCGTAGAGCCGTCGGGCAGGCTGACAGTTTTGTTCCGGGCCGTATAATTGTCGAAGCTCACCTTGTTCGTGTCCGCAAATCGGTAGCGAACGAGGGTGGCAACGCCTATCAGCAGCAGCACGGAGGCGGCCACTGCCACCCATGAGCGCCAGCGATAAAGGGCAACCTTCGGCTTTTCCTCGTGCAGTCGGCTTTCTATTTTCTTCCATGCCGCCACCGTATCTACCTGCAGCGGAAGGCTGTTGTCGGTCATCTTTGTCATCAAACGGGATAGTTGGCGATATTCTTTTTCGTTGTTAGCTATAAACGCCCGAAGCTCTGCTTCCTCCTCGTTTGTAAGCAATTCTCCGGCAAAGTGCCGTGCCAATAATTCGTTTATGTTCATTTGTGGCTTCATAAGTCGATAGCTATTAATTGTAAAAAGAGTGGGGTTAAGAGTAGGGCAGGGTGCTCCACGACATAGGCTCTGGCTATTCGGAGTGCCCTTCCCATGTGCGATTCCACGGTTTTTTCGGAAATGCCGAGCGACTCGGCGATCTCCCGATACCTCATTTTGTAGAGCTTGTTCATCAGGAAAACCTCCTTGCATTTGGGTGGCAGCTGTGCCAAAAGGGCATCCAGCAGCACCCGATACTCGGGAGCCGACTCCTCTTCGCCCGACAGACCTGCCACGGCGACCGCCGTTTCGTCCATCGGCACGGTGTCGTAGCGACTGTTTTTGCGAAGATAGGTTAGGCTGTTGTTGCGCACCGCCGTTTTAAGATAGGCGGCCAAGGCTTCGTCGGGCAGGCCGTCCTTCTTCCTGTCCCATACCGTTATGAAGATTTCCTGCACCACATCCTCGCTCGCGTCGGCATCATGCAGATAGCCAAACGCCATGTTGCACAGCATCGGATAGTATTTCTCGAATCTCAACCTAAACCTTTCTTTCCGTTCAGTTCGCATAACCTAACGTGTTTCCCGTTCTTTTTTCGTTTTAGAATTTTACACTTACACCGGCTGTAACAAAGCCCTTATAGCCCACGCCGGCTTCGACGAATCCGCCAATATGGTCGTTGCCCACCCGCAAGGCAATGGGGTTTACTTGGAAGGCAAAGTCGGTCGAGGTCTTGCCTTTCGTTACCGCATGCTCTTTCCCTACCTGCGTCAGCCCTTTTTCCTTCTTGCTGATAACATCGACACCGGCAGCTGCCGAGCCGTACAGCTCCAGAATGCCTTTTCGGAAATACACCAATTCTGCCACGGGCATAACGATAAAGTTCAGTTGTGTTTCCTTAATGTCCTCCTGTTTGCTGCCCGCGTAGTCGTACTTACTGCCGGCAGAGGCGAAACCGAGGTCGAAACCTGCCCTGAAGCGGTTGCAATGGCGACGATAGCCGATGCCGATTACTCCGCTGCTCTTCTCATCCGTGCGCTTCGTTCCCGTCAGGGCGTCGCCCAAACCAATGCCCCAAAAGCTGGCAGTGCCAAGGGTAAGACCATCGCTGTATCCTATTCGGATTTCATTTCTGTTATCACAGCCTTGCCTATGGGTTTGCGCTGCCACGTGGCTTGCACCGAAAATGCAGCACAAAGATAACGCTAAAATTTTAATTCTCATAGCCTTTCCTCTTTATTGCGTTTATTTTATTCCATTTCAGTAGGCCTCATTTCCGGAGGAGTTGCCCTCATTGCCTGTCGGGGGCAGGTCTCCTTTCTGTCAGAGTCGTTCTTGTTTCCGGAGGAGTTTATCTCGTTTCCCCACCGCATTTATTTGATTTCCTCCCTGCATTTCGGCTCCGCTTTTCCGCTTTCTTCCGAATGCTTTCTACCATAGAAAGTCGTTTTCAGGAAAAACCCCTACTCGAAGAAGAGAAATTTTTCAAAAAAAGTCTTAATCGCAGGCAGCCAACTTAAAATCAAGCGCTTGGCGAAGCCTTGACAATCTATGCTCTTTTGTGAGGTAAAAGGGCATGTATTACCGGCAAAAAGAGCACGTTTTACCGGGTAAAAGAGCATGTATTGCCGACCGAAGAAAATACCCGTTCCGGCAACTATACGGGATAAAAAAACAGTCATCCGCCGTAGTAAAGGCTCATATTCATCCACATTTCGCACCGGCATAGGATGGTAAATACCGGCTGATAATCAGTAGTTTGCATTTATTCAAATCCCTTTGTTTTCCACTTTTTACCTTTATACTGTTTTTTTTAATTAATACATCGTATAACTTTGCAGCAATAACTAATCAATCGTGGGTAAAAACCTATCACAGCAAGGTTATCCTAACAAATACGCTAATCGTTTATTAAACTTTATGACATGAGAAAAAGGTTTATCTTAGTGATGTCGGCATTGGTGATGTCGGCAGCAGCCTTTGCCCAGAAAACGGTGTATAAAGGTGTCGTTTTAGACGAACAGGGAGAGCCACTTATCGGTGTTTCTGTAGTTCAGAAGGGTACTTCATCGGGGGGAATCACCGACCTTGATGGAAATTTTGAGATTTCGGTCGATCCCGGCTCGGTGCTTACAATCTCTTATGTAGGCTATAAGTCGCAGGAGGTTACGGTGAGCGACAACATGAACATCGTGCTGCAGCCCGACACAAAGATGCTGAGCGACGTCGTCGTTATCGGCTATGGTACGCAGAAGAAGAGTGTTGTAACGGCAAGTATCGCAAAAGTAGATGCCGACGACCTTGGCAACAAGTCGCTCGTTCGTATGGACAACGCCCTGAAGGGTTTGGCTTCGGGTGTTCAGGTAACCTCGTCTTCGGGTCAGCCGGGTGCTGCCGCCCGCATCCGTGTGCGTGGTACGGGTACCATTAACAACTCCGACCCGCTCTACATCGTCGATGGAATGCCGATAGAAGGCGGTCTCGACTTTGTCAATCCGAGCGATATCGAGAGCATCGAGGTGCTGAAGGATGCCGCTTCGGGTGCTATCTACGGAGCCAGAGCAGCCAACGGTGTTATCCTTGTTACGACCAAAAAGGGTAAATCGGGCAGAGCCAACATCAACTATAACTTCTCTTACGGCTGGCAGTCGGCATGGAAGAAGCGCGACGTGGTGAATGCCACCGACTACGCCATTCTGCAAAACGAGCAGTATCTGAACTCGGGACAGGCAGCACCTTACGCCGATCCATACAGTCTGGGGAAGGGAACCGACTGGCAGAAGCTGGTTTTCAACGACAACGCACCCGTTGTAAACCACGATTTAAGCATCTCCGGCGCCGGCGAACGCCTTAACTACTACCTCTCGCTGGGCTATTACACACAGGAAGGTATCGTGGGCGGTAACTACGGACAGTCGAATTACCAGCGCCTTACGATGCGCAGCAATACCAACTATACCCTCTTCGACGATACGAAGGAGCGCAACTACCTGAACAAGCTCGTCCTTACCTCGAACTTATCCTATGCCCGTGTAAAGAGCAGCAGTATCGAGGCCAACTCGCAGTGGGGCTCCGTTCTTGGCTCGGCACTGGCGCTTTCGCCTATTCTGCAGCCTGCCGTGAGTGGCAGCGAGGCGCTGGCGCAGCAAAACAGGTACGTTTATCAGGTGTATGGGGCAACCGGCATGGAGATGAAAACCTACGACCCCATCTACGATCGCAATGGTAACGTGCTCATGATTCCGGGCACCGCCTACAACGAAATCATGAATCCGCTGGCACTGATGATGCTTCCGGCGGCCAAAAACTGGAGCCATAAGTTCGTTGCCAACTTCTCGGCCGAGCTGAATCTGTGGGACAACCTGAAGTATAAGTTCAGCTATGGCGCCGATATGTCGTTCTGGGGCAACGACAGTTATGTGCCACAGACCTACTACCGTTCGACAAATAACCTTGCGCAGTTCACCAGTTCATACTCCGACAGTGAGCGCGGAACGGTTTGGCAGTTGGAAAACGTGCTGTCGTACGACAAGACTTTGGGCAAGCATCACTTCAATATCGTGCTTGGTCAGAGTGCTTTCCGCAACAACGGTTTCGGTATTAACGGCAGTCGCCGTAACCTCGTAAACCCGGAAAAGCCGTCTATCAACTACGCTACGGGCAGCTATCAGACCACTTATCAGGTGGATGAAAACGGCAAATACATCCCCATTTATACCAAAGACAAGAATGGCAACTATGTTCCGGCAGGCTATCAGGTAACGGGGGCCATCGTTCAGTCGGGCGTAAGTGGCTGGATAAACTCTCCGCACACCATGTCGTCGCTCTTCTTCCGTGGCTCTTACGACTACGACGAGCGCTATATGGCACAGGTAACGGTGCGCCGCGACGGCAGTTCCCGCTTCGGTAAGAACAACAAGTACGGTACCTTCCCATCGGTTTCGCTGGGCTGGAACGTGATGAACGAAGCGTTTATGGAAAACACCCGCGACTGGTTGAGCAACTTTAAAGTGCGTTTCTCGTGGGGTAAGAACGGTAACGACAACATCGGCGACTTCCGTTACACCGTCTTAACCGAAACGGGAAGCAACTATTACTTCGGTAAAAACGCCACTTTGGCACTCGGCTCTAAGGCTGGCGGACTGGCAAATCCCGACCTGAAATGGGAGGAAAGCGAGCAGGCCGACCTTGGTTTCGACTTCGGTTTCTTCCAGAACGCCCTGACGTTAGGCGTAGATTTCTTCTCGAAGAAGACCAATGGCATGCTCATGACGATGAATATTCCCGGCTATGTGGGCGAATCGAAGCCGATAGGCAACGTGGGCGACATGGAGAACAAGGGTGTCGAGTTCGAATTAGGCTATAAATGGAACATCGGCCCGGCCAAGTTCAGCGTGCGTGGCAACGCCTCTTACCTGAAGAACGAGCTGCTGCAGTATGGCAACGAGACAGGTTTTGCCGACCTCGACAGCTTCCAAGGAGCCGGTGTTATTACCCGCGCGCAGAACGGTTTGCCTTTCCCATTCTTCTATGGGTTCAGGACTGCAGGTGTTTTCCAGAACATGCAGGAGGTGCAAAGCTACACAACGACACTGGCAGATGGTACCGTTAAGCAGATACAACCGAATGCCGTGCCGGGCGATGTACGCTTCGTCGATGTGAACGGCGACGGACAAATTACCAACGACGACCGTACCAACATCGGTAACGGTACGCCGAAATGGACTTTCGGACTGAACTTCAACGCCGAATGGAAGGGCTTCGACTTCAATATGTTCTGGCAGGGAGTATCGGGAGTGGACGTATTCGACGCCACCCACCGTACCGATATTGCTACCAGCAGCTACCCTACATGGATGCTGGAGCGCTGGACGGGCGAGGGAACCTCTGACCGAGTGCCACGCTTAGTGAACGGAGATGCTGTGAACTGGCAAAGCTCCGACCTCTACATCTACGATGGCTCTTACCTCCGACTGAAGAATATCTCTGTGGGTTATACGCTTCCGCAAAACCTTACCAAGAAGTTCTTTGTTCAGCGGCTGCGCTTCTTCGTGATGGCAGAAAACCTGATTACATGGACCAAGTACCATGGCTTCGACCCTGAAATATCATCGGGCGGAACATCGCTTGGCGTCGATTACGGTGTCTATCCACAGGCACGCACATGGACAGTGGGCTTTAACATCTCTCTTTAAATCCTGTTTTACTTAGCATTATACAATATGAAGAAGAAATATATATTCACAGCCTCGCTCATGGCGTTTACCGCCTTCGGGCTTGCAGGCTGTAAAGACAGCTTCCTTGAGGTAACAAATCCGGGAGCCGATGTGGCAGAAGAATACTACGATAACGACCTCCACCTGCAAGAAGCAGTAGTGGCAACCTATGTGCCATTGGCATGGCCCGACTGGAGTATGGGCAGTTACAACCCGCTTAACATAATAAGCGACATCATGTCCGACGACATGAACCCCGGTGGAGCTACCGCATCCGACCAGCTTCACTGGCAGTTGATGGCCAATTACAAGGCCGATGCCAACAATACTCCGGGCAGTGTGTGGATCGATGAGTACAGCGGCATTAAGCGATGCAACGACGTTATCAAGTATGTTGATGAAATAAACACTCATATTCCGGCAGGATATTCTACCGAAAGGGGCAATTATTACATAGCACAGGCACGTGTTTTGAGAGCCTATTATTACATGAACCTGTGGAAGCTGTGGGGGAATATCCCTTACTTTACCACCAATCTGTCGGGCGATTACAAGGCTCCGCAGAAGCCGTCCGACGAGGTTTACAGCCTTGTTATTACCGACTTGGAGGAGGCCATCGGCCTGAACAACCTGCCGATGAAGGCTGCCAGCGGTGATGAGGGCAGGGTAACGAAGGCCTTTGCCTACATGATTTATGCCGAGATGGTGATGTATCAGAACGACACGGCACGCTATCCGAAGGCTTTGGCCTATATGAACGAAATCATCAACAGCGGTCAGTATCAGCTCTTCTCCGACTATAAGGCACTGTGGGATGAGGTAAACGAGTGGTCGAACGAAAGTATATTCGAAGTGAATTACAACGACGACAACTGCGTAAGAAGCTGGAGCCTGCCCCTGCGAGAGGGCGGAACGGTGCTTCCCCGACTCATAGGTCCGCGTGGATGGCAGGCAGGTACCGATGGCGTCGATAACGGATGGGGCTTCGGAACGGTAAATCTTTCTGTCGTAAACATGTATGCTGCCGGCGACAAACGCAAGGATGCCACCTGCTGGAATGCCGATGCAGCAGCCGCAAATGCCGGTATTACCTATAGTCCGGCCTATGCACACACAGGTTATTTCCTCTATAAATACCTTCCACGTGTGGCCAATAACAAAGATTGTGGCGGGGATAAAGACCTTAACTTCAATAACAATTACCGTGTATATCGCTATGCCGAGACACTGCTGAACGCTGCCGAACTCCTGCTGAAGACGGGTGGCAGCGCCGCTACAGCGCTCAACTATGTAAACCAAGTGCGCGCACGTGCGGGCATAAGCGCCCTCTCGGCCCTCACGACCGACGACATCATTAACGAGCGCCACTTGGAGTTCGTGGGCGAAGGCAAGCGCTACTGGGACTTGGTGCGCACCGGAAAGGCGGCCTCTGTGCTGACGGCAGGCTCGGCAATGAACCGTACCAACGGCTGGACAGCCGGCAAAAAGTATCTCCCGATAGCACAGTCGGAGCTTAGCTCGGACGCTAATCTTGTTCAGAATAATTACTAAAACAACGAAGGCTCTCCCTTTTTGCCTGTGCAGGAGGGGGAGCGTATAAACTTAAAAGAATAGAATTATGAAGCATCTATTTCGAAATATTGCAGGAATGTTCCTCTTGGCTGTGGCCATAACAGGCTGTACGTCCGACGAATTCAGCGGAGGAGATGCCAACGGAACACCCAAAATAAGCGAAGCCGACTATACCGTTACGGTCGATCAGGCGACGAACATCGTTACTTTCCGCTACAACAAGCCGGGCGAATACCCCGTTTGGACCGTCAAAAGCACGCCGGAAGTAACCTCTACCATGAACGGTTTCCAGAAGAAATTCATCTTTAAAGGCACCTACAGCTACACCTTGCGGGTGGGCAACCGCAACGGAATAAGCGACGGCGAGGTATCGGGAACGTTCACGGTGGACAACACCCGCTACGATTTCAGCAAGACAATCGCTGCCCTTACAGGCGATGGAACGAAGGAATGGCGCATCTACTCGGCCACGACAGGGCACCTTGCCTGCGGTCCGGAGGGAACGGAAGGCACCGAATGGTATAGCGCCGGCGCGCAGGAAAAGGCCGATCAGGGCATCTACGACGACCGTATCACCTTCTCGAACACCAACGATTACACCTACTCGGCGGGCAACGACGGCCTGACTTTCTGTAATGTAAACGTTACGAACTTGGGCGTTACCGGTGCGGGAGGCGATTACAGCACCGCCGCTGTGGGACAGTTTGGTGCACAGACTTCGGCCAAGTACCAGTTGGGCTACGACGATGCCAAGCAGCAGGAAACGATTACGCTGCCCGGAAAGACGCTCTTCCCCTACATGGGCAACAATGTTCAGATGGAGAAAGCCTATACCCTGCGCATCCTGAAGCTGGAGGATAAGTACATGACTTTGATACTCGACCTGCCCGGAATAGCATGGCAACTGAAGTTTATTAACGGCGATGACCCTGCGGCGTAGCCAAAAAACAATAGAAAATATGAGAAATTCCATAAAGTTTTTACTTATCGCAATGCTCGCAGGCACAGCCGTTACAGCCTGCAGCGACAGCGATTACGAGCCCGGCAAGGTGGTTTACGACGACAATACGATAACAACCGGCTTGCAAAACATCACGACCAACAATGTCGGGGGCGAATATACCATCACCATTCATGCCGATCGGGGCGAGTGGAGAGCCTATTCGGAGGATAGCTGGGCTACGGTACAACTGGCCAACACGAACAAAAGCGACGGTACGGTGGTTGTAAAGGTGGCCGAGAATACGGAGAAAGAGGCGCGGAATACGAACATCGTCGTCATGGCGAGGGCTTCGAGAAAGAAAATCGCCGTCAGTCAGTCGGCCAAGGAGGTTGCTCCCGACAACAGCGAGATAACCGCTCCCGAGGGCTATACGCTCGTTTGGAACGACGAGTTCAACGGGACGACCCTCTCGAACGACTGGACACGCGAGCAGAAACCCGCCGGATGGGTGAACAACGAGCTGCAGAACTATACCGACGACGGCACCACCATCAAGGTGAGCGACGGCCGACTCTACATTCAGTGCTACAAGGCTGCCGACGGAAAGATATACTCCGGCCGCGTGTATGGCAAGGAAGCGCAGGGCTTCAAGTACGGAATCTTCGAGGCCAAGATAAAGCTGCCGAAGGGAAAGGGCACATGGCCCGCTTTCTGGATGATGCCTGCCAACAACGACTTTGCCGCCAATCCTTGGCCCAAGTGCGGCGAGATAGACATCATGGAGGAGGTGGGCTACCACCCGGATTACACCTCGTCGTCTATCCACTGTCAGGCTTACAACCACAACATCGGCACGCAGAAGACGGCCGAAAGGCTTACGAGCGGCGCCGAGTCCGACTTCCACGTGTATCGTTTGGAGTGGACAGCCGACTACATCAAGACCTATGTGGATGGTAATCTGCTGCTTACGTTCGACAACGACGGCAAGGGCGACGTGAACACATGGCCGTTCGACAAGCCGTTCTACCCCATCCTCAACCTTGCTTGGGGCGGTATGTGGGGCGGACAGCAGGGCGTCGATGAGCGCGCGCTGCCTGTTACGATGGAAGTGGAATACGTTCGTGTGTTCCAAAAGAACTGATACGGCATGGGCTCGGAGCCTCCGGTGCCTCCGAGTCTGTTGCCTTTTATTTTCCAAACGGCAAAGTTCAAAAAACAAAAGAGGCCGGTTTGCATTGCAATATGTGCCCTTTTACCGACTAAAAGGCCGCCTTTTACCCGGTAATCTGTACCGGTTTGCCCCGTAAAAGGGCACCTTTCGCAACATTGCCGATAACCTGCTGAATATCAAACCATTGCGTAAAAGAATTTTTAAAGTACGCACATTGCATTATTTTCTATGAGAAAAACATTTCTTTTCAGTCTGCTTCTCGCCCTTGCTCCACTTGCAAAGGCACAGCAGAAAGCCATTTACCTTGATACCACGAAGCCTGTGGAGCAACGCATCGAGGACGCTCTGAGCCGCATGACGCTGCAGGAAAAAATCAGGGTTATCCACGCGCAGAGCAAGTTTTCGTCGGCGGGTGTGCCCCGATTAGGCTTCCGAGACTTCTGGACCGACGACGGTCCGCACGGTGTTCGCCCCGATGTGCTGTGGGACGAGTGGGAACAGGCCGGGCAAACGAACGACTCCTGCGTGGCTTTCCCTGCCCTTACCTGCCTTGCGGCCACATGGAACCCGACGATGTCGAGGCTCTATGGCCGCAGTCTTGGCGAGGAAGCCAAGTACCGGGGCAAGAACATGATTCTGGGACCGGGCGTGAATATCTACCGTACTCCGCTCAACGGCCGCAACTTCGAGTACATGGGCGAGGACCCTTATCTGGCCTCTAAGATGGTGGTGCCTTACATTCAGGGACTGCAGTCGATGGGGGTGGCGGCCTGCGTGAAGCACTACGCGCTGAACAACGACGAGGAATACCGCCATCAGGTGAACGTAATCGTCGATGACAGGGCCTTGCATGAGATTTATCTTCCCGCCTTCAAGGCTGCCGTTCAGGAGGGAAAGGTGTGGGGCATCATGGGTGCCTACAACCTTTACAACAACCAGCACAACTGCCATAACGAAATTTTACTGAACAAAATCCTGAAGAATGACTGGGGTTTCGACGGCGTTGTGGTGAGCGACTGGGGCGGAACGCACAACACCGATGAGGCCATCAGGAACGGTCTCGACATGGAGTTCGGCACATGGACCGATGGTCTGGCGATGGGGGCCACCAACGCTTACGACAATTATCACCTTGCCGCTGCCTACCGTAAAGGCATCGAGGGGGGCAGATACACCACGAAGGAGCTCGACGATAAGGTGCGACGGGTGCTGCGCCTGTTCTATCGCACCACCATGTCGCAGAACAACGAGATAGGTACCTTGTGCTCCGACGAGCACTATGAGGCTGCCAAGCAGATAGCCGAAGAGGGTATCGTACTGCTGAAGAACGACCGAAACGTGCTGCCTATCCGCCTGAACAACACCAAGAAGGTGCTCGTGGTGGGCGAGAATGCCATCAAGATGATGACCGTTGGCGGAGGCTCTTCTTCGCTGAAGGCACAGCATGAGGTGTCTCCTTTGGCCGGACTGCAGGCACGTTTGGGCACAACGGTGCAGGTGGAGTACGCCCGTGGCTACGTGGGCGACACCACCGGTGCCTACAACGGTGTGCGAACGGGGCAGAATCTGGTGGATCACCGTTCGGAAGCCGAGCTGATTAAGGAGGCTGTCGAGAAGGCCAAGACGGCCGACTACGTCGTTTTCTTCGGCGGTTTGAATAAGAGCGACTATCAGGACTGCGAGGGGCACGACCGCAAGTCGTATGGTTTGCCCTACAATCAGGACAAGGTAGTGGAGGCATTGGCGAAGGTAAACAAGAACTTGGTGTTCGTAAACATATCGGGTAATGCGGTGGAAATGCCGTGGGTGGCCAAAGTTCCGGCCATCGTTCAGGGATGGTTCATCGGCTCGGAGGCGGGCACGGCCTTGGCGTCGGTGCTCGTGGGCGATGCCAACCCGTCGGGTAAGCTGCCGTTTACATGGGTCAAGACGCTGCAGGATGTGGGAGCGCATAAGCTGAACACCTATCCCGGCGTGTGGAGAGCCGACAAAAAAATCATCGACGAGACCTACAAGGAGGGTATCTATGTGGGCTACCGATGGGTGGATAAGGAGAAGACAAAGCCGCTCTTTGCCTTCGGGCACGGGCTCAGCTACACCACCTTCCGCCTCTCTAACCTCCGTCTCGACAAGAACACGCTTACCAAAGACGACCGTCTTACCGTGTCGGTTACGGTAAAGAACGACGGAACGAAGGCGGGAGCCGAGGTAGTGCAGGTGTATGTAAGCGACCGACAGTCGTCGCTGCCACGCCCGCTGAAAGAACTGAAGGGCTTCAGCAAGGTGTTTCTTCAGCCGGGCGAGAGCCGTACGGTGAGCATTGTGCTCGACAAGGATGCCCTGTCTTACTACAACGACAAGCTGCAACAGTGGGTGGCAGAGCCGGGCAGCTTCGACGTATTGGTGGGCAACGCGTCCGACCATCTGCCCTTAAAGGCTGCCTTTACCTTGAAATAAGGGCGGCCACCGACAGGGAACAGACATCATAAAGGCTGCTGACCTTACAATTATATTAATTTCTGGATTACGAGATTCATAGGATTTCAGGGTAACACAAAACAGGGAGGGATATGCCGATAGTTGCATATACCCTCCTTATTTTTTTATCCTGTAACTGTTTTTGGTGTATAATATACCTTTTGCAAATAAAAAATTGTAAATTTGTAAACTCACATCATCCTGAATATAACAACATGAAATTAGTCTTTTCCATCTTGTTCTGCTGTCTGGGACTATCGTCCTTGGCAGGCAACATCCACCTTGATTCCCTGTACAGGGAGCTGGATGTTGCGATTACCCGCTCGCAGGAATACGAACAAGTGCGTAGGCAAAGAATATCAACCATAAAGAAAAACCTGAAAAAGGCCAAGAGCCTGAGGCAGCAATACGCCGTAAACCTGCTGCTATACGAGGAGTATCGCTCTTACATCAACGACTCGGCCATTGCTTACATCAGCAAATGTATTGCCTTGGCAGGGCAGTTGAAGGACCATAACAGTCGCGATTACTGCAAGGCTGCCCTCGCTTTCCAATGCTCCACCACGGGTATGTATGCCGAGTCCTACTACTTCTTGAAAGACATTCAGCCCGACACTGCCAACGCAAAGGTGAAGGAAAGCTACTACATGGCAGCCTATCACCTGTACAGCGAGCTGAGTTTTTATACCAAAGTGGAGAGGCTGAAGCAGGTGTATAACCAAAGGGCGCAGACCTACCTTGCGCAGCTTTTGCGGTATGCCCACCCCGACAGCGACCTCTATCTGCAGCAAATGAGCATGCTGCATTACGCCAAAGGCGACTATAAAAAGGCGATGCTGCTGAACGACAGGCAACTGGCCAAGACCCAAAAGGACACGCGCCGTTATGCCATCGTGAGCTTCTACCGCTCCGTTATATACGGAGGAATGGGCAATACCGACCTTCGCAGCTACTGGTTGGCACAGTCGGCCATCTGCGATGTACGCAATGCCATAATGGATCAGGGCTCGCTCTGGGAACTGGCCAACATCATTGCGCAACGAAAAGGCAGCCTGAAACGCTCGCATGCCTACATCCGCTTTGCGTGGGATGCCGCCAAAACATTCGACACAAGGGTGCGCACATGGCAGATAGTGCCTGTGTTATCGGCGATAGACAAGAACTATCAGGAGACGCTCGACAAGACAAACCGGACGCAATACGTCTTCATTATCGCCATCAGCATCCTGTCGCTTTTCCTTATCGGACTGCTATACTATGTAAACAGACAGCGAAACCAGTTGGCAGCGGCCAATGTCCGAATAAAGGACGGCATCAATCGGCTGCGCGCTTCCAACCATAAACTGGGCGTGGTAAACCACCAACTGAACGAATCGAACAAGGTAAAGGAGGAATATGTGGGGCGTTTCATGCGGCTGTGCTCCATTTATATCGATGAAACCGAGTCTTTGCGCAGGAAGATTGCCAAGGCGCTTAAGGTGAAAGACCTCTCGGTTTTGGAGGCGCAGGTGAAGAAAGGAAACAAGGATTTCGAGGAGTTCTACAACATGTTCGACAGTGCTTTCCTGAAGCTCTTTCCCCATTTCGTGGACGATTTCAATGCCTTGCTGTCGCCCGGGCACCGAATAGTACTCGATTCACAGGATCATCTGAACACCACCATCCGCATTTTCGCCCTCATTCGGCTGGGTATCAAGGACAGTTCCAAGATAGCCGAGTTCCTGCATTGCTCCGTTAATACGATATACAACTACCGTGCGCAGGTGAAGAACGGCGCCATCGGCAACCGGGAACTCTTCGAACAGAATGTAAAAGCGATAGGAATGCCTTTGTAAAAAGGGACTGGGAGTATCGGTTGCTTATAGGAATGCCTTTGTAAAAGGGGGCAGGGAATATCGACTGTTCATTCGGTTTATTCTTTTTTAGCAGCGGCCAATCGGCTTTATTAATAGTTAATCGGCCTTATTGACAGCCAATCATTTGTCTTATCGACAGTTAATCGGCCTTATTAATAGTCAATCATTTGCCTTATCGATAGTAAACCGCTTGGCCACTCGGTATAAAGCATACGGAAAGCCCCCACAGGTTAGCCCTTTGAAGTGCCTTGTGATGAGAGGGGTTTGCCGTGAAAAAAGAAGCGCATCTTGCAGAAACAACGAAGCCATAGCTCTTCCCTTGGGGGAAGCGGCTATGGCTTTTCTTTTGTTGTTGTCTTCATGGTTATCCTGAATAACACTCTTTTGTAATCCTGAATAACGTTCTTTTGTGTTTTTTCAAACTTCTATTATATTTTGGAAAGTGTTTTTTGTGATAACGGGGCGGGACTTATCGTGCCGAAATTTCCAGCACATGGCTCGTCCCGCTGTTGGCTGTAAGCACATCCAAGCCCACCTTCATGAGGAAATCGCCACTGTACGACCGGCCGTTGCAAGTTAGTTTCGACTCGGTGTCGGGCATCAGGTTAATCTCCTTTACGGTGTAGGTCTTGTCGGAATCCAACCCTTGCAGGCACACCTTCTGCGTTGTTTCCAGAAAGCGGGGGTGCAGGTCGTAGGCGAAGAGGACTGCTTTCGTCTTGTCGGTGCTCACATAGTTCACGGCCATGTGGTTGGTTTCGTAAGGAGAAACGAGCCGATATTGGTCGCCATCGAGGATTACATGCTGCAATCTCTTCCATGTTGCGACTGCGTTTTGGATGTATTTGTAATCATCGGGAGCCATTGTTTTGAGGTCGATGTCGAATCCTAACTTCAGCATACTTGCCACATCGGTGCGGAATTTCACACCGGTAGCCTTGTTCCAGTTCGTAACATGTGCGGCAAGTGCCTTGGATGGGAAGAACTTTGACATGCTATACTGAATGTATAAGCGCTCAAACGGATCGGTATCGTCCGATGGCCACATCTCGCCGAAGTACTTTAAGGCAGCATAATCGCACCGACCGCCACCTCCCGAGCACAACATCATCTCGAGATCAGGGTACTTTTGGCGGATTCTTTCAAGCACTTTATAGAGTCCGCGAACGTAATCGATGTAGAGGTTTCCCTGTTTTTCTTTCTTATAAGGTGAATAAATATTGGTAATAGGGCTGTTGCAATCCCACTTAAAGTAAGCAATCTGAGGGTTGGCGGTCATTAATTTGTCTATAATTCCAAACACATAGTCCTGCACTTTGGGGTTGGAAAGGTCGAGAACCAGCTGATTCCGAAAGTAATACGTGTCTCGGTTGGGTTGTTCTATCACCCAATCTTTGTGCTTTTCGTATAGTTCGCTCTTCGGATTAATCATCTCCGGCTCTATCCAGATACCGAATTTCACTCCTGTTTCGCCTGCTGCCCGTACTAAAGCAGGTATGCCGTCGGGCAGTTTTGCCTTTGTTGGCTCCCAATCACCAAGTCCTGCGTGGTCGTTTTTGCGTGGATACTTATTGCCAAACCATCCATCGTCGAGCAAGAACATATCCACTCCGAGCTCTTTTGCGTCTTTCATGAGCTCGATTAGCTGCTTTTGGTCGAAGTCGAAGCCTGTGTTTTCCCAGTTGTTCAGCAACGACATACGTGTTCCTTCGCCTTTCCACAGTTGGTATTTGCGTGCCCAGTTGTGCAAATTCCGGCTCGCCTGCCCCGTCCCCGTGTTGCTTATCGTAAAGATAAACTCCGGCGTGGTGAATGTTTCGCCTGCTTTCAGTTTGTAATTAGAGGCATACGGGTTGATGCCCGGTATAAGACGCAGACAGTTTACATTGTCAATCTCGCAAGTATAGCTGAAGTTTCCCGTCCAAGCCACAGTGCCCAAGAGTACCTTTCCCTCGTTCTCGCGTGCGGGGTGGTCGAACCCTATCTCGAAGAAAGGCTCGCTTTGCTCGGCGTAACGTGTACCTAATTTGGTATCGACAATCTTCTTTCCGGCCGTTAATTGCTGTGTAGCGGGCTGTCCTTCCTTAGCCCAATCGCTGTGATAGTTGGTTAAATAATACTTCGAACTATTGAAATAGAAGATGCCGCTGGCATATCGCCATAGGGTGATAGGGGCTTTTTCGCGGTGTTTTATCTCGCTCCAAGTCTTGATAACATTCTCTTTGGGGTAGGCAACGTAGTGGAGCGTAACCTCATCGGCATACTTATCGTCGGCAAGGTTGATAATGGTTTCGGTGCCACCGTTCACCGCTTTTTGGCTGAAACCTTTATAATACAGAAAGGTTGTTTGGTTTCCATCGGCGTGTGTGATAGCTATTGCCGGCTCAAAGGGGTCTTCTCCGCCCGATGCGGCATAGGCTTCACGTCCCCGTTTGCCGTATGCTCCGTCCGATCCCGGATTGATATCCCAGTTGAAATGATGAAAGTCGGCAGCGTTTCGGAGCTTTTCGCCGAAGTAAACCTGATACAGTCTGTTCTTTGGCGACACCTGAAGAACGAGGTCGATGTTATCGGTACTGATGCGGATGTGCTGCTTTCGGGCAGTGTCGGACCGCTGATTTCCGTCCCCGTTTTGGGCAAGTTTCGTGCGGAGGGCACACAAACTGTTTCGGGGCAGGGCAGAAGCCGTGTTCCAGAATATCGGAAAAGCAATGAGCAGCACAAGAGTTTTTTTGTTCATAAGGTTGTTGTTAGGCAATTGATATGAAAAGTAGTTTCGTTTGCAAAAATAAGAATATATTTTTAAAGCAGCAATGTTCGGTGCCGATTAAATACGGCTTTCCTGTGGGCGATGCCCGCATTTCCACAGGGCAATGCCCCGCTCTTGAAGGCTGCTGCCCCTTGTTTTTGCAAACATTTGTAGGACATCGGGTAAACATTTGTAAGACAGAGGGTTATAAAAGGTGCCCTTTTACACGGCAAAAGGGCATGTATTACTGGACAAAAGGTGCCCTTTTACATGGCAAAAGGGCACAGATAGCTTTGATAAAGGATATGTCCTGCATAAATAAGGCAGGGGCATATAGGCTAAAAACGAATCTTGAAGGTGTGTGTGTGGTTTTGATAATGATAGTTTATCTGCCATTTGTGGTAGTCGCAGATAGACTTTACAATGGCGAGTCCCAGCCCGTTTCCCTTTTGGCAATCCTTTGTCCGGTAGAAACGTGAGAAGATATGGGCACTGTCAAGGGACTGTTCGTCGGACGTGTTGGTAACAGTGAACGTGTTTTGCGCCACTTCCATAAGGATGGATCCACCTTGTCGGTTATGGCGTACGGCATTTACTACAAGGTTGTTGATAAGGCTCTCCAGCAGGGTTTTGTTACAGTCTATCAGCAATGAGGTCTGCGTAAAGCGGGTTGTCAGCGTAAGGTTACCAACAAGGGTTTCCAGTCTTGGCAATAACTCTTTTACTTTCTTACATAGATTAATCCTGTCGGTATGTCCGAACTGCCTGTTTTCTATCTTGGAGAGCATCAAAAGGTTACGGCCAAGGTTGCTCATGTGGCGTACTTCCTGATACATCTCCACTATCTCCTGTGCCTGATGCTTCGTGAGATGTTCGTCTTGTAAAAGGTTATCCAGCTTGTTCTGCAGGATGGCAAGGGGTGTTTGCAGCTCGTGCGAGGCGTTCTCTGTAAACTCTTTCTGTACCTGATAGCTTCGTACGCTGTTCTGCATAATGTCGTTGAGTACTGTGTTGAGCTGGCTGAATTCCCTTATTCCTGTTTCCTGTGGAAGGCTGAGCGCGCCTTTCTCCACCTTAAAAGTCTTGATTTGGGCGAGCGTTTTCTGGAAAGGTTTCCACAGTCGTTTTGGAACAAGCTGCATGATGAGCAGGATAACGGCCAGCGATGCTCCTAAAATAACGAAGAACTGTATGAACACACCGGCCATGACATCCTGGCTAAGGTCGATATCAGGATTTTTAATTCCGTAGGTCTCAACAATCTCTAACAGGTCTTCAGCATAAAAATAAGTGGTTAGAAAATAGAGTATCGGTGTGGCCAGCACCAATATAACAAGCAGTCCTATGGTCAAATGCTTTATCAGCTTTCGTGTCAGTGTTCGTTCCATTTGTATCCGGTTCCGTAAAGAGTCTTTATAATATCTTTTATCCCTTCTTTCGCAAGTTTGGCCTTAAGGTTTTTGATATGTGAGTAAATGAAGTCGTAGTTGTCCATCATGTCGGCCATTTCTCCGCTCAGATGTTCGGCAATGGCAGCCTTGGAGATAACACGGTCTTGGTTGCTGATGAAAAAGATGAGCAACTCGTATTCAGAGCGTGTAAGTATGATGGGATTGCCGTTTACGGAGACAGTCTTGTCGAGGAGGTTTACTCCAATGCTTCCGGACTGTATAATGTTGTTGGCCGAGAAGCGTTTCCGCCGAATGATCGCATAGATCCGCATGGCAAGTTCGGGCAGGGCGAAGGGCTTGGGGAGGTAGTCGTCGGCCCCAATCTCTAACCCTTTCAGTCGGTCGTCAAGGGAATCCTTCGCAGAAATGATGATAACTCCGGCCGCATTGTGCCGTTGTCGGATAGTGTTCAGCAAGTCGAGACCATTGCCACCGGGCAGCATCAGGTCGAGCAATATGCAGTCATAATCGTAGATGCCCAGCTTCATTTGGGCACTGTCAAAGTCGAATGCCTGTTCGCAAAGGTATCCCTGTTCCTGAAGGTAGCGCTTGATGCCGGCAGACAGTCTTTGTTCATCTTCTATGATAAGAATCTTCATTGTAATAATTATAACGGAAGTGTATTCAAAATATTTTATGGAATAAGCAGAATTAAGCACAAACTGGCGCAAAACGCGATGGGAATACTGTAAGGCAAGCGGGTAGTAAGGCAAGCGGGCATATATGGAGCGAGGAAGAGAAAAGCCAGTCGTGCGATGCCATAGCCTAGCAATGCTCCACAGAGAACATCTCCGGGATAGTGTACTCCCAGATAGATGCGTGAGTAGCACATAAGGATAGCAAACAGGGCTAGTATGGCTCTTGTTAGCCTATGGCGAAAAATAAGTCCTATCCATGTAGCCAGTCCTACGATGTTGGTGGCATGTCCGGAGACAAACCCGTAAGAGCCACCGTGGTAATTATTTACATAATGCAGCATTTCACGGATAGCGGGATCGTGAGATGGGCGAAGCCGGCCTACTAAGGGCTTGATGATGGAGGAGGAGGTTTGGTCGAGTAAGGTAACCAGTAAAGCGGTGGCCACGAGGAAGACGGCAAAGTCTCGCCAGTTGTGCTGGCTGTTTCGCCACACTTCTGCCAATACTGCCACGATAAAGGGCCACCAGCCCCACAGATGAGAGTAGCCATACCAGAAGTGATCCGTTAAGGGAGCGCCTTTAAAGTTGAGAACCAGCATCATCTTTTTATCCAAGATGTCCAGCATGGGCACCCATTCCTGCCCTATTATCAAGTACAAGCACAGCACAACAGCGATGAAGCCTCCCACCCATTTTGCCCTGTTCGAACGGAAGTGATAAAGCTGTTGTTGTGGCAATAGCCCTGTCTGCATAGTTTTATCCATATCGTTTCCATGAATGATAAGGCAAATATAGATGGTAAATTTGTAGAAAAATGGGAGAAAGGCGATAGGATGCAGGGAATCCAAGAAGTCTCCAATATTTTAACTCTTTTTAGTTTCGGAATGGAAAAAATCCAGAATATCTCCAATTTCTCCTTCTATTTTTGCAACAAACGATAAACAACGTGGTGAGAATGAAGAAAGAAAAGACTTTGATTTACAGAAATCCTATTTATTTGATAGAGACACGTTTCTGGAGACTCTACATCATAGTAGGGTTGTTGCTGCGAGTGATACTCATGCTGACAGCCCCACAAGACGCGGATTTTACGGTCGGTGAGGTGCCGCGGATAATAGGCATTGGTGTTTTATCGGACATAGGTATGGGTATTTTGCTTGCCCTGCCTCTTCAAATTCTTTATTTGGGGCTGAACGAATGGAAATATAATAAGGTGGTAGGCTGGGTTTTTGAGCTATTGCTTGCCACGGCCCTTGTGTATGTTTTCTGTTTCCATTCTGTATTCGATGAATATGGAGGAGGTGCGCCCAAGATAGCAAAGGCTTTTCTTGGCTGGAAGTTCCTAAGCTTCTCCTGTCGCTTTTTTCTGCCGAAAGTAAGAGTTGTATGGCGAAGAGTCTCTTTGTATTTCGCTTGGGGGGTGTACGTATTGCTGTTCCTTGTAGTAACGGTAGGTGAATATTTCTTCTGGCAAGAATTCGGGGTACGCTACAACTTTATAGCGGTGGACTATCTTGTATATACCCACGAAGTGATCGGTAATATTATGGAGTCATATTCGATCGTGCCACTTCTTGTACTGTTGCTGGCTATGACGGTAGGTATTATATGGTGGTATTCCCGTTATTACCGCTTCAGGGTAACCCAACTTTATAGTCCGCGCTTATTTGTGTTGCATGTAGGTACCTACGCTGCTTTTGCGGTGTGTGGCTATCTGCTGCTTTGGGGAACGCATACAATGCAGGGAAGTAGTAATCAATATGTTGTGCAACTGGAACAAAACGGTGCTTGCGACTTCGTTATTGCTTTTCATAATAATAAATTAGACTACGACAAGTTCTATGCGATGCTTCCGAAGTCCCGGTGCGAGGAGGTATATAGAAAAGAGACCGGACTTAATAAGGACGGTTATAAGATAATAGGGGACACGCTCTCCGGCCGGCATCCCAATATCGTGCTTATCACAGTGGAGAGCCTGAGTGCCGATTTCCTTACCCGTTATGGTAACCGTTTGGGGCTGACACCACAGCTGGATAGGCTCATGGCTAAGAGTTTGGTCCTTGACAGCCTTTATGCTGTGGGCAATCGTACTGTACGAGGACTGGAAGCGCTCTCGCTCTGCATACCTCCCAGTGCCGGTGAGAGTATCATAAAACGAAAGAATAACCGTATGGGCAGCCTCTCGGTGGCAGCGGTTCTCAATAGGCTGGGCTACCGTTCACAATTCTTATATGGAGGAGATAGTTACTTCGATAATATGGGCGACTTCTTTTCTCACAATGGTTATGAGGTTATCGACCGTGCGGATATCCCGTCTAAGGATATAACCTTTGCCAATATCTGGGGAGTATGCGACGAGGATATATTCAGCAAGGCGCTCAAGGTATTCAATGCTGATGCGCGAAGCGGACATCCGTTCTTCGCCCAGATAATGACTACGAGCAATCACCGGCCTTACACTTATCCGAATGGAAAGATTAAGGTAGCCGGTAATCCGCATACCCGTGAGGCTGCCGTCCGCTATACTGATTATGCCATCGGGCGCTTTCTCAAGGAGGCGCAGCGCGAGCCTTGGTTTGCCAATACTGTCTTTGTCGTAACGGCCGACCACTGTGCTTCGAGTGCCGGAAGAACTTCTTTGCCACTCGACAGGTATCATATTCCTTGTCTTGTCTATGCTCCCGGACTGATAAAGCCCCAGCTGATAAGGAAGGTATGTTCACAGATAGATATTCTGCCAACCCTCTTGGCCCGGCTCGGGCTGAAGAGTCGGGTGGGTTTCGCAGGAAAGGATATTCTTGCTGACAGTTATCATCCCCGTGCTGTTATGGCTACCTATCAGGATTTAGGGTACTATGAACGGGGCAGACTTACTGTTTTGTCGCCTGTGCGCAGGATACGCCAATACTATGTCCGGCCGACAAACGATGGTACCTTTGACGAACAACTTGTAGCCGAGCCCGATACTCGCTTTGCGGTAAAGGCACAGGCCTTATACCAGTATGTGAACTTGTACCTCGCTTATTCTCCCTTCAAATCTGTGCCTTTATCATTCCACCGATAGCTAAAGGATATAACTATCTTGCTTTCCCGGCTATCAGGCATGCTTCCCTGTCGGCATTGGCCACCTCGGCGCCATGAATGGAGATGCCATCGGCCACGATAGCCCCCGGACATAGCTTGCGAATGAAACGCTCGGAGCTGCCCATACCGCTGCCCTCGTTGGTGCAGAAGGGAACGATTCGCTTGCCCTTGAAGTTGTAACGCTCCAGAAACGTGTAGCACACCATGGGCATTGTGCCCCACCAGTTGGGATAACCCAGAATGATTGTGTCGTAATCGTCGAGGCCGGCCGGCGCGTTCTTCACCTCGGGGCGTGCTTGGTCGTGCAGTTCCTGCTTGGCCTCCTCGATACAGGTCATGTACGATTTCGAGTATTTGTAGGTCGTTTCTATTCGGAAGACGTCGGCCTCGGGCAGCAAGGCCTTTATCTTCTCGACCATCACCTCGGTGTTTCCCCGCTCCAAGTTGCGGATGGTACCGTTCACATAGTTCTCGCCCTTGCGAGAGTAATAGGCTATTAACGTTTTTCCCATAGCGTTGTTTCTCCTGCTACTTGGTTTGTACTGAAGGCAGAAAGCCCTATGCCAACGGTGGAAAAGCGCTCCACTCGAAGAACTGCTCACGCTCGGCAATCCACCAGCGACCGTCTATTTTCACATATTTATCCTGATAACGCACGGCGTGCATGGTCAGCTTGTCGTTGCCATCCTCCTCGGTTACGAGTGTTGCCAAGGCATAGCAGGTGCCCGTTGCATGGGTGTCGTCGATGAAGTCGATACTCTGCTGTCCGTTCATGTGGAACGAAACCTTGGCCGCGCCGAAGGCTTTGTATTGGCGAATCATGTCCTGCACGTCGGTAGCCTGCATGCCCAGCTTTCCTCCGAAATACACGTTCAGCTTGATGTCGGGGCGGAATATCTCCACATAACAGTCCTGATTGTTCTTATCACTCTCGGTAGCGTAGAAATCTACGAGCGCCTTTAGCTCGGCGCGATCTTGCATTCTGAAATCCATATTCTTCTTATTTTTGTTAGACAATGCAAAGGTAAGATGAATTTCCGAGACGGAAGTAACATAATTTTCGGTACAATTTACCAAATTCGGAGAAACCTACGCCCGCCGTGTTTCCGACCGATAGGACTACTCTCTGAAGTCGCTGGGCTTCACGCCAAGGTTGGTTTGCACGTACCGACTGAAGTGGGAGAGGGACGAAAAGCCGAACATTTCGCTGATGTCGGTGAACGATAGTGTTCGGTCGCGCAGCAAACGACTGATGTCAAGGGCCGTATAACGGGTAATCCAGAAGGCTGCCGGCATGCCACTTACTTTCTTCGAGACCTCCGAAAGGTACTTCGGAGTAACGCAAAGGCAGTCGGCATAATAGCCTATGGTGCGGTTTTTGCGGGCGTCTCCCCGCTCCAGCATGTCGATGAACTGCTCCATCAGTTGCCTACTTTGCGAGCTTATCTTGTCGGCTCCGTACAGATGGGCGTGGAAATCGAAGAAGTCTATGATCATGCACTGTACCGCATTGGTGAGCGCATCGTGGCGGAACTGGTGGTCCACTTGCGCAAGTCGGCGCTTGATAGCTTCAAAATTCTGCTTGCATACCTCCTGTTGCGGGGATGTAAGGGGCATGATGGGGTTGCGGAAAAGAGCCAGCTGGCCACGCATTCCATAGTTGCTCTGTGGTGTAGATAGCTCGATGAACTTCTGTGAAACGTAGATAACATCTACACGGAAGTCGGAACTCGTCTCGACGATTTTCACCAAATCGCCCCTTCGGGCTATGATCATGCAGCAGCCTTGTTCGAGTCTAAAAGTCTTGCCGTTGCGTTCCAGCATGCAGAATCCTGCGTAGCAATAGGCGTGGCAGAGGTAATCGGTAAAGTCGGGGCTGCTTATTTTTGCCAAAGTGTTGTCGATAATGATATGTTGCATAGGGCGAATACCTTAAACGTTGATACTGTATTTGTGTCTTTGCAAAAACAAAAATACAATATTTTTTTCGACAAATACGCCATCAACCGATTGCTTATATATAATAAGGTGTAGGAGAACTCAATCTGGTGAATGACATACGCCTGAAGGCGGAGGCATATGTTCTTTCTCCCTTTCTGCCACTCTTTCTCCATTTTTGCAAGGCTTTTTATTTAAAGTTGGCGAGAATAGGCAGTGGGAGAATACCTAAAAATGGGTAACGAAATAAGAGAAAATGAATAAAAAGTTATGCAAATCGCAACTTTTAGGTATTGTGGGATATGAAAAATCCTTATACTTTTGCAATCGAAAACAAACGATAAGTAATAGCTTTACACTTTAAAAACAAAGCGCTTTGAAGATAATATAAAGAGTAATAGCTTATTTATACTTGCGAAAGTATGTTTAATTTAAGAAAGGAGAAAAAATGAAAACATTGGATTTTTTAAGTTTGGACGAGAAGAGAGTTCAAGGAGTGGTAAAAGGATTGGCTGAATTGTTGGCCGACTTTCAAGTATATTACACAAATTTACGCGGTTTCCACTGGCACGTACGTGGTAAAGGTTTCTTCATCCTGCATGCTAAATATGAGGAATTCTATAACGATGCAGCCGAGAAAGTGGATGAGATTGCTGAGCGACTGTTGCAGCTTGGAGCTGTTCCGGAGAGCAAATACAGCGAGTATCTGAAGGTTTCAGAAATCAAGGAGGCAGCTCCTGTAGAGCATGGCCGCGAAGCTATCGAGGCACTTTTAGGTTGGTTGAAGGTGCTCATCGCCAAAGAACGTGCCGTTCTTGCTGCCGCTTCGGAGGCTAACGATGAGGTAACCGTATCTTTGATGAGCGACTACCTGAAGGGTCAGGAGAAGACTTTGTGGATGCTTGTAGCCTTTAGCGCACGCCATCCGAAGGAAAACGGCGAGTGTGGTTGCCAGAAGTAATCTTAATAAAAGTAATCAGAAAGTATTTAAATAATGGGTGTCGGTGTTGCGAAAGCAATGCCGACACTTTTTTATGGGTATGGAGGAGGCTTGCGGAAGCCCCCTCCTGCTGTGCTTTACAGGTCGTCCTCGATGGCTGTACTCTTGGCATAAGCAGTGCTTTTAGCCTCGAAGAAGTCGGTTTTCACCATGTTGGCATTCGAGTATTGGCTCACCCACTGCATCGTTTCGGGCTCCTGACGGTTGCGATCGAAGAGGTAACCGAAGCCCAGACTGTTCCAACGCAGGTTGCCGAGATATTCGATATAGTCGGAAACCATCTGCGAATTGAGTCCCTGAATATCATTTCCAATTACGTATTTGCCCCATGCTATCTCCTGACGGACGCCCTCGCGCATCATTTCTTCGTATATCTTCACCTTCTCGGGAGTAAACATTTCGGGCTCTTCCTGCTTGAGTTCCTGAATAATGTTGCGGAAAAGCCACAGGTGAGTGTTCTCATCCCGGTTGATATAACGTATCTCTTGCGCCGAGCCTGGCATCTTTCCGTTGCGGCTGAGATTATAAAAGAACATGAAACCACTATAGAAGTAGATACCTTCCAGAATGAAATTCGCCATGCAGGTCTTGATAAGCGTAAAGAGGTCGCGTTGCTCTATGAACTCGTTATAGCAGTCGCCGATGAACTTGTTGCGCCTGAGAAGGTGCTCATCGGTTTTCCATTGATACAGAATGTCGTTGCGTTCCTCCGGACTACAGATACTATCCAGCATGTAACTGTAGCTTTGGCTGTGGATACATTCCTGAAAAGCCTGTATGTGAAGGCATAGGTTTACCTCGTTGGCCGTGATGTATTCGCAGATGGAAGGAAGGTTATTGCTCTGCAGGGAGTCGAGGAATACGAGGAAGCTCAGTATCTTATCGTACGCATGACGCTCTGCTTTGTCGAGGTGTGGATAGTCTTTCGTGTCTTGATTGAGATTGATTTCCTCCGGAATCCAGAAGTTGTTCATAGCCTGTCTGTACCAATCGCTGGCCCATGAATAGCGCATGTTATTGAAGTCGTTCAGATTGGTTGTGTTGCCACCAATCATTCTTCTTAGCCGTAAATCGGTGTCTCCGTCTGGGTTAAAGAGGGAGTTTCTTTTCAGTTTGTTCGTTGTCATAGTTTTGTTTGTTTGTTTTATGTTGGAAGTTAGGGCAGCTCTCTCTTTGAGTTGGGGCGTAACTCGTCAGGTGTTGGGGCACAACTCATCAGGTGTTAGGGTATAACCCTTCAAGTGTTGGGGCATAACCCTTTCGAAGTTACGCCCATCACCGCTTTTTTTTACTCCTGACGAGGCCAATAACGGCATCCTACGACGCACAGCTCTCGCACTCTTCCACCTCGAGCGACTTGCTCCTAACATAGTAAATTGTCTTCACTCCACTGCGCCAAGCCTCCAGATAGAGGTTGAGCACCTGCCGCATGGTGTATTCGTTGGTGATGTACAGGTTTACGCTCTGTGCCTGATCGATATGCCGTTGGCGCACTCCTGCAGCACGCATGCTCCACGTTTGGTCGATGAGATAGGCCGCCTTATACACCCAATAGGTTTTGTCCGACAGAGCAGGGGCCACACGTGGCAGCATAGCCCCTTTCTTTTCTTCTAGGAAAAAGCGTTTCATAACGGGATCGACTCCCGCCGTTGTACCCGCAATGATGCTGGTACTGCTCGTCGGAGCAATAGCCAGCAGATAGGCGTTGCGCATGCCTTGTCGTGCAACCTTTGCCGCCGTCTGTTGCCATTCCTCGCTGTTGTAACCCCGTTTGGTGAAGTAATCGCCTGTTTGCCAGTCGCTTCCCTCGAAGAAAGCATAGCTGCCCTTCTCCTTGGCAAGGTCGGAAGAGGCCTCGATGGCAGCCTGATTGATGGTCTCGAACACCTTATCCATGAACTGTAAATGCTCCTCGCTCTCCCATTTGATGCGGCGCACGGCCAGCGCATGGTGGTAACCGCTCACCCCAAGGCCGATGCTTCGGTAGCGATGGTTGGTTATCCGGGCGTAGTTCAGTGGATAGAAGTTCAGGTCGATGACGTTGTCGAGCGCGCGAACAACGGTAGCCACGACCTCCTTCATCTTCGCTTTGTCCTCCAAAGGCAGATGTCCGAGCGACAGACTGGCAAGGTTGCACACCACGAACTCGCCCGGACGGGTGGTCTTTACCACCACCGTTTCGCCATCCACCGTCCTGATTTCGTTGCTTACCTCCTCTATCGGCGCCATGTTTTGGGCAATTTCCGTGCAGAGGTTAGAGCAGTATATGATGCCTTTATGCGGATTCGGATTGGCCTGATTGACGGTATCTCGGTTGAAGGTGAACGGCGTTCCCGTCTCAACGGCAGAGCGAAGCACCAGTCGGATAATGTCTTTTACGGTGAGCACACGGCGCGACAGTCGCTTGTCGGCCACACACTCCTTGTACTTTTCTTCCCATTCCTCGCCGTAATAGTCTTCCAAGCAATAGCCTTTCACGGTCATAATCTCGTTCGGACAGAACATGCTCCACTGCTGATTCATGTCCTCTTCTGCCATTTTCCAGAATAAATCGGGGTAGCAGATGGCAGGAAAAATGTCGTGAGCTTTCATTCTGTCGTCGCCATTATTGGTGCGAAGCTGCAGGAATTCGGGCAGGTCCTTGTGCCAAACATCCAGATATACTGCCACCGCGCCTTGCCGAACACCGAGCTGATCGACTGCCACCGCGGTGTCGTTTACCAGCTTCATCCATCTGATAACGCCTCCAGCCGCCCCTTTAAAGCCGCGAATGTTGCCCCCGGCAGCCCTTACTTTGCCGAAATACATGCCCATTCCGCCACCGAACTTGCTCACCTGTGCAAAGTTATCGATGCTGCGGTAGATGCCTTCAAGGCTGTCGGGCACAGTGTCTATGAAACAACTCGATAGCTGATGGAACGGTTTGCGGGCGTTGGCAAGGGTAGGCGTAGCCATCGTAACCTCTAATTTGCTCAGCATATCGTAGAACTTCTGCACCCAAAGCATGCGGTTTTGCTGCTCGTTCATAGCCAGATGGAGGGCTATTCCGAGATACATTTCCTGCACAGACTCTATCGGTTGCTGTTCATGTGTACGTATAAGGTAACGCTTGATGAGCAAATCCAAGCCCGAATAGTTCAGCAGTTGGTCGCGTTCCGGTGCTATAAAGCGCTCGGCTTCTTCTATTTCCTGCTGCGAATAAGCCTCGAGAATATAGCTGCCATAGAGCTTTTGCGAGGTGAGGAAGCGTATCTTCTGATACAATCCGCTCACTCCTTCGGCATTTTCGTAGCGTTTTACGTCCAGTCGATACTTGAAAGCGAGGAGCCGGGCAGCAATGAATTCCCAGTCGGGAGCATCCTGTGTGGTAAGTTCTACAGCCGCTTTGATGAGCGATACGAGCTTTTCGCCGCGCGTCATACCTGCTTTCTCGAAGCTGCCGAACTTCTCTGAGAGTAGCGAAATGCTATATTCCCGGCGCTGAAAGTCGGCTACTATCTTCTTTAAAACATCTGTAAGGTCGTCGTATCCCACAGTGGTAACAATCCTGTTCAGTATTTGTCGCTGCTCTGTACGTTGATAGCGAAAGAGGATATAGCTCTTGGCTTCATCGTAAAAACCATTCCGCATCAACCCCTTTTCTACTTCGTCTTGTATGCATTCCACACTACGTTTTTGGGGATTTGCCTTGATTACTTCCTCAACAGTTTCTACAATTTTATAAAGCCTGTCATCGGAAATTGTTGTACCAATGCCCTTGAAGCTCTTTTTTATGGCAATAGCAATCTTCTCTTTGTTGTAAGCCTCTGCAGTGCCATTCCTCTTTATTATCTCCATTTGGTGGATAAATTTTGTATGTGTTTGAATATTAATTTGTTATGTCATTATGAACAACCTCCTTCATAAAGCCGGATACAAATATAATCAATAAACTTGGAAGCGTGGCAACCCATCTGTTTTTTTACGGATTGTTCAGATTTCCCCTTCCGAAACATTTCTTATTATGAATAATAAAGTTTATTTTGAACGGTCTGTTTTTATAAATAGTTTCCTAAAATGGAAAACTTTACGGAAAATGTTTGCCGATAAGTTCTCCAAAAACCACTACCTTATTATATATAAAAGGAGCGGGTTATGTATAAAAAGAAGTGGCGGGCAGCGTGCGAACAGGGAGCGGCGAGGACTTTGTTAAGCCTCGTCTGCCTGTTATTGGCTTTCGTTTGTAAGCACTGCCCCTGTAAGAAGCGGAATAAAATTGCATTTTATACCCATTTGACGGATAGCGGAATAATTAACAAGAAAAAATGTTTTAAATTGTAAGTAAGGGTTGCCCGATGGCTCAAAGGAGAGAGGTGCTGTTATAAACACTTGTATATTAATCGTTTATATATTAGATATTTTCTTCCCGAATAATCCCTGAATTATAAATAAATGCAAATTAATCGGTGAAAAACCGATTATTGTAATAATTTGTTTTAAATACAAACTTGGGTGGTATAATAAATGCGGAATTAAAATAAAATATCAGGAAATTATAAATTTTTTCACCGTTTTTTCTTTGGTTTAATTAAAAAAACATAACTTTGTAGCGTGGATATGGTAACAAAGCGTAAATTCTTAACGAAGAAATGCTTATCGGATACTTACGAAAAACGATAAATTTACGTGAACAGAAGCAGGCTTCGCAACGACCTGTTTGCGAGATGACGATTACCGAATGATTGCAAAGGTCGTGGCAAACCATTATCTATAGTGCCGTAAAAGATGCGCTTTCACGGAATGAAACGTATTGAATAGCGTTGCAAAAGGGCGCGTATTGCCGAGCAATATATATGCTATTGCAAGGTAAAAGAGCACATATTGCAAGGTAAAAGGGCATGTTTAGCGGTGTAAAACATATCCAATAGCCGCGCAAAAGGGCACATGTTGCAAGCCGTTGAATAACAGCTCTTTATGAAATAGAAGGAGAAGGCTTGACAATAGTAGGGCCACAGCTTGAAAACAGTTACACTTGAGGAAAGAAAATAATATTCAGATAAAAATAAGGAACTCTCTTATAAAACAGTTACTCTCTATAAAAATGGATGGCTTTACCGGCAAATAGTCGGACATCTGTCGGCAAACAAAACGGAGTAATCCGAAAGAAGCCGTACAGAACAGGTTGCATGGCAACACAACTCAAGTTGCATACCGCACAGAACATTTAATTATTAACTTTATAAAAAGAATCTATGAAGAAAAGATTATCGTTAATCTTAGTTACCTTGTTCCTATGTATAGGAGCCGCATTAGCGCAGACAAAAGTCTCAGGTACAGTAGTTTCTCAAGAAGATGGGCAGCCGGTTATCGGTGCATCTGTCTTGGTTCAAGGTACATCTACCGGTACGACTACCGATATCGATGGTAAATTCTCCCTTGATGTTCCTTCAGGGAAAAAGCTGGTAATCAGTTATATCGGTATGCAATCGCAAACCGTGGCAGCCAAAGATGGCATGAAGGTTACCTTATCTAACGATCAAACCAACCTACAAGAGGTTGTTGTAACCGGTATGACCAAACAAGATAAGCGTCTTTTTACCGGTGCGGCAACAAAAGTTAGTGCCGATAAGGCAAAACTTGACGGTGTCGCAGATATAAGCCGTTCACTGGAAGGGCGTGTAGCAGGTGTTAGTGTGCAGAATGTATCAGGTACTTTCGGTACAGCTCCTAAGATTCGCGTGCGTGGAGCAACATCTATTTACGGCTCATCAAAGCCTTTATGGGTTGTCGATGGCGTTATCATGGAAGACGTTACAGAGATAGATGCCGACCAATTGTCGTCGGGTGATGCCACAACACTTATCTCTTCTGCCATTGCAGGATTGAATTCAGACGACATAGAGAGCTTCCAAATCTTGAAAGATGGCTCGGCTACCTCTATTTATGGTGCTCGCGCGATGTCGGGTGTCATTGTTGTTACGACAAAAAAGGGTAAAGCCGGTCAGGCTCGTATCAGCTATACGGGTGAATATACCATGCGTCTGAAGCCGAGCTACAAGCAGTTTAATATTATGAACTCGCAAGAGCAGATGAGTGTTTATCGCGAGATGGAGAAGGCAGGCCTTATCGCTTTCGGCCGTACTTATCGTGCTGCTTCCAGCGGTATATATGGTAAGATGTATCATCTCATCAATTCTTACGATGCTACAAGCGGAGCTTTTGGGCTGCCTAATACCGATGAGGCGATGGATGCTTATCTTAAGGAAGCCGAATATCGCAATACAAACTGGTTTGATGAGCTGTTTAGCAATGCTATATCTATGAACCACTCTATCAGTATGTCGGCAGGTACAGAGAAAGCCCAGTACTACACCTCGTTCAGTTTTATGAATGATCCGGGATGGTCGATGATGAGCAATGTGAAACGATATACGGCAAACATCAATGCCAGCTATAATCTCAGTAAGAAGCTAACCCTTAATCTTATCGGTAATGCTGCTTATCGTAAGCAGAAAGCGCCCGGAACAACCAGCCAAAGTGTGAATGCCGTTACCGGAGAGGTGAGTCGCGACTTTGATATTAACCCATATTCTTACGCGATCAATTCATCACGTACACTGGATCCGAATACTTACTATATACGTAACTACGCTCCGTTCAATATCAAGAATGAATTGAGAAACAACTACATGGATTTCGATGTAGTCGATTTAAAGTTTCAAGGACAACTCTCTTATAAGCCGGTTCGCACCGTAGAGCTTTCCGTATTGGGCGACTATAAGTTCTCTAATACGACACAAGGATGGACAATTACCGAGAATTCTAACTTAGCGCAGGCTTATCGTGCAATGGATGACGCAACGATACGCGACGCAAATCCTTGGCTTTATACCGATCCCGAGACGGCCAATTCCTTACCGATTTCGGTATTACCGAAGGGAGGTTTCTTCCGTCAAACAAAATATACCATGCGTGGTTGGGACTTCCGTGCTACAGCCAGCTATAATGATGTTTATGGTGCCAACGACCAACACATCGTTAATTTCTTTGGTGGTATGGAAGTAAACAACGTAGAACGTAATACGACCAAGCTGGACGCAGTGGGCGTTCTCTACGATATGGGTATGCTGAATGCTTATGACTATCGTTATTTTAAGCAGTCTATTGAGCAAAAGACACCTTATTATAAACTATCAGGCAGCTATAACCGTGATGTATCTTTCTTTGGTACAGCCAATTATTCTTATCGCGGTCGTTACAACTTGAACGGAACAGTGCGCTATGAAGGCTCTAACCGCTTGGGAAAAGCAACTTCCGCACGTTGGTTGCCTACATGGAATATCTCCGGATCATGGAATGCGCACGAGGAGCCTTGGTTTGCCAAGACCTTCGGTAATGTGCTTTCAACCTTCACCTCGCGTTTGTCTTACTCACTGACGGGCGATAAACCGGCTGTAACCAATGCACAAGTTATTATCCTTTCGGACACACCTTGGCGTCCGTTTGCAACCGATCAGGAAACCTCTTTGAAGATAGACGAATTTGCAAATCCCGATCTTACTTATGAGAAAAAGCATGAATTGAACTTTGGTTTCGACGCCGGCTTCTTGAATAATCGTATTAATGTGTCGTTAGACCTATGGTGGCGTAATAACTTCGACCTTATCGGTGTTAGGCAAGGAACGGGTACAAACGGAGCAGTATCGATGTATGCCAATGTTGCCAGTATGAAATCAAGCGGTCAGGAACTTTCTATCTCTACCAAGAATATCATGCGTAAGGATTTCCAATGGACAACCGACTTTATCTTCTCTCATTATAAAACTAAGGTAACCGACCTTGATACCAAGACACGTATCTATCGTTTGCTCACAGGTAACGGCTTTACCATGGAGGGATATCCTTATCGCAGTCTTTTCTCTATCGACTTCAAGGGCTTGAATGCAGATGGTTTGCCTACATTTATCAATCCTGATGGAGAGCTGACCATAAGCGATATCGACTTCCAGTCATACAATAAGAAGTATCTTATCTATGAAGGTCCGACAGAGCCAACCATCAATGGCAGTCTTGGAAATACCTTCTCTTACAAGGGATGGCACCTGTCTGTCTTCGCCACTTATGCTTTTGGTAACAAGATTCGTTTGGATAACTCCTTCTCTTATGTGTATAATGACATGGATGCCATGCCAAAGGAGTTTAAAAACCGATGGGTAAAAAGCGGGGATGAGGCTAAAACCACCATTCCGGCGATAGCGGATTTGCGTACCATTCAGAACGATAGCAGGTTAAGTTATGCTTATAATGCCTATAACCTCTCGACGGAACGTGTGGCTAAAGGCGACTTTATCCGCATGAAAGAAATCTCTTTGGCTTATGATTTCCCAACAAACCTTGTTAAACATGTTGGTCTTTCAACTCTTAGTGCAAAGCTTCAGGCAACCAACCTCTTCCTGATTTATTCCGATAAGAAGCTCAATGGTCAGGATCCGGAGTTCTTTAATGCCGGCGGTGTGGCTGTGCCAATGGCACGTCAGTTTACTTTCACCCTGCGTTTGGGTCTGTAAGGTAGTGCTAAAAGTAAGAAACATTCAATTCAAAATATATGATGTAAACAATTATGAAGAAAATAAATATCCTTTTTGCCACAATGTTGGCACTTTCTACGTTGTCATCATGCAATGATTTCCTTGACAAACTACCAGACAATCGTGCAGAAGTAAATAGCAAGGATAAAATAGATAATTTATTGGCAAGCGCGTATTCGAATCAGATTCCAAACTTTATGATGGAAGTTTCGTCGGATAATGTAACGGATAATGGTAGGCAATATACCGCAAATCCGGCACAGATGCGCATGTATCGTTGGGAACAGGTAACGGAAACCACCAACGATTCTCCTTATATGGTATGGAATAATACGATGGTTGCCATAGGTACGGCTAACGAAGTCTTGGATGATATTGCCAAAGTCGGTGCCGACCAGTTGGCGCCGGAGCGTGCAGAGGCTTTGCTTTGTCGTGCGTATGGCATGTTCCAATTGGCAAACGCTTTCTGTATGGCATACGATCCGTCAAAAGCCGACAGCTATTTAGGACTTCCTTATCCTACCAAGTCGGGCGTGAATATGACAGAACGCGGTACGCTAAAAGCGCTGTATGCACAGATAGATAAGGATATAGAAGAGGCGTTACCTATGGTTAATGACGACCATTTGGCAGGAAGAGCCGCGAAATACCATTTTAACCGTCAGGCAGCCTATGCTTTCGCGGCACGTTTCAACCTTTATTATCATAACTATGAGAAGGCAATAAAGTACGCGACAGAGGTGTTAGGCAGTAATCCGGCCAACTTCTTGCGCGACTATTCAGTCTTTACTACGCTTGCAGGACGCGAAGACATCAATAACTCTTATATCAGTTCAAGCTCAAAGGGTAACCTGCTTTTACAAACAGCAGTAGGTGCTTCAGGGCGTGCTTGGATGGGTAGTTCACGCTATCTGCGCTTTGCGCATAATAGAGCCATGGCATCTTATGAAACTTTTTGGGCACCCGGACCTTGGGGAAGCGGCAGCTCTGCCAATAAGATCTACTACGCAACGCTGCTTTATGGTAGCGCACAGCTTAATTTCTTCCCAAAAATCTTTGAGAAATTCGAATATACCGACAAGATTGCAGGTACAGGTTACCCGCATATAATCGCGGTATCTTTTAGCGGTGAAGAAACTCTTTTGGTGCGCGCAGAGGCTTATGCGCTTTCAAAGCAGTACGATAAGGCAATTGCAGACATGAATGCTTGGCAGACATCGCACTGTAAAACAACGGTAACACCACTCACAGAAAGCAGTATTAATACCTTTGTAGGAAATTTACCTTATGCAGCTGTTACGCCAACATCGGATGCAATGCGCTCTATTCGTAAGACGCTTCATCCGCAAGGATTTACGGTTGCGACAGGTACACAGGAGAATCTTATCGAGTTAATCTTGCATATGCGCCGCCTTGAAACACTCTATGACGGACTTCGTTTTCAAGATATCAAGCGTTATGGTATAGAGTTCAGCCACTTTTTTGACGGAGAAGAGGCACATGTATTTAAGGCCGGCGACCTTCGCGGTGCGTTACAACTACCGCAAGATGTTATAGAAGCAGGGTTGGCAGCTAATCCAAGGTAAACAGAACTTTTAAAAAGAAGAATATGAAGAATATCAGTATAATGGCTTTATTGCTTGCAGGATTAACGCTATCTTCTTGCAGTAGCGAAGATCTTGACTCAAAAAGTGTTATCGATACACGTCAGGCAGAAGTGAAAAGCGACTTTACAAAATGGCTTGAAAAGAATTATACAGAGCCTTATAACATCAAAGTGTATTATCGCTATAACGATAAGGAAACCGACAATACCTATAATGTTATTCCTGCCGATACGGTAAAGGCAAAGGCTTTAGCCCTTGCCACAAAGTATGTATGGCTGGAGGCTTACGATGAAGTTATGGGAAAAGACTTCCTTAAGACCTATGCGCCACGTGTGTTCCAGTTCATCGGCTCAGGTGAATATAACTCGCAAGGAAGTGTTGTGCTTGGTACTGCCGAGGGCGGAGTTAAGATTACGCTTTTCAAAGTAAACGATTTGGACCCGGACAACCCTTATATCGACCAAGACAGTCCGTTCCCAACCCATGTTTCCAACCCTATGGACATGAACTATTGGTTCTTTCACACGATGCATCATGAGTTCTGTCATATCTTAACACAAACAAAAAACTATAGTACAGACTTCCGTACGGTGTCAGCCGGTAAATATCAGTCGTCTAACTGGGTGAATGTAGATGATATAGATGCGCCGGCTAAGGGTTTTGTTACGGGCTATGCCAGTGGTGAATATAATGAAGACTTTGCCGAAATCTTCTCAACTTATGTTACTCACACTCCTGAGGCTTGGCAGAAGATATTGGATGCAGGTGTGGTAACCGGTGCCAACGGCGTGAAGGATACCAGTGGTTCCGATGCCATAAAGAAGAAACTTGAAATCATGAAACAGTATTTCAAGGACTCGTGGGGGCTGGATTTAGACAAGCTCCGCACCGTGGTTTTGAGACGTTCGAAAGAAGTAATGAGTATGGATTTAAGAACATTAAAGTAATATGAAGCACATAAAATATAATCTGCTACTGCTTTTAGTGGCTGTGATATCGGGGCTTATTTCCTGTACACCTGAGGTGGATGACGCGTTCGATAAGTCGGCTACGCAGCGTTCGGAAGAAAGTATATCAGAGTTAAAAGAAATACTGACAGGCTCTAAAACCGGCTGGATTATCCGTATGTATGGTAATCCGGACTATGGCGGGTATAACCTTCTCTGCAAGTTTTCAGGTGAACAAGTTACTGCGATGAGTGAAGTATATGGTACCGGTGTAACGGAAACTTCTCATTTTAAGGTTGATCAGAGTCAGGGAACCATTCTCTCTTTCGATGAATATAATAAGGTAATCCACTTCTTTTCCGACCCGGTTAATCCGGCAGGAATGGGCATTAATGGAAAAGGTTTCTTAGGCGACTTGGAATTCCGTGTTCAGAAAGCCACTCCGGACAGTATCATCATGACGGGTAAGAAGCATGAGGATCGTATCGTTATGACTCCCGCACCGGAAGACTGGAAAGATTATCTGAACAAGGTGGAAGCTGTAGAAAAAGGTATAAAGAGCGCCAGTTATAAGTTGAAAGTGGGAGATGTAGAGATGGCTACCACCCGTAACTATCGTTGCTTTTCTGCTACCGACCCCGCTACGGGAGATGTATATGATCTGCCGTTTATTATAACCGACAAGGGAATAGAGCTTTACGACACCTATACACTAAACGGACATAAGGTGAGCGGTTTTACTTTCAACAACTCTGATACATGGCCCGAAGTATCCGATAACGCTACATCCCTATCGGCTGTAATCGTTCCGCTCAACCAGCAAGTTGTTCAGGGACTTTGGTTCTTTAGCCATAGCAACATGGGCAGCGCTGCTCAACAGGCATGGACTACAGGTTATACAACTATGCAAACCAATGGAGTTACTGCTATTAATATGGCTGCATTAGGAACTTATACCCTTAATAATACGACGGGCGCGCAGTTTGGAATCACCCTTGCTTGTACGTTAGGTGGAACAACTTATTTGGGACAACTGGGCTATAAATATACGATGACCGGCGATGATGAGATTACTTTGAAGTACGATAAGTATATTAATGGTAATGCCAATTACTTCAATATGTTTGGTTTCTCTACTATAAATACTTTTATAGAAGGAACCTATAAGATTACGACAGATAACATAAAAGATCCTTCTTATCTGCTTCTTACAGACAAGACAGACAGCAATAAGTGGTTCAAACTATCTACCGAAGAGGTTACCGATGTAATGAATAATTAATCTTGCCAATCAAACTCCCCACTGCTTTTGCGTAAAAGTGGGATTGGTTTAATCGAAATAAAGAGAAGGTGTATCAAGATAGATACACCTTTTTTTATATTTTAGTTTGGCAAGTTATAAAATTAATTGAAAATAATTTCTACCCGATTTTGAAAAGAGCACGAGTTTGTTTGGTAAAACATATCCTTTTTAATTGCAAAACATGCCCTTTTGTCATACAAAAGACCACCTATAGCCTTGTAAAAGAGCATGTTTTATTCGGTAAAAGACCACCTTTCGTTTAGTTATATAAAAGTGTCTGAAATCAGATTTTTATTAGATAAATTGAAAAAACTTTAGTTTTTACTTGCATAACTTAGGTAAAATAAATAATTTTGAAAGCGAGAAGACTATAGCTTAAACACAAGACTCCTAAAATATCGTAATGCCCTCATTCGGTAAGGGGGCACTTACACCTTAGAAATTACTATAAGGATAGGATATTGATTCTGACGTAGTATGGCATAAGGCAATTCATATTAAATTATAATATAACTAATCAAAAAATCTAACCCCTCATGAGCAGTAAATTGATTATGAAGCGAACCGCAATGTTAGCCGGCGGTTTGGTGTGTGCAATGAGTTCCTTCGCACAATCAACAGTGCAGGGAAATGTGAAGGATGCATCGGGAGAACCATTGATAGGTGTGAGCATCCAAGTGAAAGGTGAGCAAGGTGGTACTGTTACCGACATTGATGGCAACTACAAACTCACGAATGTTAAGCCGGGTGCCACACTCGTGTTCTCGTACATTGGCTACAGTAAGAAGGAAATTGCTGTGGGCAATCAGACCAATATCAGCGTAAGTCTTAGTGAAGATCATAAGCAGCTGGACGAGGTTGTTGTCGTAGGTTATGCCGTAGGTACAAAACGAACAGTGTCCGGTGCCATTGAACGTGTGGGCAAAGACGACATGAACAAGGGTGCTGTAACAACTGCTGCCGATGCTTTGAAAGGAAAGGTGAGCGGAGTTGTCATCACCCAGAACGGTGGAGACCCTATGGGTACAACCCATATTCGTGTCCGCGGAACGTCTTCTCTTTCAGGAGGCAACGACCCATTGGTTATCATTGATGGTGTTTTTGCAGATATGACGATGTTCAATGCGCTTCAACCGGGCGACATCGAGAGCATGACTATCCTCAAAGATGCTTCCGAAACAGCGCAGTATGGTTCGCGTGGAGCTGCCGGTGTTATAGTGGTAACGACTGCGAAGGGAAAGAATGGTTTTGCAAACATTTCCTATAACGGAACAATCGGTGTAAATACTGTGTTCAAAAACCTAAAGATGCTCGATGCCAATGCTTATCGTGCCACAGCCCAAAGTATGGGTATAGCCTTTACCGATTTAGGAGGTAATACCAATTGGTTTGATGAAATTGAGCGTTCTGCAGGCTTGACACAGAATCACAACATCTCTTTCTCGTCCGGAAACGATAATGGAAACTATCGTGCCAGTATTGGCTTTGTGCAGCGACAGGGTGCCTTGAAGAACTCTGAGATGAAGAATTACACCGTTAAACTCGACGCTACTCAATATGCTTTTAAGAAGAAACTCAAGTTAGAGTTGGGTATCTTTGGTAGCGAACGCGATGGTAAGATGCAATTCGACCCACAGAAAATGTTCTACTCTGCAGCTGCTTACAATCCTACTTATCCTACTCACAAGAATGAAACGACAGGTGAGTGGGACGAAGATCGCTTAGCCAACGAGATTTATAACCCATTGGGACAGTTAGAAATAACCGACCGCTTCGACGTTGGCTCTGTCAATGCACATGGAAAAGCCACTTGGACGCTGACTGACGGACTCTTCCTTAGTGCCTTCGGCAGCTATACTCGTATGAATTTAGACCATAAACGCTATGTGCCCAATGATATTCAGCAAGGTCGTATCAATGGTAACGGATGGGCTTACATCGAGAATGTGAAGCGCACCGACATCATGGGCAACCTTCAACTTACCTATACCAAAGATTTTAGCGACCATCATATCGACGCTCTTGCTCTGATGGAAGGACAGCGTTATAAAACTTTCTTTGATTCCAGTCAGGCATTTAAGTTTGATACCAACTACTTTGGCTTTAACAATATGAAGGCCGGTGCGAATGTTTCTTGGGGAGATATCGATTCAAATGCGCCGGAATACACTATCTGTTCATACATGGCTCGTTTGAACTATATGTATGGAAATCGCTATATTGCAACGGTAAATCTCCGTACTGATGGCTCATCGAAACTGGGCGAAGGCCATAAGTGGGGATGGTTCCCATCTGCTTCTGTGGCATGGGTTATATCTCAAGAGAAGTTTATGAAGAATATCCGCTGGATAGACAATCTGAAACTTCGTTTAGGTTATGGCGTAACGGGTAATCAGGATGTTATCGATCCCTACACTTCGTTGGCACTCTATGTTCCAAACGGCGTTACATCGGTGAACGGAGCGAACACAACAACGTATGCTATCCAAAGCAATGACAACCCCGACTTGAAGTGGGAGGTGAAGCATACCTTTGATGTGGGTGTTGATTTTGCCGCTTTTCAAAATCGTTTACACGTTACTTTAGATTGGTACACCTCTAAAACGAAAGATTTGCTCTACACCTATACCGTTCCGGTTCCACCATTCACCTACAACACCCTGTTGGCTAATATGGGTGAGATGACCAACTCCGGCTTCGAAATCGGTGTGCGTGGCGACATTATTCGTACTAAGGACTTTACCTTTAATTCCGGACTGAACCTCAGTTTCCAAAAGAATACATTAAATTCTTTGAGCGGAACTTACAAAGGGCAAGTCTTAAGAACGAGCGAGCACATACCTGTTGCAAACATTAATGCTGCCGGTTTAACACAGAACACAGGCGTTACTTACCTTATTGAGGGGCAGCCTATTGGTGTATTCTATTTGCCACATTGTGAAGGAATCGACAGTCATGGACAGTATATTATTAAGGATCTTGATGAAAGCGGAACCATTGATACAGGCGATTCTGGCGATCGTCAGATATGCGGACAGGCTATTCCTAAGGCATATCTCGGTTGGGACTTTACTTTCAAGTATAAGAATTGGGATTTGACGATGCAGTTCAATGGAGCTTTCGGTCATAAAATTTATAATGGAACAGCAATGACCTACAGCAATTTGAGTAACTTCCCTACTTATAATGTCTTGGCAGATGCGCCGGCAAAAGGTATCAAGGATATTCAAATTTCCGACTATTGGCTTGAGAAGGGCGATTATGTAAACTTCGAGTACATCAATCTTGGTTATACTTTCACGAAAAAACAGCTTAAAAAAGATTGGATTCAGAGCATCCGGTTGGGCTTATCAGTCAATAACGTCTGCACAATCACGGGCTATAATGGCCTGACACCATTGATTAACTCTGCTTCTTTGGTTCGTACGAACGAAGGACGCACCACTTATGGTACGTTAGGTGTGGACGATAAGCGCCTGTTCCCATTGACACGTACTTTCTCTTTCAATGTCGCAGTTAATTTCTAAGGTATGATAATCAAAAGGAAAACAATTATGAAGAAGAAATATATTTTTGGAATGGCACTCCTTTCCACTGCCCTTTTGGCTGGTTGCTCGCTTGATGAAACTCCTAAAAGCAAGTTTAAGGAAAAAGATGCCTTTGCGAATGCCACGCTTACTTATGTTAATTCTGTTGCAAATGTGTATTCTGAAATAGGCGATGGTATCTATGGCGGTACCGATGCCATCCATTGTTTGCAGGAGTTTACCTCTGATGAGGCTATTCTTCCCGGTCGTCAAGGCGACTGGGTGGATGGTGGCAAGTGGCAAAACTTTTTCCTCCACAACTTTACCTCGTCGGTAGATACCTATAATAACAACTGGAAGCACATCTATAAGATTATCGGCCAGTGTAATTCTTCTATTGACACATTGACGCCTTTGCTTGCGGAACACCCCGATTATCAAACCTACATTGCCGAGTTGCGTGCCTTGCGTGCTATCTATTATTATTATGCGATGGACCTGTTTGGACAAATTCCGGTCGTAACATCTTCAAAACAAAGTATCAGCGACGTGAATCAAAGTAATCGTTCGGATGTGTTCAAGTTTGTAGTACAGGAACTTACAGAAGCAATGCCCGACTTATCGTCTGAACTTTCTCAGAAAACAGGCGCTTATTATGGTCGCGTAACGAAAGCCGTAGCCTATATGTGTTTGGCTAAGTGTGCCCTTAACGCGCCTGTCTATACCGTCGATGCCACTGCTCCGGACAGCTATAAGGCATTTGTAGGCGATGATAAGTCAAAAGAATGTAAGGCAAGTGAGTCGCTGGGAGCCAACATTTCAGCAAAAGGTAAAACTATCATGATGACTGTTGATGGAACGCAGCGTAATTGTTGGGAAACGGTAAAGTATTGTGTTGATCAAATAGCAGCACTCGGCTATTCGCTATCTCCTAACTATGCCGATAACTTTGTTGTACAAAACCAGAACTCAAGTGAGAATATCTTCGTGCGTCCGAACGATGATAAAACATATAAGATAACCGATTATAACCTCATTCGTTCAGTACATTACAACCATGCAAGTGCAGCTGGTTTCAATGGTTGGAATGGAGCGTGTGCTACAGTACGTGCAATGAAGGTGATGGGATATAAGGAAGCAGACGAAGACCCACGCTTACGCTTGAATTATTGGGTAGAACAAGAGTATACTCAGCAAACAGGTGGTAAGACGGTTGATGATGGTGTTGGAGGTGTATTAACCTATAAACCTTTGGTGGTAGTTGTAGATTTTAACAGTGCTGCCGATAAACACGACGTGAAATGCGCGGGTGCTCGTTTCAAAAAGTATGAGTATGACCCAACGGCAGCAGCCCAAGGACAATACAACAACGACCTCGTGGTGTGGCGTTTTGGCGATGCTTTGCTGATGAAGGCAGAGGCAGAGTATCGTTTGGGCGATGCTGCCGGTGCACTGACATTAGTCAATCAGATAAGAAAGCGTGCCAGAGCTAAGGACAAAACCTCTCTTACGCTGAACGATATTCTCAATGAACGCATGCTTGAACTGGCATGGGAAGGTGTCCGTCGTCAGGATCAAATTCGTTTCTGTACCTTTACTCAGCCAACGATTGACCGTTATCCGAAAGTCTGGCACAATGCATCTGCCGGCGATTACAATGATGATACGCAAGGCTATACCTGTATTTATCCGATTCCATATGAGGTGTTGAATCTGAATAAGAATCTCAAGCAGAATCCGGGTTATACAAAGTAGAGGGTATAAATCTTCCGAACGATAGAGGGTGTGGCATAAAAACAAATTATGATACACCCTCTTACTTCTTTTATATATCCTCATGTTTGTTTTTATACGGTTATTTTATATGCTTCTCTTGTGTCCTTGCCAATTTACATTCTACGGCAATGGAAGCGTTTATAGGTTATTTTATATGCTTCTCTTGTGTCCTTACCAATATCACTTTAGATAGTCCATAAAAGGTAATTCTTGTTTATGCCATTACAGCTTTAGTGGTTTTACAATATATCCCTTGCTATCCATGCACACGCTTCGGCATCGGCAAGGGCATGATGATGGTGCTCCAATACATAGCCACAGGCTTGGGAAACGGTGTGGAGTTGGTGATTGGGCAGCAAAGGGAAGGCACGTCGGGCAGCAGAAAGAGTGTCATAGAAGCGGTATTCCGGGTAATCCATCTGATAAACGCGGAACACTGCGCGCAAGCATCCTTCATCGAATCGACTGTTATGTGCCACAAGCGGAAGACCATCGATGAGCGGCTCCACCTCTTTCCATACCTCGCTGAACACGGGCGCGTCGTCGGTATCTCTGCGGGTAAGGCCATGTACCTTCGTACATTGGTAGCTGTAGTAGTTGGGCTCGGGCTGGATGAGCGAGTAATACGAGTCGGTTATCTCGCTGTTTCGCACGATAACTACTCCTACCGAGCACACACTGCACCGCTGGTTGTTGGCCGTTTCAAAGTCGATGGCTGCAAAATTCCTCAGCATTATTGTAGGGTTTTATACTTGAAATCAGATTTTCTTTTCCTACAAAGATACATTATTTTCTTGAAAAACGATTTGCCTGACAAGTTTATACCTTATGCTTTTTGTACCAACGCCCTTCAGAAACAATACCTTTTTATTTGTGGAATCATACCAAAATCCTTACTTTTGTGATTTGAAACGGATGGTGTGTCATCATCAAAACAAACCAAATAACCAAAAACGCTAAGACAATGAATAAAACTTTCAGAAGAGTAATGATGGCCGTATGTTGCTGTATGGCCTTTTCAGCAGGCGCTTGCAGCAGCGACGACAATACAGGGAATGAAGTTATTATAGATCCGCCTACGCGGAATTTCTACACGGGAGCCGATGTAAGCTGGGTTACCGAGATGGAGGCAAGCGGCCGAAAGTTCTATGATGCGAACGGAAAGGAGAGGGATGCACTGACGATTCTGCATGACATGGGTACAACAGCCGTTCGGCTTCGTGTGTGGGTAAGCCCTGCCGATGGCTGGAATGGAAAAGAAGATGTACTGAAAAAAGCCCTTCGGGCAAAGAATCTGGGTATGCCTGTGATGGTAGATTTCCACTACAGCGATACTTGGGCCGACCCGGGTGCGCAGACCATTCCGGCTGCATGGACGAACTATTCGCTTGCGGAACTTCGGCAGGCTGTGGTCGATCATACGAAAGATGTACTCAAAGCATTGAAGGAAAAAGGGGTAGATGTGCCTTGGGTGCAAGTAGGAAACGAAACACGCGTGGGCATGTTGTGGCCTTTGGGTAAGGTAGAGAACAATAATTTCAAGAACTTTGCCGGCTTGGTGAATGCGGGATATGATGCCGTTAAGTCGGTTTATGCCGGCGCAAAGGTAATCGTTCATGTAGATAAAGGCAATGAGATAGGCGGTTTCACATGGTTGTTCGACGGTCTGAAAGCAGCGGGAGCCAAGTGGGATATGATAGGAATGAGCCTTTATCCCGATGATTCCAGCTGGCAACAGCAGGCTGAAGACTGTATAAAAAATATGCGAACACTCTCAGAAAAGTATAACTGTAACATCATATTAAGCGAGGCAGGCATGTCTTGGGACAGCCCGAATGCCGATGCCCTGATGACGTACTTGGTGCAGAATGCCGCTAAAATAACCCGCTGTGAGGGTGTGTTTTATTGGGAGCCCGAGTGCTATGGCGGCTGGAAAGACTATACAAAGGGGGCCTTCGACAACAGTGGTAAGCCCACACAGGCACTCCGTGTGTATTCGAAAGCCTTACGATAGAAGGGCGCCAAGAGGATGATGCCGTTTTCCGACAGGCGGAAAACGGCATAACTGTAAAAAGCGAATAGAAACTATCTGCCAAACAAAATAATTCACTAACTTTGTTGCCGGTATTTATAATGAATTTTATTCGCATTTCTTTTTAGATGAAAATAATAGGGGAATGACAATATTTTCTCGTTACCGAAGAGAGAGATACTTATATTTTTTAGAACTTACGTTATATAAATAGATGATTATACAGCATGCGTGGTATAGAGATACCAAGTGTTTACGTTTAGGAATTATGGGCATGTTGTTCTCCGTCGGACTGATGGAGGCATATGCTTTGCCAGTATTTACAGCCGAAACGGCAGCAGGAATCTTTAAGAAAAAGAAGGTGCAGACAGATACGATACAGTCTGATTACCAGCGGATAACTGCTTCGAAAGCAACGGCTAAAGGTTTATTCAACATTTACCGGAAAGGAGAAGACTACTATTTTGAAATACCCACCCGGCTGATGGGGCGCGACTTCTTGGTGTCGAACAAATTAGTTCGGGTACCGTCGGAACTGAACGAGGCCGGTGTAAACCGAGGAGTGAACTATGAAAACCAGATGATTCGCTTTCAATGGGATAAGAAAGCCAAGAAGGTTTTCATCCGTCAGCAACGTCCGACACCGGAGGTTAAGCCCGATAATGCCATCAACCACTCTGTAGAAGATAATTATATCTCGCCCTTGATAGCCGACTTGAAGGTGGAAGGGGTGAGCAAAGACTCGGCAAGTGTTATTGTAAAGGTAAGCGATTTCTACAATGGTGAGAAGACAACACTTAATAATGTATTCGACAACATTAACCTTGGTACCTCGGCTATCAAGGCGCTTTCGCGCATAACAAGCATTAAAGCCTTTCAAAACAATATCACCGTTCATAGCGAGCTCACCACAAAGGTAACCGAAGGCAAGACATCTGTCAATATAACTGTTGAGGTAAGTTCTACCCTTTTATTGCTATCTGAACGTCCGATGACGGGCAGATACAGCAATCCGAAGGTGGGATATTTCACTACATCGTTCCTAAAATACGGCGATCATGACCAACAAACGTCGAAAGACGAGTATGTAACCCGCTGGCGAATGGTGCCGAAACCCGAAGATAAAGTGCGTTATCTGCATGGCGAGATGGTAGAGCCGGCCACCCCGATAGTGTTCTATATCGACCCGGCAACGCCTAAACCATGGCGACCTTATCTAATAGCGGGTGTCAATGCGTGGCAAAAAGCCTTCGAAAAGATAGGGTTTAAGAATGCCATACATGCCGAAATGTTGCCCGATTCGATAGATATAGACGACATGAAGTACAACAGTATCACTTATGCTGCCAGTGAAAAGAAGAACGCAATGGGTCCTTCACTGCTCGATCCACGCTCCGGTGAGGTGCTTCATGCCGATGTTATGTGGTGGCACAACGTGCTTTCCACCGTTACAGAGTGGCTGAAAGTGCAAACAAGTACGGTAAATCCGGAGGCTAGACTGAATGAACTGCCTGAGCATTTGGTGGGAGAAGGGCTGCAATTTGTGGCAACACACGAGATAGGACACTCGCTCGGACTGCGCCATAATATGATTGCCTCGTGGTCGTATGCCACCGATAGCCTGCGCAGCAAGGCCTTTACCGACAAAAACCGTAACACCGCATCGTCGATTATGGACTATGCACGCTTTAACTACATAGCGCAACCCGGCGATGGCGTTACCCATTTAGCTCCCGGTTTGGGTGCTTACGACCTCTTCGCGATAGAATATGCCTACCGTTGGTATGGTGATTTAACGCCCGATGAAGAGAAACCTTACCTGCAAAAGTTCCTCTCGAAGCACACTGCTAATGTGTATAAGTACAGCGAAGCACAAGATGTAAGGAACGCAATCGACCCTCGTGCACAGAACGAAGACTTAGGCAACGATGCCATTCGGTCGTCATCACTGGGCATAAGCAACCTAAAACGCATCGTTCCGAACATCATTAAGTGGACAACCGACGGCACACAGGGGCAGTCTTACGAGTATGCTTCGAAGCTATATTATGCTGTTATCAACCAGTGGAACTCTTATTTATACCATGTTCTGGCCAATGTAGGCGGAATGTATATAGAAAACACCACTGTGGGAGATGGCGAAAAAACCTTTACTTTCGTGCCGAAAGAACGGCAGAAAGCAGCCCTGCAATTCCTTTTAAATGAGTGTTTCACCTTCCCCAAGTGGCTCTTTGGCAATGACATCCAGCGTTATACCTATCTTCTTCGTACCACTCCTCTGGGCACGGAAGAACATGCGCCAAGTGTAATTCTGCGTAATTGTCAGGCTTTCCTATTATGGGACTTGCTCAATAACGACCGTCTTGTGCGCATGACGGAGAATGAATACCAGAACGGAAAGCAGGCATTTACCACCGTTCAGCTGATGGATATGCTGCATAAACATATCTTTGGCGTTACAGAACGTGGAGGAACACCCGACGTTATGCAACGTTCGGTACAGAAAAACTTCCTCGACGCCCTCATTACAGCAGGTGCCGAGAGCGAGAGTGTGAAGATAAACAAGAAGCTAAAAGATATGGACTGGCTCTTTCACCGTGAGGATGAATGCCCGGCAATGGCTGCCGATGTGAGCGCTACGGGGCCTCGAAAGCTCAGTTTTACAGGCAGTCAGCTCACGAGAATATCCGACGCATTGTCGGTAAAACGCGGCGAAATGCTTCGTATCAAGAAGCTGTTGCAGCAGCGATTAGGTACAGCCGACATGGCAACACGCTATCATTACGAAGATATGATTATGCGCATCAACACCGCATTGGGAATAAAATAAATCGGAAAAATATCTTTACACTTTTCCCATATATCTCCTTTTGCGCCGTAAAAGGGCATATATAGCATAGGAAAAGGATATATATAGCACCGTAAAAGAGCATGTTTTGCACCGTAAAAGGGCATATATGGCTTTATAGAAAAATATCTGCTGATTATCAGTTATTTACAAATATTTCATCAAGCGATTATGGGTACGAAACATCTTTACATCCGAAGGTTGGAATACTCCTTTCCTTCCTTGGATGTATAGCTTTATGAAGAAGAGCGAAGCAGGGCAATATCGGTATGTATCTTGCTCCGAACGATAGATAAAGAATCAATAAAATAAATATTCAAATACTTAAAAGAACAGAAGAATGCAAAAGAAACTCCTCTTGCTGATATGCTCCTTTTTCTCTGCGGTAAGCCTTTTGGCTGCCGATTTCAAGGAGATAACCGGCACCATACGGTCGGCAGAAGACCAAGAGCCGCTTATCGGCGTAACGGTAACAGTACCTCAGGCAGAACTGCAAAGGGTTGGCTCGGCACAAACATCACTGGGCACGACCACCGACGTAGATGGCAAGTTCTCACTGAAGGTACCCGAAGGCGTAAAGCTATTAAAGGCAACTTACATTGGTTATGAAGATGCTTTGATTACCCTTTCGGCAGGAAAGACGGACTATGAGGTAGTGATGAAGACGAAATCCACTACCCTTAAAGATGTCGTTGTTACGGGTTACCAAACCGTTGAGCGTCGTCGCCTTACGGCAGCCGTCTCTAAAATAGAGCTGACCGATGCTGTTAAAGGCTCTAACTTGAGTATCGATCAGGCTTTGGCAGGCCAGATAGCCGGTGTGTCGGTTACCAATACGTCGGGAACTCCGGGTGCTCCGGCTAAGATTCGCATACGTGGAACGGCATCGTTGTCGGGTACTCAAGACCCGCTTTGGGTGCTCGACGGTATGCCTTTGGAGGGAACCGATATCCCAAAGCTAAGCGGTAACAGCGATAACGACATCACAAACATCGGACAATCATCGATAGCAGGACTCAGTCCGAACGATATCGAGAGCATAACCATCCTGAAAGACGCTGCCGCAACGGCCATTTACGGCGCGCGGGCAGCCAATGGCGTAATCGTGATTACGACAAAACGTGGTCGGGAAGGAAAGCCTGTCATGAACTTCAGCAGCCGTCTTTCGGTGTCGCCCCGTATCAGCGACAAGCGTTTGAATCTGCTTAACAGCAGCCAAAAGGTAGATTTGGAGCTTGAGATGGCTAAGGCCACCTATGATTCTTTTGGCACACCGACCTCGCTTTACAGTGCCAGTGGCGATGTATATAACATCATCAACAGTGCCGGCGAGCTGGCCAACTATCGCGCAAACGGCTTCTCGGCGCTCTCACAGGCTACGCAGGACAAGATAAACAGCCTGCGAAACATCAACACAAAGTGGAACGACATCCTCTTCAGAACAGCCTTTACGCAAGATTATAACTTCAGTTTGTCGGGTGGGGGAGAGCGTGTGAACTACTATAACTCGGTGGGTTACAGCGAAGAAAACGGCAATGTGAAGGGTGTAAGTAACTCTCGCTTCAACCTAACTAGCAAGACTTCTTATAAAGTAAATAAGTTATTGAAACTAGGTTTCTCCCTATTTGCCAACTATAGAAAGGCTCATTCGTTCCTTTCCGACACCTACGGACTCAACAATCCGGTATATTACGCCCGAATAGCCAACCCTTATCAACAGCTTTATGACGCCAACGGGGGCTACCTTTACGACTATAATGCCGTAACGACAGGCGATAGAGACGAAACAAGGGGCTTTAACATCTTTGAGGACAGGGCCAATTCGCAGAACAAAACCACAATGGCATCGGTAAATTCCATCTTCGATGTCGAGCTGAAACTCAATGATAATTGGAAGGTTACCACCCTTCTCGGCTTGCAATACGACAACTCTAAGCGCGAGCAATATGCCGGGTGGGATACCTTTACGATGCGAAACGCTTATCAGAACAGCCGTTATACCAGCGGCGGCGTTACCAAATACGTGATTCCGGAGGGCGGAAGAATGTACACAAACCATAATACCACCACACAAATGACGTGGAAATTGCAAGGTGAATACAAGAACACCTTCCGGGATATACACTTCCTGCAACTGATGGCAGGTACCGAATGGCGCAAGAACTGGTACAAATCGGATGCCAATTACGCCTATGGCTTCGACCCGAAGACGCTAACCTCTATTCCATTGGTATTCCAAGACGAGAAGCAAGGGCGCCAATACCCCTTGAGTGCGTACAACAAACAAACCAATGCGTACATCTCTTTCTATGCCACAGGGTCTTATACGCTGTTGGATAGATATACTTTGGGTGCCAGCGTGCGCTCGGATGGCTCCGACCTTTTCGGTGTCGATAAGAAGTATCGCTGGCTTCCAATCTACTCGGTCAGCGGACTTTGGCGTGCCGGTCGTGAGAAGTTCCTGCAGAATGCAGCATGGATAGACAATCTTGCGCTGCGACTTTCTTACGGTATTCAGGGTAATATCGATAAGAATACATCACCTTATTTGATAGGGTCATACACCAACATCAGCATTCTTCCGGGCTTTAACGAGCGTGCCATTAATATATTGGGTGCTCCGAATGCCAAGTTAAGATGGGAAAAGACGAAGACCTACAACGTGGGTGTGGACTGGTCGGTGCTCAATCAAGCCATTAACCTGAGCCTCGATTACTACTATCGCAAGGGAACTGACCTTATCGGTACCCGTATGTTACCATTAGAAAATGGCTTTCAAAGCATGACTATCAACTGGGCAAGTATGAAAAACGAGGGTTTGGAGCTGAATTTACAGACACGAAACATCGCCACCAAGGACTTCTCTTGGTACACAACGCTCAACTTTGCGTACAATCAGAACAAGGTTTTGCGCATGAGTATTGCCGAAAACCAGACTACCCCGAGCCTTGAAGGTTACCCGGTAGGGGCGATATTCGCTATAGAAACAAAGGGTATCGACCCCGCGACAGGCCGTATTTTGCTGGCCGATGCGGCTAATCCGAACGGTGTAACGATAGAGCAGAAGTATCGTCTTATGGATGAATGGGGCATCGGTTTCTACTCGTCTGACGTTACTCCTAAGGAAGAACGCACCTTTTATAAGTACATGGGAACCTCCGACGCGCCCTACACAGGTGGTCTTTTGAACACCTTCAGCTACAAGAACTGGGAGCTGAACATGAACTGGGCTTTCTATTTCGGGGCTAAGGTGCGCACGAGTCCGTCGTATAATGTGGTGGGACAGACACCGGGCAGAAATCTTAACACCGATATATTGCAGCGCTGGACACCGGAAAACACCACCGCAACGTTGCCGGCGTTGCTCTCTCCCGATACTTATACCGCCGATTACAGGTGGCTGGAGTCAAGCTCATTGTATAATAACCTCGATATTTGGGTACGTAATCTTAACTACGCCCGCCTGCAAAACTTACGCTTGGCTTACCATTTACCGGAATCATTCCTACGTAAATTGGGCGTGAATGGTGCCACAGTGGCTTTGGAAGGACGCAATCTTTTTGTGATAAGCTCTAATTACGATAACTATATCGACCCTGAATCGCAAAGCAATCTCTATGCTACACCGATTCAGAAGGAGTTTACCTTCAACCTTAATATTAACTTTTAACTAAGGTAACATGATACGAAACAAATTCAAATATATACTTTTGTCGGCTGTCTGCGTGCTGTTTTTTACTTCGTGCGACAGTTATTTGGATATTCAGCCTGTAGGGAAAGTAATCCCAACAACGGCAGATGAATACCGTGAACTGTTCAATCAGGCTTATTCTCAGCCCACGATCGATAAGGCGATTGCCGACTTCCGCTCGGATATAGCCGAAGTTCGCGATAACGATACCGACCTGAGCGACTTTAATAACATTCAGCTTTGGAACGACAACACCGGCAATTCGTCGAGTACAAGAGAGTTCGGATGGGAGATATATTACTCGGTTATCTACAATGCCAACGTGATAATCGAGAACCAAAGCAAGATGAAAGGAGACGCAACGGCCATTAACCAGCTTGTGGGCGAGGCTTACCTGATGCGTGCTTACCAATACTTTACACTCGTAAACCTCTATGGTCAGCCTTATACCAAGCCCGGAGCGCAAGACACAAAGGCTGTTCCGCTGAACTTAGATACCGACCTTGAGAAAGTGCTGGGGCGGAATACGGTGGGCGAGATATATGCGCAGATATTGAAAGACATCGACGCTGCACGCAGCCTTATGAATGTTTCCAACTGGGAAGACCGCTACAAATACCGCTTTTCTACCGTTTCCGTAGATGCTTTGGAGGCTCGTGTACGTCTTTACATGGGCGATTGGGAGGCTGCTTACACAGCCGCAACGAAGGTTTTGGCAGCAAAATCGGATTTAGAAGATTTCAATAACGCAACTTCCTTGTTGCCAACGAGCTTTAAATCGGTTGAAGCCATCACTGCCGGAGAACAGATTTACACCGGCACAAACACCAGTGCAACCCGTGCAAAGGCGTCGTTGATAGCGGAGTACGACACCATAAACGACCTTCGTTACCATAAGTTCTACACGCCCGTGAGCGGTAAAACCTATTACACACCGCTGAAAGCATCTACCAGTTCGGAGTTCCGAAGCACGTTCCGAACAGCAGAGTTCTATCTTATCGCGGCCGAAACGGCAGCTCGTACCAATAAAACAGCAGAGGCACGCAGCAACTTGCTTACCCTTATAAAGCACCGTTACACTCCGGCAGGTTATGCAGCAAAGGCAACAGCCATCAATGCCATGACCGCTGCCGAGCTCCTTAATGAAGCCCTTTTACAACGGAAACTGGAGCTGGCATTCGAAGGTCAGCGCTGGTTCGACCTCCGTCGCACCGACCGTCCATCGATTGTTAAGACATCAAACGGTACCACCTTCACACTTCAGCAAGACGATCCACGCTACACTTTGGCTATTCCGGCATCGGCAATTAGTGCTAATCCGAAGTTGAAGAACTAAGGTTTTGGCGTAGAAACGGAGGAAATTATCGATTAAAACAAGATGGGAGGCAACATAATTGCCTCCCATTTTTTAGTTGCAAGCGTTCATCTTTTCCATTGAGAGTGTTTATCTTTCCCGATGCAGCACTCCACCTTTCCCTCTACAACCACCCCCTTGTGTTAATGGTAAGCGCACTTTGTTCTGGTAAACTGTGGCATATTGCCGACCAAACGGCCATGTTTTTCCCCTTAAAAGGGCACCTTTTGCATCGCAAAAGGTGCCCTTTTCTGATGCTCTTTTATTCGTCTATCTATCAACTATTTACGATAAACGATTTTTGTTCATCTGATTTTTCGTATATTTGTGATGTTATTTCGTTATCCGATAGTCCGCAGTGTGGTGTCGATGTATAAGAAACCTATGAGAATATTTGTAAGAGTACCGTTATTGCCCCACGAGAAGATAGAACTTTTTTGATATAAATTATTGGCATCTTTCTTGTATAAATGTATCTAATTAGATAACTTTGCGAAGTGGAAGAGAAAAGAGAATATGTAAGGAAAGTCTTTTGGACAGCTGAATTTAAGGAATTCTTCGATGGACTTTCCGAGAAAGTTAAAGCGAAATTTGATTACGTTTTAAACGTTATCACGATAGAACGGGTTATTTCTACAAAGTTCGTTAAACATTTGGAAGGTACCGATTTGTACGAGATGCGTGTTTCGGTAGGCAATAATGAGTATAGGACTATTCTCTTTACGATAGATGATTCCAATATCATACAGGCTACGAAAGTAATTCTTCTGAATGCCTTTATGAAGAAATCGACGAAGGATTATAAACGACAAATTAAGATAGCAGAGAACATTTTAAGGAGGTTGAATGATGAAAATGAAGATTAAGACAAACAAATTGGCGGATGTTGCGACTTATTTGAATGATAAATATGGTGCTTCGGGTACGGCTTCTCGTAAAGAATTCGACGATAAGTCTTTAGCATATTACTATGGAATAATTTTGCGTGATAGGCGAAAAGAGTTGAAAATGACACAGAAAGAACTCGCCGATAAGGTGGGGACGGTGCGCAGTTACATCTCTCGTATTGAGCGGGGAGAGACAGATATGCAGCTATCCAGCTTTCTTCGTATTGCCAATGCGCTGCATATCAACTTCACACCGGAGTTTGTTTAGACTGTAATAGAATATAATTATATGGATATGGTAACATCTATGACCGGTAAATTTACTTGGATTCCTTTTTATAAAGAGCTTGCAAAGGCTTTGTTAAGGTATAGAGATAACAGACGTCCTTTGGTAGATTGGATTTATCAAGAGATAGGGGCTGTAACAAGGACAGGCAATAAAACTCTTGTAGATTATCTCCACATGCGGGATAAATCTCCCATTACTGATATCGACCCATTCTCGGTGTATGCTATTTTTAACCGTAAATTGAAGTACGCTAACAAGAGGAAAATTCTTGAAAAGTTTAAAGAACATTTTGCTATTGTTGCAGCACTACCTATCGATTTTGAAGGAATTCCTATCTTTGATGCAAGGAGGGCTTTCTTCTTTTCTTGGGATGAAGGAAATGAAAAGAAGATAAATGATATGTGGATGCTCTTTTCTAAAGTTGTAAATAACCAAGATTGCGAAGAAGAATATAACAAAGTTCTTGAGAATGGAATGCCCGCATATAGCCTTACGATGCTGCTTTTTTATATTAATCCGGAGCATTTCTTGTCCTTAGATGTACTGAATAGGGTTTATCTCTGTACTGTAGGCTTTCCCGATAAATACCCATCTTTATCTTATAAAAGTTATTATGGGCTTATGGAGAAAGTTCGTTATAAAATGGGAAAAGGCGATATTCCCTATCAATCATTTCCGGAACTGTCATTAAACTCGTGGGAAAAGAGGGCACAGTTACTAAATATTTCTATGCAAACAGTTGTAACCGACAAGTATGAGGACTATATATCCCTCCTTAAAGCTAACAAAAACCTTGTTCTGACAGGCGCTCCCGGAACAGGGAAAACGTATTTGGCGCATCGGATAGCGGAGGCTATGGGGGCTGAAACGAGGTTTGTTCAGTTCCATCCGTCGTATGATTACACCGACTTTGTGGAGGGTTTACGTCCCGTAGATACCGATGGGACGATTGGATTTGAGCGCAAAGACGGGGTCTTTAAGGCATTTTGCAAGGAGGCAATCAGGAATATTCAGGACTCGGAAAAGAGCATCGACCAACTCTCGGAAGAACGTTCTTGGCAGGAAAGATTGAGCGATTTTGTGGATGAGGCCATCGAAAAGAAAAAGAAATTCAAAACGGTGAATGGTAGCGAGTTCGTTATTACAGATCAGAGAGAGCATTCTTTGGTGATGTATAATGAGCAAAATGAGAAGGCATCAAAAATTTATCTGAATGCAGATGAAATACTAATTCTATTGAAAAACGATGTTCCTTTGAATATTGTCAAAGACATTTGGAAATACTTTCATCGCAAAAATGGATGGCAAGAGGACTCCTATATCTTTGCAATCATCAAGGCTATCAGGGCTGAAAAGCGGCAAGTCGCTGTGGAAAAGGTAAGCAAAGTGGAACGTAAGAACTTTGTTTTCATTATCGATGAGATAAATCGAGGCGAGGCATCGAAGATATTTGGCGAACTTTTTTATGCCATCGACCCCGGCTATCGGGTAGTGGCAGGCGACGAGGAAGACGTGAAAAGCAAGCGGGTAGATACCCAATACCAAAACCTTGTGCCCGAAAGTGATGTCTTCTCGAAAGGGTTTTACGTGCCCGATAATGTTTATATTCTTGCCACAATGAATGATATCGACCGTTCGGTGGAGAGTATGGACTTTGCGATGAGGCGTCGTTTTACATGGAAGGAGGTACGCCCCGAAGATACAGCAACGATGTTCGACGGGCTTGATTGTGCCGAAGACGCAAAGGAAACGATGACAAGGCTCAATGAAGTTATCGCAAAAACGGAAGAATTGGGCGCGGCTTACATGATAGGCCCGGCTTATTTCCTGAAGTTAGAAGGGTATAATGGTGATTTCGAACGGTTATGGCAGTTGAACATCGAGCCGTTATTAAAGGAGTATTTGCGTGGTTTTCGTAAGGCCGATGAACTCCTTGAGAAGTTCCGTCGGGCGTATTTCAATGAGGCGGAGGGCACAGGTAACGAAGCGTAAGGCATTGGAATGGAGAGAATAGAACTGGAAGATAATACTCGTTCTGTCGATAAGGCAAAAGAGTTTGGGCGCGAAGAGGTAGCCGACTTGTTCCCCATTGCCGGCAAAACATTGAGCGACCTGTGCTGTGAAAATGAAAATCTGCTCCTCTTCCCCGACTGTCTGAATAGTGCAAAGGACAAAATTGGCGACGAGAAAATCTGTGAACTTCAAAACACAACGTGTCCCGACAAAGTGCGAATCGTTACGGGAAACATAATGGGATTTGTCGGAACAGGAGGGCTTCAGGTGAAAATCCGATCGCGATTTGATACCGGTCGGAAAGATTTCCTGCTGCATTACATGCTTCAGAAAGTGCTGTCGTTTAATATATTCGACCTAAATCACACCCACGAAGATGAAGATGTGTTCGACTTTCTGATGCTTCTGTTCCCGCAATTCCTTAGTTCTGCCCTTCGTCAGGGTGTCTATCGTGAGTATAAAAGCTATCGGCACAACGACGCAAATGTGCGCGGCCCGATAGATATTACCCGACATATTGCCCGTAACATGCCCTTTGCAGGCAATGTGGCATATACCACTCGCTCTTTCAGCTACGACAATGACATGACGCAATTGGTACGCCATACCATCGAATTAATGCAGACCAAGCGGCTCGGCAGGGCGGTATTAAGTGCGAATAAGGAAACGATGGATAATGTAAGTACGATTATAGGGCATACGGTATCTTACAACCGACAGCGCCGAAGCAGCATTATCAGTAAAAATCTAAGAGCAAAAGTTCACCCTTTTTATACGGCATACCGCCCGCTTCAGGCGCTTTGCCTGCAAATTCTGCGCAGAGAAGAAGCAAAATATGGCAACAGCGAGCACGAAATAAGCGGTATATTGTTCGACGGCGCATGGCTTTGGGAGGAGTATGTCAATACCCTTTTGGCACCCAAAGGCTTCCATCATACGGAGAATAAGTTGCGGAAAGGGCATATATCCCTGTTTGCTGACGGCACAGGTTGGTTTTATCCCGACTTCTATAAGCCGGGAGTTGCCCCCGATAAGTCGGACTTTGTTCTCGATGCGAAGTATAAACGGTTGGGAAGTTATGAGAAAGTAGCCGATGTAGGCAGGGAAGATTTATTCCAATTAATAACGTATATCAAGCGATTAAGTGCCCCAAAGGGTGGCTTCATAGCCCCTTTGACAGAGAAAATCGGCCCTTTGACAGAGAAAAAAATTACAGTTCCTACATCAAAATTAGCCGGAGATAATTCGGAAACCCTCTCAATCTTTGGGATAGAGATTAGCAAAGAGCAAGGAGATTACAGAAAATTCTGCGATGAAATGGCCGAAACTGAAAGGGATTTCATCGGCTCGATACAACGGATGGGATAGGGTTGTAAAGGTGAATGATGAGGAAGAAAGGAGGTGGCGTTGCTTGTTGGATTCATCGCTTTTTACTATCTTTGATGCTCAAAATCGTAAAATAACAATTACCTTACAACGAAATACTTTCATGAGGATAAAATCTAAACTGATTGCAACGGCCGTTCTGCTGGGCCTATCGACCGCTGCAGGGGCACAATCGACGCTTGTTTTAAATTTGGATAGTTGGCAGTTTTCGCGCGATAGCGTAGCGTGGCAAGCGGTAAAGGTGCCGCACGACTGGGCCATCAGCGGACCTTTCGACAAGAAATGGGACTTGCAGAATGTGGCCATAGAGCAGAATGGCGAGACGGAAAAGACCGAGAAGAGCGGTCGGTCGGGCGCACTTCCGTGGATAGGAAAGGGCTATTACACCACGAAGTTTGCCGTTCCATCGGGCAAGCAGCGTGTCTTCGTCTATTTCGACGGTGCGATGAGCGAGCCGCATGTGTATGTAAACGGGCATCTTGCAGCCTATTGGCCGTATGGATACAATGCTTTTCGTGCCGAAATAACACCATACGTGCATAGTGGGGAGAATACGATTGCCGTGAGTTTACAGAATCTTGAGGAGAGCAGTCGTTGGTATCCCGGAGCAGGATTGTATCGCCCGGTGCATGTAATCTGCACCAATCGCGTTGTCATCGACCCTTGGCAAACCTTTATTCGTACGGTAACTGCCAATCAAACTACCGCTACGGTGGCATATGATACACGCTTGGATGGTGTGAAAAAAGACGAGAAGCTATTCCTTCATCTATCGTTGCGCAATGCAAAAGGAATGGAAGTGGCAAACGGAAAGGCTGTTACAGATGAGAAAGGTAGGGCTTCGACCGAACTAAAGGTGAAACATCCGCAACTGTGGAGCCCCGAATCGCCTTACCTTTATAAGCTGATTACCACTGTCTATACGGCTTCGGGCAAGGTAAAACTGGCAGAACAAACTACTAATGTGGGTATTCGCACCCTACGTTTCAGTAAAGAAAAGGGCTTTGAGTTAAACGGAATGAGCCGTAAATTCAAAGGGGTTTGCCTGCATCATGACCTTGGTCCGTTGGGTGCTGCAGTTAATAAGGCTGCACTTATTCGTCAGGTAAAACAGCTAAAGGACATGGGCTGCGATGCCATTCGTACCGCCCACAACATGCCCAGCCAAATGCAAATGGAGGTTTACGACTCGCTCGGCATGATGGTGATGGCCGAAAGTTTCGATACATGGATTTACCCGAAGGTGAAAAACGGTTATGCACGCTTCTTCAAGGACTGGGCCGACAAGGATATAGAAACACTTGTGCGCAATCATCGCAACCATCCTTCGCTCGTGATGTACAGCATCGGCAACGAAATTCCCGAACAATGGAGCGAAGAAGGAGCCCGGATTGTCCGCCGATTGGTGGCTCTTTGCCACAAGTTGGATGCTACCCGACCCGTTACGCAAGGCATGGATAAGGCAGAAGATGCCCTGAAATCGGGCTTTGCACAGGCACATGACGTGGCGGGATGGAACTACCGTGTGCAGAAATACGACAGGAATATCCGTCAGCTTCCACAGGGATTTCAACTCGGATCGGAGACCGCTTCGACGGTGAGCAGCCGTGGCGTGTATAAGTTTCCGGTGGAAATAAAGTACGGAGCCACCTACGACGATGGTCAGTGTTCGGGCTACGACACCGAGTATTGCTCGTGGAGTAATCTTCCGGATATAGACTTTATGATACAAGAAGACCGTAAAAACACCATAGGACAGTTTGTTTGGACGGGGTATGACTATCTTGGTGAGCCTTCGCCTTACGATGAATACTGGCCCAGCCGCAGCTCTTACTTCGGTATCATGGACCTTGCCGGCTTGCCGAAAGATCGCTTCTACCTTTACCGCTCGGTATGGAACAGCGACAATCCGACGCTTCATTTACTGCCACACTGGACATGGGGCAAGGCGATGGAGGGCAAAAACATCCCCGTTTTCTGCTATACCAACTATCCTGAAGCCGAGCTTTTTGTGAATGGCAAGAGCCAAGGGCGCGTGAAAAAGAAGTATTTCACGGTGTCGGATGCTGCCGATTTGGAGAAGAAAGAGGTAATCGACTCGCTTTTGATCCGTTATCGCTTGCGCTGGAACAATGTAAAATATGAGCCGGGCGAGCTGAAAGTGGTGGCGTATGATGCCGAAGGGCGGCGTGCCGGCGAGCAAATTGTGCGCACGGCAGGGGCAGAAGCTGCCCTGAAACTGGAGACCGACCGTCACGAACTCACTGCCGATGGGAATGACTTGGCCTACATTACCGTTTCGATGACCGACGACAAGGGTACGCTTTGTCCCGATGCAGCCGATGAATTAGAGGTAGAAGTGTCGGGCGTTGGTACCTTTCGGGCTATCTGTAACGGCGATGCCACCTCGCTGGAGGTATTCACCGAGCCTCACATGAGGCTCTTCCACGGGCAGTTAGTCGTAACCGTTCAGGCGGGAAAACAGGCAGGCAACATGCTGATAAAGGTGAAAACGAGCGATGGAAGAATAGCGGCACAGCAGACAATAGCCGTCGTGAAGTAGGTTATCGGAAACACCTGTCGGCCTTGTCTGGTTTTAGGGATATGTCTGTTTGTTCTTATCGTCCCTGATGGCCGTATATTCGGGTGGGGCAATACATGGCATATTACACGGAAAAAGGGCACCTTTTACAGCCTAAAAGGTGCCCTTTTTCCGTGTAAAAGATGCTCTTTTATTGAGTGAAAAAGCCTCTTCCTCCTTGCTTCCCTTCCGCCGGAGGGCAGAAAGGGAGGGCAGGTAAAGCCTTTTGATGAAACGAAGCGCCGCGATGGTATGGAATATTTTCGTTCGGAAAGAAGAGGAACGCAAAAAAAATGGTTGGGAAGGAGAAAATAAGCAGATAAAAGATTACTTTTGCAGATAGGGGCAATACGGCAGGAAAGGGCGCGTCATGCCTTGCCGAAAGGGCAGGGAAAGACTCTCTGAAGAAAAGGAAATGAAGGCTTATCTAAATACAGAAAAGGAATGAAGAAGAACATAGCTTTGGTATTATCGAGCGGGGGCGCTCGAGGACTGGCTCATATCGGGGCCATCGAGGAGTTGGAACGCAGAGGTTTCAACATCACATCGATAGCGGGTTGCTCTATGGGAGCACTCATAGGAGGTATGTATGCCGCAGGAAAATTAACCGAAGTGAAGGACTGGATGATAGAATTGGATAAAAAGAAAATTCTATCGCTCGTCGATTTTTCTTTCAGTCTGAGTCATCTTGTGAAAGGTGCAAGGGTAATGGATGCCCTGAAAGAGATTGTACCGGATGTACCTATTGAGAACTTACCCATTCCCTATACGGCTGTTGCCACCGACTGGAACAGCGGAAAGGAGGTTCTTTTTCGCTCGGGCAGTTTGTACGAAGCCATCCGTTCCAGTATCTCTATCCCACTATTCTTCAATCCTGTACGGAAAAAGAACATGCTCTTGGTGGATGGCGGCTTGGTAAATCCCTTGCCCCTTAACAGGGTAAAGAGAACAAGGAACGACCTCCTTGTGGGCGTCAATGTAAGTACGCACGACTACAAGGAGGAGGAGCTGCTGAAAGAGATGGTGGAAAAGAAAGTGCTGAAGAAGTCGCTGCCCGCCTCTATCGTTCAGCGTATCATGGATTATCAGGACGGACTGGGACTGAATTACTTTACTCTCCTTACGCGTACCATCTCGATAATGCTTGAGCAGAATACCCGTCAGCAAGTCATTATCTCGAAACCCGACATCATGGCACAGGTGCAAATGCGACGGTATGGCGGCTTCGATTACGACAAGGCTGCCCAGATTTCCCTGATAGGAGAGCACAAGATGCGCAAGGTTTTGGACGATTACGAGGAGAAGCACGCCTCGGTCTGGGACTTGCTGAAATCCTTCAAAGCTCGGAAAGAAAAATAATTGGGTTGTAAAGACTTATCCTTTTGCAAAAAAGATAGTGTAAAAAAGTTTATAACAAAAGCAGCTTACCTTTAAAATTAAAAGGGAAAGTATTATCTTTTCTCTATGTCTTATAACGAAGCATATAGTAAATAATGATAAAATATGAGTTTGACTACGTCGATTTTATGAAGTCTTTCGGCAGAATACCGAACTGAGCGTAGAAGCATTTGGTGAAGTAACCGGAGTTATTGAAGCCTACTTTATAGCACACTTCATTGATTTTACAATCGCCTGCCTTCAATAATTGAGCGGCGTATTTTAGTCGTTCGATGCGGATATAGGTATTTGGAGATACGTTTAATGTTCCTCTTACCTTTCTGTTCAGGTTAGAACGGCTCATATTCATGTCGGAAGCCAGTTGGTCGATGTTAAAGTCGCTGTCGCTCATGTGCCGTTGCATAACGTTTTGTAATCGTTCTAAGAACTCCTTATCGGCATTACTTATTGCTACGGTATCGGACTGCACGAAGGGCGATCCGGCATAAGTGCGTTTTATTTCTTCGCGCGATCGCAGCAAGTTAGTAATGGTATTGATGAGAAACTCCATCGAGAAAGGCTTTTCAATATACGCATCGGCACCGCTTTCCATGCCTTCCATCCTTGCCAAATCGAGGGTGGCAGCGGTAAGAAGGATAACGGGGGTGTGGCTGTAGTTTACGTTTTTCTTGATACTGCGGCACAGTTCGAAGCCATTAACGGGTGCCATCATTACATCGGTAACCACCAAGTTTACCTTTGTTCGTTCCAACACTGAGAGCGCTTCCTGCCCATTGGTGGCCAAAGCGATGTCGAAATAATCTTGCAATGTTCGTTTTTCGTATTCCAACATCTCCGGATTGTCATCGACTAAAAGCAGTAACGGACGCCCCGATTTCCTTGTTTCAACCTCTTCTTGACCGGTAAGACCGGATGCGGTGGATAAGGAAATATAGTCTTTCTGGTTAAGAGGCAGTGTGAGTCGGAATACATTCAGGTGATCGTTGTCATCCATTGTGAGTGTTCCCTTGTGCAGTTCAGCCAGGTTCTTTGCCAATGCCAGTCCTATTCCTGTACCTGTTTGTGCAACTTGCTGATGAGTTTCAATTCTGAAGAATAGCTCGAAAATCTGGCTACGTAAGCTCTTTGCAATAATATTTCCATCGTTACTGATGGTGACAGAGAAAGTGTTGTCCTTGTTAAGCTCTATGAGAATGGATATTCTGGAAGCACAATACTTTATGGCATTGCTAAGCAGGTTGCTGATAATCTTCGTGAAACATTCCTGATCTACATAAGCCTTTATGCCGGAATCGCGAATAGACAAGGTGGCATCGATATTCTTTTCCCGAATCAAAGGTAAGAATCGTTGATAGGTTTTACCTACCAACAGTGGAATATCGCAATGCTCGAAGTTCAGTTTCAGGCCGTCGCGTTCGGCTTTTCTAAAGTCTAATAGCTGATTAATAAGCTCGTTCAGGCGGTCGGTATTCTTCGACATGATGTGCAAATCCTCCTTTGTTTGCACGTCTTTCACCCTCTCTTGCTTGATGATATGCTCCAAAGGTCCTTTGATAAGAGTAAGAGGAGTGCGTATTTCGTGGGCTACATGCGTAAAGAAGTTAATCTTGCTTTCATAGAGTTCCATCTCCTTTTCCTGTTCCAACTTGTCCATTGCCTCCTTACGTTTACGCAGATTGCGTCTATGGAGATAGCGAATGGTGAGGTAAATCATTGCACACGCACATGCAAGATAGAACAGCTTTGCCCATAAAGACAGCAGGGGATGAGGCTTTACGATTACCTTCAGACAGTATTCATGAGCATCCCACTCGCCTTTACTGTTCTTAATTCTTACGCGTAGTAGGTATTTTCCGGCAGGAAGATTATCGAAACCAATGCGATAATCTACTCTGACAGGTTGCCATGTGTCGGTAAAGCCTTCTAAAATATACTCCATCCGATACTTCTGCAGCTGCTCATAGGCTAACGGAACGATACGTAAAGAGAAAGAATTCTGATAGTATGCAAGTTCTATTTCTTTAGTGTAGGCAATGTTTTGTTGTAAAGGACTGTTGGGCGTATGATTGTCTATGCTTGTATTATTAATCATTAACTCTGTGGCAATGAGCTTTGGAGTGGGGTAGTACTGCTTGAATGAGCTGGGAGAGAACTTCACAATGCCGTTGTAAGAGCCGAAATAGATATTCCCTTTTTTATCGATAATGGCAGAAGACACATTAAGTTGATTGTCGAGCATTGTCATTTGAGCAGAGTATAGCTGCGACTGCTTTGTGCCGGCATTATACTTTAGAATACCGCTTAGGGTAGAAATCCACAGAAATCCGTCCTGATCTTCCACGAGGTCGAGCACTACCGGCTCGGCTGTTCCATAACCATTTAAGGGCACTTTCTCTATTTTTCGTGTAGTAGGACGATAGCAAAAGAGTCCGTTTCCTAAGGTTGTAATCCACATTCTGCCCTTCCTGTCCTCGTAAAGTCCTACCGCTTTGCTCAGCGTATAATTTCCAATGTGGCTATGGGTAAGGTGTATCCAACGGTGGGAAGTGCCTATTTTAAGATAAATACCATTGTTTTGTGTGGCTACCCAGAGGTTTCCTTGACGGTCGAAACGCACCTTATTGATAAGTACAGAGGGGATATTCCTGTCGTATTCAAACTGTTCGGTGAGCTTGTTCAGCTTACAGAGTCCTCGAATCGTACCAAAATAGAGTTCGTGTTGGGGTGAGGCGGCTATGCTGAAGATAGTGTTATCGCGTAAAGCTCCTTGCTTTCCATCAGCCTGATAGCCCTTTATTACCCTATGGGTCCGGGTATCGATTACTTTTAATCCTGCTGCAAAAGTACCCACCCACAGCTGGTTTCCGTAAATGCACAAGCCATGAATATTTGGAAAAGCAGCACTTTCCTTCACAGAAGTAATCATACCGGAGGCAGTATCCATATAGTTTAAGCCTCCGTCTTCTGTGCCAATCCAAAGCTGTCCTTGTGCATCCTGCACCATTTCGCGTACTCGCCTGCCATGTAATTTACCTTCTGCATGCGACGGAATAATGCGAACAAAAGGCAAGGCAGACAGCGATACATAGTTCACTCCGCCAAAATAAGAGCCCATCCACATACCGTTTCCACGGTCGTGGAGTAGGCAATACAACGGATTATCCGACAAAGAAAAGGGGTTCGAGGCATCATTTGTATAATGATGTAGCACCTTTGTTGCGATGTTATAAGTGTAAAGTCCCTGCTCACTGGCTGCCCACACCTCTTTGCCTTTTACAGAAAGTGCTCTAACAAAGATGTCGTAGCCATTCTCTTTAGTCTTGATGTCTGTAACGGTAGTCTGCTTTGGGTTGATAATACTTAATCCATGCTTGTCTGTTCCTACAAAAACCATATTTGGATTTTCCTCCAGAATAGCCGAAACAATGTTTCCTTTGAAAGGCTGTTCGCCGTTTACCAAGAAAGGAGTAAGGCTTTGAAAGCCGGGAGAGGTATGCCATAGTCCGCCTCCATAGAAGCCTATCCATATTCTATTGCCGGCACTAAAGCCTATTGATGCGATGTTCGGATGATGGGGGAAAACATGATTTTGCAGCTGTTTTGTCTTTAAGTCATATACGAATAGACCTTGCTCATTGACACCGATATACACCTTTTGACGATGCTCTGCTATGAAGTTAATATTTCTTGTTATCCAGGTTTTCCTGTTACTGATGGCTTTGAAGGGCTGAAAGTCGTCGGTCGATGGGGTATAGAGCCATATTCCTTGATCGGTACCCACCCATATTTGTCCGTTTCTTGCCTGATAGAGCGAGGTAATGAAGTCACTTCCCAGTTTAGAATTATTATGGTTGTACACCTTAAAGAAACTTCCGTCGTACCTGCATAGCCCCACTTTCGTACCCATCCAGATGAATCCCGTGTGGTCTTGCAGAATGGCATATACCGTACTTTGCGATAATCCGTTATTGGTATCGATGTGTTTAAAGGCATAATCGGTTTGTGCCGAAGCCGGAAGGATTGCCGGAAGCATCCATATATAGATAAAGGGTATAATCTTTTTAAGCATAACAGTAATTGTAAGGAGACTACAAAGATAACGTTTTTTTCTACAAAATACAGGATAAAGAAAGATAGACCGCCCTAAATCAGGGCAGCCTATCCATTCTACTAACTTAATCTATTATTAATGAATGAGTTCATTCGATGGGCGAGATAAGGATTGCGTTGATGAAGCTAACACCATCTGGCTGGTTTCCTCCTTCACCACCGGTAACGGTAAGGGTTATCTTTCCTGCTCCATCAGGGGTTACTTTCATCTTTCCATAGCGTATAAAGGTGTTGTCTTCGGCAGGAGTTCCACCAATAGAAGTACCCTTTGCCACAGCTGCACCCGTGTCTCCTAAGTCGGAAGAAGTCTTCTTTGTGAGCAAGGTGATTGTAGATTGATTGTTTCCTTCGGCTGTAATCTTAACCGAACAAACATCTCCCCAATAGCGTTTACTCGTATAGAAAGCAAGATAATAGCTCTGTTTATAGCTTAATCCAGTAATTTCGAATACACCTTTATCGGCTTTCTTGTCGTTCTTAAAGGCGCTTCCAGACACAGCATTAGGCAGGGTTACAGATGTTCCATCTGCTATTGTTTCGTCTGGATCGCCATCTCCTTCGCCCCAGTTAAAAGCATCTGTAACTTTGATGTTTACCCAAGTAGGATTGCCGTTGATGTCCTTCATCTCAGTAAGATTTGATCCTAACGAGTAATTTGCAAGATTATTCCAAGGCTTATCGGCACTGCCATAGAGGTTGATAAAGACAGGTGCCTTCAATGTATAGGAATCTTTGTTTACTTCGACGATGCAACTATCGCTTAAAGTACCGTCATCCGATGTTATCCTCAGTATCGTTGTACCTACCTTTAGGGTTGTAACCTTACAGGTAAGAGTAAGCGGATCGATGGTGGTAGAGACTATAGTAGGGTCGGAATTGGTCCATGAAAATCCCTTTGCAAATGTTTCCTGAGTGTTAAACCGTGGTGTAATGGTAAGCTCATCATCTACTGCTGTAACGAAGTAGTGGCTACTGAGCTTTACGGTTTGGATATCTGGAGGAGTAGGAATGGTTGCTTCATCATTGCAACTAACCATTCCCAGCATCATAAAGATGCCAGACACCAATGCTAAAGATAATTTATTTAGTTTCATATTGGTAATAGTTTTATTATTAATTCCAACCCGGGAGCTGGTGTAAGTTAGGGTTTTTATCTATTTCATCTTGTGGAATAGGCATCCAATAGTTCTTCTTAGTGAAAGAACGTGTCATGACCGGTGTCCTTACAAAGTATGACTTTGGATTGGATTTGTTATCACTGTTCAGTGTTCCGCTGAAGTTCATGCCATAGAATATGCCACTCAGCTGCTTTTCTGCCTCCTTCCAACGTCTTAAATCGAACCATCTTGTACCGTTTTCGCAGGCTAATTCCACTCTTCTTTCATGGTGAATGGCTTCACGCATTTCTTCCTGATTGCTGGGAACAGGGATAAATCCTGCCCCCGTTCCATATTGTGGAATACCGGCGCGTTCACGAATAAGGTTCAGATACTTTACGATGTCCGGGTTGCCCGGGTCGCTTTCGTTAAGTGCTTCTACGTAATCAAGGTAAGCATCCCCCATTCTATAGAAAACTCCCGGACGATAAGGAGCCACGTTTTGACGTGGATCAACATCAGGAGACACCTTTTTCCTTACAAGGTATCCATATGAAGGGGCGTCATGGGTAGGACCACCGTCGTAGCCGCCAGAGTAAAACTGCGTATTTCTTCCCTCTCTTCTGAACCATGCTCCGTTGTAAAGTACGGTAATATAGAAGCGTGGCTCACGGTTGCAATACATATTAAAGGTACCGGCTTGGGTAATAACGTTGGTAGTATTTTTAGTCGAACCGTTAGGACCACCTTCTATCCACTTGGTTTTTTGGGCATCATCAGCAGTAGAAAAGCCTGTTTCCGTATAACCGGAAGCCGCATTAATAATAGGCGAACCATCGGCATTGTAGCCCGTGATAGGTGCTAATCCGTTCTTCATATAGAACGCATCAACAAGCGTTTGGCTAACTCCCAGACCACCATTACCGGCTGTTCCGCGTGGCTGTGCATGCCTATCGTAGCTGTCGGAATTAACCCATGCACGAGGGAATAGAATCTCATTATTGCCACGATTGGCAGTAACGAAGAGCATGTTTTGGAACGACATATATGGATCTATCGTACCATCGCTGTTGTATTCCTTGTAAAGTTCGTGACCATTGGAAGCTGCAAGGTCGATTAGCTCTTTACAAGCTTTGGCAGCTTTTTCCCATTTTGTAGGGTCATAAACAGGGTTAAAGATAAGTTTACCTTTATTATTACGGTAGTTAGCATAGTCATTATTGCCATTAACTAACGGGCTTGCTGCAAACAATAACAATCTTGCACGGATGGCATAGCACATAATGGAAGTGGCACGACCGTATTTCTTAGCATCGGTATATGATGTCGGAAGCCCCTTTGCGGCTTCAAGGAGCTTGGCTTCGGTATCATTTACAACATCGTCGAACGGTGTTTGACCAATCATAAGGGTATCTGATTCCAGATTGGCTATACCCTGTTGCACTGGGATAGCACCCCATACAATCAACCGACTATAGTTATTGTAAGCAATAAGGAACTTAGCCTCGTTCTTCATGTACTCTACTTCCTGCTCGGTTAAGCCTTGTTCCGGCAAGCTATGGATACGTTCAAGGAGCGTATAGGCCGATCTTGTTCTACGTGGAAGAGTGTACCAATAAGATCCACGATACTCCCAATCGGTTGTAGGATCGAAGTTTCCCTTCTGATATCCTATAACTGGCCATCCATAAGCTTCCCATCCAAGTGAGGGGGCAATATCGTCGGCCATGGAATCGAAGCCCCTCATGCAAGAGGCATAGTTTTCAACGATACCGGAATAGATAGCACTTAACCATCCTTCTACCTCTGATTTATCGTTGAATACCTTTTCTAAATTTAGGTAGTCGTCTGGTTCTTTGTCCAAATAGTCTGTACATGAGCCAAAACTAAATATTATTGATGAAGCAATTAATGCTTTTGTGATAAAATTTCTCATACGAATTAGAATTATAACATTAGAAAGCTATTTCAACACCCATTGAGAACGACTTCATAATAGGATAGCGTAAGCCATTGCTATTGCTTGATGTTACCTCCGGGTCCCATAGTTTGAACTTAGAGAAAGTGAGCAGATTGGTACCGCGTAAGTAGAAACGTGCTTTGCTTAGATATACTTTTGCGATAAGATTCTTAGGCAACGAGTAACCTATCTCTATTTCTTTCATTCGCAACATGCTCATATCTCTTAGCCACCATGTAGATGCTTGAGAATTATTAGCGTTAGGTCCAACGGTTAAACGTGGATAGAAAACATTCTGAGAGGGGTTATCCACTGTCCAACGGTCGTCAACATTCGAGAGAATATTACCCGTTGCGGAGTTTCCGCCACCCGGTAAAAAGTCTTGCGAACGGCCAATAATCTGCCATGTACAACCGTTTCCTTGGAAGAGCATGCCTAAGTCGAATGACTTATAGACCATGTTTACACCGAAACCGTAAATCAAACGTGGATCGGTTGTTCCGCCAATAGCAGTGATATCGAGAGCATCTATAACACCATCAGCATTCAAATCCTTGTACTTAATATCACCGGGTCGCACCGTAGATGTGTATGATTGCAATGGGACTCCGGGCTTTAAAATACCCTTATCAGGGTCTATGAAGTCGTCATTGGTAAATAAACGTTCTGCAACTAAGCCCTCGAGCTGACCTACCGAACGTCCTATAGTGCTGCGATAGGTTCCTCTTTTACTGATAGCCTCATCGTTTTCGAGAATCTTATTTTTAGCGTAAGTAACGTTGGCTTGTGCCGAAAGAAAGAAGTCTCGTGTCAATTGTTTGTTAAATGTGAGGGAAGCCTCAAAACCATTATTATCAACCTTACCGATATTTGCCCATGGAGCCTCAGAGAATCCGGCAGATGCAGGATAGTTAGTTCGCTTCATAAAGATGTCTCGTCGTTGCTCTTTGAAATAATCAAATTGCAATTGCAGGGCATCATTGAATAACCCTAACTCTACTCCGACATCTGTTTTACGAACTGTCTCCCATGTAAGTTCAGGAACACCGATGGCTCCTTCCCATTTTCCCGTTATCGACCACTCCTTGTTATAGCCAAATTCATAAGCGTCAGTGGTAGAAATCTCAGAGATATAAGCAAATCGCCGACCATCCAAATCGCTGTTACCAGCCAAACCATAAGATACTCTTAGCTTGGCTTTCGACAATACAGGGCGGAGCTTTTGCATGAACTTCTCCTCACTGATAATCCATCCTGCAGCCACGGAAGGGAAGAAACCATAACGCTTTCCCTTGGCAAAGTTCTCGGAACCATTGTATCCAAAGTTGAACTCTGCGATGTATCTGGAGTCGTAATTATAAGAGAATCGACCTGCGAAACCTTGATTACGGTAAGGCTGTTTACTACCATCGTCGTAGTTTCTCCAGTTCCCCATGAACATTGCATCTACGTTATGCTTCTTGGCAAAGGTTCTGCTATAGCTAAAGTTGAATTCCAGATAAGTGCTTCTGTTTCCCCAATCGGATCCCTTTGTGTACCCAAGGAAGTCTTGCCCTTCGGTATCTAAGGCTCCCATCTTTAGTTCTCCGGTAACAGCATTACGCCCCACAGCAGGGTTATACATATCCGGCCATTTGGCTCTTGTTACGTAATTAGATGAGTAACTATCGAAAGAGAAAGTTCCTTTAAACCTCAATCCCGGAGTAATGAACTTCAAGTCCTGCTCTAAAGCGAATAAAGACTCTATCTTACTGGAGTTAGTTGTCTTGTAACCACGCTGTGTTGCAAGTACATAAGGATTTTCACGATACACAACTCGGGCAAATTTTCCATTGGAATATTGTGTTGGATGGGCAATAGGAGTAATGGTAAATGCCTGATTAAAGATATCGTCTATATTTTCAGGAGTACCTCTGCGCGATTGTAAGTAGCCTCCGATATTGAAGCGTAACAAGGTAGTGGGGGTGATATTGATATCTACGTTTGAGCGCATATTATAGCGATTCAATCGTAAAGAAGAGTCCCACGACTGTGATTTGTCGCGTGCAAGAATACCCGATTCACCGTAATAGGCTCCCACTAAAGAGTATCTGATGATATCGCTACCACCATTTACATCAATGGTTACATGGTTATTCGAGGCATAATCCTTGGTAATAGCATCGATCCAGTTTACATCCGGGTAGATATCTGTGTCTAAATGATAACGTGTGTTGTAGATCTGATCGTCAGAATAGATTGGCTTTTGACCACTCTCGGCAGCGATACTGTTCATCACTTCCATGTACTTAGCGCCATTAACAAAGTCTGGAAGTTTGGTAGGCTGTGTGATAGCGCTCTCGAAAGTAACATTGACAGATGGCTTACCGATACGTCCACGCTTGGTATTTATCAAGATTACACCATTTGCACCACGTACCCCATACACCGCACTGGCAGCAGCATCCTTCAAAACAGAGAACGATTCTATTTCGTTAGGGTCAAGATCATTCAGGCTTCTTTCGATTCCATCGACCAAAACCAATGGATTCCGACCCGATTGGAAGGTGCTAATACCACGAATCCAGAAAGAAGAATTGTCGTAACCGGGCTCTCCGGAACGTTGTACAGCGATAATGCCGGGCACCTGACCGGCTAAGTTATTACTAAGAGAACGTGATGTTCCCGACTTCAATCGGTCTGGATCAATAGTGGTGATGGCACCTACCACTGATTCTTTCTTCTGTGTTCCGTATCCTACAACGACTACTTCACCTAACTTGCCAACATCTTCCTGCAAGGTAAAATTAAGTACTTTACGACCGCCAATAGGCTCACGCCTTGATTCGTAACCAATATAACTTACATAAAGGGTGTCTCTTAAACTCTTTACATTAATGGTAAAATGTCCATCGATATCTGTGATTACTCCTGTGGATGATCCAGATGTCCGGATGGTTGCACCTATCAAAGGATCACCATGGGTATCGGCTACATTACCGGATACGCTCAATACGGTTTGTGCATTTACTTGATACGGTATGATAAGGAAAGATGCAACGAGACATTTCCTCATGTATCTGCGGATTTTTAAGATTTGTGTCATTGCTATTTTATTTTTTGTTAAACACAGGTAAAGGTTGTTCGGTAGTGGAAGGGGTGCCGCCTTCTATGTAAGGCCAACCTTCCGCATCCCATTTTAATGGGTCTAACAGCAAGAAACGACCCTCGTTCTCCTTGCCAATCTCAATTCCGTGGTACAGAATCCAATCCTGTCCGGCATCATCTTGTATTATTTTAGAGTTATGACCATTACCCACGAAAGTGTCGTTAGGACCTATTACTACCGAAAAATTATTGAATAACATACGGTCTCCATCCTTATCTACGTATGGACCCCAAATGTCTTTCGAACGACCTACGACCACACGGTAGGTACTTTTAGCACCATTACAGCAGGTACCCCATGATGCGAACAGGTAATAGTAGTCTCCATGTTTATGAATATAAGGTGCTTCGAAGGCTGAACCAGCTAGTTTTACCTTTGTAGCTTTGCCATCATCAACAACAGAAAGACCATCATCCTTTAGCTGAACGGCATAGATTCCGTAGAAACTACCCCATACTAGATACTTTTTTCCATCATATTCAAAGTAAGAAGGGTCAATAGAATTGGTGACACCTATCTCATTACTCCTAAACATCTTGCCTTTATCGGTGAACGGACCACCGGGATTATCGGCAACAGCTACGCCTATTCCGCAAGTTTGAACACCTCCCCAGACCGACATAGCATAGTACATTACGTACTTACCATCGATATAATTGATGTCCGGTGCCCACACATTCCCGGTTGGTTCGAACCGAGGACGTGTAGCATCTGTGAATGCTCGGTTTACATAATGCCAATTAACAAGGTTATTAGAAGACATGATTGGTACGTTATAAGTATCTTCTGTGGCATAAACATAGAAGTTCCCATCTTTGCCTTTGATAACTGTTGGATCGGGTAAACTGCCGGCTACAACAGGGTTTTTATAAGTAGTTTTCTCAGGCGGTGTAGGCACATCATTATTGAAAGGCGATGTACAAGAAAGTAACAGAAGGCTAAATCCTGTAAGTAATAATAGATTCCTTTTCATAATTATATAGTTAAATAAATATTTATAAGTTAAGTTTACCCCTTAAAGGAAGGTCTGCCGACGATGTTCCCACAAGTATCTCGTATTCTCCCGGAGCTACAATGAAACGGTGAGAGTTGGTATCGTAGTGCGAGAAAGCACTTTCGTCAAGCTCTATTGTTACTTGTTTGCTTTCTCCACGCTGTAGTTTTACCTTCTCATAGCCTTTCAATTCCTTATAAGGGAGTGGCTGTTGGCTTTGCATACAATGCACATAAAGCTGGCAGACTTCATCAGCAGCCCTGCTTCCAACGTTCTTTACCATGAAAGTTACTGCCACTTTGTTGTTGGCTTTCTTTTCAACGTGCAGCCCGCTATAGGTAAAGGTAGAGTAGCTTAGTCCATAGCCGAATGGGAAAAGAGGCTTCTTACCTGTTCTGTCGTACCCTCGATAACCTACAAACAAGCCTTCCGAGTAAAGAACACGCTTATGTGCAACATTTCTGTTGTCGTAGTAACTGTCGTGAATAGGGTTATCTTCCCACTTCTCTTCAATACTGATAGGTAGCTTCCCGCTCGGTGATATCTTGCCAGTCAGTATCTCTGCAACGGCTCGGCCACCCTCTTGACCGGGGTACCAAGCCATTAATATGCCCTTAGTTTTGTCTATCCAAGGCTTGAAACTAATACCTCCACCACTATTTACAACAACGATAGTGTTCTTACAGTTGTCTGCTGCCATATTAATAAGATATTGCTGCCATGTGCTTAGTCCAAAAGGACGATCGAAATCTTCACCTTCTGAGTTACTATCGAAGCCCACACACACCACAGCATTGTTAGCTTTAGCAAGCTTTTCTTTCATTAACGCTGCATCTAACTTGACCATATTGAGGTGAACAGAAGCCCCTTGATCCCACTCAAAGTACTCGGCGCAGAGTTGATAAGTTCTTCCTTTCTCTAACTTTACACAGGCTTCCTTTGAGGTAACACCATGTGTGCGCCAGTCGCCCAGTACTTCTTTATCATCTATTTTAAAGCGATAACCATCGTCGCCATTCATCGAAATCCTGATAATCTCATCTGTCTTAGGTTGATAAGTCGCTGTCCAACGTACAGAGAAGTGATCTTTTGGCATACCTTCTCCGGGACTATCATAGCCCCAGTCGTGCCCAATACCGTTTTCGTTGCGGGTTATTACGGGCGTATTTGCAAAATCTCTATTATTATAATAGGTGGCAGCAAAGGTTAAGTTGAGGGGTATTGTGCATTGGTTATCATCCAAAAGCGTGGCTTGTTTGCCTTTGATGGCTTGTAAACCTTTCCATACAGAGACGTTAGAGTAAGGTTCTACGAATCCGCTTCCACCACCTTTTGGAAGATTATTGGCATTTGGTCCAAGCACAACAACCGATCCTTTCAGTGGCAATACGCCACTTTCATTCTTCAACATGACAATTCCCTCGCGCGCATCGTCTAATGCTGTTGCCTTCGATGAGGCTATATCTTTCCCTGTTGGGGTCGCGATACGAGGTGCATCAAGTAGTCCGAACGATGAAAGGGTCTGCAGAATGTGTTCTACTTGTTGATTGATCATCCCCTCATTGATGATTCCATTCTTCAAGGCAGGGATGAGTTCTTGCGCATTCATGAACTTTCCGTTAGGCATTTCGAGGTCAAGACCGCCGATAACAGCCATTGGACCGGAATAAACAGAAACCCAATCAGACATTAATATACCTTTAAAGCCCCATTGTTTACGGAGAACTTCACGATTGAGCCAAGCATTTTCCGTAGCATGAACACCATTGACAGGGTTATAACTGTTCATGATTGCCCCTACATGGGCTTCTTGAACAGCCTTGCGAAAAGTAGGAAAATAAATTTCTTGCATCGTCCTTTCATCGGCATCTGAGCTTACTGTATGGCGACTCCACTCTTGATTATTCATGGCAAAGTGCTTTATTGTGGCAATAACTCCCTGCGATTGAACACCGAGAATATACTCTTTGGCAACCTCACCGGCAAGGTATGGGTCTTCTCCGAAGTACTCAAAGTTACGACCATTCATGGGAGCACGGTAGATATTTACGCCCGGACCGAGGATAAATCCTAATCCATATTGGCGGGCATCGCGCCCAAGACTCTCGCCAACACGTCTTGCCAAGCTCCTATTCCATGTTGCTGCCGTGAGGATTCCACACGGATACATGGTGCTCTTAACGTTATTACGTACACCTTGAGGACCATCTGCCATCTTTACTTCGGGCAGATTAAGGCGTGGAATGGGACGGATGGAAAAGTCGTTGTAACCAGATATGTAAGAAATCTTCTCTTCCAAGGTCATCTGTTGGGTAATTGACTTAGCTCTTTCAATGTCGCTTTGACGGATGATACCATTCTGCCCCCAAACAAAAGAGGCATAAAGCAGAAAGGTAGCAACGCACATATATCTTCCTTTTTTCATTATTAATAGAGTTGTTATATATCTCAATTATTTTAATTTAGGTGCTATGCAAAAGTAGAGATAATCAATAACTATTATTAGCAATATCCAACCAAAAAATAGAAATATTCAACCAAAAAGACGTTTTTTCACTTCCTTAGGCTATTTTACTTGCTTGGTATTTATTTGATAGTTATTTATTTAGAATGTTCTGTCTGTTATTTTACAGAGAATTTATACACACAATGGCTGTTATATGTTTCTCCCGGCTTCAGATAGGGTGATGGCCACTGTGGCTTATTAGGGCTATCCGGGTAGTGTTGTGTCTCTAAACACACACTTGCATGTTTAGGATAGCGGTAGCCATGCTTACCAATAAAACTACCGTCTAAGAAGTTTCCGGTGTAAATTTGTATACCCGGCTCGTCGGTGAACACCTCAAGTTTAATGCCTGTTAGCGGACTATAGAGGCTTGCAGCTACTACCTTATCGTTTCCTTTTCCCTTTTTATAGGTATTTAAGCACCAGTTATGGTCGAATCCCATAGCATTCTTTGTCATACTAAAGTGCTGGTTGTTGATATCTTTTGATAAAAGTGTAGGGCGCCGGAAGTCCATAGGAGTACCTTTTACCGGTACTATCTCCCCCGTAGTCATATAAGTTGTGTCGGCAGGAGTATAGCTATCGGCATTGATATAGAGTACTTGGTCTTCACCGTTTATCATGGGTTTCCCATTCAAATTGAAGTAAGAGTGATTGGTCATATTGATGACAGTTTCCTTATCGGTAGTTGCTTTGTAGCGAATATCGATGGCATTGTCGTCAGTTAAGGTATAAGTAACAATGGCTTCTACTGTTCCGGGGAAATTATTATCCTTGTTTGGAGATACGAGTTTGAACTGTATAGTGTGGTCGTTCAGCTTCTTTCCATCGTAAACCTTATATTGCCAACCCGTAAATCCACCATGAAGACAGTGTCCATAGTTGTTTTGTGGAAGTTGAATAACATTGTTTCCTATCTTGAAACGACCTTGATTGATGCGGTTAGCATAGCGTCCAATGCTCGCGCCAAAGTCGCTTCCAAAGTTTTTATAGTCTGCATACTCGGCTATATTGTCGTAACCCAGTACCACATCGTGTAACTTACCGTTTCTATCCGGTACCATCAGAGATACGATTCGGGCACCAAAGTTGGTGAAACATACTTCTACACCATTCTTATTTGTTAGAGTATAGAGGTGTGTTTGCTTCCCTTGAATGTTCATTTCGAAGTCGGAAGGGTTCAAACCACTCTTGGTCATAGTCCAATTGGCATGTAAGCGTGGCTTCTCTACCACTCTTGCTGTTCCTTTATCAAGGATATATGGCCAACCATCTTGCCAACCGATGCGATCCATATACACCAATCTGTAAGAGTTATCATCGGCTCTTCTTACACCATGATAGAGGATATAGTCGCGTCCTTCGTCATCGGTTACAATCTCAGCATTATGTCCGGGGCCTGCTACATCGCTGTTTCCTTCCAGAATAGTGGTATAATGATTTTCCAACAGGGGCTTCCCCTCCTTGTCAAGATATGGGCCGAAGAGGCTTTTTGAGCGTCCAACGGTTAGGTGATAAGTACTCTTGTTGCCTTCGCAGCAGGTACCTGCCGAACCAAAGAGGTAGTAGTAACCACCACGACGATGTATATAGGTGGCTTCCATAAATGTACCTGCTATCTGAATAGGCTTGGAATCAGGCTTGAGGCTTAAGCCATCAGCAGTGAGTTCTGCTCCGAAAATACCACGAAAAGAGCCCCAGAAAAGATATTTCTTACCCTGATCTTCAATATAGAAAGGGTCAATGCAATTGCAAATACCGATAGCCCTGCTCTGAATAATGTTGCCTTTATCTACAAAGGGACCTTCAGGCTTCTTGCTGACAGCCACTCCGATACCAGCGTCCCATACTCCTCCCCAAACAGATTTAGAGTAATACATAACGTACTCATTGCCGATCTTATTGATATCCGGAGCCCAAATACCCCCCTCGGGAAGCCATTTGGGTCGGGTTTCATCTGTAAAAGCAGTACCAAGGAAGTTCCAATGTACCAAATCTTTTGAATGATAAATAGGCAAATTGCGTACATTCTCGGTTGCATAGAGGTAAAACGTACCATCGTTTGCTCTTATAACAGTAGGATCGGGAGCACTGTTATCAATGATAGGATTGTTATAAGTGGCCTGTGCCTGTGCTAAAGAGCAGGTTATCAGCATAGAAGCGAGTGCGATAGATATTTTATTTTTCATCTTTATGATTTTCTAAAAGTTATATGATAGCGTATTCTTTTTATTTGTTTTGGAAGAAACTTGTCGTCCTATCAGGGCTATATAGCTCCCATAATGAAGCTACTGTCCACCCCGGAGCAAAGATGTTGTTGTAAAATCCCTTTCCATTTTTGCCGTAATCCCAAGTGGTATGCTGCACCACTTCAGGGTAATAGCCGGGTTTCCCAATTCCGCATAGATGGTTAGAAGTAGGTAACAGTTGGCAAAGAGAACTTGTTATAATCTTGTCCAATTGTATAAAACGAGGCTCATTGGTCTTCTTTCCAAGCCATCTAAAGATATGAGGAAGTTCAAAGACGAACACATCTATATGGTTGTTTTCTACTGAAACATTTCCCCAGCCGCGCGATTTAAAGTTCAAATCGCCCAGCATCTGCCCTTGTGCAAAGGGTACATCCCATAAATAATACCATGATGCAGCAAAGTAAGCAGCACGTTTACAAAGGTCGATATAGCGTTGTTGCTCCTTGCCGGAACTGATTAAAGCCATATAATAAGTGGCAGTTGCAGCGGTAATAGCAGCTTCTTTATCCTCACAGTTAGCATCCAATGTAGAAGAGAAATAATCGCTTTTGGCGATGATGCTTTGTTCCAGATAGTCGATAGTATGCTTGGCTGCGGTCAGGTATCGTTTGTCTTTGAAGTAATGATAACCCATGACGAGCGGTACTGTAGCAGAAGGAGTGCTGCCTCCGCTGCCATCAATATCGGTACCATCCTCGTTAAACTTACGGGCAAAGCTACCATCCTGCTTTTGTAAAGATACGAGAAGATTGAGTAAATGAAGAATCTTTTTCTCCAAAGATTTATGTACCCTGCCATGCTTTCGCTCATACATTAGATAGTGTAAGAGGGCATAAATACCTTCAGATTGTTGCCGAATAGTATGTACTTCATCGCTTCCGGGAATTCCTTTCTCGAAGTTTATAAAGTCGTGCATGTAGCCTTTGGCAGAAAATCCGTAAGCCTCGAAGCTGGAAATAACCGTGTTTCCCTGTTCGACAAGGTCAGGTTGTCGGTGGGCATAGCCGTATTCCAATTGATTAAAGGCGTTAAGTAGCGACCTCCCAACAAATCCTACGGCAAATGTAGGGTGAGATTTGCAGTTGTCCACCGCAATATTCTCGCCCGAATTAAACTTGATTTGATAATCTGTTACAAAGGAATTACGGAAATAGCTGCATAGCTGAGCCTTGACTTCTTCGGGAGTATAGAGTGGAGTAAGCGGTTTTACAGCTATTTCATCGAAAGATTTTATCCATGTTTCGCGCACGAAATCGCCATAGCTGTTGGCATGTCCCGTTTCAATGTTCCATGTAATCGTCTTGCTTTCGCCTGCATTCAACTTGGCAAAAGTAACGATTTTTGGTGTTAAAGTAAGCTTTCTGATGTAACGTTTTGGCGATTCCTGATAAGGATATCCGAATGTCAGGGCGGCAACACCTGTTTCATTATCGAATCCAAGATATCCAAGCGAGGTGTTACCGGATAAGATTACCTCGCCTTCTATAGCAGAAGTGAGCGTTTCTTGTGGCAAATCCAGCTGGCGTGTTACGGTAAAAGCCTGATGAGTCGTACCATTATAGACTCCGGTGAGTGGTGCCGACAACCTGTCTTCTCTGAAATTCCAGCTCTTAGCACTCTTAAAAGAAGGTGCTTCTATGGGTGAACGTAAGTTCTTATGATACCAAAATCCGGGTAGATAGAAGTCGCAATCGTTGGTATTAAAGCCTGTTTCTACCGAGAAATTCAGATTAAAATACACCTGTTCCTTAGCTTTTATCGTAACAGAAAACTTTGTTTTATTACCCTGTTGCACTTTTTTCTGGATGATTTCAACAGGTAAATCCTTGTTGGCAAGGAGCTTGTTCCCATCATCAGATGTTAAGGAATAGCTAACAGAAGGGTTTCCCGGAGTCTTTAAGGAAAGCCTTGCTTTAATATCAACTGCCCTTACATGAACAGTCATACACGCCATAACGATAATAAAAGATAGTTTACTTAACATAGTTTTTCGACTGAAGGTTTGTTTAAATCTAAGTGAATAAAGTTTTGCAAGTTCAATGTTTTAAAGAGCTAAGAAGCTAAGAAGTAATAGGGATTAGTAAATATTTGTAAGAAACCTCCAATAATATTCCCTTATACAAGGGCTGATAATTTTTGGTTTTAATCCCGAATAAGGTTTTTACCGATCGGAAACTTCTTTGCTCCTCAACTCCATTAACCTAATAATTAGGATTCTGTGTTAGCTGCCCCTCACTGTTATCGATCTCTATTTGAGGAATAGGCAATCGGCGATGTTTACCGATTATAAAGTTATTGAAGTCTTTATCACGGGCTTTCAGCTCATTGATTCCTTCTTGAGAATCGAGTAATCCCCAGCGCTTTAGGTCGATCCACCTCCAACCTTCGAAGCAAAGCTCGAGTGTGCGTTCCATCTGTAAGCGTTTCATGAAAGCCTCTTTCGATGCCAGACAACTGCTCCACTGACTGTTGGCCAGTGTTGCCAAGCCGGCTCTTTGTCGTACTTTATCCACGTAAACAGCTGCGCTTGCAGGTGTCCCGCCTGTTTCTACAATACATTCGGCATAGTTTAACAGTATGTCGGCATAGCGAATTACACGATAATTGTTGCGGGCAAAGTAGTCTTCAGAATTGCGGTAGTATGATGTATTGTACTTTTTAATGTAGCAATCTTCCTTGTCCGTGCCCCAACTATCATTCCAATCGGCATTGTCGAAACGGTAATACTTTTTAGATTGGTCGGGGAAGTCCTGACTAAAACCACGATAAAGGATACTGTTGTAGAGGCGGGTATCGTTCTTTCCATCCAGTCTTTTCTCTTTCAGGAACTCATCTACCAGCCATCTTCGAGCCTTTCCATCACCCCATCCTATGCCACTTGGTGCATAGAACTGTGTGCGTTGGAATCCGAAAGCCATGTCGGCAGTGTTTCCTGTCCCACCTTTATTTTTGTCGCTGAACTGTATTTCAAAGACACTTTCCTTATTGTTTTCAGCCAAATCGGTAAAGTTTGCCTGTCGGTCTTTCATCAAACCATACAGCGTTCCCTCCCTGTCGATAAGCCATTTAAACTGTTCTTTAGCCTCCGAATACTTGTGCTGCTGCATGTAAGCTTTACCAAGAAGAGCCTTTGCGGCACCCTTTGTAGCCCTTCCTATGTCAGTATCTTTCTCCCATTTGTCGGGTAAACCATCGATGGCAGCGAGTAAGTCGCTTTCTACTTGTGCCCATAGCTCGGACTCGGAAGCATCTTTTGGTAAATATTTGGCATCCTCCGGTTGGGTAATAAGTGTTCCTTTCTCCCATAGAATGCAGTATTGGAAGTACCAAAGAGCACGCAAGAAGTGGGCCTGTGCCATAGCTCTCTGTTTCTCGGTCGGATCCATTTGTACGTTTTCTCCATAGATAAGTACTTGGTTACAACGGAAGATACCGCGATAGAACACCTCCCAATGGCCATTATTACCTTCATAGAAATTATAATTGGTGTAAATAAAACGAGTCCAATCTCCTAACTCTACCCATGGTGATGAACTCCATCCCTCATCAGAGGTGAGGTCGTAACGGAAGGAAAGCCATCGCATCCATGTAGGTTCTTTATATAGATTGCTGTAGCAACCATTAACACCAGCCTTTACGTCATTTGCCGATTTCCAGAAAGTAGGCACGGTTACTTCATTAGGATTCTTTATATCCAATAGACTATCGCTACAGCCCAATGCTCCAAACAGCAAACTTCCTAAACAGAACAGTTTTATAGTTGTTTTCATATTGATTCTTATTTAGAGGTTTTTAAAAAGTAAGATCTAACCCAAACATAACCGAACGAGTGTTCGGATAGGCATAGCTATCGGTACCAAAGTTCCAAATATTTGTATTCACAAAATCCGGATCTATGCCTTTATAGCCGGTAATCGTTATAAGATTAGAGCCCGTTACATATAAGCGGAGCTTCTCCACACCAATGTTTTTTAACCAATCTTGCTTAAAACTGTATCCTAAAGTGATGGTCTTCATGCGAAAATAAGAGCCGCTCTCTAAGAATCGGTCGCTGTGCATGCTATTGCGATCATCGCCATAGATAAGTCTTGGTGTGTTGGAATTAGGGTCAATCTGGTAAGGTTCTTCTCCCTTTTCAAAGCGGATATAGTTAGAATTATCAGAGAAACGGCGTCCTTGCCACATGGCCATGTTGTAGATTTTATTGCCAAACTGCCCGTTCCATATCATACTGAAGTCGAAGTTGCGCCACTCGGCATTTGCTATGAGCGATAATTGCATCTTTGCCCACGGACTGCCTACTACTTGTCTGTCCTCTGCAGAGATAAATCCATTGTTGTCAGTGTCGATGTATTTCACATCTCCTAACTGTGGTCTTTGCCCATTAATGGTGATAGGCTGCCCTGCAGAGGTAACGTAATTGTCGATTTCCTCCTGTGAATGGAAGATACCATCGGTCTTTAGAAGGAAGAACTGTGCCAATGGTTTGCCTATTTGTGTTTTTGCTTCACCATTTAGATAGACGTCATGACCGTATCCCAAGTCGAGCACTTTGTTGCTCATCGTGGTGAGATTGAGTGTCGCCCCATATTTAAAATCTTTGATATGGTCGCGCCAACCGATGGTAAACTCGAATCCTTTGTTGCGTAAACTGGCTGCATTAGCCTTTGGTGCACCGCCATCGTTACCGGTGGACATGGAGATTGGCATACTTGTTAGTACGTTCTTAGTCTTGGAATAGTAATATTCTGCGCTAATATTCAAGCGGTTATTCAGCATTGCAGCATCGAAACCGATATTGGTGGTTTCTTTAATTTCCCACTTTAAATCGCTATTTACGATACGAATCTGACTGGCTCCGGACACAATCTTATCCCCAAAAATTGTTACCAAGCTTTGGTTAATCGTACCTACATAGTCCCAATTGCCAATGCTTGAGTTACCTAAACGTCCCCAGTTGGCACGCAGTTTCAGGTCGTTTATCCATGGAACATTAAAGAACTTCTCCTTGGAAATGCGCCATGCTGCCGATACCGAAGGGAAAGTTCCCCAGCGATTGTCCTTTGACAGTCTTGATGTTCCATCACGACGGGCCGTTAAGGTAAGGTAATATTTGTTGTCGTAAATGTAGTTGATACGCCCTAAATACGAAATCATAGCGCTCTCGCCGATACTATTTGAGTTGTTCATATTGCTTTGTCCGGCATTCAATACTGTAATATAGTTACCATTTACCATAGGGAAGTTCAGACGACTGCCCCAGAGTCCTTCCCAATGGTCGCGCTGATAGGTGGTACCTATCACGGCATCTACATGGTGTAAACCGAAGTCATGGTTAAAGTTTAAGGTGTGCTCTATCAAGAAATTCCTTGTGTTATCACGTGTTTTGCTACCTTCCGGGTCTCTGTGTTCTTGGTTTTGTGTCCAGTTTCCTTCTTTGCGAAACCACTCACTCTCCCAGAAATAGAGGTCGGCACCGGCATTAAACTTATATGAGAGCCATTTTATAGGTTTGAATTCGAGCCATATAGAGCCATTGACACGTGTCTGACGATTGTGCTGAACCTCAAGATTTTCGCGTGCAATAGGGTTTACACCGAACACATTGTATTTGGAAGATTCGCCATATCCATATCCGCCGGGGTTGTTTTCATCATATACCGGGATAGTGGGAACCATGCGAAGTATGTCGTTGTAGGTATTGGTTTGGTTGGGATCGGCTTTGAACATAGACGCTGTTAAACTCTCACCAAACGAGAACCACCCCTTTTTACCCTCTGTATTTACACGTACATTAACGCGTTCAAACTTGTTACCATAGGATACTCCGCTGTTGTTCAGGTAGCCGGCCGACACATAATAGCTGCCATTGTCGCTGCCACCCGACAGGGATGCGTTGTAGTCCTGCACCAAAGCCGTCTTCAAAACCTCATCCTGCCAGTCGGTATCATAATCGGAATGGAGTTGTGTAGTGCTGATAGAGGCTATATTATTCTTAATAGCTTCGTTGTAAGCAATATCATTATACCGCTTATATTCTTCTGCATTGGTAAGGTTATAGCGGGGACTCCACTCGATGGTTTGCTTCATATTGAAGTCAATCTTCATCGGTCCCTTCTTTCCTCGCTTGGTTGTGATGATGATTACACCGTTAGCAGCCCTCGAACCATAGATGGCTGCAGCCGAAGCATCTTTCAAAATCTGCACCGATTCAACGTCGGCAGGGTTGAAATCGTTAGATGGTGTAGATATCATTCCATCTACAATCCATAAAGGATTATTATCGCTTAAAGAGCCTATACCTCTGATTTGAATCATGGCATCACCATCGGCACGACCGGAACTCCTTACGTTTACACCTGTAGCCAAACCTTGAAGCTGACCGGAGAGTGTGTTGGCAGCACTCTTACTCATGTCCTCTCCCTTGACAACCGACACGGCTCCCGTGAGGTCTTTCTTCTTGATAGTCTGATAACCCACGACAACGAGGTCGTCCAAAGCCTTTACATCGCTTCCCAAAACGATATTAAGCGGCTGTCCGGTAAACTTTACTTCCTTAGGATTCATGCCGACATACGAGAAGACGAGGACCGATCCTTTCTCGCCGTCGAAGCTGAAATTTCCGTCTAAATCGGTAATAGTACCTTTGTTAGTGCCCTTAATGCTGACGGTAACACCCGTTAAGGGCTCATTACTCGTGTCAAGAACTTTACCTTTAATAGGTAAATTTTGAGCACTTATCGATAACGAAGACAGTGCAAATAAAAACAAAAATAGATGTTTCATAAAGTATCCGACGGTTTTATAGTTATGTTATATCGGTTTAGTTAAAATTCTGTGTACAAAGGTATAGCCTCAAATACGATTGTATTGGAAATATCCAACCAAAAAATAGTAATATCCAACCAATTTCAAATATTTTCAATAAAAAAGCTATATGGCACCTTTTACCCCACAAAAGATGGCATATAGTTCGGTAAAAGGTGGCATATAGCAGTGTAAAAGGGCATAGATTGCAGCGCTAAAGGATATTCTCGAGGAGAAGAGTATTGGGAGCAGTGTCTTTTTATGGTGTAGATTTTATTATGAAAGGGGCTTGTATTTTTCCTGAATGTAACGATAAAGAAGCCGGGAAAGCTAAAGTTTTGACGTAAATCTATCCGTAAGGAATAAAAAAATGGTACTTTTGCATCGATATAATATCGGGTGGATGGCAGAAGCCAAAGCCGGCTTATGCAGCACAAGTGGTAACGAATAATAGCGAGAAAGAATGGAGCCTTTAGCCGAAAGAATGCGACCTCGTTCGCTGGATGACTATATAGGTCAGGAACATCTTGTAGGAAAAGATGCTGTGTTGAGGCGAATGATAGAGTCGGGACATATCTCTTCTTTCATTCTCTGGGGGCCTCCCGGAGTGGGAAAGACGACCCTTGCGCAGATTATTGCCAATAAGTTGGAGACTCCTTTCTATACTTTGTCGGCTGTAACAAGCGGTGTTAAGGATGTTCGCGATGTGATAGAGCGTGCCAAAGGTAGCAAATTCTTTAACAGTAATTCCCCTATTCTCTTTATCGATGAGATACATCGCTTCTCGAAATCGCAACAAGACTCGCTTTTAGGAGCAGTAGAAAAGGGGATAATAACGCTGATTGGCGCCACGACGGAGAATCCTTCGTTCGAAGTTATTCGTCCGTTACTCTCGCGATGTCAGATCTATACGCTGAAATCTTTGGCGAAAGACGACCTTTTAAAGCTGTTGCAGCGTGCCATTTCAAAGGATGTTGAGTTGCAAAAGAAGCAGATTAACCTTCAAGAAACAGGTGCATTGCTTCGTTTTAGCGGTGGGGATGCCCGAAAACTACTGAATATTTTCGAGCTGATTGTTGAGGCTTCCGAAAGCGATGAGGTAACAATTACCGATGAAATCGTAGAAAAACGGCTGCAACAAAATCCGCTTGCTTACGATAAAGATGGCGAAATGCACTACGATATCATCTCGGCTTTCATCAAATCTATTAGAGGCAGCGACCCGGATGGGGCACTCTACTGGATGGCTCGCATGATAGAAGGGGGCGAAGACCCACAGTTTATTGCCCGAAGACTGGTGATTAGCGCTGCGGAAGATATTGGATTAGCAAATCCGAATGCCTTGTTAATAGCCAATGCCGCATTCGATTCCGTCATGAAAATAGGTTGGCCCGAGGGGAGAATACCCCTTGCAGAGGCGGCAGTGTATCTGGCTACGTCGCCTAAAAGTAACTCTGCCTACCTCGCTATAGCCGAAGCACTGGGCGAAGTGAGGGCAAGTGGCAATCAGCCTGTGCCGCTTCCGTTGCGCAACGCGCCTACAAAGTTGATGAAAGACTTAGGTTATCACGACGGGTATAAATATCCGCACGACTATCCGAACAACTTCACAGAGCAGCAATACCTCCCCGATGCTGTTCAAGGAAAGCGTTTTTGGCATGCGCAACATTCACCGATGGAGGAGAAACAGTACCAACGTATGCTGCAATTATGGGGAGATAGATTTAAAGATTAACGAAGAAAGGAAAGAAAATGAAGATAGTTTCACTGGATTGTCATTCCGTAAACCCGGGCGATTTGTCGTGGGAAGGGATAGCAGAGTTAGGCGATTTTACCGTTTATGAGCGCTCCGCAGAGAGCGAAGTGGTAGAACGGGCAAAGGATGCAGACATGATTCTTATTAATAAGGTAGTGATTACACGCGAGCTTTTGGCAAAACTGCCTAAGCTAAAATATGTCGGTGAGCTGGCTACAGGATTCAACAACATCGACTTGGAAGCCTGCAAAGAACGTGGAATCGTGGTTACGAACATCCCTGCTTATAGTACCGACAGTGTGGCTCAGATGGTTTTTGCCCATCTGTTGAACGTTGCCACCAAGACCGATCACTATGCTTCAGAGACAAGAAAAGGTGTTTGGGGAAAGCAAACAGACTTTTGTTACTGGGAAGAACCATTGATGGAGCTTGCCGGGAAAACCTTAGGTATTGTGGGATTAGGCAATATCGGATGCAAAGTGGCACGTATTGCCCATGCATTAGGTATGGATACGTCGGCTTATACAAGCAAGAACAGCAGCGAGTTACCCGATAATATTCGTAAAACAACGTTGGACGGACTCTTTAGTACCTGCGATGTCATCTCGCTACACTGCCCTCTGAACGACGAAACCTACCACCTTATTAATCAAGACTCGATAGCAAAAATGCGCCCGGGAGTCATCCTTATCAATACCGGACGTGGCGCCTTGATCGACGAAGAGGCTGTGGCAGAGGCGTTAAAGAGCGGCCGGATGAAAGCGTATTGTGCCGATGTGCTCACCGAAGAACCCCCACGGACAGGCAGTCCGTTATTCGATTGCGAGAATGCTTATATCACTCCGCACATCGCATGGGCAACTCTGGAGGCGCGTCAGCGCCTGATGACCATTGCAACCGAGAATATTCGCGCCTATATTAATGGGCAACCACAGAACGTGGTAACCCCATAAAGCTATACATTATTAATATATAAAGCCGAAAATTGTTAATAGATAACGCCGAAATTAAAAGGAGATAACGCCGTATGACCTTTGATAACCCGGAGTTGGTAAGCACCCTTCAAAGTATATTAGAGTTTCTTGGAACACTCGCTTTTGCCATTTCAGGCATCCGACATGCAAGTGCCAAGCACTTTGATTGGTTTGGAGGATATGTCTGTGGCTTTGCTGTAGCTATCGGAGGAGGTACCATTCGCGACCTGATGTTGGGTGTAACACCCTTTTGGATGCAGAATATTATGTATGTATTGTGTACCGGTTTTGCGCTTTTGCTCGTTGTTGCGCTCCGTCCTTGGATGAAAAAGCTCGACAATGCATGGTTTACTTTCGATACATTTGGGCTTGCCCTCTTCACTCTTGCAGGTATGCAGAAGACGATTTCATTAGGACATCCGTTCTGGGTAGCTATCATCATGGGCTGTATCACGGGTGTTGCGGGTGGCGTTATACGCGACGTACTGCTCAATAATGAGCCCGTTATCTTTCAAAAAGAGATTTATGCAATGGCAAGTGTGGCAGGTGGAATGATTTATTGGATACTTTATTACTTAGGATTTAATCTTGCTGTTACCACAATAATAGCTTTTCTTTCTATTTGTATAATCCGCTTTGTTGCAGTTCGTTATAAAATTTCATTACCGATATTGCTGGGAGAGGATGAAAAATTAGAATGAAAAAAATAAGGAAATATTTGGTGGAACACCGAAAAACTCGTACCTTTGCACACGCAATTAAGCAATGGCGCACTGCTCATTCCTTTAATTGCCGACCATAAGGGTATGGTTCCGTAGCTCAACTGAATAGAGCATCTGACTACGGATCAGAAGGTTGTGGGTTTGAATCCCGCCGGAATCACAGGAAGGATTGTCTGAAAAGGCAATCCTTTTTTGTTGTATAGGGCGAGAAGTTATCTACACTTCCTGTCAGGAGGGCACATGGCGTGGTGCATAGCGGTAACCCCTTTGTCCGCATTAGCCTTCTTTTAATTTCTTATTCCTTTATCTTATGGCACCTGTAAATAAGCCAAAGGGGCAGCAAAGCACAGATGGGGTAGATGTAATCATAGCTGAGAACAAGAGTGTTTAGCATGAAATCTGTAAAAAGACTCTCTATTGCAGTGCTATCAAGAGGCATGAAGATTAGATTAAACAGTTGTGGTATGAGGGCAGTAATGAGCCAAACTATACCCAGTGTTTTGACGATTCCGCAGTAACGGCTGATGAGCAGACACGATAACCAAACTGTGGCGATGAAAGAAAACACAATTAAGACAAAGTGAATTTCATAAAATCCCGATATTGGGGTAAAACTTGTGTCGGATAATTGATAGGTGTAGATGCCCATTAACGAGTTGATTGTCTTGGCAATGAGGATTACCCAGCAAAGGTAATTGGCTATTTTGCTCTGCTTTTTCACTGATTCCCGGAGACTGTTATAAAGAAATATGAAACTTGCCAAGCTGATAAGATTGGTTATTTGCGTGGGGATTTTCGAGGAGGTAAGATAATAAAGAAGTAAGGAGAGTGCCCCTTCGTGTTCACGTTGGAAGAAATCGGGCACGGATTGCTGATACAGCGACACTGCTATAATTGCTATAAAGGCATACAAAAGCCATTGCTTGTGTCGGGGCGTTGTGGGGAAAGAAGATAGTTTTTCCATTGAAGCATTATCTTTGTGTAAAGTTTTGGTGCAGATACCAACACCTTATGATAGGGATTTATATGTGCAAATGTACAAATATTTGGTAAAACTGGGGTGTAGAAGCGGCTTTTTATGGGAAATATTTAAAGGAAGGAAGTTGTAGAAAAGCAATGAAACACGCTCTTTTTCGGAAACTCTATTGTATATTTGTATGCGGAAAGAGGGCGAGGTGGAAGAAACTTTTGGCGTTGTTATCAGGACTTTCCAAGCGTTTCGAAGCCCACGATTATAATTGTAAAACCATAAAACGATGATATTATCTACCACTCACGACCCGATGGGAAGGGCGATTAAAGACTATTTTGAGACAGGACAGGCAAAGAAACTCGTTATTCATTCCACGATGTTCGATGATGATGAGATGCCTGTCGAGCATCTTTTCCGCACGGAAAAGCAAATGAACGAGATGGAACAACGTGCTTTAGCGCTGGCAAAGGGCAAGATTCTTGATGTAGGATCGGGTAGTGGATGCCACTCTTTAGCCTTACAAGCGCATGGAAAGCAGGTAACTTCCATCGATGTCAGCCCTAACAGCATCGATGTTCAGCTGCAACGGGGAGTGAAGGATGCACGGTTAGCCGACTTCTTTACCTCCGATTACGGCACAGGATATGACACAGTGCTCATGCTTATGAATGGTGCAGGCATCTGCGGACGTATCGCCAACCTGCCAAAACTGTTTGCCCGGTTCGATAAAATCCTTGCTCCGGGAGGCTGTGTGCTGACCGATTCTTCCGACTTAAGCTATATTTACGAGGACGAAGAGGGCTTTATCGACCTTACAGGCGTGGAGGGTTACTATGGCGAAGTGGACTTCCGGCTGCAGTATGGTGATGTAATAGGCAACCGTTTCGACTGGGTGTATATCGACATTGATACTCTTTCTGCCCATGCTTCCGCCTCAGGTTATGCAGTAGAATTGGTATGTGAGGGCGAAAATGGGGCATATCTGGCAAGGATAACAAAGAAATAAGCAAGGTGCAAGAGCACTTATTTGCCATTCTTCAGTATCTCTTTTCGATAGTTTCTGGAAACGGGAACGGTATCGGAGAGCCCCTTAAAATGGATATAACATTCTTGTGAGTTGCCTGTTACGATAGAAACACGATTCATATTTACCAAAAAAGAGCGATGACAAGGAACTATAAAAGCAGACTCCTGTAGCAGATCCTGCATCGTTTTCAGCGTTAAACGCACCATCTTGCTACTGGGTTTCGCATCCAAAAGATAAACAATCTTCACATAATTTCCATCGGCTTCTATATAAAGAAGAGTAGTTGGCGATAGAAGAAAAGTATCATTTTTCCCATCAGGAATACTGATCGGAGTATCATTCTGTGGTTGTTCCTCCTCCGATTGTTGCTTTCTAAGCAGCTGTTCGTTTAATTCATTTGCCAGTTTCAGATTGTGTTGAAGGTGCAGATTATTATTCCAAAGCACGCTGAAGATAGTGGGGAAAGGGGTTATGAGGATAAAAATGCCAAAAAAGTAGAGGGCGTTTTTCCATCTAAAAGGCATTCCTAATAGCAGGCAGAGGCAATATTCCGCGCAGGCTATTCCCATAATCATGAGGAAAGTACTGATGATGTCCTTACCGTTTGTCCAAGAATCGGGGGCAAACCATGCCCGGAAAATGTGAGGAAGTAAATAGAATTGAATAACTTCTATTACCACAATCACAGCTCCGAACATACACGTAAGGAGCAAATTTGCATACAAATCGTTTGTGCTTAGTTGTGCCAAGAACAAGATAAGCATTACAATAACAGTGGTATATACTATCATCTTCCAAGGTCGATACATGGGAGTGCACCGACCTTGAAGGAATTTTTTACTTAAAATATTGGGGAATTGCATCAGTTTTTGTCTTATTATCTTTGCAACGTTTGTATATTATCTTCACAAAGATAGAATAATTATTTGTATCTTACCAGCTGAATCTCTATAACTTTATCGTCCTTTACTGTTGTGCTTACCTGCTCAAAGGTTGGGAATGCTTTGAGAACAGGGTTGTTACTGAACCCGGTTGGCTCGGTAGGAACACCTTGTTCGTCCATATCTACATCATGATTTGCATTCTCATCGTGTATTACCGCAAAGGCATAAGTGCCATCGGGAAGGTCGAGGGTAATACTTGTTGTGCCCGCTGTTGCAGGTATAAGCTTTGCCGCTGTAGCCTTGTTCCACTGTCCAAAGTTATCTTTTGTGTAAGCGGCTACACCAATATTGCCATTGGAATTATCTACTCCATTAACCTTAACGGTTACTTTGTGTGCACTTGCAAAGATTGAAACGAGTGCGAGCGAAAGGGTAATTAGAATCTTTTTCATAACGATTTTATTTTTGATAATTGTTTTGGAACTATTTCCAATGGCAAAGTTAGGGAGAGAAAAAAATACCGACAACTTTATGGGATAGATAACACGGTTTTGTGATGGATGGTAAAGCATGTAGGACAAACGGCAGGAAAGAGGGACGAAAGGTATTCAAGCCGATGGCTGTTTTAAATATTCCTGCCTCCGTAAAACCCTTTATAGATTTGCCTTTTCATACACTCATAAGGCAGGACGAGATAGACAAGACACAAAGAAAGGCATTAATTGCAACACAACTAATGCCTTTTGGGTATGCTATAACATTTAAATCAAACAGTTAGAGTTATAGATAGCTCACGGTATCTGCTATTGGTTTGCGGCTATTATGGTTGGCTAAAGGCTTCGTTCCCTCATCGGCATAGCCTAAATCCAGCATCATTAATACCTCTTCGTTGGCCGGCAAGCCGAATGTTTCGGCAACTTTATCGGGGTCGAAGTAGTTCACCCAGCAGCTATCCACGCCCTCATTCTTAGCGGCAAGGAGCAAATGAGTGGCAACAATGGCAGCATCTTCTATGCCCGAATCATACTTCTGACCGGGATAAGTAAAGGTGTTTTCTTTATCGAAAGCCACGATGAGCACAGTAGGTGCGCCATAACGGCAGGGCGTTAAGCTATCTATTTTCGCAATACCTTCGGCCGATTGCACCACATAAATACGCTGTTCCTGCAGATTTTTGGCAGTGGGAGCCAATCTGCCGGCCTCAAGTATGGCATCCAACTGCTGTTTTGTTATCTGCTCTCCGCTATACTTCTTGCAGGAATAGCGGGCTTTTACTAACTCTGAAAATTCCATAGTCGTCTTATGTTTTTATTATTTATCAGGCAGTAAAGATATAAATTGTTTGATAAACAGAATACTCTGCATTGTAAAAAAAATCTAACAGAATACATTTTCATATTATTCTGTGGAGGTTATTATGATAGAATCTGATAATTATTACCAACTTTGCATCGTTCTCGCCGTATTAAATAACGGTAACGAAACATATAAATATAAACGGAATAGAGAATGAAAGTACACTTAGTTTATTTCAGTCCGAGTGGTACAACCAAGAAAACACTGGTAAACATTGCCAAAGGCTTGTCGGGAATGGATGTGGAGCATATCGACCTTCTTCCCTCTGCCAATCGAAAGAAAACTTACGTTTTTGGTCCGGACGACCTCGTAATTCTTGGCTCTGCCACTGCGGGAACGGTGATGGGGCACCCTGATGAATTCTTTGGATGCCTGCAAGGCAACAATACTCCGCTCGTGGCAGTGGGCGTATGTGGCGGAACAACCATAGGCATTACTATGAAAATGATGAAGAAACGCACCGAGCAGAAAGGCTTTAAAGTAGCAGCCATGGGTGTGTTCATTGGTCAGTACAGTTGCATTCCGGGGGTAGGCGTAGGCAGGCCTAATGCCGATGATGCCGCCATGCAGGAGCAATTTGGTAAAGATATCTACACCAAGGTGGTGGTGAACCGCGACTATGAGCTTCATGATGCAGTACCGGAAACCATTCACAACCCGGCTGTTCTGGGAACAGAGGACAATGGCGAATACATTCTTCCACGCGAATTCAAGGAAAAAACCGTGTCGGACGACTGCATTCTTTGTAAGACATGCGAGCAGAGTTGCCCGGTAGATGCTATTGATATTGAGCGCCGTTACTTCGATTTAGACAAGTGTGTGGCGTGCTGGGCCTGCATAACACGATGCCCGGTACAGGCTATTACGCCGGGTCCGGCTATCTACGAAGGAATGAAGCAAGTACCGGCAGAGTTTATGAAAGCAAAGATAGAGCCGCAGGTGGTATTTTAATTACTTCAAAATATATATAAAACAATGAGTCTTGCAATACGTTATTATAGCAAGACCGGCCACATGAAGAAGATGGCCGAGGCCATTGCCGAGGTTACGAATGCTGAGGCAAAGAGTATTAATGAGCCTGTCAGCGAGCCTGTCGATACCCTTTTTTATCGATGCAGGTGTATATGCAGCAGTGGTAGATTGGCGCATGAAGAAATTCATCAGGACGCTTTCGCCCGATAAAGTGAAAAATGTGATATGTTTCTGTTCGGCTGCTATCTTGGAATCCAACTACAAAGATATGAGGAAATTGCTCGAAAAGCAGGGTTTGCTTGTCGATGACAGGGAGTTTCATTGTCGTGGTTCCTTCAGCCTTTTGCACCGCGGGCATCCAAATCAGGACGACCTAAATAACCTGAAAGAGTTTGTAAAAGGTCTGAATTTGTAAATATCGGCAAATATAGAGTGCCCATAGTACTTGGTAATGCAGCTTGATTCTTTTAAAATTATAAGGACAAGTAAGTGTAAACAAAAATGGCATTTGGTTATGTAATTCAACCAAATGCCATTTTGTTTTTATCTTCCACCTCCCAAAGCACGAAAAACTGTGATATAACTCTCTACCTGCTCATACTCGGAAGACAGTTGTTGTAATCGGGCAGTCAGTAAGGACTGACGGGATATGATAATTTGCAGTGCATTGCCATCGCCGTAAAGCATTTGTGCGTGGGAGACATTGACGGCTTCTTGCAACTTTTCTATCTGAAGTTTCTGAAGCTGCGTCTGTTTATTTGCAGCATGATAAGCTTTCAAGGCATTGTTCACTTCGTTGCCGGCTTCAAGAAGCGTTTGGCTGAACTGCACAAGCGCTTGATTGTGTTGTGATTGGGCAATGGCAAGGTTGGCACGATTCTGACCGTTGGCAAAGAGCGGTTGTGCCAGTGAAGCGATGGTTTGAAGGAGTATTCCTCCGGGATTGACGATGTCCGCACTGCCATTGTTTGTCCAGCCTAATGATCCCGACAGACGCAACGAAGGATAAAAGGCACCATGCGCCACATTGACTTGATAGAACGCTGCGCGAAGGGCAGCCTCGGCTTGCCGTACATCCGGACGAGCCGAAAGGAAAGAAATATGAAATAAAATGATGAAAATACTGATTATAGAAGACGAATTTCGCAATTACAACCGCCTGCGACGCATGCTCACGGCATACGATCCCGCGATGACCATAGAGGGGCCACTGGAATCAGTAGCCGAAGCACGGCAATGGCTTGCTGCCCATCAAGGGACGGCGGCTCCCGACCTTGTGTTTGCCGATATACGTTTGAGCGACGGCATCAGTTTCGATGCGCTCGACATGTTGGACGATGCCATAAGTTTGGTGTTTACCACAGCTTACGATGAGTATGCCCTCCGAGCCTTTCAATATAACGGACTGGCCTATCTGATGAAGCCCATTGAAGAAGAAGAGTTGCATCAGACACTTGACCGTATTCTGAAGCTTCGTGGGAACAACCGTCAGGGTAAATCATCAGATATGCAGGGAGTAAAGGAACTTGTCGCACAGATGCGTGTAAGTAGTTATCAGTATCGCGAACGTTTCCTCATTCCCTATAAGGATGGTTTTGAGATAGTTAATGTGAACGATGTGAGATTTATCTGTACCGAACATAAGGACACACGGGTATATCTGAATACGAGAAAGTTTTACAGCCTTTCCATGTCGCTCGACGAACTGGAACGACAACTGAATCCTCATCATTTCTTCCGTATCAATCGACAGTACATTGTACATATAGACAGTGTGGCAGGATTGAAAATTTACTTTGGAGGCAAACTGCGTGTTCATTTGAAAGACCATGATGAGATAGAACTGATGTGTAGCCGCGAACGTGCGCCATTACTGAAAGAGTGGCTCAACCAATAAAACAGAATATAACATGGATATAGTATTGAAACAACTGTCTAAAGAGCAGCTGCCAGCTTTCAAACAAGAAATGCAGGAGGCTTTTCAGCGAGGATATGAAGTTGTGTATGGAACAAGCAAAGAGCAGATACTTCCTGAAGAAGACATCAATCTCTCACTCCATAACAAGGGTGCCGTAGCCTATGAGGCTATTGCCGAAGGTAAGCGTGTGGGCGGAGCCATTGTAAACATTGATACAAAAAGTTGCCATAACCACCTTGATTTTCTTTATGTAAAACATGGTTTCCAAGGATGTGGCATAGGGAAAAGCATCTGGAAAAAGCTTGAGGCCCTCTATCCCGACACACAGGTTTGGGAGACGGCAACCCCTTATTTCGAGCTACGTAACATTCATTTTTATGTCAATCTGTGTGGCTTCCATATAGTAGAGTTTTTCAATAAATACCATCCGGACCCAAATTCTCCCGACGATTTTCCGCATGGTGACGGTATGTTCCGATTTAAAAAAGAAATAAAGTGAGGTGTGTTAATGCAGCAGAGATAATATCGATGTACTTATAGCGCGGTATATTTGCAAGTTAAAGAATTCCCGTCTGGGTATCTTTATTTTGCAAACGGCGCTTGTGTGTGGTGCTTTTCTTACCCTTTTCCAGCTTCCACGATAAAGTAAAGGTGAGGCGGTTGCCTTTGTCTTTATCGAACACTGTGCTGTTTTTATGGATAAATCGATTCATCAGCTCATAGCCAAACTGCCTTGGATGGGCTTGGAAAGGCTGCGACCATCGGATGCCTAACAGGCAATTCCCCAGCCGATAGCTGCATGTAAGGGCAGTTTGGAGGTCGTCTTTATGTTTCACTTCGCCCTCCATGAAGTCCCATCCGCTGTAGGTTACACCTGTAAGTGTCCAGCGACCAAGGAAGGCTTGCGCGGAAAAACTATGGTTAAAGGAGGTGTAATGATGGTTGTACTCATCGCCATGATTGATGAAGTGGCACAGACTTCCATCCATAGATAGGATGAGTTTATCGGGGATTACGTCGTACCGGGCATAGGGATTGAGGACAGCCAATTGTATGTTCCGTTGATTTTTCTGGTAGGAAAGGAATTGATTGCCAGCCGTTCGCTCATAAACGGCCATGTTGGGGTGGCGACAATAGCGGTAGTACGCAATGACTCCTGCCGATAATCGGGGCTTGTTATACGTCAGTGCCACCGTCTGTTCCAGCTCGCTGTTGGGGCGAATGTACGGACTTCCCACCGTCCACTCCATGCTGTTCGTGCGTATTCGGGTGTCGCTCACCATGGCAACTTTCGATACATACTGCGAGTATTCGATGCTATAGCGCAGCGAGAGAGGAGAGCTTATGGCATAGTTTAAGGTGAGCTTGGGCCGGGGCAGCCGGTAGTTGTAATGATAGCTGCCCTGCCTGTAATGTTCGTAAGCCACCCCCATGCCTGCCACATAGCGGAGTTTTTTCAGCTGTCCCCTGACTTCTGCAAAGAGATACAGGCTGTTGCTGTGCATTCGGACAAGGTCATTGACATCGCCAAGATACCGGTTTCGGGTATATTTTTGGCTGTAATGCAGGCCTGCCGAGAAGGTAAAGGGGCGGAGAACATTCTCATATACGGCTTCCGACATGACCGACCATGTGCGCCCTTCCACCCGATAGGCATATAGAGAGCCCTCGTCGTTGCTCTGACCGGTACGGGTTGCGATGGTTGTTCCCACGGCATTGGCGGTAAGGCTCTGATGTTTTCCTAATTGATGGAAGAAGTATAGGTCGAGCGATGGTGCCGTAGAGTGCTCATGGGTGTATGCTTCCGACAGCTGCACATGGCCGTTGTCGGTTATTTTTCGAAGGGAATATCGGTCGGGAGTATGGTCGAACGAAGTGGAAAGGGTGGCTTGGAACATGTATAACGTACTGTCGGCCAGCGTGTATTTCAGATTGAAGCCATTGCCGAAAGCCCTGTTCCGCCGCGCTACGTCCTCCCTTTTGAAGAGGCGATGGCTGCCATCCGAAAGCAGATAGTCTGCGTTTTCGGTGTATCGTCGTCCCCGTTCGTCGTTGTAAGAGAAGTTGTAATCAAGGGCAAACTCGTGTTTTCCCCGGTATAATTTGGCAAAAACGAGGTTATCTCCGTTGTAAGAAGTAAGGGTATTGGTCAGGTCGGTGCCCAGTGTATAGCCGGAATTATCACGCCGGGTCAGGATATCTATTACGTATTCTATGCCCGTTCCATATCTTACACCCGGATTATCCTTAAAGTGGATGGTGCGGATAGTTTTGGGATTTAGCGACAACAAGTCCTGTTTCGAGGCCACAGCCCCGTTAATTCTTAGCTGAACGCTACCCCTGTTGTCGATAGCCTGCACACTGTGTTGTACCTCATCCACCCTTATTCCATGCAGTCGGAGCTTGCCAAGCAAGTCGTATCCGTTGGCGGAATGCTCCTTTTGTTGAAGGGAGGGAATGATGGTTTGCCCATCGGGAGTGGCCACGATGCGTGCAGCCTGTACCCGAACTTCCTGCAGTTGCACTGTTTTCTCCTCTTGTGCCTGCGCCGTAATGGCAGCCAAGGCAAGCATAACCGTTGCTAAAAGTTTTTTCATCGTCGATAGTTTTTTGACGACAAAAATAAAGAGGAACGATGAAAACAGCTAAAAAGGAAGCTGACATTTGTCTGACATTCTCTGTCATTCTCTGATATGCAGGCGGTAATCCTTACCCCGTTCGGATGTAATGGAGAGTCCGCCCACCTCCTCCACAATCCGTTTCAGCCTGCGGATAAGCGTGTAAAGCGTTTCGCTGGCATCGGGTTTCTTGGGCCACAGAGTGTCGCAAATCTGTTGCTTGGTGAGCCGATGGTCGTCGGCAGTGAAGAAAAGCTGCATTAATCGGTGCTGCATGGGCGTGAAAGCGACCGTTTGCCGATGCCTGTCGGTAAATCTGTCCTGTACCTGCTCATACGCAAGGTTACCCAATATAATAACCCCTTTCCGGTAATTTCTGAAGTAAGCCAGCGCCCCGATGCCCCATAAAAGTGCCATGACGGCGAGCAAAAGAGAGAGGCGCTGGTCGCTGATGGCAAAGACTGCCGCCATAGAACCTGTGGAATATCCCTGAAAAACCAGTTGCCGCTCATGCCCTTTCCATGTCATGGGCTTGCTGCACAGGGCTCGCGAGGGGGTGGCATCGGCATAGTAAACGAAAGAGTCGTTTCGCAATGCCGCTATCTTTAAATGACTTCGATACACGGAAATGGTATCGGGCGTAATCCATCCCTCCTGCTTTTCCTGCAGCGTCTGTACCAACGCCTGATTCATATCGGCAATGATATTCTCCTTGGCACGTTGGTAACCATGCACTGTCGATACGGAAGCGCAGCACAGAATAAATAGAAAAACGATAACGGAATAGATAGGTTTCATGCTCCGATGGGTTAATGTTCCGAAACAAAGATACTTATTTCTGCCGATATATTTTCATGAATACAGGCTTTTTAGCTTTTTATAAATCTTCCCGTCCTATATTTTTGCCCACCACATAGCCCATTGTCCATGCCGCTTGAAGATTGAATCCGCCCGTAATGGCATCGACATCGAGCACCTCGCCGGCAAAGAACAGACCGGGGCATACCTTGCTTTCGAGTGTTTTGGGATGGACCGACTGCATACTTACGCCGCCGCAAGTTACGAATTCCTCCTTGTATGCCCCCTTTCCCTCGATGGTATAAAGGTCGTGTGTCAGCGTTTCGATGAGTTTGTTGAAGCCCTTTTTACCCACTTCGGCCCAAGGCTTGTCGGGCTGTATGTCGGCTTTCCGCAGCAGGTAGAGCCACAGTTTCGTGCTAAGCTCGAAAGGACGCAGGGTGGAAACCTGCTTGCGGGGGTTGGCATTCATGAGCTGTTGAAGGGCGCGCTCCACCTCCGGGCGGCTCCTTTCGCCAGCCCAGCAAACGGCAATGGGGGCATGGTACTGTGCCGTTTCCAGCACTCTTGCGGCATACGACGACAGTTTCAGCGTGGCAGGGCCGCTCATTCCCCAGTGGGTTATCAGCAAAGGCCCCGTTGCCTGCAGCTTCGTTCCCGGCATCATCACTGTAGCCGGGTTTACCACCGTGCCCATCAGGCTCGTGAAAGCCTTGTCCTTTATATTAAAGGTGAAGAGCGAGGGGATGGGCGCTTCTATTTTATGCCCCAGCTGTTCGAGATAACCCAGCCCTTTTCTTTGCGGTGAGCCTCCCGTGGTAATGGCCACCCTGTCGCAGTATCGGGTGGTGTTGTCGGCAAAAACCAATTGCCACCGCCCCTCTTTCTGCAAGGAAAGTTCCTTTAATTGCTTGCGTGTCTGCACCTTAACGCCCAGCTTCTCGGCCGTGGCGGTAAGCGCTTTTATCACGGCATGCGAGTCTTGCGCCTGTGGAAAAACACACTCATCGTCCTGAAGGGTGAGCGGAACGCCATGTGCCCGAAACCATTTCATGGTGTCCTGATGATTAAACTCTCTGAAAAGTCGCTTCATGAGTTGGTGCCCACGAGGATAAGCCTGCCTTAAATCGCCAATCTGCGCAAAGGTATTGGTAAGGTTGCATCGCCCTCCACCCGTTACTTCCACCTTCGCCAGCACCTTGGGAGCTTTCTCGAAGATGGTAACCTGTGCCTCTTTGGCGGTTTGTTTTGCGGTGATGGCTGCAAAAAATCCGGCAGCTCCGCCACCGATGACGGCTATATCGAGAGGGTTTGTCATAAGTGTATCGTGCGTGTTATGAGAATAATCGGTTGGTTGTTACGCGCGCCATCAGTTCTTCGTTATGGGAAAAACGGCAGGTCGGCTTCCCGAAGTATCGCCTCGGGAAAGTGCAAATATACAATATAATCATGTAATAATCGGCAGGAAAACAAGGAATCGTGCCGGGAAAAGAAACCGGATGACCGACGGGAGAGCCGGGATGGAAAAAGAATACCGCAGCAGGGCAGGCCCCCTTCCTTTGTAAAAGGGCATGGATTACCCTGTAATATGTGCCCTTTTACCCTGTAAAACATGCTCTTTTTCGAGCAAAAAGATGCTCTTTTGCCAGTGAGGTTGTATGGGGTTGATAATCAGGCGCTTATCTGTTTCTCCGAAACAGGGGCGGGAAAATAAAGTTATTCGTTCCTAAAATATTTTATATTAAAAACGTAGGAGGTTACGCGATATTTCGTATATTTGCAACAAATCTATAATTCATAAAGTCTGAGGGGTATAACAAGTATTTTTGTTGTATGAATATAGGGCTTTATTAAATATTTTTTACGTATGAGACGAGACGACAGCATCTTCGAGCTTATCGAACAGGAGCACCAACGCCAGCTGAAGGGGATGGAGCTTATCGCATCAGAAAACTTTGTGAGTGATGAAGTAATGGAAGCCATGGGCTCTTACTTGACCAATAAATATGCCGAGGGCTATCCCGGAAAACGGTATTACGGCGGTTGTCAGGTAGTGGATAAGGTGGAGCAGCTTGCCATCGACAGAGTGAAAGAACTATTCGGTGCGGAGTATGCTAACGTACAGCCGCATTCCGGAGCACAGGCCAATCAGGCTGTATTGCTGGCAGTTCTGAAGCCGGGCGACACCTTTATGGGGCTCGATTTGGATCAGGGCGGTCATCTTTCTCATGGCTCCGAAGTGAACACATCAGGCATTCTGTATAATCATATCGGCTATACATTGGATAAGGAAACAGGCCGTATCGACTATGATGAGATGGAACGCCTTGCCTTGGAGCACAAGCCAAAGCTGATAATAGGCGGTGGCTCGGCCTACAGTCGTGAGTGGGACTATGCCCGTATGCGCAAGATAGCCGACGAGGTGGGTGCATTGCTGATGATCGATATGGCTCATCCTGCCGGACTGATAGCCGCAGGCCTGTTGGAAAACCCCGTGAAGTACGCCGACATTGTTACCACCACCACCCATAAAACACTGCGTGGCCCGCGTGGAGGCGTTATCCTTATGGGGAAAGACTTCGACAATCCTTGGGGCCTGACGACGAAGAAGGGCGAGGTGAAGAAGATGTCTGTGCTGTTCAACTCGGCAGTATTTCCCGGCAATCAGGGTGGTCCGTTAGAGCATGTTATCGCTGCCAAGGCAGTGGGCTTCGGCGAAAACCTGCTCCCAAGTTGGAAAGAATACGCCCTGCAGGTAAAGAAAAATGCCGCAACACTGGCCGACGCGCTTATCGATAAGGGCTTCAGTATTGTGAGCGGTGGTACGGATAACCACTCGATGCTGCTCGACCTGCGCCAGAAATACCCCGACCTGACGGGTAAGGTGGCCGAGAATGCACTCGTAGCGGCAGATATTACGGCCAATAAGAATAAAGTTCCATACGACGAGCGCTCGGCTTTCCAAACCAGCGGACTGCGTCTTGGAACTGCTGCCATGACCACACGAGGCGCAAAAGAAGACCTGATGCTTCTTATCGCCGATCTCATTGATGAAGTATTGGCAAACCCGGAGAACGACCAAGTAATTGCCCGTGTTCGCGAAAAGGTGAACGCTACAATGAAGGATTATCCGTTGTTTGCGTACTAAGCTTCAATTTTCAAATAGGTACGAAGTCCCCACGTCGTGATGGCGTTGGGACTTTTACCTTTGTATGGAAGGATTGCAATCGCTGAAGAGCTTTCCGAAAGTTTCGTCGGCAGTAGCCCGTCAGTCGGGCAGGACTGCTTTTTATTGGTATGGGCGAGTAATAAAAGGCCTTAATTCTTTGTTGAAACAAACGATTATCTATAACTTTGCACCCTCTTAATAAGTAATAATCATCAAACTAAAGATATGATTCACAAAAAGATAGTTATGCTGCTGGCAGCCTTGACACTGGGAATAACTGCCGGGCAAGCAGGCTGTTTCACTTCTGTTACAATTCAAAAAGACACGGTCGAGGTAGGAAAGGAACAGGATTCCAACCGTAAAAATCATAAAAATGAAGATAAGAAGAATGGGAAAAAAGCCGGCGAAAAGCCTTCTTCTTACGAGCAACTGCTCAAGAAAGGAGGTAGCGCACAGGAAGGCTTGTTCACTGTTCGGCACATTGAGGATAAGTGGTACTTTGAAGTTCCCGACTCTTTGCAGGGCAGGCTCATCCTTGCCGTAACCCGTTTGAGAGCCGTTCCACAGAACTTTTCGAAGTTCTCGGGTGAGGAAGTGAACGAAAATACCGTTTATTTTGAGCAGCGCGACGAGAAAACAATGCTGCTACGCGCCTATGTATTAACCCAAGAAGCTGGGCAGAAAGACCGTATCAGTCAGACATTAAAGGCCTCTACCGTCGATCCCATTGTGGCCTCTTTCCCCATTATCGGCAGGAACAAGCAGTCGGGGGCAAGGATGATCGACGTAACAAATCTATTTATTAAGGACAATAATGTGTTCTCCATACCATCTGAAAAGACAAAGGAATGGAAGCTGGGAAGTCTGCAATCCGACCGCACTTTCATAGATACTTTGAAGGTATATCCTATTAATGTCGAGGTTGCCACCACCCGTACTTACTCGGCAACGCCGACGAAAGCTCCCGCGTCATCGACCGGTGCCATGACTATCGGACTGAATACGAGCATGGTTCTCCTGCCAAAAGTGCCGATGATGAAGCGGCTTTGGGACGAACGGGTGGGGTATTTCACCAATCGTTACACGATTTTCTCGGACAAACAGACCAAAGCCGACCATGAAGCCTTTATCTCTCGTTTCCGTTTGGAGCCGAAAGATCCCAAACGTTACAGGAAAGGATTGCTGACAGAGCCTGTGAAACCGATTGTGTTTTACATCGACCCTTCCACTCCGAAACAGTGGGTGCCCTACCTGAAAGCAGGTATCGAGGACTGGAACAAGGCGTTCGAAGCGGCCGGATTCAAGAACGCCATCAAGGCGAAAGACTGGCCGGCCGACGACCCAAACATGAGCCTTGACGATGCCCGCTACAATGTATTGCTGTATCTTCCGGCCGAGATAGAGAACGCATACGGGCCCCGTATCGTCGATCCCCGCAGTGGAGAGATTATCGAAAGCCATATCTGCTGGTATCATAATGTGATGAATCTGCTTACGAAATGGTACATGATTCAATGCGGCCCGCTGGATAAAGCGGCACAAAAAATGCAGTTCGACGAGAAACTGATGGGACAGTTGATTCGTTTTGTGTCGTCTCACGAGGTGGGGCATACCTTAGGCTTGCGCCATAACATGGGTGCCAGCCATGCCACTCCCGTGGAAAAGCTCCGCGACAAGGCGTGGGTTGAGGCGCACGGGCATACGGTTTCCATCATGGACTACGCCCGTTTCAACTATGTTGCGCAGCCCGAAGACGGGATTTCGGAGAAAGGACTCTTCCCAAGGGTGAACGATTACGACGAGTGGGCTATTAAATGGGGGTATCAATACCGCCCGGAGTTCAAGGATCCGATGACCGAAAAGGAACAGCTCATGACCGAAACGACGAAGATTTTAGCTGGAAATCCGCGACTATGGTTTGGCGGTGAGGGTAAAAACGAGGACCCACGTGCCCAAACAGAAGACCTTTCCGATGATAATGTAAAGGCAAGCGACTATGGCATCAAGAACTTGAAGCGTGTCATTACCAATCTTCCCCAGTGGACAAAACAGCCCAACGACCGGCATGATGACCTGCTGGAGATGTGGAAAGCGGCCATCGGACAGTTCAATCGTTATACAAATCATGTGCTAAAGAATATCGGTGGTCGTTATCTGAACAACATGCCGGGAAAGAAACCTTACGAGATAGCACCGGCCTTCAAGCAGAAAGAGGCGGTGGACTACTTCGCTCGCCAGCTGTTCGACGCACCCTTGTGGTTGTATCCGAGAAATATCGTCGATTTGGCAGGCACAAATGTAGTCAATGAAATAGGCGGAATGCAGCAGCGTGTACTGAAAGTGATGCTCTCGTCGGCTATCATGCAGAAGATATATGATGACCAAAATGCAAAAGAGGCTTACCGATATACTGACTATTTGAACGATGTTTTCACTGCTGTTTGGAAACCTTTGAGTGGGCAAAGCGATATAAAAGCACGCATTCGAAGAGATTTGGAGCGTACTTATGTGGAGCTTATCGATGGAATTCTTAATCCTGTTGCAAAGGAAAAAGGCACGACAACCGGCACAGGGAGCTCTACCGATGTCGTACTTTATATGCAGCAACACCTCGATAAGATAGAAAACTATTGCAAGGCACAGGCTGTTAAAGCCACAGGAATAGATAAACTACATTTCCAAGACCTACTACGTCGGATAAAACTAATCCGTGATCGTCAGGTTACTGTAAAATAAAAGATTGCAAAGAATACTTCTTTCCAGAAAGGAAATATCCTTTGTTAAGCAAAGAAATCCTCTTTGTCAGGTAAGAAATACCATTTATTAGGTATTGTAAAGTTATAAAATAAGTCTTAATTTTGCGGCTCAAAAAACAACAAATAACATACTGTTTTAAATATATGCGAGGTATTAAATTATTGATAACGATGACTTTTCTTGCCATTGCGGCACTGTCTTTCGGGCAAGTTCCGCTCAAGCAGGTAGGGAATCATACCGTTCGGCTCACCGTAACTGACAAGAAAACGAAAGAAGCAGTTATTATGGCGAACTGCTCCATAGAGCCTTTGGGCAACATAAACGTTACCGATATGGACGGAAAGGCATCTTTCCTGAAAGTGCCGGATGGCACTTTTACAGTGAAAGTAACCTACGTGGGTTATGAAACTTTCACTACAAACCTGAAAATAGAGGGCGATATCGACCTTTCAATACAGCTGGAACCCACCTCGCTTGCACTGAAAGAAGTGGTGGTTACGGCTAAACAAAATGCGGCAGGAACAAGTACCAGCTCGTTGATTGAGCGCCAAGCCATCGACCATTTGCAGGCTTCTTCGCTTGCAGATATTATGCAATTAATACCCGGGCAGAAGATGGGGAACACCGATATGACCGTACAAAAGAACCTGCAGTTGCGCACTTTGCAGAACAACAATACCAGCGCGTTCGGTGCCAGTGTAGTAGTGGACGGCGTGCCTATATCGAATAATGCCAATGTTAGTCAGGGAAGTTTTAGTGCAACAGCCTTTACCGGTACCGACTTGCGTAACATCTCGGCTGACAACATCGATAATGTGGAGGTTATTCGTGGTATTCCTTCGGCTGAATATGGCGACCTTACCAGCGGTCTTGTAGTTGTTCACTCTAAGGTTGGTGTAACGCCATGGCAGGTAAAGGCAAAGATTAATCCTTCTATGACAAATGCTTCACTGGGGAAAGGTTTCTCTTTGGGGAAGGCAGGAGTGATGAACTTCGACTTCGATTATGCCAAAGCGTGGGGCGATCCGCGCCAGAAAACTCGTAGCTTTAACCGCTATACCACCAATTTGGGGTGGGGATACAACCTTAGTTCGGCATGGCACATCAACACAAAGGTGCGCTTTTTGTATGCTAAAGACTGGACTGGACAAGACCCGGATGCTATTCAAGACGGTACATTCAGAAAGAATAAAAACGTTGCTTTGGCTTTAACCCACAACGGAAAAATATCGGTCGATAAGCTCTTTATGCGTACTCTTGCTTATACTCTGGGCATAAACTATGGTTGGCAGGATGAACTGAATTCCCGAATCGTCCCAAACAGTACGGGTCTTTTGCCTATATTGACCGCTCGGGAAACAGGATATTACAGCGTACCATGGATGTCTCAGTCGTATCTTGCCAGCGGACAAACCCAAAGCCGGCCCGGAAATATCTTTGCAAAGATTAATGATTCTTTCTATTTCAAGGCAGGAAAGACCCGCCAAACCTTTAAACTCGGTGTGGAATACCATTACGATTGGAACAGCGGGAAGGGCTATTTTAATGAAGATGAGAGCCGTCCTTTGATGCCAAACAGCGATGGACGTCCCCGTGCTTTCTCTGATGTTCCGGGCATACATCAGGTGGCTGCCTATGCAGAAGACAACTTTTTGTGGAATATTAATAAGGTAAACAAGCTGCGTGCAAACTTTGGTTTGCGCTTCACTTCTATGCAACCCTTCAGCAATATAGCCACTACAGCCTTGAGTCCTCGCATCAACTTGGCTTATACCCTTACCAAATGGCTCGACATTCGAGCCGGTTTCGGCTTGAATTCCAAGACTCCCGGTCAGGGTTATCTATACCCTGACAAGAAGTATATCGATAATATTGTGGCAAATTATATGCCTCAAAACGACCCTGTCGCACAACTGTTGGTATATCATACCAATGTATATAATGTGGAATATTCTAAGAATCTGAAGAACGCGACAACCACAAAATACGAGTTGGGATTAGACTTTAAGCTGCCGGGGAACCGCAAATTGAGCATCTTAGCTTATCATGATCGTACGCCAAACGGCTTCGGAACATTGTCGGAATGGATCACCTACCGCTATAATCGTTATACAACCACTCATGGATTGGTGGTTACTCCGGGTGCACCTACAACCATAAACTATAATGATCCGGACATGCAACTCGTTCAGTTTATGACTACCGGTGCCGTAGGCAATACCAATACAACTGTTAATAAGGGCTTGGAATTCAACTTCGACTTAGGCGAAATAAAGTCTCTTCATACCTCTTTTCTATATTCCGGAGCTTATTCCGAGACAAAAACATATAGTACAAATGCTTATTCCGAGAGTGTAAAATCGTCGCTTTTGCCATCATCTTACGCTGCATACGGGCTTACTCCCTTCCGTGTTTTCTATCCTTCCGGTCAGGATTACAGCAAGTATCGCCAGTTTCTGAATACGCTTCGTATAACAACACATATTCCTGCGCTCAAAATGGTGGCTTCTTTCACAGCACAAGCTATATGGTATGACTACAGTTTAAGCTATATCGCAAGCAAGAATCCTATTGCATTTATGGGTTCCGACCTTGTTAAACACGCCATTACCAGCGACATGTTAAGCGGCTATTTAGATATGAACGGCAACTATTCTGCTACTAAACCAACGGGTGTTGCATCAGTAGCTATCAGCGACTTGAATATCAAGTCGAGTGAAAATAAGCCTGTGAAAAATCCGATAACATGGAATTTACAGGGACGTTTGACGAAAGAACTCGGCAATGTCGGAGGCTTTTCGCTTTACGTAAACAACATGATTTACTATGAGCCTTATCTGAAGAGCAATACTTCCGGTACGCTGTCGCAGCGCAATACGGGTAACTTCAGCTTTGGCGCAGAGCTTTACTTTAACTTATAATTAACCTCAAAGAGAAAACAATATGAATAAATTACAGATATTTTTAGCAGCTTTGGCCCTGCTTTTCATGGCAAGTTGCGTGGATTATGGCGATACTACCGGACCTGTTTCGCAGAAAGTGCAAGTCTCTTTGCCTGCTTCTGTTACCGGAACGGTCGATTTATCGGGGAAAACCGTTACCCTGAAGTCGAGCAACGGAGCCTCTTATACAGCCTTAACCGATGCTAGTGGCGTTGCTACTTTCCCTAGTTTACCCCCCGATGTGTATAACATAGCTACCTCATGGGACATCACCACTGCCGAATATACCGCATTAACAGGTTTGACAGATGCTCCCTTTGGCGCTTCTTTCACAGCAACAGCCAACTCACAGGTGATAGATGGCAAAAGAGATGTTACTTTAACTACCTCGCTTTCGCCTAAACAAAACCTTGTAATCAGTAAGATTTACACGGCAGGATCGAAGGATAATAATGCCAAGAGTTATTCGGCAGGGCAGTATATTGAGCTTTATAACCAGTCGAATAATGATATCGACGTGGCTGGTTTGTATATAGGTATTGTAGAAACGGATTCTAAACCGGCTTATACCCTTGATGAAATCAAGTCGGATTTGGGCGACTCGGTAGTTCTCGTAAAGCAGATTTTCCGTATTCCTACCGATAAAGTGCAGAAAATAGCACCGGGAGCAACTATCCTTCTCACCAACTCTGCCATCGATCATAGCGTGAATTCCCCTCAAGAACACAGCTTGCTTACAGCCGACTATGAGGCAAAAGATCGTAGCAAGAACCCTGTTAAGAACAATCCGAATGTAACAGCTCTCGACTTATTGTTCTCGACTTTTGCCGGGGTTTCTAAGATGAATCTTCTTCAAACAGCACAAAGTCTTATCATATTCCGCTCGACAGCCGACTTCTCCAGCCCTAAGCTCACTTATGTATACGGCAAGACGAAGGGTAATCAGTATGCTTTAGTGCCCGCTTCGGCCGTTATCGACGGTGTGGATTTTATCAGAAAGAAAGCTAATGGAGGTCCGGACGCTTCTACAAAGCGTCTCCTTACCAAGATAGATGCAGGTTATACCACTTTGGAATCTACCGGTTCCGGTTACACTGGAGAGGTACTTTACCGCAAGACAGCGGGAAAAGCAGCCGACGGACATAAACTATTGATGGATACAAACAACTCTTCTAACGACTTCAAAGTATCTACTACCATTGCTCCTCGTGAGTATGATGATTAATTATTAATATTATTGGCAAAGGAGGTGGGCATTGTTTTGAAGGCTCCTTTTGCCCGATTATAAATGAATAGGGAATGAAGAAACTTTATATTGCGCTTTCATCAGTCATGTTGTCTTTACCGGTTTTGGCACAAACAGGCAACACTTCTGAGCTAAAAGGCGAAGCAGAATATCGCTATAACGACCTCATAGGGCTATGGCATAACACCGATAACGCTACGGGATTGGCTATCGACTCTTCGGAAAACCGTGGATATGCTGCCTTTTCATACTTCCATCACGGAGGAAGTTACCATCGTGTGCAGGAGGGAGGCATGGCAAATCACCTGCAATTCAGCACAGAACGTTATCAGAAACTGGGAAAACATCTTTATGGTTACGGTCGGTTCGACTTCGATATGGGGCGCACCAAAGATCGTGCTTATGCCGACCAGTATCGCATCTACAATACAAGTCCGTTTAATTCGGGCAGTGCCATCGTGGGTAAATACGACAATCAGGACTTCAGGCTGACGGCTGCCGTAGGTACGGTGAGCTTCGATGGCTGGCGTTTCGGTGCCCGACTGGACTATGATTTTGGCGATCTTTCCCGCTTAAAGGATCCTCGTTCGGAGGCAAAACTACTTCGGTATCGCATTACTCCGGCTGTTTCGTATAGCTTTGGAGCCAATACCATAGGTTTAACAGGCTATTATGACCGCCGAAAAGAAAAGATGGGACCACTGAGTACGGTACAAAACGATGCCACTTTTACGTATTATCTCTATTCAGGAATGGAAAATGCCGATGGAACACAAGGCGGATTCAGCAGCTTTAATCGTGAATGGGTGAAGCATAACTTTGGGTTTAACCTTGCTTATGGATATAAAGGCGAGCGTTTCCAAACGCTGAATAACTTTGGGATGAGCCGTGCACACGAGGATATCTATGGCACTTATAAGTATGAACCGGGCAGATATGTGCAGCACGATTATCTCGTTTCGTCGCAAAACAGACTTCGTCGAGGCGGCCTTCTTCATCAACTTGATGTAAAAGCAGTATGGACTCAGGGCTATGCCGATGAGTATCGCTCGCAGCTTAACATCACCAGCGACCCCGAAACGGGCTACTCTACCTATAAGTATGAGCGTTTGCTCACCTTTAAAAAGCGCTATCAGGTGCGCACAACCGACCTGAGTTTGCGTTATCGTGCCAACTTTTTGGGTGAGACAAATGGTGTAGCCGATAAGGTAAACGGCTATGCCGGCTTCTTTGTGAACTATAATCGTGCCGACAATCGACATGTGCTCACTCCGTCGGAGAGTACTTATAGCCGTGTGGATATGCAGTTGGAAAATGGTATTTCGTTGTTTAACAACAGCCTGATAGCCGATTTACAGTTGGGGTATAGCATCTCGACGAAAACCGATTTGCAACTTTCCGACAATAGTTCGATACTGGCTCAAAATGTATTGCTCAAGGACCTTGATTATTATAAGGCAAATGTGTTTCATGGAGGTCTGCAGGTAATGTATCAGTTCCCGCTCACCATCAAGAAAAACCGTGCTCTTTTCTTCATAAAGGGCTTTGGAAATATAGCGTCGGCTAATATTACCGGTCATCCCTGCAGTACCAATGTAGGTCTCAGCGTGGGAGTGTTCAATTAAGGAAAAGTATTATACAGAGAAGAGGATGTGCCGGTTTTTGGCACATCCTCACTTTTTATATTGCTATATCTGATTTTGGGTAAACCTTGTACAAGGTAGGACTGGTAATCATATATTTTTCTGCCGACGATATTCAAGAGGGCTACAGCCAAGGTGTTCCTTTACGTATTTCCCAAAGAAACTCGTATTAGGAAACCCGAGTTTATTACTGATTTCTTTAATGCTCAGCCCTGTTGTACGGAGGTAGTTGGTGATAGCGGAAAGGGTGTACTCCTGAATCCATTCATAGGCAGTCTTTCCTGAGTTCTTCTTGCTGATGACGGTAAGGTATTTTGCCGAGATACATAGTTGTGCCGCATAATACTCTACGGTACAATGCCTGGCCTCTGTGCTTTGCAGCAGTTCGAGGAAACGATTGAAGAGTGATACATTCTGTTTGGGGGCAATGCTCCCTTCCTCAGTCTGCTTGCGTAATATATTGCAGAATTCAATGAGTACAGCACTGATGATTCCTCTGAATACTTCGCCTTTATATTCATTATCGGTGGCATCTTCTATGTTCTTGTCGATATAGAGTCGAAGGACTTCATAAATCTTTTCGTAAAAAGCTATATGGGGCTTATCCATGTTTACAATGCGTAGCTTTGCCACGTAAGTGAGTTGGTTCCATATGTTTATGTATTCCTTTAGAGCTATTTGTAACATACGGTTGGTAATGCAGAGAGCCTGATATTCAAAGTCGGTTGATACGAGGATATTGTCTAACGACATCTCTGGTGGGCATATAAATACTTGATTCGCCTTTACCTCAGTAGTCTTTCCGCTAATGTCTATTTGGCATTTCCCTTTCTTGCAGTAGGCTATTAGATTCATATTGGTATATACAGCATTGGGGACACCTAATAGTTTCACATTGTCGATGAGCAGTAAATCATCATCCATATATTGGGGCGTGATTTTAAATTCTTCGGCTCGCAGTGTAACGAATTGCTTGTTTTCTGATGTTCTATTTTTCGTCATGTTCTTTTATTAATCCATGTGAACGTTCTTTTTTGACTGCAAATTTACGCTATTTCCATTGACTTTTATGTTCTTTTTGGGAATAATACCATCTTATTTTACCTTATATTCTTTTTTAGACCATTTTGTTTCCTTCTTAGAACATTCGTTATGGGTTATAAAAATCTAATTTTGCAGTCGAAAAACAAAACAGATAAGATATAAAAAATGATGAAAGTAAAGATGATTCTCGCATTGTCCGCCATTTCACTGCTCACGGTATCATGTGGCAAAGAGAAAAAACAGTTGGAGAATGTAGTTAAGGTAAAGACAATGGAAGTATCGACTACTTCGCCGGCAGGCGGTCAGAGTTATTCAGGAACAATAGAAGAAAGCAACGGTATAAGTTTAAGTTTCCCTGTGGGTGGAACTGTTAAACAGCTAAATATAGACGAGGGGCAGAGTGTTGGAGCCGGACAGCTCGTGGCTGTACTTGATGCCACAACGTTAGGTAATCTCGTTTCGGCCTCGACGGCCACGGTTGGTCAGGCTCAGGCTGCTGTAGGGCAAGCACGGGCCGGCCTTGCACAGGCTGAGAAGTCGGCAGCTCAGGCTGCTGATGCCTATAAGCGTATGAAGCTGCTTCACGACAATGGGGCTCTACCCGATATAAAGTGGGTGGAGGCACAGACTCGTTATCAGCAGGCACAAGATGCCGTCAGTCAGGTGCGGCAACAGGTAAACCAAGCTGAAGCTGCTGTTAAAACAGCTAAGGCACAAAAGAATATCTCATTAAAAAATCTTCACGATACCCGCCTTTATAGCCCTTCTGCAGGATATATCTCAAAAAAACTAACCGAGGCTGGTCAGAATATTGCTCCGGGACAACCCGTGGCAATGTTGGTAGATATCCGTCAGGTGAAAGTGAAAATAAGCGTTCCGGAAAATGAGATAAGTAAGATACAGGTAGGGCAGACGGTCAAATTTACTGTTTCATCGTTTTCAGGTGAAACCTTCACGGCACGTATTACCGAGAAAGGTGTTGCAGCCGATCCTATTACTCGCTCGTATGAGGTGAAGGCTATTGCTGCCAATCCCAACAGAAAACTTCTTCCGGGTATGGTATGCGATGTTTATACCTCGAACACGGAAAATACTTCTACTTTAATGTTACCTGCCAACATCATCCAAATAGATATAGACAACCGGCCATTTGTGTGGACAGTCGTGAATGGTGTGGCACACAAGAGATCTGTAATACTTGGGCAGAGTATTGGCGATAATATCCAGATTGCCAGAGGACTGTCGCCTAAAGACAAAATCATTGTAGAGGGACAGCAGAAAGTAAGTAACGGGATGAAGGTACAATAAACCTTCTTTTATCCAAATAGCATGGTTAATTATAGTCATGTAGGCAGTTTTGCAAATCAAACCAAAACTGTCGGCAACAGACTTTTTAATCCTTAATAGAATCAATGGAGAAGAAACGAAATATAGTAGAATGGGCAATGCACTATCGGCAGATAGTCATTTTTGTTACATGCGTCTTAGTGGCGTTTGGTATTTTCGCCCTTGCCAAGATGAATAAGAATGAGTTTCCTGATTTTACGGTACGTCAGGGTGTGGTTGTCGCAGCCTATCCCGGTGCTACTGTAAATGAAATGGAGGAACAGGTTACGAAGCCTTTGGAGAATTATATCTTTACTTACAAAGAAGTAAAGAAAGCAAAGACGAAATCATATACCCGCAACGGTCTTACCATTATTCAAGTGGAGTTGAACGATGATATAGATGGGGCCGACAAGGAGAATTTCTGGAGTCGCTTCAAACTGGGTGTTCAGCAATTTAAGGTGTCGTTGCCTTCGGGTGTTTTAGCCCTGCAGGTACAGGACGATTTTGGCGATGCATCATCATTGCTTATCACAATGGAGAGCAAGGATAAAACCTATCGCGAACTGAACGATTATATGGACGACCTTAAGGAGCGGTTACGCAATATCGAGAGCGTAGGACGGCTTAACGTGTATGGCGGTCAGCAGGAGCAAATCAGCGTTTATATAGATACTCGCAAGCTCTCCGAGTATGGCATAGGCCCATCAATTGTAACGACAGCTCTGATGTCAAAGGGATTCAATACGACAGCCGGCTCACTGCAGACCATCCGTTACGAAGCGCCGATTCATGTGGATCGCTCGCTGAACATGGTGAACGATGTTGAACAGATGATAGTCTATTCCAGCCCTGATGGTAATGTTGTACGTGTGAAAGATGTCGCCTCGGTTAAGCATGAGTATCCCACTCCTACGAGTTTTGTAACCAATAATGGCAAGAAATGTATCGTTTTGAGTGTCGAGATGAAGAAGGGACGTAGCATTACGCAAATGGGATCAGATATCAAGGAGCAGTTGGAGGACTTCCAGAAGACTCTGCCGAAAGAGGTCAGTATGTTTTCCATTACCGACCAAAGTCAGGTTGTAGGCGATTCTGTAGTCAATTTCCTTAAAGAGCTTCTCATTGCTATTATTGCAGTGGTCATCGTCGTTATGTTACTTATGCCTATTCGTGTAGCCTTAGTGGCAGCCAGTACTATTCCGGTGAGTATCTTCATCGCATTGGGACTATTTTATGCCTTTGGAATAGAGCTGAATACGGTAACGCTTGCCGCCCTTATCGTCACATTGGGTATGATTGTTGATAACTCTATCGTGATTATCGATAACTATATGGAGCTTATGGCAGAAGGCATGAGTCGTTGGCATGCGAGTATCAAGAGCGCTACCCACTTCTTCAAGTCTATCTTTACGGCAACGCTTGCTATCTCTGTAACCTTTTTCCCTTTGCTGCTTACAATGACGGGAATGTATCACGATTTTCTGCTGCTCTTTCCTTGGGGTACAACTATCGTGCTCATGGTATCGCTACTTGTAGCAGAGCTGATCACACCATTCCTGCAGTTTTACTTTATTCGCAAGCCGGTAGAGGATAAACTTGACAGAAAGGGAAAGCCTAAATTCTCTTTCCTAAACCTTATACAGAAGTATTTTGACAGGCTTATCGACTTCTGTTTCCTTCACCCGTATGGCGTGATGGTAGTTGCAGTTGTGTCGGTACTGGCAGGTGCCGGTCTTATTACCATCTTACCGCAGAAGATGATGCCGACAGCCGAACGCAATCAGTTTGCTGTTGAAATCTATCTTCCGACAGGTGCGTCGCTAAACAGAACAGAAGCGGTAGCCGATTCTTTGGAGCATATTCTTCGGAAGGACACCCGCATCGTTTCCATTGCCTCGTTCAAGGGAACGGCTTCGCCACGTTTTCAAACCTCCTACGCACCGCAGTTCGGTGGTAAGAACTACGCCCAGTTTATTGTAAATACAACAGGCAATGAAGCTACCGTCGAAGTGCTGCACGACTATCGCATGAAATACACCAATGCCTTTCCGGGAGCTTACGTCCGCTTCAAGCAGCTCAGTTATAGTGCTGAGGGAAACTCTGTAGAGCTTCGTCTCTCGGGTGATGACTGGAATCAGCTAAAGCATACAGCCGATAGTATTACTTCTCTGTTCCGCTCCAACGAGCATCTTATTCTATCGCGCAATGATGTAAATGAACCCTTGCTTACTACAGGTATTAAATTGGATGAGCAGAAAGCTAATCGCCTTGGCGTGAACAACGCTTTGGTAGAACTGACGATGGCTACCCGATATAGCAATGGCGGCATTCCTATGGCTACCATTTGGGATGGCGACTACGGTATGCCTGTAGTGCTGAAAGGCTATAAGGCCGACAGGGCTGCCGTTAGCGATATTTCCGATGAGCCGATACCTGTTGCAGGCGGCTTGAAAACAGTTCCTTTGCGCCAGATTGCGGAAGTTACACCACGTTGGGAGGATGGACAGATTTGCCATCGTAATGGAAAACGTACCATTACGATTATGGCCGATGTGGTAGATGGCGTGAATGTAATGAAAGTAACAGGAGAATTGCAAAAGCAAATTACTCAGGAGAGTTTGCCAAAAGATATCTCGGCAGCGTGGGGTGGCGAGTATGAACAGTCAGAAGAAGCCAGCCCGCAGATTGTGAACGGATTACTTATCAGTGTGGTTATCATCTTCTTCCTGATGCTCGGACATTTCCGTAAAATCAGTACGGCCTTCTTACTGCTTGTCTCGCTCTCGCTCGTACTCTTCGGTACGGCAATGGGCGTGCTGATTCCCGGTAGCGAATTCTCGCTAACCTGCTATTTAGGTGTTATCTCGCTGATGGGTATTCTTGTGCGTAACGCTATTATCATGTACGATTATGCCGAGGAATTACGCGAAACAGAACATCTGACAGCTCATCAGGCTATTCAGCTGAGTGCTAAGCGACGTATGCGTCCCATCTTCCTTACCTCGGCAGCAGCTTCTATGGGTGTTATACCAATGATGTTGGGCGGCTCCGGATTATGGGCGCCAATGGGTAATGTTATCTTTTTCGGTACGATGATTACAATGCTTTTTATCCTAACCATTCTCCCGATAAGCTATTGGTTGCTCATGAGTGGCTCAACGAAGAAGCGTGAAGCGAGTCTGAAACTCGAAGATCAATAAGATTCGTTTCGGTCATCAACAATTATAATTATCAAAAAGTAAAAAGAAACAATGAAAAGAAATATTACTCTGGCGCTTTCCCTTCTGTTGGGACTATCCGTTAATGCACAGCAGCTTACGCTTGAACAGGTAAAGGAGCGTGCTTTGGTACATAACATCAGTATCAGAGCGGCGGATAATGCCATAGAACAGGCGCGTGAACAAAAAAAGGAAGCCTATACAAACTACTTTCCGCAGGTGAGTATTACAGGAATGGGATTCAAATCGACCACGGATGTACTGAATACGGATATAAAACTTGCGGAGCTGCTGCCCTCATCGCTTGCGGCGTCATTGCCAAGCAGCATAGTTACAGCACTTCCATCCACTCTTCCTGTATCGTTGGTGGATAAAGGAGTGATAGCAGGTGTTACTGCTGTTCAACCGATTTTCGTTGGTGGACAAATTGTTAATGGGAATCGATTGGCTAAAGTAGGTGTGGAGGTGAGCGAATTGCAGAAACAGGTATCAGCCAATACAGTGGAACTGACAGCCGAACAGTATTATTGGCAAATAGTATCGCTCAAGGAAAAGCTGAAAACACTCGATGCCGTTAGCGAGATGTTGGCTAAGTTAGAGAAAGATGCCGACCTTGCCGTAAAGGCTGGTGTAAGTCTGCGTAACGATCTATTGCAGGTTCAACTGAAGCAGAACGAGATAGAAAGTAATCGATTAAAGCTCGACAACGGACTACGTCTCGCCCGTATGGTGTTAGCACAGTATATTGGTGCCGGCGATAGTGTCGATGTAAGCATATCGGTGAATCCTTCTGTCCTTCCACCTTACCCAATGGTAAAAGCCGACCATGCTACGGCTGTAGCATCAACAGCAGAATATCGCCTGCTGCAGAAGAATGTTGAGGCTGCCACATTGCAGCGTAAGATGGAACAGGGAAAGTTGCTTCCTTCTGTAGGTGTGGGGGTGGGCTATAACTATTATGATATGGGTAGTGGACTGGATAATAACTTCGGAGCTGTTTTTGCCACCATTTCCGTTCCTATATCACAGTGGTGGGGAGGCTCCCATGCTGTTAGGCGGAAACGTCTTGCCGAGGAAAATACCCGTCAGCAACTTGCCGATAAAACCGAACTACTTCAGATACGTATGCAGAAAAACTGGAACGATGTGGATGATGCCTATAAGCAACTGCTCCTTGCCAAGAAAGGCATTGAGCAGAGCGAGGAGAATCTTCGCTTAAACCGCAACTTCTATCAGGCCGGAACAGTAACGATGAACGACCTCCTCGATGCCCAGCAGCATTATCAGCAGTGTCGCGACCGCTATACCGATGCTTATGCCACCTTGCAAACAAAGATTTTGGAATATGAACAGAGTATAGGGAAATAACAAATACTTCTGGAGAAGTATTAAAAACTCTGGTACTATGACGTGGTTTTGTGGGAAAAGTATGGTGTTTTCAAACTATTAATAAGCTGTACTAAGCTATCACTTAAGGGCTTCAGACAATTAATCAACAGAAACAAAGGGATGAAGACGGAGACCTACTCTCTGTATTCGTCCCTTTTCTTTTTGCGATAAATTATCTTTCGAATTTGATAACTCATCGATAACTTATCTTTCGAAGATAAGAATCTTTCAGAAAAATTCGGGCTTTCCTGATTGGTTATACGCTAATGAAGGATAATTCAGTACCTTTGTCCTTGTATTAAACATTAAACGATATTGCTATGGAAAAACCAAAGTGGTTGGAGCGGGAGGGGATGTATCGGATTATCTTCGGAGCTGATACGCCTGCCGGAAAGTTGTATGATGTAGTGCTTATCTGCATGATTCTGTTGAGTATTCTCGTCGCTTTCGTAGAGAGTGTGCGCTCGCTGGCGCATGCCTATAAGTTTACTTTAGAAATCGTAGAGGGGATTATGACGGTAATGTTCACCATCGATTACTGTGCCCGATTGTATTGTTCTCCCGTCAGGCGTAAGTATGTATTCAGCTTTTTCGGTATCGTTGATTTTATCTCTACTTTCCCTCCTTACCTTAGTATCATCTTCCCGAGCGCTCGGTATATGCTCCTTCTGCGTTCATTCCGTTTTATCCGTGTGTTCAGAGTATTTAAGTTGTTCAGCTTTCTGAACGAGGGGCATCTTCTTTTGCGCTCCATTAAAGGTAGCGCCCGTAAGATATTGGTATATTTTGTATTTGTCCTGATCCTCGTTACCTGTATCGGTACATTGATGTATTTAGTGGAAGGCGGACAGCCCAATACGGGATTTACCGACCTTGGTACGTCCGTTTACTACGCTATTGTTACCATGACCACCGTCGGTTATGGCGATATTACCCCGACCACACCGCTCGGCAGAATACTTTCGGCCGCCGTTATGCTGCTGGGCTATACGATTATAGCCGTGCCAACGGGTATTGTTACGGCAACGATAGTGGATGAAACGAATAAGAAAGTAAAGAACGGAGAGTGCCCCCGGTGTGGTGGTAAGGTACGCCCGGGCGACCGTTATTGCTGCCATTGTGGCGAGAAACTATAGGAATATAGCGAAGAGGCTATCGGTACATCTCCTCCATCATCTTTCGTCCTAACTGTTTTCCAAAGTGGCTGTCATCGTAAAAGTTGTGATAGTCGTAATAGTCGGCTCTTCCTGTAAAGTCGAATACAGCTTCCCTGCCAAGAATATTCTGCATGATTCGCAGGTCGGCAGGGTTTGCTTTTGTTTTCATAGCGTTAGGAACAATGACCACTTTCAGCCGGGTGTGATGCTTGTCGCAGAAAGCCTTTATTGTTTTGAGCATGGCGATTTGAGGCGCTTTCAGCTGTCGCTTATCTACTGTAGGCCTTGCTTTCCTGCACTCGTCCCATTTCCTTCCTTGCCAATATTCGGTGCCTTGTGCCTGCATGATGCTATCGACTTCCGTCAGGTTGGCATCGTTGGTATAGGTGCTGCGTGCGGGGAAGGTAGTGTTGATAACTCCTTTTGACGCTTTGTTCACCGTGCCCAGCAACGTGTATCGCAGATAAGGGAAAAGCACTTTTGGCTCGAAGAAGGCCTGCGCCAAGGCTGTTTGTACGCTTATCCAGCTTTTCCCGCTTACTTCGGGAGGCAGAATGCGCATGGGCGATGTACTGGGATAGGGGTCGGAGAAGGAAAAACCGTTCATGACAAGCAGCAGATTTTTTACCTCCTGATGAATGTTGTCGAATTTCTTCAGTACCTGAATAATCTCTATAGCCTGCATACCATTGCAGAATATTCGGTAAGGATGTGCCTTAATGTGCCTGTTCCAGTCGGTACACGCAAATCCCATGGTACACGAATTGCCCATAATAAACGAGTCGTAATGTACTTTGTTGCGGTACAGCTTGTATTTCTGCCATGACACATACCCCTCGTTTTGCGATATAGGACTATGGTCGTAATCGCTGTATGAACGCAACACCATGAACGGATCGCGAATGATGTAGTAAGCAAACAGCAGCAGGAACGGGCAAGACAGCAAGATAACCTTTAGCAAAAAGACTTTTATGGAACGATGTTTCATGACTATTTCAGAATTGAATATAAATGAAGTTTTCTACGCCAAAGGCGCCATAAATGAAGATAGCCAGTATAAAGGCAAAGTAGCCGCACCAGCGAACGACGGGCTTTTGCTCTTCCGTCCAGTCCAGTAAACTCTTCCGACTGTTCAGATATTCCCCTGCGAACATGATGAGAACGGCGATGGAAAGGATAATCCAGTAGTGATCGGAGATGCCTAACCGAAGCTCACGGATGTTGTTGTCCATTCCATCGAGCAGATGGCGATAGGTATAGAATACATCTTCGATGTGGGGCAGTCGGAAAAAGAGCAGCGAAAGAGCAAACAGCAGGTAGGTGCGCACCATCATAATGGTGTTCCAAAGAGTGTCTCCCATTCTCTTTTTCAGTTGTTCCCGTTGCGCTTTAAAGGCCGTTTCGTATATCACGAGCACACTCTGAAACATGCCGTATAGGGCAAATGTCCATCCTGCCCCGTGCCATACGCCGATGATAACGAAGGTACAGAACAGCGAAACATAGACACCCGTCTTTCCCCATCCACGAAGACTGCCGCTAAGGGGCATGAACACATAGTCGCGTACCCACGAAGAGAGCGATATATGCCACCTGCGCCACAGCTCGCCGGTGGTGGTTGAGATGAACGGGCGGTCGAAGTTGGGCTGTAACCTGAAGCCCATCATCGCGCCAAAACCTATCGCCATGCAGGTGTAGCCTGCAAAGTCGGCATAAAGTTGAATAGGGTAAAGGAGGGTGGCAAGGAGCAGCTGGGCGCCGGAAGCCTCTTGCACACTGTTCAGAACGAGGTCGAGCGCAGGCCCAAGTCGGTCGGCGATGACCAATTTCAGGAAGCATCCCCATGCCACAAGTTTTGCCCTACGCGCCACCTTGGTGTAGTCGAACACCTGCGCCTGCTTGAGTTGGGGCAGCAAGTCGTAACCTCGCTCGATAGGACCCGACAGGAATTTCATAAAGAGCAGCATGTAAAGGGTAAAGTTGCCGAGGTCTTCTTCCGGCTCTTCTTCCCAGTATATATCGATGAGGTAGGCCAAAGCCTGAAATGTATAGAAAGATATGCCAAGCGGAAACATCCCCGTGAAGTAGCGGGTAAAGAGCCAAAACCCTACCAGTCCTACTATTCCCGACCAAAAGATGATACCTGCTTGGGGGGTGTTCAGCCTGCGGTGCAAGAGCTGCCCTGTGTAGAAGGTGAACAAGGTGATGCCTATTGCCACGGCAAGATACTGCCAATGATAATAGGCTATAAAGATGACACTGGCCGCAAAGAGCACAAGGTGCTGCCATTTACGGCTCTGCCTCGCATAATACAACAGAAACGTAACACTGAAAAGTGCTACGAAAGCAAGCGACATAAACTCCATAAAGTTATGGGAAGGTTATTTGGTGTATTTAAGGATGTTACTTACAAGGTCGCCTACGTTGCGCATTCTGATGATATCGTGTAGCTTGAATTTGAATCCCCACAGCTTCTCGACCTTGGTTATAATCATCATGTTCGAGAGCGAGTCCCAGCCATCTACATCGTTGGCCGTCGTTGCCTCGGTTAGTTGAATATCCTTTTCCTCGAGTACTTCGTTAAAAATCTCATTCAGTTTTCCAAGAATTTCTTCTCTTTCCATTTTCTATGATGCTTTTAAATGTTTGTTTTTTATCATTTCCGCAATCCGCTTACGGTCTATTTTATTGCTGGCATTTTGTGGGAATTGCGCTAAATGTACGATGTCGGAGGGCAGCATATAGTGGGGCAGATACTGCGAAAGATACTGCATAAGTTGCCTGTCGTGGGTGCTGTCGGCCGTCTCCACCACGAGGGTAATGCGGGTGTTGTCGGTGTCTGTGCCGTGTGCAATGGCCACGGTAGCCACCTTTTCGGCATAAAACTCCCTACAGGCCTGCTCTATTTCGCTTAGCTCCACCCGATAGCCTTGTATCTGTACCTGCGAATCGCAGCGACCATGGAAGATGAGATTGCCGTCTTCTGCCCGGCTGCATACGTCGCCCGTGCGATACCATCGGTGTCCGTCCTGCTCGAAAAAGGCTTTTGTATTTTGTTCCTCATTCCGCCAATAGCCTGCGGTAAGCTGCTCGCCGGCAAGGCAAAGCTCGCCCTGTTCGCCTTTCCCAATCGGTTTTCCATCGTCGTCGATTACCTGTATCAGGCTGTTTTTAAGCGCTTTTCCAATACCCACAATACCGTTGTGCGCCTGAATGTGGGTGGCAGGAATAAGGTAGCCCGTGCTGTAAACGGTATTTTCTGTCGGGCCATACACATTCCACACCTCGGCATTGGGCAGGCATTTTTTCCATCCCGCCACGTCGTCGGCAGGCAACCCTTCGCCTGCGAAATAAACAAAGCGCATGTCGGGCAGGTGGATTTCTGAAAAATAAGGTTTTAGATAGTGTATTACGGAAGGTACAAGATGCGCCTCGGTAAGCCTGTAATCCTCCATCAGGCGGAGGGCTTCCTGCCATTTTATCCTGTCGCACCCCACGGTGTAGAGGCACGCCCCCGAGAGCAACGGCTGCAGATAAGAACCTACCGACATGTCGAAAGTAAGGTCGAACATCTGCAGGCAACGGTCGTTTTCATCGAGACGAAGACCCAGTGCCCGCATGGAATCGACAAAAGCGGCTACATTGCCCAAGGTAATGCACACCCCTTTCGGTCGGCCTGTGCTGCCGGAAGTAAATAAAATGTAGGCCAGTCGGCGTGCATCGAACGTTGCAGGGGGTGTCGTCGGCAGCCCCTTGTCCTTTAATTCTGCAGGCCTTATCACCTTGATTTCCGTATAACGGTTTTCGTTTGAGGAGTCGATAATTGTTTTTATGCCCACCTGCCCCACGATGTCGAGGCATCGTTTTAAAGGTTGTAAAGGGTGAAGGGGAACGTAGCTCTTGCCCTCCATCCATAAGGCAAAGATGGCAGCATAGGTGGAAAGGTCGTTGTTGGCTACCAGTCCGATGTGCTCGTCAGGCACTTCCTGTAAGGAAGTCCGCAGCTTGTTTACCTCGTTTCCCAGTTGCTCATACGTAAAATAATTGTCATCGATGCAAAAAGCGTTGTGGCTTTTGTGCTGTGTAAAAGCGTTTTGTAAAGCCATAAGCAGGTTGCAAGGATGCTGTTTCCTACTTGTTTCCATTACTTATAAATACTCTTTCGCGTAGTGTGTATTCCTAACCTATTTGTTATTAAAAGTCGGTATAGGCGTTTTTCCCCTACTGCTAAACGCATTTTTTGAATTAAAAAAAGTTAAACGCAGCAGTAAAGAGAATTTTTATCCCTCCTTATGACCTGCTTTGGTGCCTTTTAGGGCGATGGGGAATGCCCCGCTTGGAAGGCTTTTCCTCCTTTTCTTTTTTCTAAATTCATTTGGCGTCTGCTAAAGCCATATCCCTGTTCAGGGGAGGAAAGCATCGTAAAAGGGCATGTTTTACCCGGCAATACATGCCCTTTTACCGTGCAATCTATGCTTGTTTGATGAGCAAAAGGGCATCTTTTATCATACAGGAGATGATGTGTTACCGACAAGTTTATTTTTATTTTATTTGCTGGCATGTTTAACAATTCATATAAATAACTGTCGAACAATGGTTTGTAAAGATAAAACAAGGAAAGATATGACAGCAACTTCCCGATTTTTTGCGCCAAGCCTCCATCACCGCTTTTTATGCTTTTGCTGTCATACGGTCATTGGGAATATTGTTATAACAGTCTTATTTTTAGGTATTTATATGAAATGTTAAAAATGACGGCACAAAAATTGATTTTTAAATTCATGTGTTGCTGTCCTTTTCGGTTCGACATTCTTATCCCCAAGCAGGGTAAAATTCTCTGCCGAAAGAGGACGAATATCGGTATATAGTTACCGAATTTATCGTACCTTTGTATCAACCTGCATCGGACATCATCGCAGAACAAAAAGAAAAGAGTAAGCAACTGATTGTTTCGTAAGATTATACATATCGACATGGACGCCTTCTTTGCATCGGTAGAGCAGAGAGATAATCCCGAGCTTCGCGGTATTCCCATCGCCATTGGCTTTGACGGACCACGCGGGGTGGTATCTACTGCCAGCTACGAAGCACGTCCCTACGGGGTGCATTCGGCCATGTCGGTGGCACTGGCAAAGAAGCGTTGCCCCCATCTTACGATTGTATATCCCCACTTTGAAAAGTACAAGGAAGTATCACGACAGATCCATGAGGTGTTCCATGAATATACGGATATGGTGGAACCCATCTCGCTCGACGAGGCTTTTCTCGATGTTACCGTGAATAAAAAGCAAATGTCGATGGCCAAGGATATTGCACTTGAGATAAAAGAAAAAATCCGGCAGCGCACGGGACTTACGGCATCGGCAGGAGTAAGCTATAACAAGTTTCTGGCCAAGATAGCTTCCGACTATCGCAAGCCCGACGGAATATTTATCGTACATCCGCAGAAAGCCCTCGCCTTTATAGCCCAGTTGCCCATCGAGAAGTTTTGGGGAGTGGGGAGGAAAACCGCTGAGAAAATGCACCAAGTGGGCATTTTCAAGGGCGAACAGCTTAGGGAAGTGTCGCGGCATCACTTGGTAGAGCTATTCGGGAAGGTAGGAAACATTTACTATGACTTTGCAAGAGGTATCGACATGCGCCCCGTTATCGTGGAAAGAGAGCGCAAGTCGGTGGGTTGCGAAGAAACGTTCCGGGAGGATATACATATAGAATCGAAAATTATCATAGAGCTGTATCATCTTGTTCTCAAGCTCGTGGAACGGCTGAAGAAGGCCGATTTTGAAGGACGCACACTGACGCTGAAGATAAAATGGGACGCTATTCACCAGATAACCCGCAGTATATCGCAGGAGAAGTCGCTCCGCACAAAGGAGGATATCCTGCCTTTGGCGAAGCATTTGCTGTCCCTGACCGAGTATAAAAAGCGCCCTATTCGGCTGATGGGACTATCGGTTTCGTCGAGGGTGGGCGAGGAGGATATTCCACAGCACGCGCCGAAGTGGGAAGAGGGCGAACTGGATTTTAAAGAATAGAAATATTTTTTAAGCGGTGTGCGATGAGTTTATACCGCTGTTTTTGAAATAAAATATTTCATAATACCAAGAAAAAAGCGTAATTTTGTGGAAAAATAAACAGATGCAGTACGAAGTAACTTGCAATAAGTGTGGACGGAAATTCATGATAACCGCCAATGGCGGTGAGGAGATGGACTGCACCTGTCCTTACTGCGGCCGGCATTTCAAGGTTTCAGTTCCCTTGGTTGCCAAACCTGTCGGCAGGCAAACGGTATATCCGGCAATGGCCGATGAGGGAGAGAAATCTTCTCATTTTTGGGTTACGGTATTGGTTGTAATATTTATTTTGCTCTTGGTTGGTGCTGCGTCTTATTTCGGAGTAATGGAGTGGAAGCGGAGGGAAGCCATAGCAAGGCAGGAGTATCTGACAGGCAGGAGGGCACATGCCGACTCGCTTCGGAGGGTGAGGGCACAGGAAGAGGCTGCCACTAAAAAAGCCGAACAGCAGGAAAAGCAGCAGCAACGTGTAGCCCGCTTCTTAGTATCTTTTTATCAGAAGGCTGTTATTCCCTATGGCGATCCTTCGTTTTATGAGCAATATCTGACTCCCTATTGCCTGCAGATATTGTATAACGGAGAGGAACGCAATATGGATGTAGATAAGTGGACACTGTGGTGGGGACTCTTCGGAATGATGAATCAGAATCCCAACGGCGAGGAGCTGGCACGAAATCTGGTGGTAACGCCCATCGCCGACAACTGGTACAAGGTGCGGCTTTCCCAGCAGGGAGAAACCGAATTCAGGCAGATAAAGGTGCAGTTGAGCAATGGACAGGTGCTCATCGATGATGTAAGATAAGCAGCGAGAGGAGGAAAGAATGCAGTTCGAAATTCAATGCAAACAATGCCATAAGCGATTTGCCATCGAGGCAGTGGGCGGCAGTACCCTAAAATGTATCTGTCCTTATTGCAATACTTCGATGATAGTAGCTACCCCCGCAGCCAATGCTGCTGCAGCACCTGTTCAGGAAGCGCCGGCCCGTTCAGCCGGCAAGCTCCTTTCCAAGGAAGATACCCCTGTAGAAGTAGGCATACAACAGAAAAAACAAGGTCGGAGTTTGGGAATAAAGGTTACGATTATCTTCCTTCTTGTGGCATTGGTGCTGCTCCTTACAGCCACACTGTTATATATAGTATTTTCTTTAATGTCAAAATAAATAATAAAACAAGATATGAAGCAAACTAAGATAGTATGTTCTATTAGTGATCGCAGATGTGATGTGGACTTCCTTCGCAAGCTGTTTTTTGCCGGTATGAACGTTGTTCGTATGAACACGGCACATGCCCCGGAAGAAGGCATTCGTGAGATTATCAGGAATACGCGTGCGGTGTCGCCTCACTTGGCATTGCTTATCGATACGAAAGGCCCCGAAATACGCACCACCGGTTGCGAAAAGCCCATTCATTACAAGCCGGGCGAGATGGTAAAAATTCTGGGCAGGCCCGATACCGATACTACCCACGACCTGATAAACGTATCTTATCCGGACATAGCTGCCGATGTTAAGGTAGGCGACAGCATTCTTTTCGATGATGGAACTTTGTCGATGGAGGTAAAGGAAATTATCGGGCCGGAGGTCATTGTGCAGGTACAGAACGAAGGCGACTTGGGTTCGCATAAGAGTGTGAATGTTCCCGGCGAGCATATAGAGCTGCCCGCACTGACAGAGAAGGACAAAAAGAACATCCTTTTGGCCATCGATGAAGATATCGATTTCATAGCACATTCCTTTGTTCGTTCGGCCGACGATGTAAAGGCGGTACAGGATATTTTAGACGAACACCACTCGGATATAAAGATTATCTCGAAAATCGAGAATCAGGAAGGTGTCGATAATATCGACGAGATTATCGATGCTTCTTATGGAATCATGATTGCCCGTGGCGATTTAGGTATCGAAGTACCCATAGAACGTATTCCCGGTATTCAGCGCAGCATTATCAACAAGTGTATAAAGAAGAAGAAACCTGTGATTGTTGCGACACAAATGCTGCATACGATGATTAATAACCCTCGTCCTACACGTGCCGAGGTAACCGATATCGCCAATGCTATTTACAGCCATACCGACGCGCTTATGCTCAGTGGCGAGACGGCCAATGGCAAATATCCGCTGGAAGCCGTGCAGACGATGGCCAGCATTGCAGAGCGTGCCGAGTTCGATGCGCACCGGCAGGGATTTACCCAAGTGCCTTTGGAGGGTAATGCCGACCAGCGTGAGTTCCTTGCAAAGAGCGCGATTGTGGCAACCGAGGAGCTGGGCGTAAAGGGTATTATCACCGATAGCGAAACGGGACAGACGGCACGAAACTTAGCTGCTTTCCGTGGTCCTAACCCTGTGTTGGCCTTCTGCTACAAGGAAAAGCTGCAGCGCTGGCTCAATCTTAGCTATGGTATCATCCCGGTTTACTTGCAGAAGGAGGTAGATAGCGAGCACATGTTCATGGCAGGTTTGCGTATGCTTCGCCAGAAAGGCTATATCGATTCGGAGGATAAGATAGCTTATTTGTCGGGCTCTTTCGGCGAAGGTGGAGGCACAACCTTCCTTGAGATTAACAAGGTAGGCGATGTGTTCAATCAGAACTATAAGTTCCATTTGCCATCCGATCAGGCTATTCTGTAAGAATCGGAGATTATTCCGTGTTGTTAAAATAATAAAGAGGATATAAATTCGGAAAGAATTTATATCCTCTTTTTGATGATAAGATGGCTGCTGATGAAGTATGGACTGTCTTAATTTACACCTTATAATATATATAAAGCTCCATATAATATATAAACTTCCATCCTTGATAGCATATAAGACTTCCTTCTATCATGATAAACTGCCGTTCAACATGATGGCCACACTTCTTCTTTGCCATATGTTATTTTTCCTTTTTTATTTTCCTTTACTCATTTAGGGGAAATCCTCTGTGAGTTAGGGAAAATCCTTTTCGCGGCTGTTATTTTCTTTGTTTCTTTGCAATGTGAAATCTTAAGAGGGGAGAATGAAGATAAGATGTCCCGAGAGATGAATCACAAAAAATAAATACGAACAGGCATTTTAGGAGGATATAGAGATGAAGAAGTTGCTACTTTCAGTCATAGCATTATTTGTACTGGCATTATCGGCCAGCGCAATGAGCTATGAGCAGGCACGCCAGCAGGCTCTGTTCCTGACGGATAAAATGGCATACGAGCTAAATTTAACTGAAGAACAATATCGGGCAGCATACGAGGTAAACCTCGACTACCTGATGAGTGTAAATACGGTAGATGACTTATATGGCGCCTATTGGACACATAGAAACATGGATTTAAGCTATATTCTGTTAGATTGGCAGTATCGGCAGTTCCTGAATGCAGCTTACTTCTACCGTCCATTGGCGTGGAGCGACGGCTATTGGCGCTTTGGTGTTTATGCAAGATACCCTCGTCGTGAATACCTTTACTTCGGCCGGCCGGTATTCTATACCTCATATAGGGGCGAACATAACTGGCGATACAACGGAGGGCGAAGCTGGTATCGTGGTCGAACCTTCTACGACACACGCCGTAGGAACGCGGAATATTATGGTATGCGCGACGGATTTAGGAACAGAGTAAGCCTGGCAAGCTATGCCAATCGGGCACGTGTAATATCGCAAGAGCCTGATTTCCAACGTGATAATCGACCTCGTTCGTTCGGTAACATGCAACGCCCGAATGCGAATACAGATAGAGATGGTTTTGGCAGCGGTACTCGGCAGAGTTCTACAAGAACTACCGTTACCCGACCGAGCAACAGTTATCAGGGAGCATTTGGCGGCAGTCGCAGTACGGACGTACAGAATTATAACCGACAACCGAGCCGCACCTTCGTGCCATCCGGCGGAAGCCGTCAGCAGGAGCCGGTTAGAAACTTTGGCTCACAAGGCTCATTTGGCGGTAGCAGAGGTGAAAATGCCGGAGGAAATTTTAGCGGGAGCATGCCACAGACAAGAGGCTCTTTCGGTAACAGAGCCAACGCCGGGGGCAGCTTCGGAGGACATCGATAAACAGAAATGAAACGATATATGTGGCAGAGATGTATAAACAACTTTAGTTAGAGAGTTATATAAATTATTGAGAATAGGTTTATTAGGATTACATTTAAGGTAACAAAGAGAGTTTTTTAGGATAATTATAAACTGTACATAAAATAGATGATTGACAGGTCTGCCCTTTAAACATTGTATAAGAGAGTTAGTTAGATAATAGAATTTGGGCAGATATAATTTAGAGAGTTATACGTTATGAAAAAGGATCCCACGTGAGTGGCATCCTTTTTCATTTTGTTATTGATAGAATCAATATGTTGAAAAAGTTACCAATATTAGTTATTTTTAGGTGTTTTAACTATATGCCCCAATTTATTATCTTTTTTTATTAGAACAAACTCTTTTTTCTAAATAAACGTTTTTACTTTTGCATAAAAGCTTAAAGAGCGAATAATATATGATTAGTAAAAGGAGATTTTGGAAATCAGACTTGTATATTTTCTACATATAGATCTATCTATACTAATACTTTAGCTGGTATGTGAACAAACTATTAAAAATTAAATTAATTACAAGATGGAGAAATTATTTTATGAAAAGCCGGATATGGCAATTGTTTCAAGCACTTCTGACAATTTAATGGTATTGCCGGGTTTTTCCCAAGTTGATAACGATGGTGATGGTAAGACAGACCAACAGCCAATCATAGAAGGTGATCCGGAAGGTGGTATAGGCTAAATATTGAGATAAATCTATCAATTATTAGGGATTATAATAGGTTGATAGTTATCATGGTTGAAGCTTATTAATGATAAAAGGTGCAATAGAAGAGGGATTGTTATCCATTCTATCGCATCTTTTTTTTGATAATGGTTATTTTCTTCGTCCGAATGCACCCTACATTATGGCATGCTATGGGCTTTCTTGCCTCTGTTCCTCCATAAGATAGTCGTGTGTGGCTGACGTTTACCTGCTCCACATTCCTGAAATACATACCCCAGCTGGGGAAGAAAGGCCAGTGGTCCGTAGATATGGCAATGATTGATCAGCAGATTGGTAGAGGGCTGAATCATGCGAATACCATTGCATGAAGAGTTGCTTTCGCAGTGGGTTATCTGCATCTTATCCCAATAACCTCCAGCTATTCCATCGTCGCCGGTTGAGAAGTGGCAGCCTTGTATCTTTATATTTTTTGCGCCCCGAATATGGATGCCATCCCATCCTCCCTCTATCTTGAGGTTTTTAAATGCCAACTTCTGAATGTCGTAGGCAAGAAAAGCATAATTCGAGGAGTGGCGAACGGTGATTCCCTCCAGTTTCATTTTTTGGCAATAAGCCAGCAATATCGTGTGAGGCCCTCGCATTTTTTCCTCGCCATTAGGGAATGACAATGGATTGCAGTTTTGGTTTAAGCCTCTTGTAAATGGGCAATGGGCCTTCACTATTTTCAACCCTACAAAACAAGATATTTGCTACGATATGAACTGGCAGCGATTCAATTTTACCGATAAAGAAGTAAGGCGACGCTCTACAGGCTTCAATACGAAAGTATATAAAATATATAATTTGTGGACGCATAAGAATGAGGGGAAGACATCTAGAAAAAATAAAGTCGATAGAAAGATAACTGTTAAAGCCCATGATGTGGTATCGTATCGCTTAACATTATAACCTACCTCCTCCCAGAATCCATTCATATTCATTCATGTGTTAAATATTGCGAATGCCAATAGGACTTATCAGATATTCTGCATATCTTTGGCAAATAAAATTAGTTTAATCAATAAAATAAACTCAGAATGAAAAAATTATTCTTATTCGCCGCTGTTATAGCAGCATTCACTTTTAGTAGTTGTGGTAACAATGCTAAGCCTGCAGCCAATGCAGATTCTGCCTCTGTTTCGACAGACAGTGCAGCTACCGACACGGCAGCAACCGCTAAAGAACTTGTCAGTCAGCTTTCAGATAAGCTGAAGAGTGGCAATGCCGATGGTATAGCAACATTGCTTACACAGGCACAGGCTAAGATTGCCGACCTTGCAAAGAACAATCCGGAGCAAGCTAAGGAATATGTAAGCCAAGTTCAGACATGGATTCTTGCTAATAAAGATGCCATCAAGACTACTTTGGCCAAGGTAAACAACTCTACTCTGACCAATACTGTGAATACAGCATTGGTATCGGTATCTCAGATTGACCCTTCAAATGTAGTCAGCAGTCTGAAGAATTCTGCCACTTCTGCGGTAAAGGATGCGGCAGAGAGTGCCGTAAATGGTGCTGCTGAGGCAAAAACAGGAGTCGAGAATGCAGCCTCAAAGGCTTCGGACGCAGTAAATACAGCTAAGGAAGCGGTAAAGAATGCGCCAGCTAATGTAAAGGAAAAGGCTGCAGAAGTGAAAGATAAGGCTGTCGAGCAGACTAAATCGGCTGCAGGCGATGCTGCCAATAAAGCTATGAAAGGTCTTGGACTGTAAAACAGAATAGTTCTTCTTGAGAGAAAAGAGCATTCTCTCGCACACATATTTGGTAATGATAACTGATGAAAAACATGGTTGTCATTACCTTTTTTAATACCTCATCCGACTGCGAACATGGCGTAGGCGCATGAAAGCGGTATCTTCTTTAAAGTTATTGGTGACATGGCTGTTATTGGACGGATAGTCTTCATTTTAAGTAATATTAAATGTACTTTTAGGTTAAAGTATATATAAATATTTTATCTTTGTACTTTAATAACTGGCAACCATATGTTATTATGACTAAATCACAATAAGTGTTAAACATACATTTGGCTGATAATTCGCAGGCAAGATTGGTTATATTCTTGTATTATTAAGTATATATAGACTTAATGCTTGCTGTTTTGTGAATGATTTGAACGGAATGTAGGAACTTACTAATGTAGGATGAACTTTTTAGGTCAGACCAAAGAACAGCATATCATACGCTTGTTCCAAAAGGGCGATGCCCGTGCCATGGACGAGTTATATGAGGAATACGCCGACTATTTAGCCGGGGTATGTTCGAGGTATATACCTAATAAGGAAGATCTTCATGATGTCTTGCAAGAAAGTTTTATCAAGGTTTTTACAAAAGTTTCGTCATTTAAGTATAGAGGTGAAGGGTCTTTGAAGGCTTGGATAACACGTATTGGTATCAATGAATCGCTGCACTTCCTGCGTAATAATGCTACAGGTCTTACTTTGAAGGACACGATAGAGGCAATAGATGTAACCGACGACGAGCCATCTTTTGATGGATTGACGGAAAATGAGATATTAGAGCTGATAGCTAAATTGCCAACCGGATATAGAACTGTATTCAATCTCTATGTAATAGAAGGAGCAAGTCATAAAGAAATTGCAGAACTACTGGATATAAAACCAGATTCATCTGCCTCACAATTCCATAAGGCGAAGGCAATGCTTGCCAAGATGATTACTGATTATAGAAAGAAAAAGAACTAAATGAAAGAACAATGGGTAGATAATTTGCGCAGCCGACTGAGCAACCATAAGGTGGAAGCTCCCAAAGGTTTACTCGACGACATCCGAAAGGAGATGGCCGTTCGAGGCATTGCGCCTACCCTGAAGTCTAAGCCAAAATCAGGTTTGTCGGGTAAGCAAATGCTATTTGGCTCCGCTGTACTGGCAGGAGTAATCGCTTCGGCCTATGTTCTTTGGCATAACTCGGAGCATACTGCCGAAGAACAGGCACCGACACCGAAAGCAGTAAGGCAGACTGTTGCGCCCCAACAGCGGAATATCGACGGCACTTCGGCAAAGAAAGCTGATACACCAATATCGGGTGAGAAAGAAGCACTTCTCAGCATGGCAGACAAACCCTATACTCCTTATGCCGACCGTCCCTTTATAGCACCTGAGCCCTCACAGGAAGATCACGCTTTGATGCCTGATAATATGCTGGGCGAGCAACCTTCCGAGCAGCCCATGCCACAGAATGACGCACCGCTTTTGGGTTATAAGCCGGAGCAGTCTGGTCAGCCAACTCAACCGGAACATCCCCAACAGCCGGCTGAACAGCCTTCTGATGTGCAGAAGGTTCCGCAGAATTCTGCCAAAGAGGAGGTTCCTCCTGTTACGGAAGCACCGAAAACACCTACTCAAAAGAATACTCCATCCCTCCCATTATTCAGTTTCGGAATTGCTTCGGGCACTTCCGGATTGTCTGGTGTAACCACTTCTACAACAACATGGGTGCGTACAGATCCTCATAACGAGGAAGGTGGCGAAGGAGGAAAGACAGAGGGTGATACAGGGGGAAGCGGCCATATAGGCGGCGGCCATAACAGTGCTTCTGATCAAGGAGAGTTAGGAGAAATACCGGGTGAGGGCGGGGAAGGTCTTGGCTATACCAAACCCGTCAGCGGAGAAGGTTGGGGAACGAGAGTATCTGCCCCGACAGAAGGTGCTAATTCTGCCGGCGAGCGGATGGTGAAGGCGGAACGCACTGTGAAGCATAGCCAACCAATCCGTATGGGATTTACCTTCGGCATACCTGTCAGCAGGAAAATGAGCCTGATAACAGGGTTTACTTATAATATGCTGTCGTCTGATTTCACCACGACATCACCTGTTATGGACATCGATCAGAAGCAGAAGTTATACTATTTGGGCCTGCCGGTATCGGTAAATTATACCTTCTTCTCGTGGAGAGGCCTGAATGTTTATGGTATAGCCGGCGGTATTGTTGAGAAACTTGTACATGGAAAGCTAACGGGCACTACTACATACGAGGATGGCAAGGTGGAGAAAACTTCGGTAAAGGTAAAAGAAAGCCGTCCGCAATTCTCTGTCAATGCTTCATTGGGTGCTTCTTACACTATCTGGAAGGGCTTAAGCGCCTATATAGAGCCGGGCTTCAGCTACTACTTTAACAATGGCTCGTCGGTAGAGAATTTCTATAAAGATAGGAAAGCATCCTTTAGCTTGAATGCAGGTTTGCGGCTGAATATTTTTAAATGGTAGCAGTTTGCCATTGATAAGGCAGATTATTTAGAGAGAAAATATGAAGAAATTAGTTTTGTTAATGTTACCGACATTAATGATAATGTCGGCATGCGGCACATCCCAACAAACGGAGATGAGCGCGCGTAAGGTAAGTTTTTCAAGTGGTAAGAACTATTTTAGTATTGACGATGTGAATGCAGAAAGGTTTTTTGTAATCACCACACAGGAAGAGTTTGAAAAACATTTTAATCCGGCAGCTACAATGGGTAAGGATGGTGAGCCTACACAAATCGATTTCAATAAGAGTTTTGTTATAGGAAAGGTATTACCCGTTACGAATCGTCCTACAGACATTAAGCCACTTCGTCTTGAAGTAAAGGATGGAAAAACGCTGTTGCTTACCTTAAAAAAGAAAGTAGGGAAGGAAACCAATTATTCTATGCGTCCTACCGGTTTTATTATAGTCGATAAGCAATATGCCGATTATAAAATCGAGGAAGTTATAAAATAGCAGGTGAGCACAGGTCGGTGTAGGAGTTAAGATTTGGTAATTTTACTTTACAGCATTACCCTTGTCTTTCGGAACTCTGCCCTTTTGAATAGTAAAAGGGCATAGATTGTGAGGTAAAAGGGCATGTTTTACGCTCTTAAAGGGCCTCTTTTGTATGGCAAAAGAGGCCCTTTTTCTGTGCTTTTAAATCATCTGTAAATCAGTGTTTTATGTAGTTGGGTAACTTTGGTTTGGCCACTCGGTGAACAACGAAGTATCTTGATAAAGATAAAGGCTGTGCCGGGATACGGAAAAGCGGGCAAGAGAACATTGTTTCCTTGCCCGCTTTTGATTTGTAAGGATGTGTCCTATCCACTGATAGGCACATTCCCACCTTGCATCTACTTTTCAACCTTTTATGGATTAGCTACTTTTACCACGGTAAATTTCCCTTCGCTCTCACCATTGAGCTCGAAATAAGTTGTGCCGGTAAGGTCTTTTATATCGACAGTTTGTTTGGCTCCTTCAGCTGTTCCTTGATTAAAAATGACATTAAACCTATAGTCCGGTGTGTTTACCGGGATGTCATAGTAGTACCAAGTTTCACCGTTTATGGTGGTAGTAGGCATTGTTACGCCGGGCCATGAGCTACCTGTCAGTGCAGGATTGTCGGCATCCCAAGCCCAAATGTAGGCTGTGCTCCAGCCTGCAGGCTTCTTAAAGTAAACCTTTGCAGTGTAGGCTGTGAACTGTTGTATGGTATAGTTACGGCTTATTACATTGCTTACGGCACTGCCTGTCAGCACTCCTACAGAAAGTTTTGCCGTATTTGTGAGAGTGATGAGGCCGTTATCCGGTACCACTTGCGAGGTAGCAGTAGGTGCAGAGCCATCTAATGTGTAAACCAGCTTGCTGCCGCTTGCCAAAGAAGGTGCCGTAACCTTTACATCGACAGCGTTGTAATAAGTGCCTTCGGCCTTGTCGATAAAGATAGAAGTCTCTGTTCCTGTGGCTTTGTTTTCCAAGAGATAGGCATAATGATAACCGCTTAGGATATTGGTGTATCCGCTTTCTGCAGAGGCAGCTCCCGCGTCAGGACCTACACAGACAATCAGTTTTGCGTTCTTTCCTGTAACTTCGGCCTTGAACAGATTAGCAGATGCCGTAAGTACTTTGTAGTCTGACGTGTTGGTAATTCCGGCATGCTTACGAGCATCGATCATCGTCTTTAGCTCTTCCTTATACTTCTTCCAGTGAGGAAGGAACACACAAGGAGTGCCCGGCATAGCCAACAGGTAAGCGTTTGCAGCCAAAGTGTCTTTTACTATGGGGTCTTTTGTGTAACCGGAAGCGTTTCCGCGATCCTGCATGTCGTGGTTTTCAACGAATGTAACGGCATAACGGCGATAATTGGCGTCATGTATAAGGTTGTTCCGGCTATTTAATTTACTCCAATCATTGCTGTTAATGGCATCGCGAACATTATATCGGAACTGGAAATCGAATGCCGCACTCTTCTTGTTTGTGGTATTTATCCAGCTTTCTATTTTATCATTGCTGTCCCAACATTCACCAACAGAGTATTCAATGTTGGCCGCATCGTTATAGTCTCCTACGTGTTTACCATTGAAACCCTTCACCATATCGTAGCGGAAACCGGTGTAGCCCAGATCGTCTTTCAGGTATTTCACGTAGGCTTTAATAACCTTTTGCACGTTTTCACTGCCATGATCAAGGTCGCGACAACCTCCCCAATCTTCGCCTTCGTCGGCTCTTGAGCTGAGAGAAATACCTTGTTTGTCTGCCCAAGTTTTGGTATTTCCATTGTCATCGTTCGAAACAATGTCGGTGGGCAGCATCTGATAGGTTTCCCCTTTATAGGTTTCAGCAGGATAATCTACCCACGAGCCGTTTGTCCCCAAGTTGTTTCTGTGGTTTACAACAACGTCGGCAACAATGCCCGTACCCTTCTCCTTGAAGGTCTTTATCATGTTTCGGAGCTGCTCCTCCGTACCAAAGCTGGAAGTTTGGTCGAAATAATAAACGGGCATGTATCCCATGTTATTATAGTTCGTGTTACTGTTACCACTCTGTGGCACCCATATTAAGCTAAAATACTTCGACAACTCGTCGGCCTGACCGGTCAGATTTGTCCACTGCGTGTCGGAAAAAGAATCCCACGAGAACCCCTGAAGCATTACTCCGGCATATTCAGAAGGCCAGCCTTGTGCGTTCCCTGTGGTTTCAGGGGTGGTCTTCGTCATATCAGGTTTAATGGGTCCTAAGTCGTTTTCAGACGAGCAGGCAGTCAGCATGGCTGCTGCCATTGCGATAAATAAAAAGCTATTCTTTTTCATAATAAAGTGTGTAATATTACTAACAGAAGTTTGGAGAGCGATTGTTGTTAGGCAGCTATCCTTGTTCTGATGCTGATTGGTTTATTTGGTTTGTATTATTATTGATGCCGTAAAATTACATATTATTTGTGAGACGCCGCCGGAATTGATATAAATCAAGTAGAAAATCAATGCAATCGTTTGCGAAAATCTGCCTGTTAGGTGTTGCGTCTTTTTCCATTTAGCGTTAAAGCATGGAGGAGTATCGACGATTTATAATCAACTCTTTTTGCCAATCCAGAGTTTTTCAGTATTTTTGCAAGCAAAACAAGTTATAATCAAGGCAATGCAAAAATCAGATACAGAGCAAGAATTTAGACAAACACTGGAATTATGTCGGGATTTGTTTAAGAAAAAACTCATCGATTATCAGGCTTCATGGCGAATTTTGCGCCCTTCTTCGCTCACCGATCAACTTTTCATTAAGGCCAAGCGTATTCGCTCTTTGGAGATTACGGGCGAGAATTTGGTGGGTGAAAGCGTGCTGTCGGAGTTTATTGCATTGATTAACTATGGTATTGTCGGGCTGATTCAGCTGGATAAAGGCTTCTCGGACACTATCGATGTTACCAACGATGAGGCGCTGGAGCTTTACAACAGATACGCTAAGGAGGCTTTCGACTTAATGTTGAAGAAGAATCATGACTATGGAGAGGCGTGGAGAGACATGCGTGTAAGCAGCTTTACCGATATTATCCTCACGAAACTCCAGCGTATCAAGGAGATTGAAAATCATGAAGGGAAGACGATAGTTAGCGAGGGTATCGATGCCAATTACATGGATATTATTAACTATGCGGTATTTGGAGTGATAAAGTTGAATGAGAAGAGCTAAGTACATATTGGTAAATCTGTGTAGGTTTGTTTTAGCTTTAACTTTCATCTTTTCGGGATTTGTTAAGGCTATCGACCCTTTAGGGACACAATACAAGATTGCGGAGTACTTCGAAGCTGTGCATATCGCAGGCTATGTGCCCGGCTGGGCACAGCTGGTTATCTCGATAGGTCTGTCGGGATTGGAGTTTACGCTTGGTATTCTCCTGCTTTTAGCCATCCAACGTAGGCGCATCAGCAAGGTAACTTTCGGCTTTACGCTCATCATGCTGATTATAACTTTCTGGCTGATGATAGGCAATCCCATATCGGATTGCGGCTGCTTTGGCGATGCGCTGAAGCTCACGAATGCGCAAACCTTTGCGAAAAACATCGTTCTTTTTGCAGCATCGTGTGTAATAGGCTATTGGCCTTTATATCAAAAGCGCTTCATTTCGAAGACCAATCAGTGGATAGCTACCAACTTTACCGTTATCTTTATTATCGTGGCTTCGGTGCTTAGCTTATACCATTTGCCCATCTTCGACTTCCGACCTTACTACATAGGGCAGAATATCAAGAAGGGAATGGAGATACCAAAGGGGGCGAAACAGGCCAAGTTCAAGACGACTTTTATCTGCGAAAAGAATGGTGTTACAAAGGAGTTCGACGAGGACAACTATCCTTATAACGATACTACATGGGTGTTTAAAGACTCTCATCAGGAGGTAATCGAGAAAGGTTACGAGCCTCCTATTCACGATTTCTCCATCTCCGATCCGAAAACAGGCGATGACCTGACGGACTCTATCCTGACAAAAGAGGGCTATACATTCTTATTAATAGCGCCTTTCCTTGACTCGGCCGACGATAGCAACTTTGGCGATATCGATGCTGTTTATGAGTATGCAGTGGAAAATCATTATCCATTCTACGGCGTTACTGCCAGTACAGAGGAGTCGATTAGGCATTGGAGAGATATTACGGGAGCGGAATATCCTTTCTATCAGGCCGATGGAACGATGCTGAAGACGGTCATTCGCAGTAATCCGGGCTTGGTATTGCTCTATAAAGGCACGATAATCAACAAGTGGAGCCACAACGATTTGCCGGAGGTTAGCGAGCTGAACGCCCCCTTGTCGCTGTTGAGTATCGGTCATGAGCCGGAAGACAACACATGGACAAAGATTGTATTGATAATCGTTTGTTACGTGTTCCCACTGGTTCTGCTGATCGTTGCCGACCGTTTTTGGGCATGGTCTGTATGGGTTAAGAAGAAAGAACAATGGATGTATGAGAAAGAAAAACGGCTTGTACAGAATGAAGTAAAGCGAGCCGAAAAGGTGATACATACAGCAGGAAAGGTAGTAGGCTCGGTAGGTAAGGTGAAAGATACTCCCGATAAGGCTGTAAAAGCTACCAGGAAAGCTGTAGAACCTATGGACGAAGTCGCAGATACGATGGGGACAGCCACAGAAACAGTGGCCGATGAAGATAAGAAAAAGAAAGATTTCAATGAACAATAAAATCAACTTAAAAAATTAAAGACAATGAGAAAGAAAATTGTTGCAGGTAACTGGAAGATGAATGAGAACCTGCAGGAGGGTGTAGCTTTGGCTAAGGAAATCAACGAAGCATTACAGGCCGACAAACCAAACTGCGATGTTGTAATCTGTACTCCGTTCATTCACTTGGCAAGTGTTGCTCAAGTTCTCGACCAGAGTGTGGTTGGTCTTGGCGCCGAGAACTGTGCCGACAAGGAAAAAGGCGCTTACACAGGAGAGGTTTCGGCTGCTATGGTAAAGAGCACAGGCGCCCAGTATGTTATTCTTGGCCACTCAGAGCGTCGTGAGTATTATCACGAAACAGCCGAAATCCTAAAGGAAAAGGTACAGTTGGCCCTTGCCAATGGCTTGAAGATTATCTTCTGCTGTGGTGAAACATTGGCAGAGCGCGAGGCTAACAAGCAGAACGAGGTTGTAAAGGCCGAGCTGGAAGGCTCTGTATTCCACCTGACAGAAGCAGAATGGAAGAATATTATCTTGGCTTACGAGCCAATCTGGGCTATCGGTACAGGTAAGACCGCTACTTCAGATCAGGCACAAGAGATGCTGGCTTACATCCGTTCTATCGTTGCAGAGAAGTATGGTCAGGCTGTAGCCGATGAAACTTCTATCCTTTACGGTGGCAGTTGTAAGGCAAGTAACGCTCCTGAACTGTTCTCTAAGCCTGATATCGATGGTGGCTTGATTGGTGGCGCTTCTTTGAAGTGTGCCGACTTCAAGGGTATCATTGATGCTTGGAAAAAGTAATCAATAAGATATTTATGGATTCCGAGTAGAGTATGTTCGATAATACTCTATCGGAATCTTCTTTACTTTTATAGATTGACGCAATGAAAAAACTTCTCTCAATATTATTTTTTGTGGTTGTTAGCGTAGCAACTGTTCGCGCACAGGGCACGGTAACGGTACATCAGAGTACCGATATTGACGCATTGGTGAATGGTAAGAAGGCTACTTCTAAGACGAAAAAGCAGATTAAAGAGGAAAAAAAGGCAGCTAAGGCAGCTGCAAAGGAAATGAAGAAGAGAGGAGAGCAGGCAAAGTCCGGTGCCGTAGTGCCACCCCCACGACCACAGGCAACGATACCTGCACCCGTCAGTCAGCCTGTCCCACAGGCAGAACTGCCACAACCGGCTCCTACCGTTCCCAGTGCGCCCCGTACAAAAATAGTGAGACGTTTAGTTAGAAAACCGCATACGCCCGACCCATACGGTATGGGCGACACGCAGCTTGTAACCAAACGCCTTATGCACACCATCAAGAAGGTGCGAGGATTCAGGGTACAGGTGTATAGCGGAGGTAATACCCGTGTGGCACATCAGGAAGCCGACAGAGCCGGACAGAAGGTAAAATCAGTATTTCCCGACCAGCCTGTATATGTGCATTTCTATACTCCAAGATGGATGTGCCTTGTAGGTAACTTCACCAATTACAAGCAGGCACGTACGGTAATGCGCCGTATGCGAAAGGAAGGATATCCCAACGCAAACGTTATCCGTACGATGATTTCCGTAAAAACAACGAAGGTGGTGAGCCAGACAGTGATAGACCCTATCAAATCGGCCGGTTCATTGGAGCCGGCTCTTGAATAGTTCGCATGTTTCTTACACCTTATTATATATAGTAAAACGAAAATATAAAAATGAAGACAGAAATAGAAATCCGTGAAGGTCTTGACGAATTAGCCGGGCATTATAAAGAAGTACTATCGCTTTTAGGTGAAGACCCCAGTCGGGAAGGGCTGGAAAAAACGCCCATGCGTGTGGCAAAAGCGATGCAAGTGCTTACCCGTGGCTATACGCAGGATGCACATAAGGTACTGACGGATGCTCTTTTCGAAGAAAAATATAATCACATGGTCGTTGTAAAGGACATCGACTTCTTTTCAATGTGCGAGCACCACATTCTTCCTTTCTATGGGAAAGCCCATGTAGCCTATATTCCTAACGGACATGTTACGGGGCTAAGCAAGATAGCAAGGGTGGTAGATATCTTCAGTCATCGGCTGCAAGTGCAGGAAAGGCTCACCGAACAGATTAAAAACTGTATCGAAGAGGCCCTCCATCCGCAAGGTGTAATGGTGGTACTTGAAGCAAAACACATGTGTATGCAGATGCGAGGGGTAGAGAAGCAAGGCTCTATCACTGTAACAAATGCCTATAGTGGTGTTTTCGAAAAAGCCGAAGCGCGCACCGAATTCTTGAGTATGATTAATATAAATGGAAGAGACAGATAATATATTAAAAATAAATAACCTTTAAAATCAAAAGAAAATGACAAGAAAATTTAAATCAATTGCAGCTCTTTTCCTATCTGGACTGGCGCTGGTTTCACTAAACTCATGTCTGGGTGATGATGATAATGACAGTGAGCAGAAGTCAAAATGGTACACAGAGATAGTTAATACTTCGCTTGGTCGTTACAATGCCAAGTACAGTTTAACATTAGCCGGTCAGGCCGGAGGGGCTGAACAGGCAACTTATTATGACCTGAAGCAAGATGACAAGAAGGTTCCATACATTGAAATTCCTAACTTCCCTTTGAAGGATTTTGCGGCTTCTATCGAGGTTCCTACTGTAACTGCGGCTGCCGGAAGTGTATTATATGACAAGCAGGTTGCCAGACATGACAGTATTCAGGCATTAAAAACAGCATTGGAAAATGCCGCTCCAATTACAGTAAAGGCACAGATCCTGACCAATACAAACCTCATTGCAGAAACCTTTGTGCAATTTGTGGCTTATGCTCCGGTATCGTTCGAGCTTTCATATGCAGCAAAGACAGGAGGTGTTGTGCGCAATCATAAGTATGTGTTAAGTCAAGAAGGAGGCTCGGGTGCTGCCTTTGGAGAAACGCCAAAGAGTATTCTAAAGAAGGTAAATGGCTCGCATTCTGTTTTGAATGTAAACTTAATCTACTACAGTTTGCGCGATGTAACCAATGCGACTACAGGTGGTACGCTTGCCGAATTTACTCCGACGCAGCTTTATTACGCAGGTAACTAATCAGGATTCACCTATAAATGAAGTTTATTTCTTGGAATGTCAATGGCCTGCGCGCCTGCGTTGGCAAGAATTTTAAGGAAGAATTTGAGAAATTAAATGCTGACTTCTTCTGCCTTCAGGAAACGAAGATGCAGGAGGGTCAGCTTGATTTGTTCTTCCCGGGATATAAGTCTTACTGGAATTATGCCGACAAAAAGGGATATTCCGGTACCGCAATCTATGCGAAACACGACCCTATCAGTGTGGCTTATGGCATAGGTATCGATGAGCACGACCACGAAGGGCGTGTCATTACGCTGGAGATGGAAGACTTTTATCTGGTAACTGTCTATACCCCTAATGCGCAGGACGGGCTTCGCAGGCTTGATTATCGTATGCAATGGGAGGATGATTTTCAGGCTTATCTGCATAAATTGGATGAGAAAAAGCCCGTTATCGTGTGTGGCGATATGAATGTTGCGCATGAGGAAATCGACCTGAAAAATCCAAAGACGAATCACCAGAATGCCGGATTCTCGGACGAAGAGCGGGCAAAGATGACACAACTGCTGGATAATGGGTTTGTAGATACTTTCCGGTATCTATACCCTGAGCAGGTAACTTATTCTTGGTGGTCGTATCGTTTTAAGGCAAGAGAGAAGAATACAGGGTGGCGCATCGACTATTTTCTTATCTCCGACCGCCTGAAGGAGCGGCTCGACGATGCCAAGATACATACCGAGATATTCGGAAGCGACCACTGTCCGGTGGAGATAACCCTGAAATAACCTGCTTGATGAAGGCTCAAACAAAGGTGCTCTTGCTAATGGTAACGGCCTTGGTCGTTATCCTTCTTTATGCCATAGTCCCGATAGAGATTGTGGCAGGCAGCCTTCGTTTGAAGAAAATTCATCTTGCAAGTGTGCTGCCCAAGCCGGAAAAGCCCACAGTGAAGGTGAAGAAAAAGAGAAAGGTGGTGCGGAAGCATCAGACAATTCTTTTCTTTGGCGACTCTATGGTGGAAGGACTCTCCCGCCGTTTCGGCGATTATGCCGGGAAGAACGGGCACACGCTCTACACGGTTATCTGGTATTCTTCCTCGACAGAGCGATGGGCAACCACCAATACGCTGGAGCATTTCATAGCAGAATACCGCCCCACGTACCTTGTGTTATGCTTGGGGAGCAACGAGTTGTTTGTGAATGACTTGGATCAGCGCGAGCAATACATCCGCCAACTGGTGAAGAAAATGGGCAAACTACCCTTTGTTTGGATAAGTCCTGCCGACTGGAACGGGGACACTGGGATAGTAAATCTCATGAAGAAAGAATGTGGGGAAGACCGTTTTTACGACAGCAGACACCTGAAGCTGGAACGGGGAAGCGACCATTATCACCCCACTTGGAAGGCTTCTGCCTATTGGATGGATCAGGCTGCCGTCTATATGGCGTCGAAAAAGAATGCTGCTCCGCTTTATCTGAATTACCCCACGAAACATAGCAAGGCGGCAAACACCAAGCTCCTGTCGCCCTCGTTCGAGGGATATTAGCAGGAAGGCCGCTGCAGAACGGGTGTAGCGGATGGGCTGAGGCAGAAAGGTTGCTTTGAGACTTTGTAAGTTCTTGTAAGAAAGATAGTTACAAGCGCAAAACAAAAGGGCACCTTTTATGCCGCAAAAGGCCATGTTTTAGAATGAAAAAGAGCATGTTTTACTTGCTAAAAGGGCATCCTTTTGTGAGTGATAGGGCAAACAGCGTAACATGGATAAGATGACATTTGCATCCGAATAAATTGGAAAGATGATGATGAACACGATGTTGGCAGTAACGAATTCAGATTTGCAGACGTTCTTTTCGTCGGCAAACTGGTCTATTTGTACCTTGCCTTTCATGGTGTCTTTCATCATTTTTTTTGTTGTATATCTGAAGATTAAACCCTCTGCGCGCGTTTTTCAAAAGGCTTGGGTTATCCTTTTCAATATTTTTTTTGCCGCCATGTCGAATGGTTGGATGGTGCTTTTGCTGCTTTTCGTTACCTTGCTTTCTTGGGGGCTCACCCGAAAGATGCTGCTATATCAGGCGGGAAGAAAGCGGAAATGGATGCTTGCCGTTTCAATTATTCTGGAATTGTTACCTCTTTTCTGCTTTAAATACCTCAACTTTTCTTTGGAGATTCTGCAGGAACTGTTCCATACCAACTTCTCGTTCCGCACATTGTTTATTCCTATTGGCATTTCCTTTTATAGTTTTCAGGCCGTCAGCTATACGATAGATGTGTATAAGGGTAGGTATCGTAGCGATACCTCACTGATGGATTACGCCTTCTATCTCACCTTTTTCCCATTGCTGATAGCCGGGCCTATTACCCGTGCCGGCGTGCTGCTGCCGCAGATCGTGTCGCCAAAGGTGCCAAGTCGCACGATAGTATATCACGGGCTATGGCTGATTATTTGCGGATTGGTTAAGAAATGTATTATAGCCGACTACCTTGCGCAATATAATAACTGGGTTTTCGATGCGCCCTTAACCTACTCGGGCTTCGAAAATCTGATGGCCGTGATAGCTTTCTCGCTTCAGATTTACTGCGATTTCTCCGGATATAGCGACTTGGCCATAGGGGTGGCAGCCCTGATGGGTATTCAGCTGAAGGATAATTTCCTGTTTCCTTATCAGAGTTCTAACCTTACCGAGTTCTGGCATCGTTGGCACATCTCGCTGAGTACGTGGTTCAGAGATTATCTTTATATCCCGTTGGGAGGCAATAGGAAAGGCTATCTGCGTACTTACTTCAATAATTTTATAGTAATGCTGATAGCCGGTTTGTGGCATGGCGCTTCGTGGATGTTCGTAATATGGGGAGCCATGCACGGCTTCGGTTTGGTTTTTCATAAGCTGTGTAGGCATGTGGGATTAGGTAAAATTCCTGATACGGTACCTGTTCGTGTGGTGAGTTGGATATTAACTTTCTCGTACGTCACCATAGCTTGGATATTTTTCCGGGCCGATAATATCGAAACGGCAGTATCTGTTTTGCATCAGATAGGGAATAATTTAAACTTTTCTTACGTTTTGTTGTTTATCCATGCACGTCCGTTATGGTTTTTCTTACTTGCCTTAGGACTCGACTTTCTGATAGTAAAGCAGAGAGATTTAGCTTGGCTCGAAGCGTTATTTGTGCGCACTCCATGGTGGGGCAAATGCTTTATCTTCCTGATTGTATTGCAATTAATTATCAATATCAGTCAGGATAACATCCAACCTTTTATCTATACACAGTTCTAATACAGAGAATTTGTAGCGGATGTTGATCCGATTCGTGTAGGCGGTCGGTATCCTTTCTTGCTAATTTGTTTGAAAAGGATTTATGTGTTGATAGGATAAAATCAGGGCTTTTTGCTATAGAGGCCTGTTAGTAATGGGATTTTTATAGGAAATTGGAAAAAAGTTAAAAAAGATTTGGTAGTTATAATTCAATCTGTTATCTTTGTATTGTTATCCTGAATACAATCTTTTTACCTTAGGAAGCTAATACCTATTGAGATTGAGTGCCCCGGGCTGTGAAGCCACCGGGGCATTTTCTCGTTTTATGTGTGTAGTAAGAACCTATTACCTGTATAATATTTTTCTTCTTTTCCGAAAAAAAGGCGGGAGTAAGATGTAATTTTTAGCCGTATAAACTTATTCTTTTCTCTGTTCTATGAACAGGGAAAATAAGTAATTGCGCATTAAAATAGAATAAATTGCATGTATAATTAAAGTGAAAAACTAATTCTTTTCCTACCTTTGTATTTCTTAATTGCAAATCACAAACATGGTTAAAAGGCTTTATATGTTTTTAGTCTTTCTGAGTTTCTTATCGCTACCTTCAAAGGCAGTGTTGCAGGAAGACTCTCTGAAAAGTTCCCTTTCGGTGCTTCGTCATGAGCTTATCAAGGCTCATTTGGATCAAACGAGGCAAATGGATTATTCAAAATTCTTCAATTATCATGTTATCGGACAATTGAAAGAGTTTGGTGAAGGAGCTGCCCAAGTATCCTTAATGCTGTATTCTCAGAATACAGATAATATCTTCGATCTTACCTATGCTTGTGAAAAAGCAACCAACCTTTGGAAGAATTTCCAAACCCAAACGCGCCCTTTCGAGGAAGTTATTACGCGAAGCAACGAGGATATAGCTCGGTATGATTCCCTTATTAATGTGCTAAGCACAATGTACACCTATGGAATGGACAAACGTTCGAAGATAGATAGAAACGTATGTCTCACACTTTCGGTAAGTATTCGCCGGATGTTAAGGGAGCGAAACGACTCCTATAAAGAATATATCCAGTATTATAACTTTAGCAGAAACCAGTTACAAGGATTGTATAACTATGCCCAGCAACGCTATGCAGAGATTCAGAAGAATATCTTCCTGACGGGAAGCAGTAATTATCTATCCTTTCTTAAATCGCTGAGATTTAAGAAAGCAGAGTTGGTAAAGCTTGTTGCAGGAAAGTATAAGCCCCAAAGTACGGTGCAATCACAATGGGATGTACGGTGGTTGATATTGATATTCTCTACCTTCTTCTTCTATTTATTTATAGCGATAGTCTTTAATATAATCTTATTCCGCTTCGTGATAATGCGTTTATTGAAGATGAAGAAACTGGAATTTATGCAAGAATCCTTTTTGGCAAAGCGCCGCTTCATCATCATCACTTCCTCGATAATTACTTTCGGCATTATCTTACTGTTGATAAGAACGGTGGCATCTACCGACTATCTTCATATGGCCACAGGTTTATGGATAGAGTATGTGTGGCTGTTGGCTGTTATTTTCGGCTCTTTGCTCTTACGTGTCAGTGCTGAACAAATCAAACATACCAACTGTTTATATTATGCACTTATCTTTGTTGGTTTTGTAGTTATTGGTTATCGCATCTCGATGATACCTGCAACTCTCGTTATTCTAACCTTCCCTATCGTCTTATTGGTAAGTGCTGTGTGGCAAGCCCTCCTTATTTATCGTGATAAAGATAAGGTTTCCAAAAGCGATTTATACTTGGCATATATCTCACAAGCCGTTTTTGTGATTGGTTTGGTATGTGCATGGATAGGTTATACCTTCCTTGCCGTTGAGATAATTATTTGGTGGATGATGCAAGAAACGTGTATTCTCACCCTTGTTTGCATACATAAATATTTAGATATCTATAGAGAAAGAAGACAAGAAAAGGAGATGTCTATCCGTAGGGCATGGCTTTTACGATTCATCTATTTCGTTATTCTCCCTACTTGTCAGGTGCTTTCTTTCCTCTTGGCAGTGTATTGGGCGGCAAATGTGTTCAATCTTGGAGAGATAACCCAGAAGTTCTTCCTGACGAATATCATCAATAATCCAAACTTTAAGATAGGAGTATATTCGCTTACAGTTGTCATTATCCTATGGTTTGTATTCAATTATCTGAACCATACAGTACGAGACGGTATCAAACTCTACCTACAAACGAAAGATCCTACTACAGCAGAATCGAGAAGTATTATGTTTATAAATGTAATACAAGTTGTGGTTTGGGGTTCATGGCTATTGATAGTAATGAGCATATTCGATGTAAGCAGCACATGGCTGGTAGTTGTTTCCGGCGGTTTATCGACAGGTATCGGTTTTGCCATGAAGGATATTCTGGAGAATATATATTATGGAATCTCTCTGATGGCGGGTCGTATTAAGATAGGCGACTATATAGTTTGCGATGATATTCGTGGTACGGTAACTTCGATCAGCTATACATCTACGATGATAGATTCGTTAGATGGCTCTATCATAGCACTGCAAAATTCGCAACTTTTCACCAAGAATTTCCGCAATATGACGAAGAACCACGGCTATGAATTGGATAAACTCACAGTAGGAGTAGCATATGGCACAAATATTAAGCATGTTCAGAAGCTATTGATAGATGCTATATCGCAGCTACCTTGTGTATATAAGAAGAAGCCCGTACGTGTTCGTCTGAATAGTTTCGATGATAACTGTCTTACACTAAATATACTGGTTTGGGTAAATGTGATGACTCACTGGGAAGACGACAGCATCATAATGAGCTGTATTTATGAAACTTTGAATGAGAATGGAATAGAGATTCCTTTTCCACAGCGCGATATTTATATTAAAACTCTGCCTGATACCATAGCGGTGGAGAAAGAAGAAGAGCAGGAAGAAAACAGTTGATGATTACTGTTTGTATCGCTCTTATTAAATAGGATTGCTGTTTGAGGAAAGAAAGTGGTAACGATCGGAATCTAAGGACAGTCCCTATAATGTCCGGAAAAGTTTGCAAGTTACACTTTTTCTAAGTAACTTTGCATTTAGAAAGGAAGATAAAAAACAGGCTGTATCGTTCGATTGGGATAGTCTACAAATAAATTCTGAAAACCCGAGATTACTTCTTTTGTTAATGGCGGGCCACATAAATCGCTAAGCGACTAAGCCGCAAGGTCGGTGGATTACAAAGACGAGGAGCTCTCTTATCTTTGATACTCGGACTTTTCATCAAATCAACGATACGGCCTTCTTTTTATTTCTTTGTGTAGTGGAAATAAACTAAATAGGAATTAGCATCATGTTCTCAGGAATAGTAGAAGAGATGGCTACCGTTGTAGCAATCGAGAAAGAACAAGAAAACATACATTTTACGCTTCGTTGTTCCTTTGTTGGTGAGCTGGGGATAGACCAGAGCATTGCGCATAACGGCGTATGCCTTACCGTAGTGAGGATAACGGGCGATACTTATACGGTAACAGCCATGAAGGAGACGCTGGAACGTTCGAACTTAGGCCTGCTGAAAGTGGGCGATGCGGTGAATGTGGAACGCTCTATGGTGATGAATGGCCGGCTGGATGGGCATATCGTTCAGGGGCATGTGGATGAAACGGCAGAGTGTATAGCCATGGAAGATGCTGATGGCAGCACTTATTTTACCTTTGAATACCCCTTGAATAAGGAACTTGCAAAGCGTGGTTACTTCACTGTTGATAAAGGCTCTGTAACCGTAAATGGCTGTTCGCTTACGGTTTGCGAGCCTACCGATAACACTTTCAAGGTGGCTATCATTCCTTATACCCGTGAAAATACCAATTTCCATGATGTTAAAGTAGGTACAATCGTAAATCTTGAATTCGATATTTTAGGTAAATATATCGCACGTTTGCAGCATTTTGCCTAATTCAGGTAGAGTGAATAATAATTAAATGGCTTAATACTGTTGGTGCCTTGTAGCAGAAAAAGAAAAGGTGTTTCCTCGATAAAGGAAACACCTTTCTGCGTTATGGAGTTAAGGACGTTGCCTTCCTGAAGTATTAAAGAATTTCCTTTGGTTTGGAAACGAATGTAGTTCCACCATGTTCTATAAGGAACTCCTTGTCGCGGAAGCCCCAAAGGACGCTGATACATGGTAGTCCGCTGTTCTTGGCAGTAGCAATGTCCACATCGCTATCGCCTATATAAACGGCATTTTCCTTTGAAACACCCAGCTGGTGGAGGGCTTCTATTACGGTGTCGGGGGCAGGTTTCTTCCGAATGGTTTCACGTTCACCAATGGCAACATGAATAGTATCGGGGAAAAAGTGGCGGGCAAGGTCTTGTGTTGCAGCATAAAACTTGTTGCTAACGATAGCTAAATTCTTGCCACGGCGCTTTAACTCAGCAAGTAGCTCGGGTATTCCTTCGTAAGGAGCGGTAGTGTCAAGGTTGTGTTTCAGGTAATGTTTGCGGAAAAGAGCGTATGTCTCCTCAAATTTTGGATTGCTCTCACCTCCCGGGATGGCACGAATCATCAGCAGTTTCACACCATTGCCTACGAATTGGCGCACTTCTTCGAGCGTGCGCTCAGGCATCCCCATTGTGCGTAAGGCATAGTTCGTACTGGCGGCAAGGTCGTTCAACGTAGAAAGGAGCGTGCCGTCGAGATCGAAAATATAAGTATCGTATTCTTTCATTATTATGCTTTTTATTCTGAGCAGATATGTTGCAGTTTTACAAAAGTAGTAAAAAAAACAATGTTTTGCGGATGTTGAGAGATAATTTTCTAACTTTGCACGACGGAAATACAGCGTATTTCAGCGGGGTACGAATAAATCCGAAATGTGAGAAACATTGAAAAATATAAGAAAAAAGACAGAATGAGTACGGAAAAGAAATCGTTCAATAAGGGGAAATGGGCAGTCGCCATAGGAATAATAACACTGGTATGCTTGGGTTACCTTGCTTTCTTCAAAGGAATGTCGAAGGATGGCGATACACATTATATATTAGTAGATAATGATGATACCCCTGATTCGGTATTGGTAAAACTAAAGCCGGTATCGAGTACTATGGGCTATTGGGTGTATAAGCAGGTGGCCACAGTGGTGGGTTATGGCAAAGGATTGCACGAAGGGCGTTATTCTGTGGGTAAAGCAGGTGCTTTGATGACCTTTCGCCATATTCGTGGAGGCCATCAAGCTGTGGTAAGCATTACGCTAAAATCAGTAAGAACGATAGACGATTTGGCAAATGATGTGAGTCGGCAGATGATGTTTTCGAAGCAAGAGTTGCTGGATAAGCTAACATCTGAGGTTGTTTGCAAGAAGTATGGCTTTACTCCAAAGACTATCTTGGCCATGTTCATTCCCAATACTTACGATTTTTATTGGAACACATCGGTAGATAAGTTTCTTGACAAAATCAGTGAAGGCAGTAAGAAATTCTGGAGCTTTGAGCGTAAGCAGAAGGCAAAGCAGATGAAGTTTACACAGGCAGAGGTTATTACCTTGGCGAGTATTGTGGATGAAGAAACCGACAATGTGGATGAAATGCCGATGATTGCTGGAATGTATATAAACCGTTTGCAGAAAGATATGCGCCTGCAGGCCGACCCAACCGTGAAGTATGCCACAGGGCATTTTACGGCACACCGCATCTATCAGAAGTGGACAGAAGTGGATAGTCCGTATAACACCTATCGCTATAAGGGGCTTCCGCCGGGTCCGATACGCATTCCATCGGTCGATGCCATCGATGCCGTATTGAACTATGTGCACCATGACTATATATATATGTGTGCAAAGGAGGACTTCAGTGGGACGCATAATTTTGCAAAAACTTATGAGGAACATCAGGTAAATGCCGAGAAATATGCCAAGGCTCTGGATGAAAGAGGGGTAAAGTAGCAATTACTTTCGGTGTAATCTGGAATAAGTATAAATTGGATAAAATACAAAATCGTTTTTGTAAAGTAAGAAATAAAATCGTAATTTTGTAGAAAGAATATAGGGTAATATTGCCCGATAATATGAAAATAGAATATTATGAATATCAGCAAAACAATGCAGGATGCTTTCAATAAGCAGATTGTAGCAGAATTATGGTCGGCTAACATTTATCTGAGTATGGCCTTTTGGTTTCAGAAAGAAGGTTGGAAGGGCTTTGCCGCATGGATGTTCCGACAGGCCGGTGAGGAGAAAGAGCATGCGCTCGATATGGCTGACTATGTGCTAAGACGTGGCGGTGAGGTGAAGATTACGGCTATCGATGGAGTGGAAACAGAATGGAAAGACCCACGTGCTGTTTATGAAGATACATTGGAACATGAGCAGTATGTTACAGAATTAATTAATAAATTGGCCGATGTAGCAGATGAGGAGAAAGACCGTGCTTCTCAGAATTTCATCGCAAAGTATATTGATGAGCAGGTGGAAGAGGAAAAGAGTGTACGTGATATTCTGGATCTTTTCGACCATTTATCAAGTCATGCAGTAGCACATATCGATAATAAAGTAGGAGCTTCCTTGGCTTAATAGGAAGTTCTGCGCCCCTATAGCATAACGCCTGTTTGTAATATTGAGTTTACAAACAGGCGTATTTTTTTGCTTTATCTTTGGAAGGTTAAGAATATTATTAGTAACTTTGCAAAAGTTTATAAACTTTCGTGTCGCAACAGACCATAGAATAATTAAAATTATAGCTATATAAATTTATGAATTTCACACTGTTTGTTACCGTTTTGATAACGGCTGCTTCCTTTGTAGCATTGGTTTATGTCATTGCAAAGTTAGTAGGTCCGCGTTCATACAATCCGGTAAAGGGAGAGCCTTATGAGTGTGGTATTCCGACTTACGGGCAATCTTGGTTGCCGGTACATATTGGTTACTACCTCTTTGCTATTCTTTTCTTGATGTTTGATGTGGAAACCGTCTTCCTTTATCCGTGGGCGGTAGCCGTAAAGACATTTGGTCCGTTGGCATTAGCAACCATCGGATTCTTTATGTTGGTATTAGTATTTGGCCTGGCATACGCATGGCGGAAAGGAGCTCTTGAATGGAAATAAGAAAGCCAAGTATCAAAGCCCTCCCTTATGAGGAGTGGAAAGATAACGACACGCTTGACAAGATGGCAAGCGACCTGAATGATGGTGGCACTAACCTTGTTCTTGGTAATTTGGATCAATTAATAAATTGGGGGCGTAGTAACTCTCTGTGGTCCTTAACTTTTGCCACATCATGTTGTGGTATTGAGTTCATGGCTGTCGGATGTGCCCGTTACGACTTTTCTCGTTTTGGTTTTGAGGTAACGCGAAACTCGCCACGTCAGGCAGATTTGATTATGTGTGCCGGTACCATTACCAATAAAATGGCACCGGCCTTGAAGCGTCTTTACGACGAAATGGCGGAGCCTAAGTATGTAATTGCAGTAGGTGGTTGTGCTATTTCAGGCGGTCCTTTCAAAGGAAGCTACCATGTGATGCGCGGAATCGACGAGATTATTCCCGTGGATGTATATATACCGGGATGTCCTCCACGTCCGGAAGCTATTATCTATGGTATGATGCAGCTGCAGCGTAAGGTGAAAATCGAGAAATTCTTTGGAGGTGTTAATCATAAGCAGACAACCGAAGAACGCGAATTGGGAGTAAGTAACTCGACTCTTATTTTCAAGGATAAACTTGGAATTGATGCCGAAGATATTAAGGAACAGCGTGAAGCTGCATGGGAGGCTGAACATAAGGCTGCCAATGCTCCTGCTGCGAAGCCGGCTGCTAAGACTACACCTGCAGCTTCGAAAGCAGAGACTCCAAAAGCTGAAGCACAAAAGGTGGAAGCTACAGCACAGCCGGTAGCTGCCGCTTCAGCAAAGAAAGATACAATTATAGTAGATAAGCCTGTAACAAAGGAGGATGTTGAGAAACTGGGACAGGAGCTGGATAAGCTCGATGAAGCAGTTAAGACATCAGAAGCTACGAATAACTAATGAGGTGTTACGATAATGAAATTAGAAAATAAAGAATTCGGTTTTGACAGTTTTGCCACCGAGATGGCAAGGCTAAAGAATGAGAAGCATTTCGATTACCTTATTACTATTGTAGGTGAAGACTTCGGTCCTGAAGAGGGGCTGGGATGTATCTACATTCTGGAGAATACACAGTCGCACGAACGTTGCTCGGTTAAGCAATTGGCAAAACGTGTGGATGGGGAGTTTGTCATTCCTACTGTCTGCAATCTTTGGGCCGATGCCGAATTGCTGGAACGTGAAGTGTATGACTTCTTTGGCATTAAGTTCTTAGGACATCCCGACATGCGTCGCCTGTTCCTGCGTAACGATTTCAGTAATGGATATCCGCTTCGTAAGGATTTCGATATGGATCCTGCAAAAAATATGTACACGACACAGGATGATGTCGAGGTAGATACAACCGATGAATGGAATCTGGATGCCAGTGGTAAGTTGGTAAATACAAAGCATTCCTTGTTTACAGAGGACGACTTTGTGGTGAATATCGGGCCTCAGCACCCTTCTACCCATGGTGTGTTGCGCTTGCAGACAGTGCTGGATGGTGAGTTGGTAAAGAAGATTTATCCACACCTCGGCTACATCCATCGTGGTATAGAGAAGATGTGCGAGAGCTATACCTACCCTCAGACCTTGGCTCTGACCGATCGTTTGAACTATCTGTCGGCAATGATGCATCGCCATGCTTTAGTAGGCGTTATCGAAGAAGGTATGGGCATTGAGCTGTCTGATCGTATCAAGTATATCCGTACCATTATGGATGAACTGCAGCGTATCGACAATCACCTTCTTTATACAGCATGTTGTGCGCAAGACTTGGGAGCTCTTACCGCTTTCCTTTATGGTATGCGCGACCGTGAGCATGTGCTGAACGTAATGGAGGAAACCACCGGTGGTCGTCTGATTCAAAATTATTATCGTATCGGTGGCTTACAAGACGATATAGACCCTAACTTTGTTGCCAATGTGAAGGCGTTGATTAAGTACCTGCGCCCAATGATTCAGGAATATGTCGATGTGTTTGGTGATAATGTAATTACTCATAATCGTTTTGAGAATATTGGTGTAATGAATGAAGAAGATTGTATCAGTTATGCTGTTACAGGCCCGGCAGGACGTGCCTCGGGATGGAGGAACGATGTTCGAAAGTATCATCCATACGCCATGTATGACAAGGTGAACTTTGAAGAAATAACCTTGAGCAATGGCGATTCTATGGATCGTTATAATGCTCATATCTTAGAGATGTATCAGAGCTTAAATATCATAGAGCAGCTGATTGATAATATCCCGGAGGGTGAATATTATATCAAGCAGAAGCCTATTATTCGTGTTCCGGAGGGACAGTGGTACTTCTCTGTAGAGGGGGCAAGTGGTGAGTTTGGTGCCTATCTCGACTCTCGTGGCGACAAGTCGCCTTATCGTTTGAAATTCCGTCCGATGGGATTGACTTTGGTTGGTGCTATGGATAAGATGTTGCAGGGACAGAAAATCGCCGATTTGGTAACGACCGGTGCTGCTCTCGACTTCGTTATTCCGGATATCGACCGATAATAAGCAATAGTTTCGATTATAAATAATTAAGATAAAATCATACAATGTTCGATTTTAGTATTGTAACAAATTGGTTCGACGAATTGCTTAGGGTCAGTCTTGGCTTAGGTAATTTTTGGGCTGTCCTGATTGAGTGCATCGTGGTTGGAGTCTGTATCCTTGCGGGTTATGCCATTCTTGCCATTATACTCATTTTCATGGAGCGCAAGGTTTGTGCCTATTTCCAGTGTCGTATCGGGCCGGTTCGTGTAGGATGGTGGGGTACCTTTCAGGTGTTAGCCGATGTGTTGAAGATGTTGATTAAGGAAATCTTCGTAGTCGATAAGGCCGATAAGCTCCTTTATTATCTGGCACCGTTCCTGGTAATTATAGCATCAGTGGGAACTTTCTCATTCCTTCCATGGAATAAAGGGGCCAGTATTCTGGACTTTAATGTGGGTATCTTCCTCGTAACTGCTATTAGTTCTATCGGTATCGTCGGTATTTTCTTGGCTGGATGGGGTAGTAATAATAAGTACTCTGTGCTGTCGGCCATGCGTGGTGCGGTGCAGATGATTTCTTATGAACTGTCGTTAGGACTTTGTTTGATTTCTGCAGTTATCCTTACGGGAACTATGCAGATGTCAGGTATCGTTGAGGCACAGACCGGTCCCGGTCAGTGGTTGATAGTTCAAGGTCATATTCCCGCTATTCTGGCATTCATAGTATTTTGTATTGCAGGAAATGCTGAGGCCAACCGTGGTCCTTTCGACTTGGCCGAAGCAGAGAGTGAGCTTACTGCCGGCTACCATACAGAGTATAGTGGTATGGGCTTTGGTTTCTACTACTTGGCGGAGTATCTGAATTTATTTGTAGTATCAGGGCTTGCTGCTACAGTATTTTTAGGTGGTTGGGCTCCTTTGAATATAGGCATTGACGGCTTTGATGCTGTTATGAACCTTATTCCCGGCTTTATCTGGTTCTTCGGTAAGACATTCTTTATAGTGTTTTTGTTGATGTGGATTCGTTGGACATTCCCACGTCTCCGTGTCGATCAGATTCTGAAGTTGGAATGGAAATATCTTATGCCATTATCGTTGGCTATCCTTGTCCTGATGACAGTGTGTGTAGCCTTCGGTTGGACATTTACCATTAATGCTTAACAGATATGGATAACAAAGTAAAAAAACAATCATATTTCGGTGAGATTGGCCATGCTTTGAAGACATTGAAGACTGGTTTGAAGGTTACCATGAAGGAATACTTCACTCCAAAATCGACAGAGCAGTATCCAGAAAACCGAAAAACAACCTTACACGTGGCGAAACGCCACCGTGGTCGCTTGGTTTTCCTTCGTGATGAAGACGGAAACTATAAGTGTACTGCATGTACAATGTGTGAGAAGGCTTGTCCCAATGGTACCATTAAGATTCTCTCAGAGATGGTAACCAATGAGGAAACCGGGAAAAAGAAAAAGCAACTTGTTGATTATCAGTACGACCTTGGCGAGTGTATGTTCTGCCAACTTTGTGTGAATGCTTGTAATTTCGGTGCAATAGAATTTACAAACGACTTTGAACAAGCTGTATTCGATCGTTCGAAACTGGTTCTTCATTTGGATAAGGAAGTTTATAAAGGTGGCTCATTACCCAATCTTATAGAGGGTGGTGCCGACTGGAAAGTAGGAACATTTAATACAAAGAAGAAGTAAAAACTATGGCACAGATTATTATGTTTACGATTCTCGCCGTTGTAATTTTGGCAGCAGCCATCTTCAGCGTTACGACGAAGCGTATTATGCGGGCAGCAACAGCGTTGTTGTTTGTATTATTTGGCGTGGCAGGTCTTTACTTCCTGCTCGGCTATACCTTCCTTGGCGCAGTACAAATCAGTATCTACGCGGGTGGTATAACGATGGTATATGTTTTTGCAATTCACCTTGTTAATAAGAATACACTGCAAGGATTGTCGGAGCGTTGGCTCGGAAAACGTACCGTGCTTGCAGCCGCTTTGGCTTTGATAGGTATTGTTACAGTCGTTGGAGTGTTCTGCAAAAACCAGTTATTAAACGCAGTTGTATCGGCTACAACCACTCAGCAGACAACAGAAGTATCGATGGATACTATCGGTAAGACGCTGATGAGTGCCGACAAATATGGATATGTACTCCCATTCGAGTTTATATCTCTCTTCCTGTTGGCTTGTATTATTGGTGGTTTGGTTATCCTAAACAACAACAAAAAGAAGGAGGACGTTAAATAATGATACCAGTTCAGTATTTCTTTCTATTAAGTGGATTACTATTCTTTATCGGTGTATTTGGTTTTATTACCCGTCGTAACCTTGTTGCGATGCTCATCTCTATAGAGTTAGTATTGAACAGTGTTGATTTGAACTTTGCTGCTTTCAACCGCTTGCTTTATCCAAATGGTTTTGAGGGAATGTTCTTTACATTGTTCTCGATAGGTGTTAGTGCAGCCGAAACAGCTGTTGCATTAGCGATAATTATTAATGTTTACCGTCATTTCCACAGCGATCAGGTGAACAGTATTGAAAATATGAAATTATAAAAGACCATGTTTGATTACGCATTTTTAATACTTCTTCTTCCATTCCTCAGCTTCCTGTTTCTGGGATTATTGGGAATGAAGATGCCTAAGGCTGTTGCCGGAATTATCGGTACATGTGTCGTAGGTGTACTATTTGCACTTAGCCTTTATACTGCTTATCGCTACTTCTTCTATACGGGAGAGTTTACTGCGATGGGAGAAACCTTTAAAGTAACCGATGGTCGCCTTGCAAATGGCGTATATCCAACTGTTACAGTATTCAATTTTACATGGTTGAAGTTCACGGAACTTCTTACCTTTAACATTGGTTTCCGTCTGAGTCCGATCAGTGTAATGATGCTTATCGTCATTACCACTGTCAGCTTCATGGTTCATATCTATTCTTTCGGCTATATGGCTGAACGGGATGAGAACTATAAGTTCGAGGAATATGAACACGGTATGCAACGTTTCTACGCTTACTTGTCGATGTTCACCTGCTCAATGCTTGGACTTGTTGTGGCAACAAACGTATTCCAGATGTATTTGTTCTGGGAGCTTGTAGGTGTATGTTCTTATCTGTTGATAGGTTTCTACTATCCAAAGCATGCAGCCGTGCATGCCAGTAAGAAGGCCTTCATTGTAACACGCTTTGCCGATTTGTTCTTCCTTATCGGTATTCTGTTCTTCAGTTTCTATGTCGGTACTTTTAATTACGATCTGAATGTTGATCCGGAGTTAGGTACAAAGTTGGTCGGTCTGGCTACGAACCCTGCTACATCATGGGTAATCCCTACGGCATTATTCTTGATGTTTATCGGTGGTGCCGGTAAATCGGCCATGTTCCCGCTTCATATCTGGCTACCCGATGCGATGGAAGGCCCTACTCCTGTATCGGCATTGATTCATGCTGCAACGATGGTTGTGGCCGGTGTGTTCCAAGTAGCATCGTTGCTTCCTATCTATTTGCAGTTTGGTGCACAGGAGCAGCTTCATTGGATAGCTTGGATAGCAGCCTTCACGGCTTTCTATGCTGCGGCAGTTGCTTGTACTCAACGTGATATTAAGCGTGGTTTGGCATTCTCTACTATCTCGCAGATAGCTTACATGCTGGTGGCTCTCGGCGTTTGTTTCTACGATTCAAAGGAAGGCTCTTTTGGCTCACACGAGTTCCTGCACCACGGTGGTTTGGGTTATATGGCAGCCATGTTCCACCTGTTTACACATGCCATGTTCAAGGCTTTGTTGTTCCTTTGTTCCGGTGCGATTATCGTTATCATCGGCAGTAACTTCAAAGATTACATGGGTGGCTTGCACAAATATATGCCAATTACCAACGTATGTTTCTTGATTGGCTGTTTGGCTATTGCGGGTATTCCTCCTTTTGCAGGCTTCTTCTCAAAGGACGAGATTATCTCTGCCTGTAATGCTCTGCCCGGAGTAGAAGGTCAGCTATTGAAATGGATTATGACGATTGTGGCTGGTATGACAGCGTTCTATATGTTCCGTCTATACTATGTTATCTTCTGGGGACAGTCATACTATGAGCTTGACCCTGAAAATCGTCGCCGTCCGCAGGAAGTTCCCTTTGTAATGTGGGGCCCATTGGTATTCCTTGCCATCATCTCTTGTGTGGCTGGATGGATTCCTTTCGGGCACTTTGTAAGCGCGAACGGTCTTAGCTACGATATCCATATCGACTGGAACATTGCTACAACCAGTATTATTGCTGCGGTAATAGGTATCGCACTTGCTACTTGGATGTATGCCGGTAAGAAGCAACCAGTGGCAGATGCCTTGCAGAGAACATTCCCAACCTTGCACAAGGCAGCCCTTAATCGTTTCTATATCGATGATGCTTGGCAGTTCTTTACCCACAAGATAGTGTTCCGTCTGTTCTCTATTCCTATCGCATGGTTCGACCGTCATGTAATCGATGGTACTTTCAACTTCATGGCTTGGGGCACAAACGAGGCGGGCGAGTCTATCCGTTCTTGGCAGAGTGGTGACGTACGTCAGTATGTTGTATGGTTTATCACCGGCACAATAGCTTTAACTTTAGTATTACTTTGCTTACTATAATAAGATGACTTGGATATTAACAGTTTTCGTAATTATCCCCGTACTGATGCTCCTTGGCCTATGGGTTGCCAAGAACGATAATCAGGTACGCGGCGTTATGGCAGTCGGCTCTTCACTTTTATTGATTGGTGCAATCTGGCTAACCGTATATTTTGTACAGGAACGAGAAGCAGGTAATACAGCCACCATGCTTCTTACCAATAGCGCAATGTGGTTTAAACCGCTCAACATTGCATTTTCTGTAGGTGTCGATGGTATCTCTGTGGTAATGATACTTCTTTCGGCAATCATTGTTTTCACAGGTACTTTTGCTTCATGGCAGCTGGAGCCTATGAAGAAGGAATACTTCTTGTGGTTTGTGTTGTTGTCGTCAGGTGTGTTTGGCTTTTTCATTTCAACCGACATGTTCACCATGTTTATGTTCTATGAGGTGGCTTTGATACCTATGTATTTGCTGATTGGCGTATGGGGTACGGGTGCCAAGGAATACTCGGCTATGAAACTTACCCTTATGTTGATGGGCGGTTCAGCCTTGTTGATTCTCGGTATTCTTGGTATTTACTACTTCAGCGGTGCTTCAACAATGGATGTAGTTCGTTTGGCGCAGATGCATGCAATGCCAAAGAGCGCTCAAAACATTTTCTTCCCATTTGTATTTATCGGTTTCGGTGTGCTGGGAGCCTTGTTCCCATTCCACACATGGTCGCCTGACGGTCATGCTTCTGCACCGACAGCAGTATCGATGCTTCATGCCGGAGTATTGATGAAGCTGGGTGGTTACGGATGTTTGCGTATCGCTATGTTCCTAATGCCGGATGCTTTGAATACTTGGGCACCTGTCTTCTTGGTGCTTACCTGTATCTCGGTTGTGTATGGCGCGCTGTCGGCTTGTGTACAAACCGACTTAAAATACATTAATGCCTACTCTTCGGTTTCGCACTGTGGTATGGTATTGTTTGCCTTGGTTATGACCACGCAGACAGCCATTACAGGTGCCATTCTGCAGATGTTGTCGCATGGTTTGATGACAGCTCTTTTCTTTGCTTGTATCGGTATGATTTATCATCGTGCCGGAACTCGTGATGTACGTTATCTTGGTGGCTTAATGAAAGTTATTCCATTCTTGGCCGTTTCGTATGTGATAGCAGGTTTAGCCAACCTCGGCTTACCGGGCTTCTCCGGTTTCGTAGCCGAGATGACCATCTTTGTAGGCTCGTTCGAGAATGCCGGTATGTTCCATCGTGTAGCTGTTATCATTTCTACAGTGGCCATTGTAATTACGGCAGTCTATATTCTCCGTGTTGTCGGTAAGATTCTGTTCCAGAAGATACCTAACAAGAAATTCCTTGAGCTTCATGATGCAACATGGGACGAACGCTTTGCCGTTGGCTGTCTGATCTTCTGTGTTGCAGGTCTTGGATTGTTCCCATTATTCTTCGAGAATATTATCATTTCAGGTGTAAAGCCAATCTTCGATCATATTCTCCCTTATATTCCAACATTGGCTAACTTATAAAAACTGGCGAAATGAATTATAGTGAATTCTTTAAAATGATTCCGGAGGCAAGTCTTGTTGCCGTCTTGATAGTTTTGTTTGTAGCTGATTTCTGTTCAGCTAAGACGAATGAGCGTAAGTGGTTCAATCCGCTGGCAAGCCTGTTGATGTTGGTAAATACATTCATCTGCCTTGTTCCTTTTGGCGCGCAGACAGCTTTCGGAGGTATGTATGTAACATCGGCATCTGTCGATGTGATGAAGGCTATCCTTTCTTTCGGTACATTTATCGTTATTCTACAAAGCCGCCAATGGGCAGCCAAGAGTGGTAAGGAAGGCGAGTTCTATATGATTACGGTATCTACTTTGCTGGGTATGTTTGCCATGATGAGTGCCGGTAACTTCCTTATGTTCTTCTTAGGACTCGAAATGGCATCTGTTCCGATGGCTACATTGGTTGCCTTCGACCGGTATCGTAACAACTCAGCTGAAGGTGCAGCCAAGTTTATTCTCACGGCAACCTTCTCAAGCGGTGTCATGCTTTATGGTATCAGCCTACTGTATGCTGCTTATGGTACAGTATATTTTGCCGATATGGCAGCAAAGATGACAGCTACTCCCTTGACAGTTGCCGGTTTGGTATTCTTTTTCAGTGGTCTTGGTTTCAAGATTTCCTTGGTTCCATTCCATTTCTGGACGGCCGATACCTATCAGGGCGCGCCTACCACTGTTACAGGCTACTTGAGTGTAATCTCTAAGGGTGCTGCGGCCTTTACGCTGTTGAGTATTCTGTTCCATGTTTTTGAAGGCATGATAGAGTACTGGCACGTATTGATGATGATCGTAGTGGTATTGTCTATTACCATTGCCAACCTCTTTGCCGTTCGTCAGAGCGAGCTAAAGCGCTTCATGGCGTTCAGTTCCATCTCGCAGGCAGGCTACATTATGTTGGCTGCCATTGGCAACGACTGGGCAAGTTCGGTAAGTTCGCTTACCTATTATGTGCTTATTTATATTGTAGCCAACATGGCCGTGTTCACCATTATCTCTGTTGTTGAGCAGAACAATGGCGGAAAGACCGATATTGACGACTACAATGGTTTCTACAAAACCAATCCTCGCCTGTCGTTCCTAATGACCTTGGCCATGTTCTCTTTGGGCGGTATTCCTCCTTTTGCAGGTATGTTCTCAAAGTTCTTCGTGTTCATGGCAGGAGTGGATGGCGCCTACATCCACACCACAATGGGTGCGTGGGCGTATGCGGTGGTGTTCATAGCCCTGCTTAACACCGTTGTTTCGCTTTACTATTACCTGCGTATCGTAAAGGCAATGTACATCATTCGCACCGACAATCCATTGCCTACCTTCAGGAGCGACAACAATACAAAGTTTGCTTTGGCTATTTGTACTACAGGTTTGCTGTTGTTCGGTGTATGCAGTGGTGTTTACGACTGGATCTTCGCTGCGGCATAACGCTGCAAAGGTCAGAATAAATTGTAAAGGTTGGGCCCGATAGGCTTTGTTCTATCGGGCCTTTTTTGTTTGCAGACGTGATGATGTCTTCTTTCGTGATGGCGTAACCTCCATATTGTCGGGTGTGGCTTGTTCCCGGATGCGGGAGAGAAAGAAGAAGAAGGGCTGTGGACAGTATCGGAAGAACATCCCTTGTAACCCATTTGTCGATAGAAATAAACCCTATGAGCATGGATAACATTCCTTTTAATTTCGACTCCGTTCCTCCCACATGGGAGCTCTGTTTCAACGAACGTTGCCCTCGACGGGAAACCTGTATGCGTTATTTCGTCGGTCAAAACCTGCCGGCAGATAAGTCGGCCGGTCCCGCCATCTATCCCAATGCACTGCAAAAGGACCGATGCGAGTACTTCGTGGAAAGGCGGGTGATACGTGCCGCATGGGGATTTCGCAAGCTGTTTCTTAATGTGAAGCGCATCGACGACACGCCGATACGCCGCGAAATTCAGCAATATCTCGGCAGCCGACCCACTTACTACCGCTATATGAACGGGCAGCGCACACTCACGCCCGAGCAACAAGCGGGCATTATCGCCATCTTCCGTGCGTATGGCTACACCGAGGAATTGAACTTCGACAACTACATTTACCGCTATGCTTATGAATAGACGGCATTATTCCTGTCGATGGAATAGAGTCTCATGATTGTTTCATGCATTGAAACCCACAGTTTCTCGGTATGGAACTCAGGGTTTCTCAGTATGGAACTTAGGGTTTCTTCCTATGAAACCTACAGTTTCTTCCTATGAAACTCATAGTTTCGTCCTATAGAACTCACAGTTTCAAGCTGTGAAATCCTTTGTGTCAAATAATAAAACTTGCCTTTCCCTGCTGTTTATGCTGTCTTTGCCTGCTATTTATGCCGTCTTTCCCTGATAAGTGCGATAAACCAAGTACTCGCCATCCGACAGGATAGTGAAGGATTTGCCGAGCGCTTCGTTCAGTGTGCCTTGCCAAAGATGGGCGAAGGGGTGGATGTTCCACTTTAAACCATTGGATGAAAGTTCCTTACACGAAAAATTAAAAATGCTTACCTGCTGCCCTGCAAAGCTCCGGAAGGTGGTGTTTCCACAGGCAGGAGTAAACCAGCCATAGTCGGTTGCCATGGTGGGTTGTATACCCAGTGACTCGAAGTAATATGTCATCAGGGCGATATTCCCCAATGTGTGATCCTCTCGTTTGCCCGAAGCGCCAAGGTAACAGATATGGGGACGGAGCGTATCGGTGGCGGTTTGCCGCAGATGTTCCAGTGCATAGTGAGTAGCCTTCGTCAGATCGTTGGACTCCTGTTCGTCCACTTGATGATAAATTTCCCTGAACTGCTCCTTCAGCGAGGGCGAAAGTGAGTCGCCATCGCCAATGACAGCCGTAGGAGTAATACCCAGTTCCAGTAAATCGGCCAATGCTCCATCGCATACAAAGAGGAGCTTGGCCTGCTTCAGAATGCGGATGGGGAGGACGTGAGTGGGAAATTCGCCCGCAGCCAGTATCACTGCATCGTATGTTACAGGCAGGATGGATAAGATATTGTTATTCATGATAGTTGGTTTTATAGTATTCTTTCTTCCACCGTAGGTAGCCCCATACAGCCAGTACGGCATACATCGCATACAGTCCCGCCGTGAACGGGATGTCCTTATAAGCATAAAGTGCTGCCAGTTCGGTATCGACGACAATCCACACAAGCCATTGCTCGATGTACTTCTTGGCCAAAGCCCACAGCCCGATAATACTGAGTGCATTGCCAAAGGAGTCGTATAGAGGGACGGTGGAGTTCGTAAGATGGGCCAAAATGAGGTAGAGCACAGTCCAAAGGAGGAGGAACACTACAGCACATGGCAGGTAATACCGATGGGGCAGGTGCCTGATGGGCAACTCTTTCCGTGCTTCCTCTTGTACCTTTCCGTGCTCGCTCTGCCGTGTTTTCCCCCACTCCCATACGGCAAAGCCATAGATACCCGCAAGGATATAATACACCTGCATGCCGAAATCGGCGTAAAGTCCTGCCTCTAAATACACGAAAATGTAGATGGCAGGCATGATGATACCCGTGAGCCAGAGCCATATACTGGCCTTGATTTCCTGATAGATGTAGATGAGTCCTACAATACTTCCAAGTATTTCCAGCTTCTGATAATCCGTCAGCCAAGCGTGTAATGTTTGTAAAATGTCGTTCATTTGCAAGATGGGAACCGGTTTTTGGCCGGTTCCCTGTGTTATTAAATCTGTTTTCTTTTGTTGTTAAATCTGTTGTCCTTTGTTGTTAAATTGGTTTCTTATTATGAATATTGCTTCCTTTTACTGCTAAAATTGAAGAGTTACAGACCCCATAAAGTTGAAACCGGCCATAGGGAAATAGCCTATCTCCGTGTAGCGATGGTCGTTGGAATGCCCGCTTCCGTCGATGATAGTGCTATATACCCATCCCGATGCCGCATAATGGCGGTTGAAGATGTTATTGAAATTCAGGTCGAGTAGCACATCTTTCACGAAAGCAGTACGCCCGTTGGTCTTTTTCCCACCAAAGTTCTTCCATAGTCGGCTGGCCGAAGTGGTAAGGTTAATATTAGTTTGCGAGTAGCAAGGCAGCGAGCGTTGGTCGTTCTCGGTATTGTCGAGATACTGCTTCGATACAAAGTTGGTGTGCCATGTGGCATCTATCCCCTTGAAGTGGAAGTTTACAAAGCCGTTCAGCAGGGTACTTGGCGAGAAGGCAATGGCCGTGTTTCCATAATGAATTTTGCGGAATGACTTGTCGAAATCTATACTTGCCATCTCGTCGAAGTCCTTAATGCGATTGCGGCTCAGGGCTGCGTTCCCCTCGAACGATACCCATTCAAAGGGGCGATAGGCAGCTTCCAACTCGATACCCATGCGGTAACTCTTGGGAATATTCGTCGTCAGACTCTCGCCGATGTCGCTCTTTAGTCCTGTTTGTACAAACTGATTGTGGTAAAGCATGTAATAAAGGTTGGCTCCGGCCGACCATTTTCTGCCCACGTATTGGTAGCCCAGTTCCCAATCGGTAAGCCGTTCCGGACTCGGAGCAGGATAGCTGCCATTGTCGGTAAAGTTGTTTCGCTCCGGCTCCCGGTGTGCAATGGCCAGCGAGGCGTATGCCTTATGCCCGTTGCGGGTAAAGCTCAGTCCCACTTTCGGGTTAAGGAAATGATATCGTTTGTCGATGTCGATTACCTGAGCGGTGTAACCTCCTGCAGGATTGTTGTAGAACTTGTCGTTGTTGCCATCGCTGGTATAATCCACAAACCGATACTGTACATCGGCAAAGGCATTCCAGTAGTGGGCAAACTGATAGCCTGCCTTGATGTAGCCGCTGTAATCTTTCTTGACGGCTTTCGAGCCATAATATTGGTAATTGGCATTGTTGGGTCGGAAGGCGGCATCCACTTCGGGGTCGGCTATATAGGTAAGGTAGCCGAAGTGGTGTGCCCTGAACTGTTGCAGATTAATGCTTCCCAAAATATTCCAATGCTCATCGCTGTAGTGGGTCGTGTAGATTGCGCCATAGGTGTGTTGCGCCATGCCTTTTTTACGGATGAAGTCGGAACGTTTCACCTCCTGTCCCGCAGCATTGGTAAAGGTAAGTCCGAACTTCTTCAGCTTGTTCTGATAACGGAATTCATTGTAATATCCGTAGCCATACGTATAATGTAAGGTGAGCGAATGGCTCCAATGATTGTTAGGATGCCATGTTAAAGTGAGGATATTGTGGTTTTGGTAGAAGTTATCTGTAGCCTTGTCCCATAGCGAGCCATCATGAAACTTGTAGCGCTCGGTAAGATAATTGCCTGCGGCATCCTGCTTGTACGAGCCGTCAGAGTTGGTTTGCAGGCGTTCATAAAGCGTGTTGTGTCGGCCTAATCCCCTGTTGTATAGGTCCTTATAAGATGTAATCCCGGTCGAAACACCGAATGTTCCATCGTAAAGACTAAGATCGTCCGACCCTGTTATCACTCCATTCCATGCCTGTCCGGTCTTTTCAAAGTTTCCAAGATTCTTATAACTGATGCTCCACCGACCGGATGGCAACCATAACAAAGTACCTAAGTAGGAGCCCGACCGCCCTTCTGTGCCATGAACATAGCCATCTGTGCCCGTTTCATGGTATGCTCCCTCAAAGAAAAGCTTGTTAGCGATGAGCGGGAAGTGGATTTTCCCACCTATATTATAGGTGTTATACGAGCCGTAACCGGCAGAGACTTCGCCTCCAACAGTGTGTGGAATTGCTTCTGTTTGCATCGAGATAGACCCTCCGAAAGCACCGTCGCCATTGGTTGAAGTGCCGATTCCGCGCTGCACCTGTACACTTTGCAGGAGCGAGGCATACGAGTTCATGTTTGCCCAGAACACCGATTGATCTTCCGGAGAGTTCAAAGCTACTCCGTCAAGAGTTACATTTATTCTACTTCCGGCAGCCCCTCGTATGCGCATTGCAACCGAACCGGTACCTAATCCATTCTCTCCCCACGCCACAATACCCGGCGTATGGGAGAGGAGTAAGGGCAGTTCCCGCCCCTGTTTACCAAAGTTAGCGAGCTCTTTCTTTTGCACATTACTTACAGCAAACGGTGCATTCTTAGGTGCTCGCACCCCATTCACTACCACTTCGCTGAGCTTTTGGCTCGCAAGTGTGTCTGCTTCACTCTGTGCCCATGCACTGTTTATGGCAGTACATGCCACCAAGAGTGTGATTGTCTTCATCTTAACAATCGCCATAATATTAATAATAAAATACTAATAATAAGGGGAGAATCTTCCTACGACGGCATTATCCGTATCAGGTTCATGGGTATAATCTCAGCAAGTCCAACAGGACAAGCACCCCTTAGTTTCCATTTTGAAAACCAATGCAAATATAATATTCTTTTCCGGGTTGTGCAAGGAAAGTGTTATAAATATCTGTTCCTTGTCTTTTTCTTTGTATGAATTTATTTTACAGCAGTTTTTCTTTTTCCGATTAATGCCCTTTAGCAGTGTAATCCGGTATATATAGCAGCGTAAAAGGGCCTCTTTTACTCTTGAAAAGGGCATATTTAGTCGAGCTAAAGGTCGTATATTTCTAATGACTTTTAAATCTCTGGTAATCAACTTGTTGTAAAACAGATTTACAGTCGGGCATTGTTTTTCTTATAAAAGTTTCGAGATGAAAAAAATATACAAAAATACTTTTTGGGTTTTCAAAGTTTCCTATATAGACAAGGCAGAATATATTTTATGTGCAAATATTGTTAAATTGCTTGTGATATAAAATATAATTTATTACATTTGCAAAAGAAGATACTTTAGATTATCAATATATTTATCTTTTTTGGGGGCAGGTTTTAAAGGATAGTGTTTTGAAAAATTTAGGTACTTCCCTTTAATAATGTTTGAAAACTAAAAACTAAGGCGTATGGATGTGATTAAAAAAATTAAATCTCAGGTATTCGGAGTGAAACGTGAGGGGAGTTCTTTTATCATCGAGGCTACCGATGTTTCGAAAGATAACACCAAGTATGACTTCTTGATACAAGACGGAATGATGGATTTGTATTACAATAATTCCTCTTATGTGGCAGAGGTGCTGGAGAGCAGTAACCAAACGGCCATCTTCAATAATTGGAAACTGAAGCACATTTCCATTCCTCGTAACCTAAATGGGCAACGTTGCTATTTTACTTTGCGCGACAAGCTGAACAGGGTATGCGAGGTTGTGGTAAATGTTGCGGGCAATTATCTCGAGAACCAAGAGCATATTTTGCGTGAGGCACTTAAAAAGATTCGCCAGTTTACCACTAAGTATCAGTCGGTAGAGCAGTATAATGCCGACAATGGAATGAATTATTTGTATTACTAAAGTAAGGTGTGTGGTATAGAGAATACCGAAGCTTATCTGCCGAAGTATTAAAAAGAAAAATCCCCCGACAGCCTATTGGTTGTCGGGGGATTGTGAAAAATCTTATCTGTAAGGATTACTTACGTAACCCGAGCGCCTTAATAATTGCACGATAACGCTCAACGTCGCGGTCGTACAAGTAGTTTAGAAGGGCACGACGCTTACCTACAAGCTGTGTGATAGAACGAACAGTAACATAATCCTTGCGGTTTTTCTTTACATGTTCTGTCAAATGCTTGATACGATAAGAGAATAATGCAATCTGGCTTTCGGCTGAACCTGTGTCAGTTGCTTTCTGCTCCTTACCAAACTGGCTGAAAATTTCTTTCTTCTTTTCTGAACTTAAGTACATAATTACTTGGTTGATTAATAATTTTTGCAATTACATCCTTCGATCGTTTAGCGCCTTAATCAATAACGGGTTACGACTTTGAATGCATCGGGCTTTCCGAAAGTGCGGTGCAAAGGTACAACTTTTTTTGGAACTACAAGTAATTTCCATTTTTTATTCGTACTTTTGCAATCGATTTTAGAAAAGACTTTTAAAACAAATTCATGCAAGATATTCGTAATATCGCAGTTATTGCGCACGTGGACCATGGTAAAACAACTTTGGTTGATAAGATGATGCTCGCTGGAAAACTCTTCCGTGACGGACAGGATAACAGTGGGGAAGTACTCGATTCTAACGATTTGGAGAGAGAAAGAGGTATTACCATTCTATCAAAAAACGTCAGTATCAATTGGAAAGGAACAAAGATTAATATTCTGGATACGCCGGGACACTCGGACTTCGGTGGCGAGGTGGAGCGTGTATTGAACATGGCCGACGGCTGTTTGCTGCTGGTTGACGCTTTCGAAGGGCCTATGCCACAGACACGTTTCGTGCTGCAGAAGGCTCTACAGCTGGGTCTGAAGCCGGTAGTAGTTATCAATAAAGTGGATAAGCCCAACTGTAGGCCGGAGGAAGTATATGAGATGGTATTCGACCTGATGTGCGACCTGAATGCCACAGAGGAGCAGCTGGACTTCCCTGTGGTATATGGTTCTGCAAAAAATGGCTGGATGGCGAAGGACTGGAAGCAGCCAACCGATAATATAGAATACTTGCTCGACCTGATTCTTGTCGAAATTCCTGCGCCAAAGCAGTTGGAAGGAACGCCGCAGATGCTCATAACATCGCTCGATTATTCAAGCTATACCGGCCGTATAGCCGTGGGGCGTGTTCATCGTGGTACCTTGAAGGATGGGCAGAATATCACCATTTGCCATCGTGATGGCACTTCAGAGCGTACCAAAATCAAGGAACTTCATACCTTCGAGGGAATGGGGCATAAGAAAACCGACCATGTCGATTCCGGCGATATTTGTGCCGTAATCGGTCTAGAACGTTTCGAAATAGGCGATACCATTGCCGATTTCGAAAACCCGGAAGCCTTGCCTCCTATCGCAGTAGATGAGCCTACCATGAGTATGTTGTTCACTATTAACGACTCTCCGTTCTTTGGCAAGGAAGGAAAGTTCTGTACTTCGCGCCATATCAATGACCGTTTGGAGAAGGAATTGGAGAAGAACTTGGCCCTGCGTGTCCGTCCTTTCGAGGATTATACGGATAAGTGGATTGTCAGCGGGCGTGGTGTGCTGCACCTTTCAGTCCTCATCGAGACAATGCGCCGTGAGGGATACGAGCTGCAGGTAGGTCAGCCACAGGTAATTTACAAGGAAATCGACGGACAAAAGTGTGAGCCTATCGAAGAGCTTACCATCAATGTTCCTACCGATTTCTCCAGCAAAATGATCGATATGGTTACCCGTCGTAAGGGCGAGTTGCTGGGAATGGACTCGGAAGGCGACCGTGTCAATATTACTTTCGAGATACCTTCACGCGGTATTATCGGCCTGCGTACCAATGTATTGACGGCCAGTCAGGGCGAAGCTATCATGGCTCACCGCTACAAGAACTACCAGCCTTATAAGGGCGAAATCGTTCGTCGTACCAACGGATCGATGCTGGCACTGGAAGCAGGTACGGCCTATGCCTATGCAATCGATAAGCTGCAGGATCGAGGAAAGTTCTTTATCGATGCCGGCGAGGAGGTATATGGCGGTCAGGTAGTAGGCGAACACGTTCACGACAACGACCTTGTTGTAAACGTAACAAAGGCAAAACAGCTTACGAATGTCCGTGCTTCCGGATCTGATGATAAGGCGCGGGTAATTCCAAAGACCGAGATGAGCTTGGAGGAATGTCTTGAGTATATTAAAGGAGATGAGTATGTAGAGGTTACTCCGGAGAGTATTCGCATGCGCAAGATTATCCTCGACCATCAGGAACGTAAACGTGCCAATAAGGAATAAGGTGTGATTTTAAAATGAAGTCCCCCTGTTCGGGGCGAGAAAAATAAACCGGAAATGACAGCAAAACACGAATTTAAAATAATTTTTCTTTGCTGTCATTTTTAATATTTCTCATAAACTCCTGTCTATAAAGTGAATGCAACTATATTTTTAGTGATGGTATGACAGTAAAAACATAAAATTCTGTAATGGAACTTCGGCACGGAATTTTTAGAAGTTGCTGTCACACCCTCATCCGTTTTGTCATGATAAAACATTGCCGGGCTGGTGTTTACATGAAGTGTTAAAACTGACAGCAAATAAAATAAAAATAAAATTCGTAGTAAAGCATAACCTTTGGCTATGTAATATATGGCCTTTTACAAGGTAAAAGGTGGCATATAGTTTAGCAAAAAGGTACTATCAGTTTAGTAAAGGATGCTATCCTTGCTGTGGGTTTCTCCTTTATCCGGGATAAACCAAATTCTTTTCTGTAATGTTGTTCAGCACTTCTTCCAAAAATTTCTTGGCTTCCCAGCGTGCCATCGGCAGGTTGTTAAGCAGATAGTTGCCACAGTCGCGGGCAGTGGCGCCGGGAATATCGCCCTCGAAAGTAGCGATAAACCGATAGGTTCTGCGCATTAAATCGACTACGTCGGCCGACTTCAAGTCGCCTTTCAGGATAAGATAATTACCGGTCATACAACCCATGGGCCCCCAATAAATCACCCTGTCTTTCCATTCCGGGTCGTTTCGAAGGAATGTTGCGGCAAGATGCTCGATGGTATGAATAACCTCTACATGCAGTGCCGGCTCCCGATTAGGCTCTTTCATGCGTACATCGAAAGTGGTAATGATCTCTCCTCCCGCCTCGTCTTTACGACTGACGTAAATGCCACGAAGCAGTTTTTCGTGATTAATGGTGAATGATGGTATCTTTTTCATTGCTTGTTTCTTCCTTGTTATATTATAATGTGTTCAGAATGATGTTATAATGTATTCAGATAATGCTTGGTAACCTCGAAGCTGCCTTCGGCTATTTTGTCCCAGAAATTGTAGTATTGGCTGGCTTTAGTGTCCTTCAAGGGAATGTCGCTGATGATACGGAACGACACGAAAGGTGTTTTGTAGATGTGGCAAACTTGCGCAATAGAGCAACTTTCCATATCCACGGCCTGTGCTTCGGGGAAACGTTCGAGGATGGATTGCATCTTCTCCTTGGTGTTCACAAACCACTCTCCGCTTGCCGTCAGTCCTGCTGTAACCTTCGGGAGATTATCCTTTGAGTTGTTTAGCGACAGTGCTTTGTCGATTAACTCCCGCGGAGCTTTAAAGCGGGCAGGCATTCCCATAATCTGTCCGAACTGCTGTTCATCGCCGCAATAGGCGTCATGATACACGCATTCTGTGGCAACGACCACCTCGGTTACCTCCAAACGGGTGTCGGCTCCGCCTGCGCATCCGCTTGAAATAATCAGGTCGGGGTGGTAATGGCTAATCATTTCCACAGTCCCTACGGCAGAGTTCACCTTGCCGATACCGCATTGTTGCAGGATAATCTCCTTTCCTTCCATTCGGCCTATGACAACTTCCTTGTCGTTAATACGCTCCGTGCGAGTAGCATTCAGTATGGAACGGAGCTGATGAAACTCCTTATCCATTGCAACAATAATTCCTATTTTCATGTTGCAAAGGTACGAAAAAGATAGTACTTGTAACTTGTAAGACCTTATTATTTTGTAACTTTGCACGCATTAGTAGGAAAATAAAACGATAATAAGATAATGAATACTTGGAAGAAGTTTTTACCGGATATTCTGGTAGTGGTATTATTTACGGTTATTTCCTTTGCATATTTCTTCGGGCCTGTAACACAAGGTAAGATTCTTTACCGCCACGACTCACAGGCGGGAGTAGGTGCAAATGTGGAAATTGGCAAATATCATGAGGCTACAGGGGAGATGAGCCGCTGGACAAACTCCGTGTTCGGAGGTATGCCCACCTATCAAATGGCCCCCTCTTACAACTCTACCGACAGCTTGGCTACCGTTATGAATGCCTACCACCTGTGGCTTCCGGAGAATGTATGGTTTCTGTTTGCTTATCTGTTGGGCTTCTATATCCTGCTGAGAGCTTTCGATTTCCGACAGTCGCTGGCCGTGTTGGGTAGCGTAATATGGGCTTTCTCGTCCTATTTCCTGATCATTATTGCGGCAGGACACCTGTGGAAGGTGATGGCTTTGGCCTATTTGCCCGCCATGATAGCCGGTATTGTGCTGGCTTACAGGGGAAAATACCTGTCGGGATTTGTGGTAACAGCCCTCTTTACGGCATTCGAGATTAAGGCAAACCATGTTCAGATGACGTATTATTATATGTTCATCGTGTTGTTCATGGTAATTGCTTACTTCGTACAAGCCCTGAAAGCAAAACAATTAACCCAGTTCTGGAAGGCTTCGGCTATAGTGGTTGCAGGTTTGTTGGTAGGTGTTGCGACTAATCTTTCGAGTCTTTTCCATACATGGCAGTACCAAAAGGAGAGTATGCGTGGGAAGAGCGAACTGGTAAAAACCAACTCGACAAACCAGACAAAATCGGGACTTGACCGCGATTATATTACGCAATGGAGCTACGGTATAGACGAAACCATGACCCTCCTGATACCGAATGCCAAGGGTGGTGCGAGTGTTCCGTTGAGCCAAAGCAAAACCGCTATGGCGAAAGCCAACCCGGAAGTGCAGCAGATGATACCCCAACTTTATGATGGCATGCCGCAATATTTCGGTACACAACCGGGCACCAGTGGTCCTGTTTATGTGGGAGCGTTCGTCCTGTTCCTCTTTATCTTGGGCTTGTTCATCGTGAAAGGCCCCATGAAGTGGGCTTTGCTGGCAGCCACCATCCTATCTGTTCTCCTGTCGTGGGGTAAGAATTTCATGGGCTTTACCGACCTGTTCATCGACTATATGCCGATGTATGCCAAGTTCAGAACAGTGGCGAGCATCTTGGTAATAGCCGAATTTACGATTCCGCTGCTGGCCATTTTCGCCTTGAAGAAGATAATCGATGAGCCCGACGTGCTGAAAAAGCAGGCAAAATACGTGTACATTTCGTTGGCATTAACGGCAGGCGTATCGTTGTTGATAGCTTTCTTCCCCGACTTGATGGGGCCGTTTGTCGGTCAGCAGGAGCGGGACATGCTGGGCAGTATTCAGGGAATGGATAACCAAACATTGCAGCTTATTCTTTCGAGCATAGCAACCATGCGCAGTGCCTTGGTTACTTCGGATGCCTGGCGTTCGTTGCTCATCATCGTGATAGGCGTCGCTCTGCTGTATGCTTATAGGCTCGGCAAGCTGAAAGCGTCGTATATGGTTGTTGCGGTTACGGTGCTGTGCTTCATCGATATGTGGCAGGTAGATAAGCGTTATCTGAACGACAGCATGTTTGTGCCTAAGAGCGAGCGCGATATTCCACAGCAAAAGACGGCTACGGACATGGAGATTTTAAAGGACAAGAGCCTCGATTACCGTGTGCTTAACTTTGCGTCGAACACCTTTAATGAGAATGAAACGTCTTATTATCACAAGAGTATCGGAGGCTATAATGCCGCAAAGTTGCGTCGTTATCAGGAAGTTATCGATAAATACATTGCTCCGGAAATGCAACAAACGATGCAGGCTGTAGGTAAGGCCGGCGGTAATATGCAGCAAGTGGATGGCCGTAAGGTGTTCCCAGTGCTGAATATGCTGAATGCAAAGTACTTCATCTTCCCGTTACAAGACGGCCAAACTGCCCCGCTTCTTAACCCTTATGCACAGGGCAACGGCTGGTTTGTGGATAAACTGACTTATGTGGAGAATGCGAACGCAGAGTATGATGGAGTAGGAAAGATTGACGTTCGGCATGAAGCAGTGGCCGATATGCGGTTTAGGGATGTGTTGGGAAGCGCCAAGCAGAACGATTCCACTGCCGTGGTGAAGCTGGAAAAATATGCTCCCAACCACTTGGAATACACTGTTCGGTCGCTGAATGGCGGAGTGGTGGTGTTCTCGGAGATCTACTATCCCGGCTGGAAGGCCACTGTAGATGGGCAACCTGTCGAGATAGGCAGGGTGAATTACATTCTCCGCGCCATCCAAGTGAAGGGTGGACAGCATAAGGTGGTGCTCGACTTCCATCCTTCCAGCATTTCGGTTACCGAAACTGTAGCCTATATAGCGCTGCTGATACTGCTCTTGGCCATCGTCTTTGTAATCTACAGGAAGGTCAGGAAGAAATAGAAAACAGAAGAATAAGGCCGGGGAAAGAAACGTTTGGGGTTTGTTTTCTTCGGTCTTATTGCCCGCAAGGAGTGCAAACTTTTTCTGGAGAGGTATCTTTGTGCTTGGCAATATGCCACCTTTTGCGCAGTAAAAGGGCATCTTTAGCACAGTAAAAAAGCATGTTTTACCGACTAAAAGGGCATGTTTTATAAGATAAAGATTATCAGATACTTACATTATTACTATTCAGAGCAATGGAATTCCGTACACCCGTAGCCGTTTCGCAGCCGCCGTTTCTCTTTCAGCCGATGGAGAAAGTACTCTTCGTAGGCTCTTGTTTTGCTACGAATATAGGGCAGAAGTTTGTGGAAGAGAAGTTCAGGGCTGTGGTAAATCCATTTGGAACGATGTATAATCCGGTATCGGTGCTCCATAGTATCGACCGAATAGGGGAGGTTTTCGACGTGGTTGTCATCACGCTGGGTACCAACCATGTATATATAGAGCGCGCTACGGGCGAGATAGTGGATAACTGCAGGAAGCGTCCGCAGCGGCTTTTCGAGGAAAAGGAACTGTCTATAGAGGAGTGTTTCGAGGCTCTTCAGGAGGCTTATGAAAGGGTTTTGGAACGCAACCCTGCGGTGAAAATAATGGTAACGGTGAGCCCCATCCGTTACGCCAAGTATGGTTATCATGAAAGCCAGCTGTCGAAGGCCACGCTTTTGCTGGCTGCCGACAGGTTTGTCAAGGCACATCCCGAGTCGGTGTATTACTTCCCGGCTTACGAAATTCTGAATGACGAGCTGCGCGACTACCGTTTTTATGCCGAGGACATGCTCCATCCCAACAATCAAGCGGTGGCCTATATTTGGGAAAGGCTTGCGGAAACCTGTTTTTCGGACAGCTTGAAAACCTTTTTAAAGGCATGGGAACCCATCAAAGAGGCGTTGGGTCATCGCCCGTTTAACCCTGCATCCGAAGAGTATAAGGACTTCTTGGAGCGGACTAAAGAAAAGGCAAGGGCGTTGCAACGGCAATACCCCTTGTTGGAATTAGACTTTTAAAAATACAATGAAGGAGATGATATGTTGGCGGAAAATGAAATTGTGAGACTGTTGGAAGCACATCATGTGCGGCCCACGGCCAATAGAATACTGATTGTAAAGACGCTTGCCGAGCAGGCGGGGCCTACCTCTGTTCGCGATTTGGAGCGTGTTTTGCTGACGGTAGATAAGTCGAACATCTTTCGTGCGCTCACCTTATTCAAGGAGAATGGCCTTGTGCATCAGATAGAAGAAGGCGATGGCACTGCGGGATATGAGCTTTGCATGAGCCATAGCAGCGAGGAAGATGACGATCTTCACGTACACTTCTATTGCGAACATTGCCATAAAACAATTTGTTTGGCCGATATTCCCGTGCCTTCTGTTCGGATGCCGGAGGGGTATTTGGCCGAAAGTGTAAACTATGTGGTGAAAGGATTATGTCCCGAATGCGCAAGGAAGCCGCATAATCTTTTATCGGGTAAATAAAAAATACATTCCCAAAACCTATCTCTTCATTACTTTTTTCATTACCTTTGTACTATGAATCGGGCGGACATTCATACGCCTTTTGGCCGATGTTCTCCTTTCCATCGATAAATAAATAATAGCGACATACACATGAATTATAGTATTGAGAAAGTGGCAACCTTGATAGGAGCCCATCGATATGGTAATGTAGAGGCAAGTATTGGTTTTCTCTTAACTGATAGTCGTTCCCTTTGTTTCCCCGAAGAAACCCTTTTTTTTGCGCTGAAAACAGAGCGCAATGATGGTCATCATTATATTCCGGAGCTTTATGGGCGCGGAGTTCGCAACTTCGTTGTTCAGGAAGTACCGAGCGGTTGGGATAAGCTGTATCCGCAATCGAATTTCCTTGTAACGCCAAGACCGTTGGAAGCCCTTCAGCGTTTGGCCGAACGCCATCGCGACGAGTTCCTTATTCCTATTGTGGGCATAACGGGCTCGAATGGTAAAACGATCGTCAAGGAGTGGCTTTACCAGTTGCTCTCGCCCTCAAGGGTGGTAACCCGCTCCCCGAGGAGCTATAATTCGCAGATTGGTGTGCCGCTGTCGGTGTGGCTGTTGAACGAAAACACACAGGTTGGAGTGTTCGAAGCAGGTATCAGTGAGCGGGGAGAAATGCAGGCTTTGCGCGATATTATTCAGCCAACCATCGGCGTGTTTACCAGTTTGGGCGATGCCCATCAGGAGAATTTCGGCAGTTTAAAGGAGAAGTGCGAGGAGAAAATCCGCTTGTTCCACGATGCAAAGGCCATCGTTTATTCGTTGGATGATGAGCTGCTGGACGATGTTATCCGTGCTTCAGGCGAGAAGGCGGAGAGGCTTACATGGTCGGTGAAGGACAGGAAAGCTACGTTCTACGTTTCGAAGATAGAGAAAAGCGGGCTGGCCACCACCGTTACCTACCGGTGGAAGGGGGATGCTGAGGCACAGTTTACGATTCCTTTTATCGACGAAGCCAGTCTGGAAAATGCCATAACTGCAGCTATTGTCTGTCTGTATCTGTCGGTTTCGGCTGCCAAACTCACCGAACGCATGCCGCTACTTGAACCGGTTGCCATGCGACTTGAGGTGAAAGAGGGGCAACACGGGTGTACCTTAATCAACGATTCTTACAACTCCGACTATAATTCTCTCGACATAGCGCTCGACTTTATGAACCGTCGGCCCGACCATCAGGGGCGTAAGCGCACTTTGATACTGAGCGATATTCTTCAGAGTGGGGAGTCGGACAAGGCGTTATACGAGAAAGTTGCCTTCCTTGCAGAGAAGCGAAGAGTAGAGAAGTTTATCGGTATAGGCACAGGATTGCTGGCACAGCAACAGGCTTTCAATAAGATAGGTGAGAAGTATTTCTTTGCTTCGGTAACGGAATTTATCAATAGTTCGGCATTCGAAGCATTGCGCGATGAAGTTATTTTGCTGAAGGGAGCCCGCAGGTTTGGTTTCGACCGGCTGACAGAATTGCTGGTTAAGAAGGTGCATGAAACGGTTTTGGAGGTTAATCTGAATGCTGTTGTCGATAATCTGAACTGGTATCGTTCCCGTATGAAGCCCGAAACGAAGCTCGTCTGCATGATTAAGGCCGATGCTTACGGCGCGGGTGCGGTGGAGATTGCAAAGACATTACAGGACCATCGTGTGGATTATCTTGCCGTAGCCGTGGCCGATGAGGGGGTAACTCTTCGGAAGAACGGCATCACAAGCAATATCATGATTATGAATCCGGAGATGTCTTCGTTTAAAACGCTCTTCGATTACGACCTTGAGCCGGAAGTATATTCCTTCCGATTGCTCGATGCTTTGGTAAAGGCTGCCGAGAAAGAGGGCATCTCCGGCTTCCCTGTTCATATCAAATTGGACACGGGTATGCACCGTTTGGGTTTCGATCCGCAGCACGATATGGAAGAGTTGATAAAGCGATTGAAGCAACAGAATGCGATTATTCCCCGCTCGGTCTTCTCTCATTTCGTAGGGTCGGATGCCGATAACTTCGACGATTTCTCGGCAAGGCAGTTCGCTTTGTTCGAGGAAGGCAGTAAGAAGTTGCAATCGGCCTTTACCCATCACATCATCCGACACATGGATAACTCGGCCGGTATCGAGCATTTCCCTGAGCGACAGATGGATATGTGCCGTTTGGGATTGGGACTCTATGGGATTAATCCGCGCACCAACGAGCGTATTTACAATATATCTACCCTGAAAACCACCATCCTTCAGTTACGCAAAGTGCCTGCCGGCGACACCGTAGGCTACTCGCGCAAGGGTACAATCAGTCATGACAGCATCATCGCAGCCATTCCTATTGGTTATGCAGATGGCCTCAATCGCCATCTTGGCAATCGCCATGCTTACTGTCTGGTGAATGGAAAAAAGGCCGAATATGTGGGCAATATCTGTATGGATGTGGCGATGATCGATGTTACAGGTATCGACTGTAAGGAGGGCGACAGCGTCGAAATCTTTGGCGATAACCTGCCGGTTACCGTGTTGAGCGATATTCTTGACACTATTCCTTACGAGGTACTTACGAATATCAGCAACCGGGTAAAGCGGATTTATTATCAGGATTAATAGTTTGTTAGCAGCTCTTTCGTTTAAATTATTGTAGGAAAATGGCTATTGTGTATATCCTTATCGGTTTTATTATTGGTGCTGTCATCATGTTTCTGTGGGCGAAAAGCCGGAACAATGGTGAACTGAACAAGCTTAATAATGAGCTTTCTGTACTGAAGAATCAGTTGGAGACGGAGCGAACTGCAGCCGACAAGGAACTGAATGCAACCAAAGAATATGCTGCGAAAGAACTTCAATCGGTTCAAGAGGCAGCCCAAAAGGATTTGGATACGGCCCGTCAGGCTGCGGAGGATAGGATAAAAAGCATTCAGGAAGCGGCTCGACAGCAATTGGAATCGGAACGGGCACATGCGCAAGAGTTGCGCCAAGAGCTTGAAAAGAAGAATGCCGATAGCTTGAGGCTGATGCAGGAGGAGGTGAAGAATCTTGGCGAAAGAATGCTGAATGAGCATCGGGATAAGTTGAACAGTGCGGATAAGGAGCGACTGGATGCCTTGCTTACTCCTCTGAAAGAGCGGATAGAGGCCTTTAGTAAAGAAGTGGCCGACAACAGTAAGGAAAGCAGTAATAGCAAAACGGAAATAAAAAACGCTTTCGAAAGTGTTTTAAAGCAGCTTAAGGCCGATCAAGACAACACAGTGAAAACAATCCGTGAGGATCAAGAAAGAGCTATTAAGGCACTTGCTGAACAGACGGAGCGTATCGGAAATGATGCTGCCTCGCTTACCAAAGCCCTGAAAGGCGACTCGAAAATGCAGGGCGATTGGGGAGAGATGATTCTCGAAGAAACGCTCTCTAACTGTGGGTTGGTAAAGGGAGAACAGTACTTTTTGCAGGCTAACTATAAGGATGAAGACAATAATAATCTTCGCCCGGATGCTGTGATTATGTTTCCCCATAAGGAAAATGTGGTTATCGATTCGAAGGTTTCGCTCGTGGCTTATCAGTCTGCAGTCAATGAAGAGGACGAAACTTTGCGTGAGCAGTATTTGAAGGAGCATGTAAAAGCAATCAAAGCGCACGTGGATGAACTTTCAAAGAAAAACTATGAAAAGATTGTTCCGAACTGTATCGGGTATGTCTTGATGTTTATTCCCTACGAGAGTGGCTACTCGGCAGCTATTAAAACAGATCCTTCCATCCTGCAGTATGCCTATCAAAAGAAGATTATCATCCTGAGCCCGAGCAATCTTTTGATGTCGCTGCAACTGACGAGAACGATGTGGACGAACTTCAGAATGAACAAAAACGTGGAGGAGATCCTCCGACAGTGTAATAATTTATACGATAAGATAGTAGGCTTTACCGATACTTTGCGTAACATCGGCAAAGCTATCGATACGGCAAAAGACCGCTACGACGCAGCTTATGGTCAGTTCTTTAACGGAAAGGGTAATGTCGTCTCTCGTCTGGAGAACATGAAACAATTGGGTATCAGCCCGAAAAAAGATATAAAAGGGATAGACAGCGAATAGAAAAGGGATAGATCGAGAGATAGAAAAGGGATAAGCAGGGAGATAGAAAAGGAATAGAAAAGACATCGACAAGAAGAAGAGAAAGAGCAGGTAGAGATGTTCAATAACAAATGAATATAATAAGATTGGGGCAGAGTTGTAATAACATTTTCCCTGCCATATCTCTATCTTTCATGCTTTTGCTGTCATCCTACCATTAAAAACAGAGCAGTATCTATCTTATATTCAGATATTTATGAGAAATGTTAAAAGTGACGGCATGAGTATCTGTTTGTAGATTCATGTTTTATTATCGTTCAACTTTTTATTTTTTATCCCGAACGAGAGTAGGTTTTCTAAAAGGATATATTTTCAGTATATAGCTTTTATATTTGAGATAGATAAAAGTTAAGTTATATTTGTGGTAAAGGGAAGAACACAAATCTCAAGAATTAAGTTGTATCGAGCATCTGAAAAGTTGCAACCAGTCAAATATGCAATGCGCTAAAATTAAATAGAAATTCTACTATAAAATAATATAAAAACCCTTGAAGATTATGTGCCAATAAAAAAAGAAGTAACAAAAATCTAATGTAGATACTGTTACTTCCTTTTTTAATGTACCCAGACCCGGTACAATGCCGTGAAAATAAGAGAAATCAAAAGAATATATTGTATTGGTAATCAATGATTTAATACTTTCTTGTATTTGTTGATTTTGCTCATTTTTGCCTGTTTTTTGTCATAAAGTACACTTTTAGTACACTTTGATATTCGGAACTTTTTGGTATCTTTGCAAAATAAAAAAGCATCTGAAAATTAACGAGTTAATAATTTTACTCGGTTTGATACGCATTTAGGTACATAACTATCAATTATGGCAAAATTAGAAAATAAAACGAAAGAAAACCCGAAATTAGAGCAAAATGTGCTGTCTGATGGTCGGATAAGTCTATATCTGGAGTATTATCTCGGTAGAGAAGAAACACCTGTTTTAGATGAGACTGGAGAGCCAGTTATGTACACTTCTGGGAAGATGATGGGCAAGCCCAAGGTACACATCAAACATAACAGGCGAAAAGAAAATTTGCAGTTGTACTTGATAGCCAAACCTCGCACTCCAATAGAACGACAGCAGAACAAAGAAACACTTGAACTGGCTGCCAAGATTCGTGCGGAGCGTGAACAACAGTTTAAGGAGAGTATGCTCGGCTATCGGTTGAAGAAAGATAGAAATATCAATTTCTTAGACTATTATCAGGCTTACATAGACAGCTATACCAAGAAAGACCTGCGGATGATAAAAATAGCTTTGAATCGGTTTAAGGATTTTCTGAAAGAGCAATATCCACTCTATGAGTTTAGCATTAAGCCCGACTTGATAACCAAGGATATGATGGAACGATTTGTGGAGTATCTGCAATCAAGAAGTGTTGGTGAAGGAGCAAAGAGTATCTATCAGCGTTTCAAGAAAGTTGTTCGTTATGCCATCGATCACGAAGTGATGTTGAAAGACCCGTGTAAGGGTGTGGTGTGCAAGGTGGATGAACAGATTTTGCGCAAGGATGTGCTATCAATGGATGAAATCCAATCTTTAATTCAATGCCATTACGACAACGAGAATCCAAATGTGCGACGAGCATTCATTCTCTGTCTGTATTGTGGTCTGCGCTTCTGTGATGTAAAAGACCTTACCTATAAGAACGTAGATTATACCAATCGCTTACTGAAATTTGAACAGAATAAGACCAAAGGACATTCTGCACATAGTGGCGTTATTATTCCTCTCAATGACGGCTTACTCTCTTTAATTGGTGAAGCTCCTGAGGATTTAAATTCCTCTATCTTCAACCTGCCATCCTATGAGAGTTGCAGTAAATCTGTAAAACGATGGGTAAAGCGTGCAGGCATCAACAAACACATCAGTTGGCATTGCGCCCGCCATAGCTTTGCCGTGAATATCCTTAATAATGGCGCCAATATCAAAACTGTTGCAAGTTTATTAGGGCATAGCGGATTAAAGCATACTGAGAAATACACCCGTGCAGTGGATAAGTTGAAGTTGGAAGCGATAAATAGCTTGCCAGAATTGAAGTTGTAATAAGAAAAATGAATTAAAAAACATTTTTTTGATTAGTAACAACCATCTTTTTACTCAAAAGAGATACATTCTGAGAAATAATGAGTAATTTTATGGCCTAATCAAGTTACATAAGTATGGAACGCAAGAAAATCAATCGCCTGAAGGTGGTTCTCGCCGAAAAAGGCATGACAAATAAACAATTGGCAGAAATCCTTGACAAAGACCCTGCCGTTATATCAAAATGGGTTACGAATGTTGCCCAACCCAATGTCGAGATGTTCATTCAGTTGGCAAAGATATTGGAGGTGAGAGTGGATGATTTGTTGTGGACAGAATAAAAAAATAATATGGAAATACAAATAAAAGATAATAAGATATATGCTCCTCTAAAAGGCAAATGGCTTGTACTGAAGCCAGAGGAAGAGGTTAGGCAGACATACATCAAGCGTTTGGTGGATAGTTATGGATACGCTACGAGTCAAATGGATCAGGAAATACAAGTATCCAATTCTCAACGTGGGCAAGGGGCTGCCCGTGCTGATATTGTGGTTTGGAGAAGTAAAGAGGACAAAGAGACAAAGAAATATCCTTTGATAGTTGTGGAATGTAAAGCAGAGTCTGTTACGATACACAAGGAAGACTATTACCAAGGTATGAACTATGCTTCTTGGGCACATGCAGACTTCTTTGTAACAACTAATCTAAAGGAAACTCGTATTTTCAAGATTGTAAAAGGAGAGATTCCTGACAAACTGGATGAAATCGTAGATATTCCAAATGCAGGACAAGCAAGTAATAAGAAAGAAATAGACAAGTTGCTGAAGCAGACAAAGGCTTTTACCCGTGATGAGTTTTCAAAACTATTATTTAAGTGTCATAACATCATCCGCAATAATGATAAACTTTCTCCAGAGGCAGCTTTCGATGAAATAAGTAAAATTCTTTTTATTAAGATACGCTATGAGCGTGAAAATGATGAAGGGCAGATATTCTCGAAAGATAGGTTTGTAGCAAATAGAAAGGCATATGAGAGGTTAAATAAGGAAATGGGCGTTACAGATGCTATTCCCTTCTACCAAAATCTGTTTGAAAAGACAAAACAGCAATTTGTAAACGACCACCTCTTTGATGATAATGCTAAGATAGAGATACGAGAAAATAGTTTTGAGCAAATTGTTAAAGAGTTGGAGATTTATAATCTCTCTACAACTTCTGATGATGTGAAAGGAATTGCTTTTGAAAAGTTCCTTGGTAAAACATTTAGAGGAGAATTAGGACAGTTTTTCACTCCCCGAACGGTAGTGGATTTTATGGTGTCTATACTTGACCCACAAGAGGGCGAACAGGTTTGTGACCCTTGCTGTGGAAGTGGTGGTTTCTTAATCAAGACCTTTGAGTATGTTCGTGAGAAGATAGAAAAAGAGATAGAGCAGCAAAAAGAAGCCATAAAAGCAAAGTATTATGGCGATGATTATGACAAGCTGCCAAACAAAAAGAAACAAAAAATAGAAGCAGAAGTTGCACAAACTTTTTCTTATTTGAATGAAGAACTTAATATCAATAATGAAAAAGGGCGATTGCGCTCATTGTCATTCGACTGTATCTATGGGACGGATGCCAATCCCCGAATGGCACGCACAGCCAAAATGAATATGATAATGCATGGTGATGGGCATGGTGGCGTACACCATCATGATGGGTTGCTCAATGTGAATGGCATTTTCGAGAATCGCTTTGACATTATTCTTACTAATCCTCCTTTTGGAGCAAGAGTTGAGAAAGACTTGAAAATATCAGAGGCTGACAGGTTCACGGACGAAGATAAAATCGCTGCCTACGTAGAGCGGTATGGAGAAGCGTACAAAGAGGCATTGCGACAAGTAAATGATAATATAAACAAGTCGTTGCTCAGCCTTTATAAAATAGATAGTAGCCTAACGGAAGTGCTGTTTATAGAGCGTTGTCTGAATCTCCTGAAGCCAGGTGGCAGAATGGGTATAGTATTGCCCGAGGGCGTGTTGAATAATACCAATTTGCAAAAGGCTCGTGATTTTGTGGAGGGAAAAGCAAAGATATTGCTGATAGTTTCTATTCCGCAGGATGTGTTTATTGCTTCAGGAGCAACAGTAAAGCCAAGTTTACTATTCTTTAAGAAATTTACGGAAGAAGAAGCTGACGTATATTCACAAATACAGAAGCAGGCGCAATTAGAGGTTGCTTCTAAGTACCAAAAAGAAGCCGATAACCTTAAAGAGAAACTGAAACAGAGAGGGAGCGAAGCTCCTTCAAAGGAAGAAAAGAAGGCTTACAGAGTAAAATTAAAAGCCCTGCAAGAAAAGATAGAAGCGGAGGTGAAAATAATAGTCAAAGAAAAGTTTGACTATGAAATACCTATTGCTAAAATACAAAAAGCAGGAATCAGCACAACGGGAACAGAAATAGAAAACGAGTTGATACCATTGGCAAAGGAATTTACACCCTACCGTATTGAAAACAAACTGTGGGATGTGCCTTTCAAAAGAATCAATTACCGAACAGACGAAGAAGGTAATGCGTTCCGTTACAGAGAAACTGGAAATATGGTGTCCGAACCAGAGCCGTTTTACAATGTAAAGAAGTGATGGATATGGGACATACTAAATATAAATATCTGAAATTCATACCCTTTAAGGATGTTTCTCAATGGTATGTAGAATATTACATGAATGAGAATAAAATTCATTCAGGGTATTCTCTTGTACCACTCCGAGAACTTATAGCTCCTAAGAAAAATATTATCAAAAAGGAAGAGTACGAAGGTTCATTACCAATAGTTGAAAAAATAGTATTCAAAACAGGGAAAGTGGTATTTCGAGATAAGAAGAAAACAGGTATGAATCTATATTCTTTACAGCAGGACGATTTGCTTATCTCTAATATCAATTTCCATCAAGGTGCAACTGCGTTAAATACATTTGGTGAGATAACAGCATCTACACATTATCAACCATATAGTATCGATTTGGATAAAGTTGATCCAGAGTTTCTCGTTATGGTATTGCGCTCTCCTTACTTCTTGTCCGTTGTTTCAGGCAAAAAGGCACAGGGTATTAAAAACGAGTCTGGGTATAATTTTATTGGTTCTTTTTCTATTCCACTACCAACCTTGAAAGAGCAAAGGAAGATAGTGGCTTTGTATAAAGCGAAAGTAAAAGAAGCAGAAGACTTAATGCTGAAAGCTGAACTAACAGAACAAGCCATAAACTCCTATTTATTAGATGTGCTGGATATTGATAACGGGAATAAAGGTGATGAGGATATATTATTAAACGCTTATAAATATATGCGTTTTATGCACCGAAAGAATATAAGTCGATGGGATGTATATAATGAAAAGTCTATCGTGAAAAGCAGACTGTACAAAAATACAAACCTTCTCAATGTGGTTATTGATAAGCCTCAATATGGAGCGGCGTATAGTTCTCAAGCATTTGATGGGCAGGTTAGATATATAAGGATAACAGATATCAATGAAGATGGAACTCTGAATGAAGAGAAAGTTTCTGCAAAAGGCTATTCAGACCATTATTTATTAAAAGAAAACGACTTCCTTATCGCCCGCTCTGGAAACACCGTCGGCAAAACTTTTCTTTATAAAAATAAGCTTGGAAAGGCTATATTTGCAGGCTATTTAATACGATTTCAGTTAGATGAAACAAAAATAATCCCAGAATATTTATTAGCTTATACCAAATGGTCACTTTACAAAGAGTGGATAAGAGGAAATATGAGAGTTTCAGCACAGCCAAATATCAATAGTCAGCAATATTTGGATTCTCCTATTATTCTACCTCCATTGAACATGCAAAGTAAGATAGTTGATCATGTGGGTAAACAAAGAGATGAAATTAGCACCTTGAGGAAGCGTGCTCAAACAATAAGGAAAGAAGCATTAATAGAGTTTGAAAACGAAATATTTGAGTAAAATGAGATTGAAATCTTTATATATACAAGAGTATAAGAATATCAAAGAGCAGACCTTTGATTTCTCCAATAATACTGGTTATATCGCCTTTATAGGGCTGAATGGTTCAGGTAAGAGTAACCTCGTTGAGGCTATAGCACTCATTTTTAATGATATCTTAAACAAAAAAAAGACACCTTTCGAGTATGAAATAAAGTATGAATATGAAGGAAAAATCTATACACGAAAAAAACGGTTAGCCTACATAGATGGGAAGAAGGTCAAGGATTCAGAAATGTTTTATCCTTCATCGGTAATAGCATGCTATAGTGGTGAAGAACAGAGATTGTGGTATATGGCATTTGAAGATTACCATATGCATTATTTTAAGGATGCGATTGATGGTAAACTCTCAACTCCCAATCTTATCTATCTTAATAAGTATTGTTGGAGTATTGCATTAATCGCTCTGATGAGTTCTGAAAATATCAAAGTAAAAAACTTTCTGAAAGAGAATCTTAATATTGATGATTTAAATGAGGTTGATATTTTAATTGAATTTGCAGAAGTTGAAAATTTCAAAAGCCACACAGCCCTTAAATGGATTAATCGTATAAGAAAAGAATGTCTTGACAACCAAGGAAAAACGACATTGAAATCTTTTCTGTCGTACGATGTTCCTTTACTCCCTAATCAAACTAAAGAAAGGACTATTTTTCATTATCTGTATTTGCTCTCTCAACCGAAGAAAAATACAGAGAAAGGAAATACTATTGACAAATACATTACGAGAATTCGGATTTTCAATAAGAGAATACCATTGTTTAGTTTTAGTGAAGGACACAAAAAACTAATTCTAATAGAGTGTATTACGAGAATTCTTGGAGATAATAGTTCTTTATTATTACTTGACGAGCCTGATGCTTATGTGCATATAGCCTTAAAGAAAGAGATTCTTAATAGTCTTGGAGGATTTGAAGGTCAGACCGTTCTGACAACTCATTCTCCTCTATTTGTCAATCAAATGAAAGAATCCAATATATTTCCTATACAAGAGGGAATACTTCTACCTCAGGATAAGCGGAAATTGATTAGTAAAATAGCCAATAATGAACTCAATATTATTGATAGTGCATGTGTTGTATCTTCAAAATACCTTATTGTTACGGAAGGTCCCGATGACATCTATCATATAAAGTCTGCAATTGACTTTTTTTCCTCTCAAGGAGAAAAATATGACAATTTGAATAATGTATCCTTTCTTTTTATGGGAGGTGCAAAAGAAGTTGACAATTATAATGAGGAAATTCTCAAACCACTATATGATACTATGGAAGCGATAGTATTTGTCTTTGATTTTGACGAAGAAGGGAGAGAAGGTGCGAAAATGGTACAAAAGCTTATAAATAGTGGAAATAAAAAGTTTCATTATATCTTTTATCATAAAACATATCCTGTGCCAGAAATACCTCAAACAGATTTTTATTTAGAAGACTTTTTTGAACCGAATGTATATCATGAGGTTACATTACCTACATTCAATGGAGTCCCTTCATATGCAGAATTAAAAAAAGGGTCGATGTGGGCTAATAGTATTAAAAATAAGATTCAAAAGAAAAAGAAAGAGAATTCTTTCTCGCCTGAAGATTATAAGGGTTTCCTAAACTTTATTGATCAACTGATTTCTGAATTTAATTTTTAAGTTATATGGCTTAATATTTACAGAAAGATAAATGGAATAGAAAGTTTAATAATGTTTTACATTATGGCAAAGAAAGATATAAACAAACATGAATTTTCAGAAGGAACAAAATTGAAATTGGATATATTTCGGCAATGCTTCCGAGAATGGTATCCAGTATTTGTTCACAATCCATATATATCGCATATATATGTTTATGATATGTTTGCTGGTAGTGGTAAAGATTCTGTTATGAATCCTGGTTCTCCAATAATTTTATTTCAAGAGGCAAGGGGTAATAACAAACAATACTGTAAGGCTCTTATGAAAGAAAATGCTGTAGGAGTTACTTTTGGATTTAACGAAATTGTTGATCAAAAGAGAAAAGTCTTGGAATCAAATCTGTCTGATGAACTAATCTCATGTAAAAAAAAATGTAAGGAGGGAATGTGTCCTTTCGATAAATCTTTTTATTTTAAATCAGAGGATTTCTCTTCACTAATAAACAACAGGCTATTAAATAATATCTTGGCAAACAAAAAGTTTGCTAAATTTATATTACTTGATCAATATGGTTTTAAACAAATCAATGACGAAGTTTTTCTAAGATTAGTAAATGCACCAACTACTGATTTCATATTCTTTATTGCTTCGTCTTTTGTCAAACGTTTTCAAGTTTTACCAGCAGTAACTTCTTATTTCAAAAAAAATAAGATTACATTCGACGAAACGAAGCCTAAAGAATGTCATAAAGTAATAACAGATTATTTTAAGGATTTAATACCTAAAGATAAAAAGTACTACTTACATTCTTTTACCATACAAAAGGGACCCAACTACTATGGTTTAATTTTTGGCACAGGGCACCCTTTAGGTATGGAAAAGTTTGTAAAAGTTTGTTGGAAAGAGGATAAGCAAGCGGGTGAATCCAACTGTAATTTGTATAATGATTTTGAGCCAGGAACTTTATTCTATGATATCCAACATACAAATAAAAAGACTCTGGTTTTTAATGATATACGAAATAAAATCCTGAACTGTGAAATAAAAGATAATTTAACAGGATTGGATTATGCTTTAAGATGTGGATGCGAGCCCAAATTGTATGTAGAAGTTATGGATGCTCTGATAAAGGAGAAAAAAGTTCATATTGTAGGAACATACAATAGACAGGCTACAAATATTTGTAAAGTTGCAAAATATATAATTAAGATAGAATGAGAACAACAAAAATAGAATGGACAGAACGAACTTGGAATCCAGTAACAGGATGTAGCAAGGTTTCTGAAGGTTGTCGCCATTGCTATGCCGAGTCTATGACACGGCGTTTATTTGCTATGGGGAATAACAAGTATAGGAATAATTTTGTGCCGACAGAACACCCTGAAGACTTACAAGAGCCATACAGGTGGAAAAAACCATCAACAGTTTTTGTTTGCTCTATGAGCGATATATTTAATGAGAAAATATCATTCGATTTTATTGATAAAATTTTCGCTGTAATTCGAGATACTCCTCAACATACATACCAAATCCTCACGAAACGAGCAAAGCGTATGGCGGAATACTTTAAGGATAAAGAAATTCCTTATAATGCTTGGATTGGTGTTACCGTAGAAAATAGACAGGCACTTTCCCGTATAGACTCTATCCGTGGTTTAAAGGCAAAAGTAAAATTTTTATCCTGCGAACCACTTCTTGAAAATTTAGGAGAAATGAATTTAGATGGGATAAACTGGATTATTGTTGGTGGAGAAAGCGGTGTTTCTGCGAGACCTATGGATGAGAAATGGGTAGAAAATATAAGAATTCAAGCTAATAAATATAATATACCTTTCTTTTTTAAACAATGGGGAACATGGGGAAGAGATAAGGTTAAACGGAACAAGCAAGCTAATGGTAAACTTCTCGGAGGTGAAATTGTTCAAGAATATCCCAACATATGATAGCATTAAATGCTGTGGATTGATTGTTTATTTTATAGATTGTGTAATCCCATGCATGATTTGTCATAAAAAAAGAAATTTATATGACTATACAAGAAATAATATCTCGCAAGGAAGACCAAACTTTTGATTGTAAGAGCATTCAAATTGATCCGAAGACATTAGCTATTACCATTGTGGCGTTTGCTAATGCTGACGGTGGTGATATTGCTATCGGTGTGTCTGACAAGACAAGGAAGATAGAAGGGGTTGACCAGCATACGAAAAAGTTGAATGAGTTACTTCGTGTGCCTTTAGACTTCTGTAATCCTTCTGTGACTATTACCAGCGAATTGCTACCATGCACGGATAATGAAGAGAACGAGAATCATATTTTATTGATGCACATTCCTGCAAGTTCTGAACTACATGCTAATCAGGCAGACGAAGCCTTTATGCGTGTTGGGGATAAAAGCAGGAAACTGTCTTTTGAGGAGCGCATACAGCTGATGTATGACAAGGGTGAGCGCTACTATGAAGATACGGCGGTGTATGGCGCTACGGTAGATGATATTGATATGACTGCTGTCGAAAGATATACAGAAATGATTGGTTATACCAAATCGGCAAAGCAATATCTACATGAGAATAATGGCTTCATGACTACCAATCCAAAGGGAGAGGAGCAAGTCAGTGTGGCTTGTGTCCTGTTGTTTGGTAAATATCCTCAAAAGTTTTTTCCACGTGGGCGTACTCGATTCATCCGCTATAAAGGTACAGAGGAACTAGTGGGTGCAGAAATGAATGTAATTAAGGATGTAACTTTTGAAGGGACGATACTTGACCAGGTGAAAGCCACGATTGCTTATCTTGAGACCCAAGTAGAGGAGCATACATTCCTTGGACAGCATGGGCAATTTATAACCAATAGAGATTACCCAAAGTTTGTGATTCAGGAAATGGTTGTCAATGCTTGTTGCCACCGTGCCTACAATATCAAGGGTACTGAAATTCAAATTAAGATGTTTGACAATCGTTTGGTATTTGAGTCGCCGGGCAGGCTGCCTGGAACGGTCAAGCCTTCTAACATTCGTCATACACATTTCTCGCGTAATCCAAAAATAGCCCAATTCCTTAAAACATACGACTTTGTAAAGGAGTTTGGCGAAGGTGTGGATCGCATGTGTAGGGAGTTGGAAGCTAATGGTACATCACATTTATCTTTCCATCTTGATGATTTTATTCTGAAGATTACAGTACCGAAGGTTATTTCTCAGGCAAATAATCAAAGAGATGCAACTGCAAATGCAGAAAAGAGGACTGTAAATGCAACTGTAAATGCAAAAAATGCAACTGTAAACAGCAAGAACCTTATTAAGAGGTTAATTGAAAAGGCAACTATAAATGGAGAAAGACTTACAACTAATCGTATATCCATCTTACAGTTAATAGTTGAAAATCCTTATATAACTAAGGATGAAATGGCAACAATAACAGGACTGAATGCAAGTACTATCATGCGAAATATTGAAAAAATGCGTGGCAAATATCTTCGTAGAGTAGGCTCTGATAAAAATGGCTTTTGGGAAATCATAGACTAATATGCAGCGCACAAGCCCAACCAAACGAGAATTTTGGTTGGGCTTGCTTCGTATTGGGTTATTTCAATTTGTTCTGCATCAGGCTATCTGCCTTCTGCTTCAAATCCATATCGTAACCATCGGCTTTTTCCTTAATTAGCTTGATTGTCTTTTCATTGCGATGAATATCAAACACATCATTGAGCCATAGAATTTCCTTTGAGCTGCAACCTCTCCACACTCTGATGATACGGAATTTCAAGGCATCGTCTTTGTATTGCTGCTTGCTTTGCCATAAGAAGTAATTACCGACCAAAGAAACAACACAGAGGATAGACACTGCCACCACAGTAGTAAAGACTTTCGACGACTTGATGTCAAAGCTATGTCTGTGAACCAGTTCCTGCGGTTGTGGATGCTCTTTCTGCTCCTGCCACTCGCGCAGCATGGTCAATACACTTGCCACCAATTTATCTATGGATTTAGCCTCCTCGTCCTTGATGCGCACTTGTACACCAATATACTTATTAATCAAGGCTTTTATCCGCAGTTCATACTGATTGAGCAATTCTTGTTCCTGCTGTTCGTCACGTTGTACAGATGTGGAGGGAACAGGGAGAGAGACCGGACAGTTCTCCTTTTCTTTCAACTCTTTTAGTTCCCTGTAAATTGTCTCCAGTTTGTTTTTGATTTCCTCAAAGAGGACAAATGTATTATTATCTGCCATAGTTATAAATGTATTTTACGTTTTTTCTTTTTCTTCTTTTTATCGAGTGTGTTGTAAACCTCCGCTGGGACAGTGCCATGAGTCTGGAACAATCCCAATCCTCCTTCTATAAGGTCGTTGGCTATTTCGCTCGTAACATCTGCAACATCAGATATAAGGTTTATCGTTCCTAGCATCTGCTGTTCGTGCTCCCTGTTATTCTGCTGCAGGACAAAGTCTATCTTGGAATAGCTGAAACTCCTGTCCACCTTTGAACCGTTGAAAAGATAACCGTTCTTTTCAAAAATGATACCCTGTACTTCCTGTGAGTTGCCTTTGTACTTAAAGCGGACATCAATATCTTGCTTTTTCAAATGAGCAAGGAGAGTTTTCCAATCCCTACACCGAGCTATTTCTGCTTTCAATGCCTGATAGATTTCATATTTTGTCTTATCGGGTTCTTTCAGGCGGTGTTCCTTGACATTCTCCTTGCCACCGGCAAAGTACAAACCATATTTGACGGTCAGTTCCTTGCAAATCTTCTCACTTCTGAACCGGTCCTTACGGTCAGAAATGGTCTTGCCATTATTGTCTATCCGATTGAATGTGATATGAATGTGTGGATGTTCCTTGTCGAAATGACGACCGATGATGTACTGTGTATCTTTTATCCCCATCTTCTCCATATACTCACGAGCCACTTTCGCCATCCATTCATTACTGAGTTTTGGAGAGTCCTGTGCGGAGAAACTCAGGGAGATATGTCCGACAACCTTACTCACTCGTGGATTTAGATTTGTTTGGTCGATGAAACTTTGGACAATATGGCTAATACTGTCTGTTCTCACTCCCGAACTGTCTATGAGTTCTGTTCCTTTCTTCGGGTCAAGGATGTAATTGATGACACCCTTGAAGCCCGAACCTTTCATAATCTTGGCTATCATCTTCGTATAAGGTTTAGGATTTCATCAATCTTTCCTATGACGATTTTGTGGAAAGGAGCAACGGTATGAAACCCCTCCGCATTGGCACTATGTGCCAACTGGTTGAGATTGTTTGCCATGCCACACAGTTTACGAATGAAGTTTGCTTGCTCTATGGTCAGCCGTTCTATGACAGCTCCTTTCTCAAGAACTTTTCTTACATACTCACTCATGGATATTCCTGCGTTCTTGGCTTTGCCTTTGAGCGTGTAGTAATCCTCTGTGGTAAGCTTTACCGTGATACGGTATTTCTTCTTTTCAGCTGCACCTTTGGCAGGGCGACCGCCTTTGTTGTATTCTGATTTAGCCATATTTATTTCTTTAATTTGTTTTGATGGAGACCGACGGGATAATCCTCTGCACCGACTGGCAGGAGGTGGAGCAAGTGGTTTTGGTATGCCCAAAACATAAACTTGCTCCCCGAAAAGCAGATTACGCCAAACGATTCCTGTAATCATAGCTTAATCCCTTTGGATTTCTTGATTTCAGCTCTCTCTGAATGCTTGGGTTCAGCACGAAGATACTCGTTCAAGTCCTTGTAGCCATCGTATAAAGTTGATGCATCCGTAACAGATTTTCCCAATTCTTTTGATAATTGCAGATAGGCATTTCTTCCTGCTTCGTCATTATCCAAGAAGCATTGAACGCTATCATAGCGTGATAATCTCTTTGCAGCCTTATGAATATTCGTTATAGAATTGAGTACCAAATAATCTTGCCGTTTCAGTCCGTCATTCTCCTTTCTTCGAAGCGTCATAAATGACAGGAGGTCCATGAAGCCCTCGAAAACAAAACATACTTTCTTCGGTTCTTCTGCATAGAAATGGCTGATGCCTTTTGGTGCAATGCAGCCTTTGAAGAACGGATTGCGCATTTCGTAACCACCTGCGATATTGGGGAAACCAATACCAAAGTAATGCTTGCCTCTTGTATCAAAGTGCAGTTCCTTACACACGGTTCTTGCCGTTTCAACATCAATACACCTTTCTTCAAGATATTTGATAAGGGCTGGATGAATGAGAGGAAGCACTTGAAGATGCTCGAAGGAATTCTGCAGTGTGATTGGCTTGGCTATGGGCAGACTGACTGACACACTGCTTGGTGTGTTACGCTCAATCTGACGAATGAGATAAGATACATCAGAGGAATTGTAGAGCAATTCCGCCAAGTCTATGATATTGCCACCCCTGCCAATACCGAAATCATACCATTGATTGATTTCTGTATTTACCTTGAATGATGCGTGTTTCTCCGTCCTTAATGGAGAAAGGTACATGAGGTTGACACCATTTTGTTTTACGGGTTTACAGCCCATTGATGCAAGAAAATCCTGCAACTTAATTTGTTTGATTTCTTTTATATTCATAATTGTAGGAAGTTAAAGTGATGAAAAATTTGATGAATTGATGAATTTGATTTTATCTATATGGTTATCAGATGGTTTTGCACTCATCGCACCCTCATCATACTACTCAACAAAATGGAGTTGCTGCCGAAAAGAAAAACATAATCCTTTTCTTTTTTCATCAGCAGAATATCCATGATGAGCAAATGATGAAAGCTAAGTTGCTTGTAATAAGTATCTTATCTTGTTTATTCATCATTTCATCAAAATAATAGAAATAAACTTGTTTAGAAATTCAATAATTGTTCTTTGGTGATTGTGTAAAACCTGCCCGTTCTTCGGATGGGCGAGTAATACAAGGGAGTGTTGTAACTTAACTGATACGTTGTATAAGTCAGCGTATTAGATACTGGTGTGAGTTTCCAAATATCCTGTACTATCCTCCTTATCTGCCCCTTGTCGTACTTGCATTGCGTATTACTTAGAAGCGGCATCATATCATTGATGCAGAAAGAGACTTCCTCAACGTTATTCATTTCCATGATGTCAAGACACAACTCGGACATTTCAAGTTCCAACTTGTTTCGGTTACTGCGGATGATGCGCTGCAAGGCTGGTGTGAAGGTCAGCTTGGGTGCAAACCACATACGGCTTTCCTTATGGGTGGACAGAGTTCGGTGCTGCAGGAAATAGAGAAAGGCAGGAATCTCGGCTTTCAGCTTTTGCAGAAAGTCAGTATCATCGCTGTTAAGACGTTCTATTTTCCTAACCCAATATCTGGTTTCTCCCACATCTATGATGACGGGGAGCAACTCGTTGTTGGAGCATAGCACGAACTTGGCAAAGAAGGAGATTTCATCTCGGTCTTTTCCTTTTGCTTCCACCTTATAGGAAAGTGTTGTGCTGAGATTTTTCAATCGTTCACTGTCTTCCCTGCGATTGAGCAATACCTCGTCCACCACAATAAGCAGTTTCCCTGCCCAATCCGCATTGAACTGACTGCGAAAATCCTCGTTGGTGTTGAAGGTTACGTTGTTCTGGAATACGGCTTTGAGGAAATTGAGGAACGTACTCTTACCTGTATTGCGTTCTTCTGACACCATCAGTAGGATGGGGAGTTTCTGCACGGGTTGTAGGTAGAGCAACTGCAAGTAATCCATGCCCAGCTCGTATTGTTCCCCGAAGATGTGTCTTATCAGGGATTCAATATGCGGGAACTCTCCTTCTTTGGGCTGGTGTCCTATCGGCTCGTAGAGATTCAGGAATTTATCAACCACAGACTGGTAATCCACATGATTAGGGACTGTGCAGAAACCGTCATACTTCGGGACGGTCGCCAGATAGTCCCTGCCGTAGTCCTGCCGTAGCGTCTCGTTGTTCCACACGATGCGCTTCTTGACAAAACCACCATTGATGCGTGGTTGGTTCACTATCTTGTATAAAGTCGTGCCAACACGGATAAATTCTTCCTGTGCCATAAGCTATTTCTGCATTAAGGGTTTGTTGCCCATGATATACCTTTGAGCCTCTTGATTTATCTGTGCAGTGGTCTTAATAGGATTCTGCCGTAGCCACGCTTCAAGTTCTGCCTTCTCAAAATAAAGCATTTTACCTTGTGGCTTGTAATGAGGTATCAGATTTCCCGATGTGAGTTTGTAGAGATAACTCTTTGAGAGGTTTAAGAACCTGCTGGCTTCTTCAAAACTCAGCACGTTCTTATTCATGAATACCATTTGTTCGAGTTCTTTAACTCGAGTTTCTAATGTCTTGTTCATATTGAAAACATTTTGAATTAAACAATATGAAGGCGCACCTTCGCTAATTATTCGTTAACGAGAGCAAAATTAGAAACAATAAAAGTGGATGGCGTTGAGCGATGTTTGAGGTATCAACCTATGCTCAACCTTTTTTCAGTTGTTTGATGTATTTGCTTATTATTTCATTTGCTAAAATAATAGAAATGTGTATCTTTGCAGAAGAATATAAGCTTAGTTGTAATCACCAGTTTGATTTCATATGCGATAGGTTACCCATTTCCGTCTTACTTCCAATTAGTTTTGGGAGGTGTTAGTTTTTATAACTTTAAAGAGAAAGGATTATCTATGGAGAAAGCAATTATGAAGGCGGTTGGGGCTGTAGCGGCGGTCCGGTCAGAAAGTTCATATGAAGGAGAATGGGTGTAACCATATATTACAATGAAGGCCTCAAAGGTTCGAATCCTGTCCCGCCACACGCTTATGAGCTACCTAAATGGTAGCTCTTTTATTATAGCTAGATTTCAATATTTATAATTTCAGTTGTTTGATGTATTTATCTATTGTTCCCCATCCTTTCGGCTGCTTCATATTGATTTGGTCAGTCGCAGTGGAAAGGTCGGTGCGTGTCAGTGGCGTATCTTTCGTTTTTCCCAAGATAAGTTCGTTACGGGCAATCGCAGATTGCCATTCGTCAGTAATGAACCCTCGAAGATTAAGACTTTGCATAAGATATGCCAGTTGGCGGTTGTTGTTTGATTTCAGAACACCTTTTAGTTTACAAGCAAAAAAGTCTTTGAGTATCTTGGAAGATATGCGAGTAGTGAATAATTGGATTTCATTAATGCAAATGGTTAGAAACTCAATTTGCTCATCTGTAAACTCGGATTGAAATGGATTTGTTTCTTTACCAATGATGACCGGTTTCTTTTTCTGCTCACATGGTTCATCGTTTATCAAAATTGAAGAGTGGGACTGGGCGGTCTGTATCTCTGTCAATTCGTTCTATTTCTGCTATGAGATATTTTGCATAGCGTTCATATAGAATCGTATCGACAAGACACGAGAACATCGGCAGGACATCATTATATAAGGTGTGTGTCTCTATGTACTTTGCATATTCAAAAGAAGATACAGAGAAAGAGGTATATTTCTGTTTTTGTTCTTTGGTCAGTGATTCAAAGAAAGTGCTTTCCCACAAAAAGTTATCATCTGTATAGTATTTCTCTACACATGCAAGGGCAGGATAATTCAGATAAATGGAAGAAAGATCGTCTGTTATTCGGATATATTCCTTTTGCAAAATCTCTTTGAGTTGTATATTGTTAATACAACTCTTCTTCCTCAGAATATTTCCAATGAGCACATTATAGTCCTGAGTAATACAGTAGTTTAATATTCGTTGAATACTGTCAAGCTGTATCTTTAAGCTATCGTTTTCCATTTTTGCAATTTTTATGGTGGGTACTATTTGCAAAGATAGGGCATTCGTTGGAGAAAAAGCCAAGAAAGGGAAACAAACAGAATAAAAGGGAAAAGTTGTTGTTAATTAAATATAAAACTGAGTATCGAAAAACTATAAAAGTACACATTTCTCATAGTATTGTTACATAGTACACTTTTAGTACATGACGAAAAAGAAAAATCCCTTGTAAATCAATGACTTACAAGGGGTTTGTAGTACCCAGACCCGGGCTCGAACCGGGATGGGTCGCCCCACTGGTGTTTGAGACCAGCGCGTCTACCTATTCCGCCATCTGGGCTTATCTTTAATTTTTAAAGCGGTGCAAAGGTAAAGAGAAAAGTTTGGTTTGGCAAATTTTTGAGCAATAAATTTAAATAATTCTGTATGGGGGGAGGAAAGTTTGCTAATATAAGGGTTTTATCGTACATTTGGAATGTAACTATTTACTTTTTGAATAACTGAGCAATGAAACCAAATAACAACTATGGAGTTATTCTCGCCGGAGGTAAAGGCTGCCGTCTTTGGCCTTGCAGCAGAGAGTCGAAACCAAAACAATTTATTGATTTTTTTGGCACCGGACGAACACAATTACAACAGACTTATGATTTGTTGCTTGAGATCCTTCCGTTGGAAAATATATTTATCAGCACGAGTATAGAATATTTACACTTCGTTCGAGAACAATTACCACAGATTCCTACCCATCATATCATAGCGGCACCTATTCATCGCAATACAGCACCCAGTGTTGCTTGGGCTGTTCATAGGATTATGCATGAGAATTCAGAAGCGAGTGTGGTTGTCGTCCCTTCCGACCAGAGTGTCTTTAATAAGGAGGTGTTTAGACAGAATATTCTTGATGGATTCAGTTTCGTGTCAGGGAATGATGCAATCCTTACGATAGGAGTAAGGCCTACACGTGAGGAAACTGGCTATGGATACATTCAAAAGGCCGGCAGTGAGGAGGAAAAGAATATTTTTAAGGTGCAGACTTTCACCGAAAAGCCCGATGCCGACTTTGCCAAAGTGTTTGTGGATAGTGGAGAATGGGTATGGAATACCGGTATGTTCGTTGCCAATACGAGTTTCCTTCGTTCGTGTCTGGAATTGTATCTCCCGCCTGTTTTGCGAGAATTTGACGAGCAACGTCCCGTTTATTCTGTAGCTGAAGAAGATACCTACATGCAAGAGCACTTCCGCATTTATCCCCATATCTCTCTTGATAGTGGTGTTTTTGAAAAGTCGGAGAATGTTTATGTGATGGAATGTAGCTTTGGATGGGCCGATTTAGGCACATGGCATGGTATCTATGAGTCGGTAGAGAGGAATGAAAACGACAATGCAGTTCTCGATTCGAATGTACTGATGGAAGATGCACATAATAATATAATTAAAGTGCCTAGAGGCCGTTTAGCCGTTATTCAGGGGCTGGAGGGGTATGTAATAGCAGAGGAAGGCAATGTGTTGCTGATTTGCAAGAAAGAAGGTTCCTCATCGTTAATTCGTAAATTTGTGAACGAAATAAAGATGCATCAGGGAGAAGAGTTTGTTTGACAATGACTTTTACACATAAGGGGGAGATTGCTTTAACGCAGTCTCCCCCTTGTGTTATAAGGTTTTTCTGTTGTTTTACAGTGCTTGAAAGGCCTTATAAATCTTGTCAGCAATGACCTTCTGTTCGTCGGCCTCTACTGTAACGTGCTGTTTGAAATCGACATCCGACTCACTGTTCATCGGCAATAAATGGATGTGTGCATGATTTACCTCCAAACCTAACACTACCTGTGCCACTTTCTTACAAGGGAACACCTTCTTGATAGCACGTGCTACCTTCTTTGCAAATACTTCAAACTCTGCAAGTTCCTCATCTTCCATATCAAAGATATAATCTACTTCACGACGAGGAATTACCAAAGTATGCCCCTTTGTTACAGGATTAATGTCAAGGAAAGCGTAAAATTTATCGCTCTCTGCACACTTATAGCTAGGGATTTCGCCTGCAGCAATTTTACTGAAGATTGTCATATTTTCCTCCTTTTTTAATTAAGCCTCAATAGAAATTTTATCGATGCGTAGTTTTACTGTACCACGTGGAATCTGAATTTCTACAATATCATTCACCTTCTTATTCAACAAGCCCTGAGCAATTGGAGTCTTAATAGAAATCTTACCTACTTTAATGTTTGCCTCCTGCTCGCTAACGATGGTATATTTCATTTTAGCTTTTGTGTCGATGTTTGTCATCTCTACGGTAGAGAGAATCTGAACAGTATCTGCACTAAGACGCGATGTATCTACAATCTTAGCCTGTGAGAGAGTCTGCTTCATCTCTGCTATCTTTGCTTCTAGATGACGCTGTGCCTCTTTTGCTGCATCATATTCAGAGTTCTCACTTAAATCTCCTTTGTCAGCAGCCTCTGCAATAGCAGCAGATGCCTTCGGACGTTCTACTGATTCGAGGTGCTTCAAGTCTTCTACGAGCTTATCATAGCCCTCTTGCGACATGTATGCCATACTTTTATAATCCTTTCTTTTTAAATTGTTTCGATTTAAAATAGACAAAAAAACATAGAATTCCAATGCGTTTTTACTTTGCCTCAGAATTCCATTTACTCTTGTTTAAATGTTTTTATGCGTGCAAAGTTAGACAATGTTTTTTATATTGCCAATTATTCTCTATTAAAACTATACTTTACATTATTTCCATATTATGTCTTACTAATAATAAAAGGCGCCTTTTTTACAGCGCCCTTTTATTATTTATATTATAGTATTTTTATTTCCTATCTCCAAAGAAGCGCAATAGATAGAGGAACAAGTTGATAAAGTCTAGATAAAGATTTAATGCCCCCAATAGTGCAATCTTCATGGTCGACTCATTTACTTCACTGTACTCTATGAATGCCTTCTTAATATTCTGCACATCCCATGCTGTGATACCTGTGAATATTAATACACCCAAAGCACTCACTATATAGTCCATCATGACACTTTTTAGGAAGATATTTACAAGACCTGCGATAATCAAGCCTATCAGACCCATGAACAGAATGCTCCCCATCTTTGATAAGTCGCGCTTTGTTGTAGCCCCAATCAGAGCCATAGTACCAAACGTTCCACCCGTAATGAGGAACGTCTTTGCAATGGATGCACCTGTATATACCAGCAGAATAGGGGCAAAGGTAACACCCGTCAGCACCGCGTAGGCTATAAACCATAGGGTAGCGGCCTGTAATGATAGTTTATAAATACGTGAGGAAAGATACCAAACAATACCTAATTCGGCAAAGATACATACCAGCATTGGCATCCTGCTACTGAACATTGTCTGTATCATAGCAGGTGACGAACTTACGGCGTAGGCTGTAATACCTGTAATGATAAGTGCCATTGCCATCCAAGTATATACCTTACGCATAAGGGTAGGCATAGCCTGTTGGATAGCTAACTCCTGTTCGTGATTAGCATTTCCATTGGTAAAACCATTAAATTCCATATTCTTCTTCTTTAGTTAATGTTTTTATTATTACTCTATGTGAGGGGAGAGACTTTAACTGTCTTATCCTTGTAATATTAAATTACAAATGTTGTGCCAACATGATATTTTGGTAATTGGGGCAAATTTACATCTTTATTTTGATATAATCAAGTATTGTTGTGAGTTTCTGAATACAAAAAGAGCCGGTAACATACACCGACTCTCAAATATTAATGTAGTCAGATTATTAGTGAGTTGCAGCCCACCATGCTGTTGTTGTTACCTTCCGCTTGCTCATAGGGAAGTTCGTTATGTCTGAAATTGTCATACCACTATTACTATTATTCATATTTATATAGTAGCCGGTATTAAATAGGAATGAATATACCTGTGGTGTATATTTGTTGGCAACGACAGCACTAGCTAAGGCAGACTTAAAGCTTTGCAACTCAATTCCTGATGGAACAAGCTGCAGAACGTATGAGTTGATATCATAAAAGATGTTCATGCCTGTATTACCCGGTCCTTTATCAATACCATCCAGCACTTGAACGTTACTTCTGTTAGCCTCGTTAAAAGTGTATTTACTATTAATATTCTTCATTACACTAGCCAGTGCTTCTATTTTAGAACAATCTATAACGGAAATAGCCCCATACGGTTCCCTGTAATTGCTGTAGAAGTTATAGAACTCATTGGTCATTTCATTATAGTTAGGATTAGCTCCATGCATATACTTATACATCTTTTCATACGGCATACCATACGCCATCACCTCGCAAGTACTTGCCACAAGATGCTCTGTTGCACCTCTTAGAGCATAGGCTGTTTCGGCATTTGCCATGTAGCAATCATCAAAAAGCAGATATTGAAGTTTGATACCTGCATTCGATATACCTTCATTTATTTCCGAAATATCCAGCACGTAGTCTAAATCGGTACCACTACCAATGTAGCGAGTTTTAGAAAATTTGGGTAGACTTATCGTTACATTTTTTTTGCGAAGTCCATCCTTACTTGCATAAGACATCGTTGCCCTAGTCCCATTCATGACAGATTTTGGTACCCAGCCCATTCCATGCCCACCATATACCATTGCATATTTTTTGGAATAGGTGTAGTTCTTAATATCGTTCAGAACAGTTGTTAAGCCTGTAGAGTTTCCAAGTTTAAGATTATTGTTGTATGTTTTGATAGGACTCTCCTCAATGGTATTCCCTTTTTTAACTAATTCAAATAGTCTGGCAGAAGTTGGAGATTCGCTAAAGAGAACAACGACCTTTTGATTCTTTTCTATGCCTCCGCTGTTGATAATGCCTTGTTTTAAATCGCTAAGGTTGTTTCTGAAATAAGACGTCAAGCCATCATCCGAAGCCGTTTTATTACCCGTCCATGGCCAATACATAATCAAAGTTTGGCTAACATTTTGTATTTCTGGATTACCGCCATTATCATCATCACTACTACAACCTATAAATACAAGTGTTGTAAAAAAAAGTAATATGAACGTAAATAAGTTTTTTTTCATTAGTTAATTTTCTTGTTATTCTACACAATATTAATTCCGTGCAAAGTTAATTGCTTTTTAATGGTAAGATAGATGGTTCATTAAATAAAAAAGGTTATTTAACACTTTCCCTCTACAATGATATAAAAACTTGCAGAAAGCATTTGCTATACAGAATATTTTCCTTATCTTTGCACCCGAATTATAATCAACGGATTTTGAATACATTAGAGAGAAGTAGCAAAAAGCAAAACTTCACCTTATATAATAAGGATGTGTATCTTGCGCAGAGAAACGAAAGTCTTTCTGCAAGTTGCTGTATGAAAGATTCTACAAAGATGGTACAAGCAAGTACAAGGAGATCTGCCATGTGTAGGTTTTATGAAAAAAAGATGATAAATTA
>JBHAEI010000040.1:0-16013 GCA_041855505.1 Prevotella sp.
ATGTCATATTAGAGTTTTGCTTGTTTTCTTTTTGCAACACTAAGATAAGTGAAAATTCTGACATGGCAAAATCCTGGGCAACTTTTTGTTGCTCAGGAACTTATAAATAAAGTTAAATTATAGTGTTGCGGAATTAAGGTCTATATCAGAACTGCCAAGCATTTTACTTCGCTTCTCGTAGCGAAGGGTTTGGCTTACCTATCGTAGAGGCTATGACTTGCGGAAAACCTGTATTCTCTTCTCCCCTTACTTCCCTGCCGGAAGTTGGTGGAAATGCAGCTTTCTACTTTAAAGATTTCGCTCCTCAGTCGATGGCAAATACTGTAAGAAAAGGATTAGAAGCATGGAATACTGATGCAGACGGACATGCTTTAAAAACAAAAAAGCAGGCATCCCGATACAGTTGGGATAAAATGGTGGACGAATACATACAATACTATCTCGCTATTCTTGGGAAACAGCAATAAAAGAAATTTGGAAACAAGCTAAAAAGATCCCGCCTCAAATCTTGTTTTCATCTCCGATTGTATTTGTTTACGGAAAGGTTATCAGACGTTTATATTCTTCATACACCTGCCGGGAAACGTCGGTATTCTCGAAACGCTTTACGTATTCCCCGCTTTTCTCGATGCTATTGCGACGGTGCAGGTTGCCTGTTCCATTGTCTGCCATCCCCCTTCTACCGTCTGATGCAGCCACTTGACAGTCCGGCAAGAACATTTTGATGGCTTTCGACATACCTTCTGCATCGTCGGGAGCCACATACAGGCAATCGGGACCTCCGGCTTCTTCCAGACAAGAGCCGCTACAGGCCACGACAGGCAGCCCGCTTTGGATGGCTTCTATTATAGGAATACCGAAGCCTTCGTACCGGGAAGGATAGACAAACACCTCGGCTTGCTGATAAATTCCGAACAAATCGGATGTAGGAACACCACTAAGAAAGAGCACTCTGTCCGTGAGTTGGTGTGCAGTGATGTATGCTTTAACCTTATCGGTATAAGGAGTCTTCCTGCCCACGACAACCAATTTCAGTTCTTTTGGCAAGTGTTCCAGAGCCTTTACCGCCAGAAGAATGTTCTTTCTCTCCTCAATTGTCCCAACATTAAGTATATAGTGTTCCGGCAATTGGTACTTCTTGCGCACCGTAGCCTTAGCCCCTTCCGATACTTTTTCAGAGAATTGTGTACCGCAGCTTTGGTAAATAACATCTATCTTGTCGGCCGGGAACTGCCCGTATTCCAATATATCACGCTTGGTACACTCGCTGATAGCAATAATACGGTCGGCCTCCTTCAGTGTTTTTCGGAATTTATACTTATAGATTTGAACATCTATCCGGTTGTAATATTCAGGATGTCGCAAGAAGATTAGGTCGTGAATGGTAACAACAGTCTTGATGCCAGCCTTCTTAATCCCGATAGGCAGCTCGCCTGAAAGCCCGTGATACAGGTTGATACCATCTTCTTTCAAATCGGCTACAATGCCTTTTGTGCGCCATAAACTACGCAGAAACTTCAGTTTTACATGCTTCGGGTAAGCATAAACGACATTCGGTCGGCTCTCTACCTGCTGCCTTAAATCGGCCTGTCCCTCACCGGGCGTATATAAACGAAGCTGCACTGCCGGGAAATCCTTCGACAAAGCGTTGATAAGTGTGCGCCCATAATTGCCCAAACCGGTACGATTACTCACTACCCGCTTGGCATCGAAACCTATTACAAGAGGCTCTTTGGGGGATGAAGTCATAACTGTTTCCTCTGAAAATAAATTGCTATAGAATTACGCCTAATGGCTTCTCTGCCTCACATCTTCCACCTTTTGTATTGCAGGAAAGCGCAGGAAGCAGATGGTATCCTTTACTTCCGTCATCGGTCGGTCGGTTTGATAATCCAAAGTATAGCTGAAATCCTTATGCTTTTCCAGGAACTTCTGCATATCCTTTTTACCAACCATCAGTACACCCATCGTGGGTTTGTCTTTCTCGTACTGGCGCAAACGGTCGCCCGTATAGAAGTCTGCCCCGAAGAAATGCAGCATATCGGTGTAGATATACTGATAAACAGGAACATTGGAATAACGCTGCTCGATGAGGGTTGCTATCGGACGGTTGCTGTTTACATTCATGACGATAGGCTGCAGGTAGCCATCGAGCAGCATAAAGATGGCGACAATGTTCAGCAGAATGGTGTAAAGCAAGCTGTTCCGGGCTTGTTCCGTAACAACTCTCCTCGGCAGGAAGCACAGGCTATAGAGCCCTGTTATAATAGGCAGCAGCAACAACAGTACTGCTCTTCCATTGAGAGGAGCCTCCTCTAAACTGCGGAGCATCAGCACATTCTGGGCTGCATGCTTACCATGAAAGATGGTATCGGGAACCAGTCCGCCCTTCACGGCTGCGAACAACACGATAACCAACATGCCTAATACGGCCATAACAGCTCCGTATGTTTTCACTACACGTACATGCTTCTTAACCAGCCATAGGAAATATTGCGCCAAAAGCATTGCCATAAACGGATAACAGGGCAATAGATATACGCTTCGCTTACTCTTTGGAATACAATAAAACATCAGGGTTAGGAGAAAGCACAGCCAGTTGAAGAGGGTGAAAGAATCGACGTTCTTCAAACTAAAAGAGGGCTTCTTCTGCAATTTCTTCCATGAAAGGGCAAAGAGCGAGAAGACCACCAAAAGCGTGTAAGGCAGCCAACCGGTTATCAGCGTTACGAAATTATAGAACACATTGTGCACATGCGAGTCGTAACTCATTCGGCCAAGGAAGCGTCCTACATTCTCCTCCAGCACCAAACTCAGGAAATTATCGCCTGCCTGATGGTAAGCTGCCACGTACCAAAGCAAAGGAAGAATGCTGGCAGCAAGGGCAACAAGCGCCAACAGCATTGCCGCACGCCACCACTCCACTCCTTTCAGGAGCATAAACACACCCATAACGAAGCAAGGCAGCAACACGCCTATAGGTCCTTTCGTAAGAAAAGCGCCGCTCATGGCAAGAACAGCGAGGAAGGGGAAGCCTTTCAGATTATTCTCCCACCAACGGTAAAGTGCCCAAAAACTACCTACAAGACAGAGCGTAAGAAGCATATCGACACGACAAGTGCTGCCGGCCCGGTGTACTTCGAAGGAAGTAAGCATCAGCAACGAAGCAATAAAAGCCACCCATGCGTCGCTACGACGGGCATTAAAGCGAAAAGCAATTACCACCATCGCAATCAGCGATAACGCCGAAGGCAGGCGGGAGGTAAACTCGCTCACATAACCTTGAGGATAGGACAGCACAGCGATAATCCAATGCAGGAAAGGAGGTTTGTAAGGAATGTCGCCCCCATTGTTAATCGGAAGAATCCAGTTACCGTCCTTCAGCATGCTTAAGGCTACTACAGCCTCACGCGGTTCACCCTTCGAAACGAAGTCGGTAAGACCTAAAAAGGGTACGATGGTTACAATCGACAACAAGGTTAGCACCCAGAATAATACGCTTTTATTGCTTGCCATAAAGTAAAACTTTAGTGATGAGGTACAAAAGTAGGCATTTTTTTCTATTTCATCGGTCATATTCGTATATTTAATAGATATTATTTACCTTTGCAGAAACTAATTACCCTTTCCGCTGTTCCGCTACAAGAACGGGAGAAGGAGAACCTTAAAACGAAAACAGAACTATGTTTTTAAGCAAATTATTTCCCAAAACACTGTGGCAGAAACCTACCATCGGGTATGCCGGTGTATTGTTGTTCAAATTCCTTTTCTTCGATTTTATCTGGTGCCTGAACACCACTTTCACCTCGTTCTCTATCCCGGAACTTTATGTTAATTCCATCTTGGCTTCGCTGGTGCTGCTCTTTCCGTTTATCATTACGCGCAATCACAAGCTGCAATTCGTTGTAAATCTGCTCATAGACATCCTGCTCGTTTGCAACTTAATGTACAGTCGCACCTATAACAGTGCCATTCCTTTGGAGAGTTACGGACTGGCCGGCAATCTGAGCGACTTTATTCCAAGTGTCATCGACTCTACCCGCTTCGTCGATATCGTATTCCCCATATCCACGCTCGTGGCGTTCTTCCTTCTGCGCAAGGTGAAAACAACACGTGGAATAGGACGTCCTTATGCGGCAACACTGCTGGTCATTGCCCTTATCTCCGGCATTCAAATCGCCTTAAAAGGCGGACTGGATGCAGCCTATAAAGATTCACAAGGTGCCAATCGTTATATTTGTCTTGTACCTATGTACACTGTCTTTGGAAATTTGGCACACAATGCTATGGAAAAAGACATTCCGCTTACACCTAAAATGAAACAGGAAGTGGAGCAATGGCTACATAACCGCCCTCCATACAAGCCACTAAGCGATTCTATTCCGGCGAAACAGAACATTGTAATAATTCTATGTGAGTCGTTGGAAAGCTGGCCTTTACAGCAGAAAGTAGAGGGAAAAGAGATTACGCCCAACCTTAACAAGGCGCTTGCCGCACCCGGAACCATCTATGCCCCACACGTACTTACACAGGTAAAAGGCGGACGTTCCATCGATGGGCAGCTCCTCTTGAATGCCGGCATGCTGCCGCTCATGAACGGATGCTATGCTTTTGACTATACCGGAAACAACTTTATGACCCTTACCAAAGCACTGCACGAACGTGAAAAATCGCGCAGTTATTTACTTACCGTCGATAAACCCATTACATGGAATCAGGCAATGGTGGCAAAAGCATTCGGTATCGATACGATAATTTCGAAAAATTCATGGGTACTTGATGAGAAAGTCGGCTCCAGAAAAAAGCTGGGCGATGTATCTTTTATGAAGCAGGCGGTAGGCAAGATGCAGCGAGACGAGGTGTGGAAGCCGGGCGAAAAGGTGTATCTTCAGTTGGTTACCTACTCCGGACACAACCCCTTCGTGCTACCCGACAAGCTGAAACGCATTCACCTGAAAGGCAGTTATCCACAGAAAATGGCCGATTACATAACCATGGCCAACTATACCGACCATGCCATCGGTATTCTTTTAGACTATCTCAAGACACGTCCCGACTATAAAAACACGCTCATCTTCATCACCGGCGACCACGAAGGACTTGCTGCCGACCGTGCCGATATCCTGAAAACAGTCATCGGAAGGAAGTATGTCTCTGCCCATCAATACACTCCTTTCATTGTGCTAAACAGCAATATCACCCTGCGTTACGATAAGGTGATGGGACAAGTGGATATCTATCCTACCCTGCTTAACCTCATGCACCTCGACAATTACCCTTGGAAGGGTATGGGACAAAGCATACTCGACCCACAGAAACAACCTGCTGCCGTAGGCTCTACGCTGGACGCTGAAGCAGAAGGGCGGGTTTCGCAAAAAGAGATTAAACGCCTAAAAGAGGCACATTACATCTCTGATATCATGCTTCGATACAATCTTTTGGACAAAAGACATAAGAATTAAAGCTCAAAGTAGTTAAAATCAGAAATATTCTCCTTCATAAGAATTATGCAATTAAAAAATATATTCCCCAAAACACTCTGGCAGAAACCTACCATCGGGTATGCCGGTGTACTGTTGTTCAAATTCCTTTTCTTCGATTTTATCTGGTGCCTGAACACCACTTTCACCTCGTTCTCTATCCCGGAGCTTTATGTTAATTCCATCTTGGTTTCGCTGGTACTGCTCTTTCCGTTTATCATTACACGCAATCACAAGCTGCAATTCGTTGTAAATCTGCTCATAGACATCCTCCTCGTTTGCAACTTAATGTACAGCCGCACCTATAACAGTGCCATTCCTTTGGAGAGTTACAGACTGGCCGGCAATCTGAGCGACTTTATTCCAAGCATCATCGACTCTATCCGCTTCGTCGATATAGTCTTCCCTATCTCGACAATTTTGGTGTTCCTTATAGTTCGCAAGGCAAAAGTCATACGTGGAATGGGACGCCCTTATGCCGCAACATTAGGAGTCGTAGTAACGTTATCGTGTATTCTGTTACTGATAAGAGGAGGATTTGAGAAATCATATAAGGACACTCAAAACTATAGGTATTACACAAGTTTTGTACCTATGTACACTGTCTTTGGAAATTTGGCACACAATGCTATGGAAAAAGACATTCCGCTTACACCTAAAATGAAACAGGAAGTGGAGCAGTGGCTACATAACCGCCCTCCATACAAGCCACTAAGCGATTCTATTCCGACGAAACAGAACATTGTAATAATTTTATGTGAGTCGTTGGAAAGCTGGCCTTTACAGCAGAAAATAGAAGGAATTGAGATTACTCCCAACCTTAACAGGGCGCTTGCCGCACCCGGAACCATCTATGCCCCACACGTACTTACACAGGTAAAAGGCGGACGTTCCATCGACGGGCAACTCCTCTTGAATGCCGGTATGCTGCCACTCATGAACGGATGCTATGCTTTTGACTATACCGGAAACAACTTTATGACACTTACCAAAGCACTGCACGAACGTGAAAAATCGCGCAGTTATTTACTTACCGTCGATAAACCATCCACTTGGAATCAGGTAATGGTGGCAAAAGCATTCGGTATTGATACCCTTATCGCAAATAATTTATGGACAATTGACGAGAAAGTTGGTTACAAAAAAAGACTGGGCGATGTATCGTTTATGAAGCAGGCGGTGGCCAAGATGCGCCGGGAAGAGGTGTGGAAGCCGGGCGAAAAGGTGTATCTCCAGTTGGTTACCTACTCCGGACACAATCCCTTCGTGCTGCCCGACAAGCTGAAACGCATTCACCTGAAAGGCAGTTATCCGCAGAAAATGGCCGATTACATCACCATGGCCAACTATACCGACCATGCCATCGGCATCCTTTTGGACTATCTCAAGACACGCCCCGACTATAAAAGCACGCTTATCTTCATCACCGGTGACCATGAAGGACTGGCTGCCGACCGTGCCGATATCCTGAAAACAGCCATCGGACGGAAGTACGTTTCCCCTCATCAATACACGCCTTTCATCGTGCTAAACAGCAATATCACCTTGCGTTACGATAAGGTTATGGGACAAGTGGATATCTATCCCACCCTGCTTAACCTCATGCACCTCGACAATTACCCTTGGAAAGGTATGGGACAGAGCATACTTGACCCACAGAAGCAACCTGCTGCCGTAGGCTCTACCCTGAATGTAGAGGCCGAAAACAACGTGTCGAAACAGGAAATCAAACGACTGAAGGAGGCACACAACATTGCCGACCTCATGCTTCGATATAACCTTATCGGGAAGAAACAATATAGAAAATGACTATAAGCTACAAATAAAAAAACATTTTTTGCCGTCACTTTTAACACTTCACGTAAACACTTGAACATAAATCAGATACGGTTATGTTCTTCATGATGGCATGACAGCAGAAACATAAAAAGCAGTGATAATGGGACACTGAAGGAAGTTACTGTCATGCCACCACTCGTTTCATTACCATAACACGCTTCCTGACAACAGCTTACCAGAATTGTTAAAACTGACAGCAAATAAATGAAAAATAAAATTCTTAGTAATATGCCCGCTTTCGGACTGTAAAAGGGCGCAGATTACACAGTAAAAGAGGGCAGATTACAGTACAAATTACACCGTAAAAAAAGCCGGATTACAATACAAAACAATGTGTTACAGCATAAAATGCAATGTGTTACAGCACAAAACATCATGTGTTATTATATAACACGGCATGTGTTATATAGTAAAAGAGCTGAATACAACAAAGGCTCATAGATATTTCAGTATCCATGAGCCATCCATAAGTCTTTATCTTAGGGCTTCTTTCGCTTGAAGAGAGCCTTAAGCCGCCGCTTTGCGTAAAACTTTTTGTCATGCTTTTTCTTCAGTTCGATGGCAAGCCGGTAGTCGTTATCGTCCCATCCTCTTTGCTCAATGTACTTTTTCAGCATTGCTTTATAAAGGGCATCAAGATCCCAGCTGCGGGTAAAGTTCTCTAGACACTCACGTTTAGGGGCGCTACCGGGAAAGAACATCATACGGTTTACATCGATAAGTTCGAAAGAATAGCCGCCCTCGGTATCTTCATGATAAAGCACATTTGTGAAATTCAGATCCTGATGGATAATACCTTTTTCATGTAAGGCTGCCACATACGGTACATAAGCAGTCAGCAGTCGCTCATTATAAGGCTGTTGTTCCATTAATCCGTCTTTCACAGCCTTGCCTTCTGTAAGGTCGCTGACATAATAAAGGTCGTTCAGCAGGCCACCTTTCTTTACGCCAACATAGGCAATAGGCTCCGGAGCCGAGAAGCCACGAAGGATAATTTCGCCGGAGTTCTCGCAACTGCGGAGAGCTTTGTCTTTCCGAAAAAAGGTGTAAATAATACGGCGAAGTATACCCAAGTGCCTGAAGCGCTTTACCACCAGTACGGTGCCTTCTGCTTCAAAGCATTTTATGTGGTTACGACCTATGAAAATATCCTTGCCTTCGGTGGGGAACAGCTGCGGTAATTGTTCGCAGAAAGAGGCAACTTGCTTATACCTCGGGTTGATATGTAAAATAGTGGACATTAGTATATTTTTATTACAACAGTAGGGAATGAGGCTCGGGAAACCTTTTTTACACAGGCCTTTGGCTGCTTCAGTACATCCCATATTCTGCTGTATGATTATCAGTTTTTAGGAAAAACTTTCCCGTTCTCATCCACATAAAAACGTTTGTCGAACTCCTCGCGTGTACGTTTCCAGCGTTTATGGCTCCAGAGATAATATCTAGGATCCTCTCGGATGGTCTTTTCCAACTCCTGAAAAAAGCGTCGAGTAATCTCGAATTCAGGAAGACTGTTTGGGTCTTTTGTTATCAGCTTAAAGGTGGCCGTGTAATAACCCCGGCGAGGGCGACCCATCTCTACATAGAAAACGGCATTGTTCATCTTGCGCATTATCTTCTCTCCCCCCGTAAACACAGGGGTGTCATGGTTAAGAAAAGGTAACCATAGGTGGATGTTTTCCCACTTAGGACTTTGATCGGAAATATATCCGAAGATGCTCATAATGCCCTTTCGCTTATAATCCAGCAAGTAACGAAGAATCTCTTTCTTAGGAATAGGCACTCCGTTCTTCTCGTGTGAGCGAAGTTTTTTAAACAATTCGTCGAAGGCTTTGTTCCGTAAAGGATGGTAAATAAGTCCCGTTATACGCTCCTTTGGCAATTCAATGCCTACGCAAGAGAGCCATTCCCAGTTACAATAGTGCCCAAGAATACCTGCAGTATTCTGCCCTTGGGCAAAGCATTCTTCTACTTCTTCGGAATTAATAATCGTAAAACGGTTACGAAGCTCTTTGTTACTGATACTTAATAGTTTTATGGCTTCGAAGAAATAATCGCAAAACCAACGATAGAATCCTTTCTCGATAGCTATAATCTCCTGCTTGCTCTTTTCCGGAAAAGAGGTTACAAGATTGTTTCTTACCACGCCTTTTCTATACCTTATAACATAATAGAGCACCAGATACTCTATATCTGCCACCCGATAAAGACACCAAAAGGGCAGCAAACTGATTACATAGAAAAAGTAATAAATGAGCTTTACCATTCCTCTTAGATTTCCTGCATATCGTGAAGTCGCTTATAATAGCCGTTCATGGCCATCAGTTCATCGTGTGTTCCACGCTCAACTATTTGGCCTTCGTGCAACACACAGATTTCATCCGAGTTCTTTATCGTCGATAAACGGTGTGCCACGGCAATGGTGGTACGTGTTTTCATCAAATGGAAAAGCGCGTCCTGTACCAATCGTTCACTCTCGGTATCGAGGGCAGAGGTGGCCTCATCAAGGATAAGGATAGGCGGATTCTTCAAGATAGCACGTGCTATACTTACACGTTGGCGCTGTCCGCCCGACAGTCTTCCGCCTCTATCACCGATGTTTGTATCATATCCTTTCTCACTATTAATGATAAACTCATGGGCATTTGCAATCCTTGCCGCCTCCTGAATGGCCTCATCGGTAGCCCCTTCGGTACCAAAGGCTATATTATTACGGAAGGAATCATTAAAGAGAATAGCCTCTTGGTTTACGTTACCGATGAACATGCGGAGGTCGTGTACTCCCAAATCCTTGATATTGATGCCGTCAATGAGTATCTCGCCCTCCTGAACGTCATAATAACGGGGTATCAAATCGAGCAGTGTCGATTTACCACTTCCGCTCTGTCCTACCAAAGCTACCGTCTTACCCTTCGGAATTACCATGTTTATATCCTTCAAAACCCAATGCAAAATAGGGTTCCCCTCGGCGTCGTGCTCGTCGGTATAGGCAAAACTTACGTGCCTGAACTCTATCTGATGCTCAAAGGAATCAAGACGAACAGGCTTTTCCGGGTCGTTAATCTCTATTTCCGCTTTCAGAATTTTATCGACACGCTCCATCGAGGCAAGCCCCTTGGGTATGTTGTAGCCGGCTTTCGAAAACTCCTTCAACGGATTAATGATGCTGTAAAGGATAACGAGATAGTAGATGAATGTCGGTCCGCTGATAACAGGATACTGCCCCAATACCAGCACACCGCCAAACCAAAGTACGACAACTATCATCACTGTTCCCAAGAACTCGCTCATAGGATGGGCCAACTGCTGGCGAATATTAACCTTCATGATGTCGTTCCGATAGTGAGTATTCACCTCATCGAAACGTTTGTTCATCTTTTCTTCGGCACAAAAGGCCTTGATAACCCGCAAACCGCCCAGTGTTTCCTCTACCTGACTCATGGTATCGCTCCATAAAGCCTGCGCCGTGATGCTCTTATGCTTCAGTTTCCTGCCCACAAAGCCCATAAACCAGCCAAAGATCGGCACGAAAATGAGCGTGAACAGCGTGAGCTGCCATGAAATAAGGAGCAGGGTTGTAAAGTAAATGACAATCAACACGGGATTTTTGAACAGCATATCGATCGACGACATGATGGAGGTGTCTATCTCTTGCACATCGCCACTCATACGAGCGATGATGTCTCCCTTCCTTTCTTCGCTGAAAAAACCGAGCGAAAGAGAGGTTATCTTCTGATAAAGCTGGTTACGAATATCGCGAACTACGCCTGTTCGGATGGGAATAATCGATGCCGACGAAAGGAAGTAACAGCCTGTTTTTAGGAAAGTCATAAAGGCCAGCACCAGTCCTATGATTAAAAGTACCGTCGTCGGTCCCCAACTCGTGATATATATCTGTATGTAATAATCAACATTATTCGATAAGACATCCTTTATAGGAGCATCTCCAATGCTCATAATGTGCGTTGCGCTGGTACCGGAATCTACCTTAAACAATATCTGGAGAATGGGAATAAGGGTAGCAAAAGAGAATATATTAAGCAATGCCGATAGCACATTGAAGATAATCGACAAGAAAAGATACCGCTTATAAGGTGGTACAAATCGCCTAAGTACTTTGATAAAATCTTTCATAATATCAGCAAATATAGGACATTTTCAGAAAAACCACAAGAGAAAGAAGAATAAACACTTCCTTTCTCTTGTGGTTTTATAATTTCTTTAAACTTCTTCGCCTATCAAAGTAGCGCTGGAAGAGCTTGTTATACGCACACGAACGGTTTCGCCTATGTGATGATTGCCTTTAGGGATAACCACCGCTTTATTCTGCGGCGTACGCCCCATGAGTTGCTCTCGACTACGTTTTCCGAAACGTTCTATAAGGATTTCAAACTCTTTTCCTTCGTCTTTCTTGTTCTGTTCGGCCGAAATCTCAGTCTGCAGCTTGATAAGCTCGTTCAAACGACGGATTTTCTCCTCCTCGCTTACATTATCCGGCAAGTGCTTGGCAGCATAAGTGCCGGGACGTTCGGAGTATTTGAACATGAAAGCAGAATCGAAACCTACTTCTTTTACCAAGTCGAGGGTTTGCTGATGGTCGGCTTCCGACTCGTTATGATAGCCCACGAAGATGTCGGTAGTGAGTCCACAGTCGGGGATAATACGCCGAATGGCAGCCACTTTCTCCAGATATTCCTCACGGGTATATTTGCGATTCATATCCTTCAGTACCGAGTTGCTGCCGCTTTGAGCCGGGAAGTGAATATGATTGCAAAGGTTTGGCTCCTCGGCAATGGCATGCAGGATGTCTTCCGTCATGTCTTCCGGGTTGGAAGTGGTGAAGCGGACACGCATGTCCGGCACGCTCTGTGCCACCTTATGCAGCAGTTCGGCAAACGAAGTGCCGTGTTTGGGACGCTTTCCGTTGGGAAGCAGACCGTAAGAGTTCACGTTCTGTCCCAGCAATGTTACCTCCTTAAAGCCCTTATCGTGCAAATCCCTCACCTCCTGCAGGATGCTTTCCACATCGCGAGAGCGCTCTCTTCCTCGGGTATAAGGCACGATACAGTAGTGGCAGAAGTTGTTACAGCCACGCATAATGCTTACAAACCCTGACACACGGTTGCCACCGATGCGCTGCGGAATAACATTGCGATAGGTTTCCGTAGTAGAAAGCTCTATATCAAGCGCATTATTTCCGTTCTCGCACTGGGCTATCATATCGGGAAGGTTCAGGTAAGAGTCGGGGCCGCACACCAAATTGGCGTGGTGATTTTCGATTAAATCGTCCTTTACACGCTCCGCCATACAGCCCAGCACACCCAAGATAAGGTCGCGCCCTTTGCGCTTTTCGGCAAAAAGAGTGTCTAAACGATTATAAATCTTGTTCTCGGCATTCTCACGAACAGAACAAGTATTCAGGAAAACGGCATCTGCCTCCTCCTCATTTTCACACAGATCATAACCTGCCATCTTCATGACCGAAGCCACAACCTCCGAATCGGCCACATTCATCTGGCAGCCGTAAGTTTCTATATAGAGCTTTTTCATCCGATTATTTCGATATTATATGAGGGTACAAAGGTACATAATACTTTGCAAATAGGCAAATATCAGATATTTTCTGTACCTTTGCACCTCAATGATATAATTATGGAGAGTAAGATTAACGACTTTGAAATAATGGCCCCCGTAGGCTCACGCGAATCGCTGGCAGCTGCTATTCATGCCGGCGCCAATTCGGTGTACTTCGGTATAGGCAAACTGAATATGCGCTCACACTCGGCCAATCACTTCGACATTACCGACTTGAAGGAGATTGCGCAGACCTGTAATGAGCACAACATCAAAACATATTTAACCGTAAACACCATTATTTATGGCGAAGACATCGGGGCTATGCACGAGATTATCGATGCTGCCAAAGAGGCAAACATCTCGGCTGTCATCGCCAGCGACGTGGCTGTAATGATGTATTGTCGCCAAGTTGGCGTAGAGGTACACCTCTCTACACAGCTCAATATCTCGAACATCGATGCGCTGAAGTTCTATGCGCAGTTTGCCGATGTTGCCGTTTTGGCACGCGAGTTGAGCATGGAACAGGTGGCCGAGATACACAAACTGATTATAGAACAAAACATAACAGGCCCGATGGGCAGGCAAATCCGTATCGAGATGTTCTGTCATGGTGCTTTCTGCATGGCCATATCGGGCAAGTGCTATATGAGTCTGCACGATGCAAACCGGTCGGCCAATCGTGGCGAATGCGTACAAATCTGCCGCCGCAGCTACACCGTTACCGATAACGAAACGGGTAATCAGCTGGAAATCGACAACAAATACATCATGAGTCCGAAGGACCTGAAGACGGTAAGGTTTATCGACAAGATGATGAAAGCGGGTGTAAGGGTGTTCAAAATAGAAGGACGTGCCCGCGGACCGGAGTATGTTCACACCGTTGTTACCTGCTATAAGGAGGCTATTCAGGCCGTGCTGGACGGTACGTTTACCGAAAAGAAGAAGGATGAATGGGACGAAAAACTCTCGAGAGTGTTCAATCGTGGCTTCTGGGATGGCTATTATCAGGGGCAGACGATGGGAGAATGGACGAAGAACTACGGTAACAAAGCCACCGAGAAGAAGATTCTTGTGGGCAAGGTAATGAAGTATTTCTCGAAACTTGGCGTGGCCGAAGTAGCTGTAGAGGCGAACACCTTCCGAAAGGGCGACAAACTGTTGATTACCGGAAACACCACCGGAGCAATGTACTTGAATGCCGAAGAGATTCGTTTCGACCTAAAACCGGTCGAGCAGGCAGAGCAAGGAACACGCGTATCTATCCCTGTTCCTGATAAAGTTCGCCCCAACGACAAACTGTTCAGAATAGATATTGTTCAACCAAAGGAATAGATTATAAAGGAATTAAAGGAGTAAAAGAAGTAAAAGAAGCGAATCACCCGCCTAAAGTCGGGTTGGAAGTTAAAGACAAATGTTCTGAAGCAGTGTGTCAAAGGTAAAATGCAGCCTATCGGACAAATGTCCTTTAACTTTTCTAACTTCCTTAACTCCTTTAACTCCTGATAAAATAAACATATAAGGATATGACAATTAACGAAGCACAGGACGCTGTTATAGAAGAATTTGAGGGTTTCGACGATTGGATGGACCGCTATCAGATGCTCATCGACTTAGGAAACGACCTTAAAGAACTCGACAGTAAGTATAAAAACGACAGTAATCTGATAGACGGATGTCAGAGCCGTGTATGGCTGCAATGCGATATGCAGGATGGCAAACTGGTGTTTACGGCCGACTCGGACGCGCTGATTACCAAGGGTATCATAGCCCTTTTAATTCAGGTTCTTAGCAATCACACACCACAGGAGATACTTGATGCCGACCTGTATTTTATCGATCGCATCGGTTTGCGCCAGCATCTCAGCCCCACTCGGAGCAACGGTCTGCTATCGATGGTAAAACAAATAAAGGCATACGCCCTTGCTTTCAGTACGAAGTAGCCGACGGACAGTAGCAGATTTCACACATGACGACCATGCGAAAACTACGCACCATCGAAATGAACCGTCTTTCTATCGACGAGTTTAAGGAAGCCAAGAAACTGCCATTGGTGGTAGTTCTCGACGATGTCCGTTCACTTTACAATGTGGGAAGCGTATTCCGTACAGGCGATGCTTTCCGCATTGCAGCCATATATCTCTGTGGTATCACCGCCACTCCTCCGAATGCCGAGATTCATAAGACCGCTTTAGGGGGCGAAGACTCGGTGGAATGGAGGTATTTTGAGCATACCGAAGAGGCTGTTCAAGCACTGCACGAACAGGGATATTTCGTGTATAGCGTAGAGCAAGTGGAACATTCCACCAAGCTACAACATCTATCCGTTACTCTGGACAGCACAAAGCAATATGCCATTGTGATGGGAAACGAGGTAAAAGGGGTAAAGCAAACGGTGGTCGATATGAGCGATGGCTGCCTTGAAATTCCACAATTCGGCACCAAACACTCGCTAAACGTGAGCACAACAGCAGGTATCGTGGTTTGGGAATTTGCCAAAGCATTCCTTGACAAGATGAAAAATACATTATAAGTTTGTTATTATCAGAAATATATCATATTTTTGCAATAACAATAAATAAAGAACTACACTATATGGAAGAAGGAAAAGCTAAAAAGACAAGAAAAAGAAAGCTGACTCCTGAAGAAAACAAGGCATTAAATGCTTCAAAGCCATCAAGGAATAAAAGCGTTGAGGCTGCAAGAAGACTTAAGAGTGGCTTTATTATTTATGATCCGGCTTTCAGATTGTAGGTAATGAGATATTTGTTAGATACCAATATCGTTGTTTATTTTACAACGGATCCGGATTTACTAAGTGATGATGTGTTTGATTTGATAAATGAATCAGATGCAGTGCTTTGTACAAGTGCAGAGACTATATGCGAGTTGGTCGTAGCTTACAACAATAAAGGATTAGGGACTAAGGTATGGAAGAGTGCCGAAGATATGGTAAAATCCATAGAAGAAGATTTCTATATACCTTAATTCCGCAACACTATAATTTAACTTTATTTATAAGTTCCTGAGCAACAAAAAGTTGCCCAGGATTTTGCCATGTCAGAATTTTCACTTATCTTAGTGTTGCAAAAAGAAAACAAGCAAAACTCTAATATGACA